>NZ_FPJB01000005.1:113682-491559 GCF_900119195.1 Pseudomonas sp. NFACC10-1 | reverse complement strand
GCCGTGGTCTACGCCGGCACCGATGGCAGCCTGACCGTACAAATGGTCCGCCCGCCCGATGAAGCCCGCAAAGCGAAGAACAGCCAGAACCGCGGCGCAGACCCGTTCACCTTCGGCTCGCCAACCGGCGGGGCACCTGCGGAGTGAGTTATCCCGTCTGCCTGGGCGACGCCATCAGCAGTGGTGGCCGAGTGGTGTCCTGCCAACTGGCAGGCACCCACACCCTCAACGGCAAGCCTCCGGCCGTGCTGGGCGACAAAGCCACCTGCCCGCTTCATTCAGGAGAGTTCGCCTTTATCGAAGGCCACCCCACCCGAAAACTGAACGGCATACCGGTGGTCCTGCACGGCCACCGACTGGCGTGCGGCTGTCAGGGTGTGGCCAGCCACGCCATGAATGTGCGAGTGGTTTAGGATATTTCGTGATCAGGTCATGCAGCGCAAGTACAGGAAACGACATGGAACTGCCCCCTCAATTGGAACAAGGAAGAAACATGTACACGCGTTTTTGTCAGGCCGTCGTAGGGATGCATTTAGTCGCCGGGATGGTTCTATTAGCGGGCTGTGCGCAAGAGTCAGTGTCCCCGTGTGACGAGTTGATTGGTGACTACGCCACAAAGCCCAAGAATCAGCCAAGGATTCGTATCGAGAAAAGCGGCGAGAAGTTCTTGTTCACGCATAGCGAATCGGGTGCACAGGTCTGTGAGCCGCTCACCCCCTTACCCAACGCCGAAATAGTGGAAATGTTTGAAGGCAAGATAGTCCTGCCTCGCTGCATTCTCACCGCTGATGGTATGAAGATAATGAAGCTCCCCACTGGCAGCGGCGTTAATCCCACACAGGATCCCGATCGGAAACTTTCGCAGTATCCCGAGCCGACCCCATTCCTCATGGGCATATCTGCGGGAATAGCGGCTGTACTGGGTCTTTACCCGGTGCCTCATCAAGAAAAACTCAAAGATATCAACGAGGAAGATGAGGACGACGACGGTTACATTTACAGTAAATAACCTACTTTTTGTGCCGGAGAGCTGAAAGGCATGTTCGTATCAACAGACGGTAAAGCGCCCGGGCATCGCTGAAGGCAGACAATCATCAACCATGGAAAGAGCCTTTTCCTGAACCTGCAACTAAAAAAGCCCCGACTCTCACGAGCCAGGGCTTTTTCATACCGCACTCACAACTATTCCTGAACCACCCGCACAATCCGTTGCGGCAATGGAATCTCGATGCCTGCGTCCTTCAGGCGGTCGCGCGCTTCGATGTTGAACATCGACGTCACGTCGCCCATGTCGCCACTGCTGGTCCAGACACGCAGGGACAAGGTAATCGAGTTCTCCCCCAGCGCTGCCACCACGGCCTGGGGGGCCGGGTCCTTGAGTACGCGTGGGTCGTCTGCCATGTCCAGCAGGACCTGCAATGCTTTCCTCAAATCCGCATCGTGGCTGACGCCGATGTCGAAGGTGATCTTGCGGGTCGGTTGACGGTTGGTGTTGGTGATGATGCCGTTGGACAGGTTGCCGTTGGGAATGATCACCGTACGGTTGTCGCCGGTGCGCAGTACAGTGTGGAAGATCTGAATGTTGTCGACGGTTCCCGACACACCTTGGGCTTCAATCCAGTCACCGATACGGAACGGACGGAACAACAGAATCAGTACGCCACCGGCGAAGTTCGCCAGGCTGCCTTGCAGGGCCAGACCGATCGCCAGACCGGCCGCACCGATCGCCGCCACGAACGAGGTGGTTTCCACGCCGATCATCGACGCGACGCTGACCACCAGCAGGATTTTCAGAATGATGTTGGCCAGGTTGCTGACGAAGCCCTGCAAGGCCAGATCGGCGTGTCGCAAGGCCAGCAAGGCGCCGAGTTTGCCGGTCAGCCGGTTGATCAGCCACCAGCCTACGCACAATGTAACGACTGCCAGCAGCAAGCGGCTGCCGTACTCCATGATCATCGGAATCCAGGCCTGCGACGCTTGCCACAGATGACCGACTTCTGCGTTTAAATCCATCGTTATCTCCTTACTCGTCACGAACTGCGATCAAAACCACGGCAGCCTGCCGTCATTTCAATGCTCAGGGCGATTCGGACTGGCCGGGGAACGCAGGGTTCCCTGGCTTTCAATGCAACGATCAGTCGCGGAAGTTGTTGAATTGCAACGGCATGCCCGAATCGTAGGCACGCAACGCTGCGATGGCTTCTTGCAGGTCGTCGCGCTTCTTGCCGGTCACCCGCACCTGCTCGCCCTGAATGGCGGCCTGGACCTTGAGTTTGGCTTCCTTGATGTGAGCGACGATTTTCTTCGCCAGCTCCTTGTCGATGCCTTCACGCAGGATGACTTCCTGCTTCATCAATTTGCCGGAAGCATAAGCGTCCTTGATCTCGAGGCACTTCGCGTCGATCTTGCGTTTGACCAGCGCCAGCTTGAGGATTTCGATCATGGCCTCCAGCTGGAAGTCTGCTTCTGCAGTCAGCGTGACGGTCAGTTCCTTGAACTCGAACGTGCCTTTGCCTTTGAGGTCATAGCGACGGTCCAGCTCTTTGATAGCGTTGTCGACGGCATTCGTGACTTCGTGTTTATCCAATTCGGACACTACGTCGAACGAGGGCATGTATGTTCTCCAGATAAACGGCGTGCGCACAATTCGGGCACGCATGACTTGACGGTGTGAAAGAACGCTCATTATAACGAGACTTTTCCAGCGTTCACTGTGAGCCTTCCATGCACATCCTTGTTTTCACCTTCTGCAGACCGCTTCAGCGCCATAACGTGCCGCTGTGATGGCGGTGACATGGCATGTTCTCGGTGCAGGCAGCCTGGGCAGTCTCTGGGCGACGCGACTGGCACGCGCGAATCTGCCGGTGCGGTTGATCCTTCGCAACGCTGATCGGCTGGCCGCCTATCAAGCCAATGGCAGCTGCGTGACGCTGGTCGAGAACGATATTGCCCATGCGTACCCGGTCGAAGCGCAGACCGCCGACCATCGACAACCCATCGAACGACTGCTGGTGGCCTGCAAGGCTTACGAGGCCGAGCAGGCTGTCGCTCAGTTGGCTCCGCGATTGACGGCGCAGGCCGACGTCATCCTGTTGCAGAACGGCCTGGGCAGCCAGGACGCAGTGGCTGCGCAAATCCCCCACGCGCGCTGCCTGTTTGCCTCCAGCACCGAAGGCGCGTTTCTGGAATCGGACTGGCACGTCAGGTTCGCTGGCCATGGTTTCAACTGGCTGGGGGATGCATCCAACCCGACAGCCCCCGCGCTTCTGCAGGACTTGCACGACAGTGGCATTCCCCACCAATGGACGCCGGACATCCTGACCCGCCTGTGGCGCAAGCTGGCCCTCAACTGCGCGATCAACCCGCTGACGGTGCTGCATGACTGCCGTAATGGTGGCCTGCTCGAGCACGCCTGCGAGGTCGCCACGCTGTGCGCCGAGCTGACCGAGCTGCTGGGCCGCTGCGGCCAGCCAGCGGCCGCGCAGGAGCTGCATGCCGAAGTGCTGCGGGTCATCCAGGCGACCGCCTCCAACTATTCATCCATGTATCAGGATGTGCTTCACGGACGACGCACCGAAATCAGCTACCTGCTGGGTTATGCGTGCGCAGCCGCAGCGCGTCATGGCAGCCCCGCACCGCACCTGCAGCATTTGCAGACGCGTCTGACAGCCCATCTGGCAAGCAAGGGTTTGCGTACCGACTAGCCCGCGCTACCCTGCTCGCATCACCCGTCACTGCGACTTGCCCAATGCCCTTGCGCCAACGCCTGGAAAACCTGCCAGTCGGCCAGAAACTGCTGGCCGCCCTGCTGGTCCTGATGACCACCGTACTGCTGGTCGCCAACCTGACCTTCATCAGCGCGGCCTATTACATCTCTCAGGAGGCGATGGCTCCGCAGGCCCTGCAGACCATTGGCCGGCTGATTAGCAGCGCCAACCTCAACGAACGGGCCTTGTACTCGCCTGATGAGGCGCGCGCGCTGCTCAAGGAACTGAGAAGCTACGGGCCGTTACGTGCCGCAGCCCTGTATGACAACAACGGCGAGCGGCTTGAGCAGATGCATCAGGGCGAAAGCCTTGAGCTGCCCAGACACTTCAAAGACATGGACAACTGGCGCCTGACCGAATTTCGCAGTACGCAGGTCATTACCGTACCGAAGGGCGACGAGCCGCCAGGGCATCTGTTGCTGGTTGCCAGCAGCGAGCTGCCCCCAGCGTTCTACACCGGCACGCTGACCGCCAGCCTGGGCATTCTGGTGTTCAGCGTGTTGCTGTGGCTGGTGGTGGCACGGCAGATTCGGCGCCTGATTACTGAACCTATTTATCAGCTTGAAGAACTGTCCCGGCAGGTGACCCGCGAAGAGAACTACGCACTCCGCGCAGAACCCGGTAACGAGGATGAAATCGGCAGCCTGGCCGAGGCGTTCAACACCATGCTGTCGCGTATCGAAGCGCGTGAACAGCAACTCAAGCGCGCGCGGGACGACTCGCAGGAAGCCTACGATCAGGCCCAAGGGCTGGCCGAGGAGACACGCCACACCAACCGCAAGCTGGAGCTGGAAGTCCAGGTGCGCAGCAAGATCGAGAAGAAGCTCACCGGCTTCCAGAACTACCTCAACAGCATCATCGACTCGATGCCGTCGGCGATGATCGCGCTGGATGAACAGCTGTACGTCACCCAGTGGAATCAGGAGGCGACGGCATTGTCCGGGACGACTCTGGACGAAGCGCTGAACCAGCCGATCTTCCTGGCCTTCGAGCCGATGCGCTCGTTTCTGCCGCAGATCAAGCACACCGTCGAGCGCCACAGCGTGACCAAGATCGAGCGCGTGACCTGGATCAAGAATGACGAGTCCCGCCACTACGCGCTGACGTTCTACCCATTGACCGGTGATGCCGGGCGCGGCGTGGTGATCCGGATCGATGACATCACCCAGCGCATATCGCTGGAAGAAATGATGGTGCAGTCGGAAAAAATGTTGTCCGTCGGCGGTCTGGCAGCAGGCATGGCGCATGAGATCAACAACCCGCTGGGCGCCATTCTGCACAACGTGCAGAACATCCGCCGGCGGCTGTCCCCGGAGCTGCCGAAGAACATCGAGCAGGCCGAGGCCGACGGCGTCGATCTGGCACAGGTCAACCATTACCTGGAAAGCCGCGAAGTGCCCAAACTGCTCGACGGCATCCAGCAGGCCGGTGCCAGGGCCGCAAAAATCGTCAGCCACATGCTCAATTTCAGCCGCCTGAGCAGTCGTCAGTTATCACCCTGCGACTTGCCGGCCTTGATCGATCAGGCCGTGGAGATCGCCAGTAACGACTTCGATCTGACCATCGGTTTCGACTTCAAGGGCCAGCACATCATCCGTCAGTTCGACCCCGAACTGGGTCCGGTGCCGTGCATTGCCAACGAGCTGGAGCAGGTGCTGCTGAACCTGCTGAAGAATGCCGCGCAGGCCATTCACCAGCGGCCGGAGAGCGAAGAGCCCGGGCGCATCACCCTGCGCACGCGCCTCAATCCGCCGTGGGCCGAGATCCAGGTCGAGGACAACGGCATCGGCATGTCGGAGAACATCCGCAAGCGTACGTTCGAGCCGTTTTTCACCACCAAGGAAATCGGCCAGGGCACCGGACTGGGCTTGTCGGTGTCCTACTTCATTGTCACCAACAACCACAAAGGCCAGATGGAGGTACATTCCTCTCTCGGCACAGGCACCTGCTTTACGCTGCGTCTACCGCTGGTGGCCAACCAGGTGAGCGTTCAGCAGCAGGTCATTTCAAAATCCTGATCAGGAATCGCATCAATGGGCTTTCGTTTGTCGAAGATTTACACGCGCACTGGCGATGCCGGTGAAACCGGTCTGGGCGATGGCCGTCGGGTCTCCAAGGATCATCCGCGCGTCGAGGCCATCGGTGAGGTCGATACGCTCAACAGCCAGCTGGGGCTATTGCTGGCAGGGTTGATCGATGAAGCTCAGCGCGTCCCGGCCCTCAAGGAAGTGATCGAAGTACTTGCACCGTGTCAGCACCGTCTGTTCGATCTGGGCGGCGAACTGGCCATGCCGACCTACAAGGCGCTGAACGAAGCCGAGGTCGAGCGACTGGAGGCCGCCATCGATGTCTGGAATGACGAACTGGGGCCACTGGAGAATTTCATTTTGCCAGGCGGTTCATCGCTGATCGCCCAAGCGCACATCTGCCGCAGCCTGGCGCGCAGTGCAGAACGTCGCTGTCAGCATCTGAATGCTGTCGAGCCGCTGGAAGGCGCAGGACTGGCGTATATCAACAGGCTGTCGGACCTGCTGTTCGTCGCTGCTCGATTGATCGCCAGAAGACAGGGCATTGCCGAGATCCTTTGGCAGCCCGCGCCCAAGCAGGTTTGACGGGCATATCCATTACACGGAGCTCACACACGCCAGCGGCCTGGCGTTATGTATAGGCCTTGTGGGAGTGAGCGAGGCGGGCTCACGAAGACATCGGTCCAGACGCCCCATTTTCAGGGGTTTTACTGGCCTCTTCGCGAGCAAGCTCACTCCCACGGCCTGCGGCCAGAATCAAGAGCAGACTTGTGTATAACGTCAGGTACTCTGCGTGGGCATGCCGTTCTGGGAGCTCTGCGTCCTCTGCTGAGCGTCAGACGATCTCGTCAGGCCAGAACGCGCGAATCCCGGCAACGCCCTGTGCGCCGCTTTCCCAGGCCTGTTGACGCTCGGCAGGGCCTACGCCACCCAACAGAAAGACCGGCTTATTGAAGCCTGCAATCAGTTGCGTTGCCTGCGGCCAGCCCAGTGGCTGCGCATCCGGGTGGGTCAGGGTTGGCTGAACAGGCGACAGGGTGACGAAATCCACGCCCATCTGCTCTGCCAAAGCCAGCTCTTCGGCGTTATGGCATGACGCCGCCAGCCAACGGTTCTCAGGGAACGGACGCCCGCGACTGGCGTACTTGCGCAGTTGCTCCGCCGTCAGGTGCCAACCGGCGGACGGAAAGTCGCCCAGCCACTCCAGAGGCCCTTTGAGCATGAGCTGCGCCTTGCCGGCACACAGGCCCGCCGCATCCACGGCCAGGTCACGGTACTTCGGGTCGTAACCACCCGGCGCACGCAACTGGACCAGTTTGATGCCGCCTTCGATGGCTTTCTGCATACCGCGCAACAGCTCGATATTGTCCAGCCCCTCAGGGGTGATCAGGTACTCGCCGGGCAAACGTGCCGCCGCGACGATAGGCTGATTGGCGGCCGGAAAGTCATAATTGGCCAGCTCACGCGGGCTGGCCCAGACCAGCGGCTGCCCTTCTGCACCATGCGCCAGGCCAGTGAAGGCCGAGACTTCCCAGACGTCCAGCAGCACCTGCTTGTCCGGATAGTCGTGACAAACCTTGATCAGCGGACGTGCCGCCGTCACCAGGATGCCCAGCTCTTCCTGCAGTTCACGTGCGAGCGCGTCCTGGACGGTCTCGCCCTCCTCGACCTTGCCGCCAGGAAACTCCCAGAGGCCGCCTTGATGCTGAGTGTCGGCACGTCGGGCAATCAATACGCTGCCGTCAGCGTCACGAATGACGGCGGCGGCCACATGAACTCGTTTCACGATCAGAACTCCTCCAGACCGGCCTGCTGCCAGCGTTTGAAAGCAGGCCACTGGTAAATGGTTTCGATGTACTTCAGCGCTTCTTCAGGCAACTCGACACGGTAGCTGCGCAGGCGAATGGCTACCGGGGCAAAGAACGCGTCGGCAATGCTTGGCTTGCCGAACAGAAACGGACCACTTTCGGCCGACGCAGTGCGGCATTCGGCCCACAGTTCGACGATACGGTCGATGTCGTTCTGGGTATCGACCGGGATTACTTCCAGTGCCTGATCCTGGCGCAGGTCCATCGGCATGTTCGAACGCAGACTGACAAAACCGCTGTGCATCTGCGCGCACGCAGAACGTGCCTGAGCACGCGCGGCGATGTCACTCGGCCACAGGCCAGCGTCCGGAAAACGTTCGACCAGGTATTCGCAAATGGCCAGCGAATCGATGATCGTGCCGTGCTCGCACTGCAACGCAGGGACCTTGCCGGTGGGTGAATACTTGAGAATGTTCGCACGGGTGTCAGGCTGGTTCAGGCGGATGACCTGATCGGTGAACGAAGCACCGGTCATTTCCAGCACCAGCCAGGGACGCAGCGACCAGGAGGAGTAGCGTTTGTCGCCGATAATCAGGTGCAGGCTCATGGTTCAGCTCCATTGAGCCCGGCGCGAAGACAGGATGCCGGCGCGCCGGGCATTGAATCAGGTGCGATATTCCGCGTTGATCTTCACGTACTCGTGAGAAAGATCGGTGGTCCAGATCGTTTCGCTGCAATTGCCGCGGCCCAGCTCGATACGGATGGTGATTTCTTCTTCGGCCATCACCGCCGAGCCCTGCTCTTCGGTGTAGGTCGTGGCGCGGCAGCCCTGGCTGGCGATGCACACGCCACTCAGGAATACGTCGATCTTGCTCACGTCCAGATCCGGCACACCGGCACGGCCGACAGCCGCCAGAATACGTCCCCAGTTCGGGTCGGAGGCGAACAGCGCGGTCTTGATCAGTGGCGAGTGGGCCACGGCATAACCGACGTCCAGGCACTCCTGATGATTGCCGCCACCGTTGACTTCAACGGTCACGAACTTGGTCGCACCTTCACCGTCACGCACGATGGCCTGAGCGACTTCCATGCACACATCGAACACGGCTTTCTTCAACGCTTCGAATAGCGGGCCTTTGGCCTCGGTGATTTCCGGCAGGTCAGCCTGACCGGTGGCGATCAGCATGCAGCAATCGTTGGTCGAGGTGTCGCCATCGATGGTGATGCGGTTGAACGACTTGTTGGCGCCGTCACGAATCAGGTCCTGAAGCACGCTCTGCGCCACTTTGGCATCGGTGGCGATGTAACCGAGCATGGTCGCCATGTTCGGTCGAATCATGCCTGCGCCCTTGCTGATGCCGGTCACAGTGACGGTCACGCCGTCATGGCTGAACTGACGGCTGGCGCCCTTGGGCAGGGTGTCGGTGGTCATGATCCCGGTCGCCGCAGCGGCCCAGTTATCCACAGACAGATCATCCAGCGCAGCCTGCAGAGCGCCTTCGATCTTTTCCACTGGCAGCGGCTCGCCGATCACGCCCGTCGAGTACGGCAGCACCGCAGAAGCATCGACGCCAGTCAGTTGCGCCAGTGTCTCGCAGGTACGCCGCGCCGCCACAAGACCTGGTTCGCCTGTGCCCGCATTGGCATTACCGGTGTTGGTCAGCAAATAACGCACGGTGCCCTGAACACGCTGTTTGGCCAGAATGACCGGCGCTGCGCAGAACGCATTCAAGGTGAATACACCGGCAACGCTGGAGCCTTCGGCACAGCGCATGACCACGACATCCTTGCGCCCCGGGCGTTTGATGCCGGCAGAAGAAATGCCAAGTTCAAAACCGGGAACCGGGTGCAACGCAGGCAAAGGACCAAGACCAACAGCCATCGGGGTGCTCCTCATGGAGTGTGGCGCCGTCCGCATCGGTACGGCGATCAATGAAAAAACGCCGCGACGGGCAAGCCGGTCGCGGCGCAGGTATTACACAGTCAAAGGCTTAGTTGATCTGGCCGTGACAGTGTTTGAATTTCTTGCCCGAACCACACCAGCACAGCTCGTTGCGGCCCAGTTTCTGGTCGTTGCGAACCGGTTCGGATGCAACGGCAACAGGCGCTTCACCACCCTCTTCGTCGAGCAGCGGCTGCTCGATACCCGGTGCAGGCGCGTGTTCGAACTGCATGCGACTGGCCAGCTCTTCGGCTTCCTGACGCAGGCGTGCTTCTTCTTCCTCTGGATCTTCGCGGCGAACCTGAACATGCGAAAGCACACGGATAGTATCGCGCTTGATCGAATCGAGCAGTTCCTGGAACAGCGTGAAGGACTCGCGCTTGTATTCCTGCTTAGGGTTCTTCTGAGCGTAACCGCGCAAGTGGATACCGTGACGCAGGTGGTCCATGGTCGACAGGTGATCTTTCCACAGGTCGTCCAGCACGCGCAGGAGGATCTGCTTCTCGAAGGAACGCAGGGCTTCGGCGCTGGCCTGGTCTTCCTTCTCGTTGTAAGCCACCAGCAGCTGCGCCATGATTTTTTCGCGCAGGCTGTCTTCGTGCAGGTTGTCGTCTTCGTCGAGCCACTTCTGGATCGGCAGTTGAACCGCGAAGTCGGTGTTGAGCGCCGATTCCAGACCGGCAACATTCCACTGCTCCGGCAGGGATTGTGGCGGAATATGCTGGCTGATCAGGTTGTTGAGCACTTCTTCACGGAAGTCGGCAATGGTCTCGCCAATGTTCTCGGCGGCCAGCAACGTGTTACGCATGTGATAAATCACTTTACGCTGTTCGTTGGCCACGTCATCGAACTCCAGCAATTGCTTGCGGATGTCGAAGTTGCGACCTTCCACCTTGCGCTGCGCTTTTTCGATGGCGTTGGTCACCATGCGATGCTCGATGGCCTCACCGGACTGCATGCCCAGCGCCTTCATGAAGTTCTTCACCCGGTCAGAGGCAAAGATGCGCATCAGGCTGTCTTCGAGCGACAAGTAGAAACGGCTGGAGCCGGTGTCGCCCTGACGGCCGGCACGACCGCGCAGCTGGTTGTCGATACGGCGCGATTCGTGGCGCTCGGAGGCGATGACGTGCAGGCCGCCCGCTTCGATCACCTGCTGATGGCGTTTCTGCCAGTCAGCCTTGATCTGCGCGATCTGCTCCGGAGTCGGGTCTTCCAGATTGGCGACCTCGACTTCCCAGTTGCCGCCCAGCAGGATGTCAGTACCACGACCGGCCATGTTGGTGGCGATGGTCAATGCACCCGGACGACCGGCCTGCGCAATGATTTCCGCTTCTTTCTCGTGGAACTTGGCGTTCAGAACCTTGTGCTCGATGCCTTCCTTGTTGAGCAGGCTGGACATGTGCTCGGAAGTTTCGATGGTCGCTGTACCCACCAGCACCGGACGGTTTTCTGCAAGGCAGGCCTTGATGTCGGTGACGATGGCGGCGTACTTCTCTTCCGCCGTCAGGTAGACGAGGTCGTTGAAGTCCTTGCGCGCCAAAGGCTTGTTAGGCGGGATGACCATCACGGCCAGGTTGTAGATCTGGTGGAATTCGAACGCTTCGGTGTCGGCCGTACCGGTCATGCCGGACAGCTTGTTGTACAGACGGAAGTAGTTCTGGAACGTGGTCGATGCCAGGGTCTGGCTTTCGGCCTGAATGTTCAGGTTTTCCTTGGCTTCGATAGCCTGATGCAGGCCCTCGGAGAGGCGACGACCCGGCATGGTACGGCCGGTGTGCTCGTCAACCAGCAGCACCTGACCGTCGGAAACGATGTATTCGACGTTGCGATTGAACAGCTTATGCGCACGCAGACCGGCATAGACGTGAGTCAGCAGGCCCAGGTTATGCGCCGAATAGAGGCTCTCGCCTTCAGCCAGCAGGCCGACTTCGGTGAGCATTTCCTCGATGAACTGGTGACCGGCTTCGTTCAGCTCGACCTGACGGGTTTTCTCGTCAACGGTGAAATGACCCGGCTTGGTGACTTCGCCTTCCACTTCCTCGATATGCTGCTCGAGCTTGGGGATCAGGCGGTTGATTTCGGTGTACAGCTTGGAACTGTCTTCAGCCTGACCGGAGATGATCAGCGGCGTACGCGCTTCGTCGATCAGAATCGAGTCGACTTCGTCGATCACGGCGAAATTGAGTTCGCGCTGGAACTTGTCGTCCATGCTGAACGCCATGTTGTCGCGCAGGTAATCGAAACCGTATTCGTTGTTGGTGCCGTAAGTGATATCGGCAGCGTAGGCGGCGCGCTTCTCTTCCGGCGGCTGGAATGGCGTAACGATGCCTACGGTCAGGCCGAGGAATTCGTACAGCGGACGCATCCAGTTGGCATCGCGGCGAGCGAGGTAGTCGTTCACGGTAACCACGTGAACGCCTTTGCCGGACAATGCGTTGAGGTAGACAGCCAGCGTACCGACCAGGGTTTTACCTTCACCGGTACGCATTTCCGCGATCTGACCTTCGTGCAGGGTCATGCCGCCGATCAACTGTACGTCGAAGTGGCGCATGCCCATGACACGCTTGCCCGCTTCACGAGCGACAGCAAAGGCTTCCGGGAGCAATTGATCGAGGGTCTCGCCTTTGGCTATGCGGGCCTTGAACTCTTCGGTCTTGGCGCGCAGTTGCTCGTCCGAAAGGGCCACCATTTGCTCTTCGAAGGCATTGACGATCTGTACCGTCTTGAGCATGCGTTTTACTTCACGCTCGTTCTTGCTTCCAAAAAGTTTTTTCAACAAAGGCGCAAACATATCGACAGGATCTTCCACACATAGGAATGGAGGGCGGCCCCGTGAGTCGCCCGTGCAGCCCAGATGGCCGCATGCGAACGAGCATTCTACCCGGAAACGATGGTGAGGAAAGTGGCGTTATTCCACGATGCTGGCACAGCGCTGTGACGGGGCAGGTTTACAATGGGGCCATTTTCAAGCACTTCAACCCGTTATCCGGGGAAGTTACTCATTGATTTGCATATGAAAGCACGGAAATGCCCTGAAAAGCAGCCGTCAGAACGCTTTCTGTTAAGATGTTCATCTTGTTACCCAGGCATCCCTCCATGGCCTTTCGTCCTCTGAACGCCCGCCCGCCCGCGGTTTTGCTGCGTGAAGCCAAGCCCCTGAAGGCTATATTTCGTCACGCCGAGCGACTCAGCCACTTGCAGCGCCTGCTCGAAAGCCAGCTGCAACCAGCGGCCCGGGAGCATTGTCGCGTGGCATCGTGGCGCGAAGGTACCTTGTTGCTGATCGTGACGGACGGTCACTGGGCCACGCGCCTGCGGTACCAGCAGAAACGCCTGCACCGGCAAATGATGGCCTTCGACGAATTCATCAACCTGACCCGCATTGTGTTCAAGGTGCAGCCGCCTGAAGCGCCACGCGGAGCTGCCACGCACACCATCGACCTGTCGGCAGTGGCTGCCGAAAACATTCAGGCCACCGCTGAAGGCATCACCGATCCGCGCTTGCGTGCCGCACTGGAAAGACTGGCCAGCCATGCAAAGGACAGGAAGTAACCCTGCCTGATCGCCGCCAGCACTGACCTCCCCTGAAAAACCCATAAAAAAAGGCCACCCGAGGGCAGCCTTTAAAGAACAAAAGGAAAGAGAGTAAAGCTTGCTTACACGGCCGCGACAGGACGCATGTAAGAAATAGGTGCCGTACTGGCATCCTCGAAAGTCACCACTTCCCAAGCGTCTTTCTGCTCGATCAACGTACGCAGCAAACGGTTGTTCAGTGCATGCCCCGATTTGAAACCCCGGAACTCACCAATCAGGCTGTTGCCCAGCAGGTAGAGGTCACCGATGGCGTCGAGGATTTTGTGTTTGACGAATTCGTCCTCGTAACGCAGGCCGTCTTCGTTCAGTACACCGTCCTTGTCGACCACGATGGCGTTTTCCACGCTGCCGCCGAGTGCGAGGTTGTGCTTGCGCAGGTACTCGATATCACTCATGAACCCGAAGGTCCGGGCACGGCTGACTTCCTTCACGAAGGAAGTACTGGAAAAGTCCACGCTTGCACTCTGGGTGCGGTCACGGAAGACGGGGTGATCGAAATCGATCTCGAAACTGACCTTGAACCCTTCGAAAGGCACAAAAGTAGCGCGTTTACCGCCCTCCTCGACTGTGACTTCACGCAGGATACGGATGAATTTCTTCGGCTCGTCCTGTTCTTCCAGGCCTGCCGATTGAATCAGGAATACGAAAGGGCCTGCGCTGCCGTCCATGATAGGAACTTCGGAGGCAGAGAGCTCGACGTAGGCGTTATCGATGCCAAGGCCAGCCATGGCCGAGAGCAAGTGTTCTACCGTGTCGACTTTGACATCACCATTGACCAGAGTGGTCGACAGAGTGGTGTCACCGACGTTTTCCGCACGCGCAGGGATCTGCACGACGGGGTCAAGGTCAGCTCGGCAAAACACAATGCCGGTATTCACAGGTGCGGGCTTGAGGGTCAGGTAAACCTTCTCCCCGGAGTGCAGGCCTACACCTGTGGCACGGATAATATTTTTCAGGGTGCGTTGTTTTATCATGGCATGGGCCGCTTCAGCGCAAGTTGCGAACTGGTATCAACAAAGGCTGGCGATGATAGCAGACCATGCCTTTGCTGAACACCAATCACCCTAATACCCCTGATACATTTCATCAATCGGCCTGACGACGCAGGAAAGCCGGGATGTCCAGGTAATCGAGATCATCGTTTGGATTCATCTTCGCCGCTGCTGTAGCGCCTGCGTGTGCCTGATTGCGCATCACGGTAGGACGATCCAGGTCACGGTAGTTGACCGACGGTGCTTCCTGACGGGACGCCTGCTGCGCAGGAGCCTGCTGGGTGGTCTGCAGCGTGTTGTCGATAACCTTGACAGGTTTCTCGATTTTCGCGCCCAGGCCGGTGGCAACCACGGTCACGTGCAACTCGTCACGCATGTCCGGATCGATAACGGTACCGACCTTGACCATCGCGTGCTCGGAAGCGAACGCTTCGATGATGCTACCCACGTCCGAGTACTCACCCAGAGACAGGTCAGGACCGGCAGTGATGTTGACCAGGATGCCGCGAGCGCCCTGCAGGTTGACGTCTTCGAGCAACGGGTTGCGGATCGCCGCTTCGGTCGCTTCACGTGCACGGTTAGGACCGCTGGCGCAGCCAGTGCCCATCATCGCCATGCCCATTTCGCTCATCACGGTACGCACGTCGGCGAAGTCGACGTTGATCATGCCCGGACGCTTGATGATGTCGGAGATACCGCGAACGGCACCGGCCAGTACATCGTCAGCCTTGGCGAAAGCCGACAGCAGGCTGGCGTCTTTACCGAGGATGGTCAGCAGCTTCTCGTTGGGAATGGTGATCAACGAGTCGACGCTTTCGGACAGCATGCGGATGCCTTCATCGGCGATCTGCATACGCTTGCGACCTTCGAACGGGAACGGACGGGTCACGACTGCGACCGTCAGAATGCCCATTTCCTTGGCCACTTCAGCAATGATCGGTGCTGCACCGGTACCGGTACCGCCGCCCATGCCAGTGGTGATGAAAACCATGTTGGTGCCCTGCAGAACTTCTGCAATGCGCTCACGATCTTCCAGTGCGGCCTGACGACCGACTTCAGGGTTGGCGCCAGCGCCAAGGCCCTTGGTCACGCCGGTGCCCAGCTGCAGAATGGTCCGCGCGCCGATGTTTTTCAGCGCCTGAGCATCGGTGTTGGCGCAGATGAATTCCACGCCTTCGATGTTGCTCTTGACCATGTGATTGACAGCGTTGCCGCCACCACCGCCTACGCCGATAACCTTGATAACCGGGCTTTGCGGGACGTTGTCTACGAGTTCGAACATTTTCTCTCTCCTTCCGCTTTCTAGTTAGTTTTGCCTACTGCCTGCCGATACTGCTGGTGAAGCCCTGAATCTGAAGCTGTGAAACCGTTGAACGTTGAAACTTAGAAATTGCCCTGCACCCAACGCTTGATACGCTCAAGCACCGGTGCCTTGGTTTCGTCGCTGTAGCTGCTGTTGCCGACAATCCCGGACAGCGAAATGCCATCCGATTGTTTTTGCAGCCCGTACATCAACAGGCCTACGCCGGTTGAGTAGATCGGGTTGCGGACGACATCAGCGAGCCCTTTGACGCTGTGCGGTACGCCCAGGCGAACCGGCATGTGGAAGATTTCCTCGGCCAGTTCGACCGCACCTTCCATTTTCGCTGTGCCCCCGGTCAGCACGATGCCGGCCGGGATCAGGTCTTCGTAGCCGCTGCGGCGCAGTTCGGCCTGGATCAGGGTGAACAACTCGTCGTAACGAGGCTCGACCACTTCTGCCAGGGCCTGACGCGACAGCTCGCGAGGTGGACGGTCGCCCACGCTCGGCACTTTGATGGTTTCGCCTGCACCGGCCAGCTTGGCCAGCGCACAGGCATAACGAATCTTGATTTCTTCGGCGTACTGAGTCGGAGTGCGCAACGCCATGGCGATGTCGTTGGTCACCTGATCACCCGCAATCGGGATGACCGCTGTGTGGCGAATGGCGCCTTCGGTGAAGATCGCGATGTCGGTAGTGCCGCCACCGATGTCCACCAGGCAGACACCCAGTTCTTTCTCGTCATCGGTCAGCACGGAATACGCCGAGGCCAACTGTTCGAGAATGATGTCGTCGACTTCCAGCCCGCAGCGACGTACGCACTTCTCGATGTTCTGCGCCGCGTTCACCGCACAGGTCACCACGTGAACCTTGGCTTCCAGACGTACGCCGGACATGCCCAGGGGCTCACGCACGCCTTCCTGATTATCGATCACGTAATCCTGAGGCAAGGTGTGCAGCACGCGCTGGTCGGCAGGAATGGCCACCGCCTGAGCAGCATCGAGCACACGCTCCAGATCCGCAGAGCTGACTTCGCGATCACGAATCGCCACGATGCCGTGTGAGTTCAGGCTGCGAATGTGGCTGCCTGCCACACCAACAAATGCCGAGTGGATACGGCAACCGGCCATCAGCTGCGCTTCTTCGATTGCGCGCTGGATCGACTGCACGGTCGATTCGATATTCACCACCACGCCCTTCTTCAGGCCGCGGGAGGGATGGGTACCGATACCCACGATTTCCAGCGAGCCATCGGCCGCGACTTCGCCTACCAGTGCCACCACCTTGGAGGTACCGATATCCAGCCCGACGATCATTTTGCCGCTTTGCACATTTGCCATGGTCCTGCCTCTTATCAATTCTTCGCGACGGCGGGTTTTTCCGTCGCCGGCGCTGCCTGTTCGCGCCAACCGACCGCAAGGCCGTTGGAGTAACGCAAGTCGACGCGCGCGATATTCGTTATTTGGTCTTTCAGCGTTTTGTCGTAAATCGCGATGAAGCGGCGCATTTTTTCGACAAGGTGGTCGCGTCCAAGCAACAACTCGATACCCGGGCCAGCACTACCGGCACCTGTCGTCAGGAACCAGCTGCCACGCTCGCGCAGCTCCAGGCGCACGATGGAGAAGCCCAGCGGGCGCAACATCTGACTCAACACCTGATACTGCTGCATCACCTGCTGCTGGGCCCGCTGCGGGCCGAACAACTGGGGAAGATGTTCGTAATTGGACAGTTCACGCGGTGTGAAAGCCTGCCCCTGGTTATTCAACAGCGCTTCATCGCCCCAACGGGCAACCGGCAACTGCTCTTCAAGACGAATCACCACCTGATCCGGCCATACACGGCGGACCTCGGCGTGCGCGATCCAGGGCATCTGCTCAAGCTCGGTGCGCATGGCAGCCAGATCGATCTTGAAAAAGCTCGACGCCACATAAGGCGCAATCCGCTGCTGCACAGCCTGCTGGCTGATGTAACTCAAATCGCCCTGCACGTTGATGCGGGTGATCGGGCGGTCGGCGTACGGCAGCAGACGCTGTGCTGCCTCATAAGTACCGAAGCCCAGAACCACCAACAGCACAGGCCAGAGCAAACGCTTCAGAAAACTGAAGTTGGCCTTGGGCAGGCGCGCCGACAAGGGCTCCTTGGCCACCATACGGCTGGCGCCGCGCGGCACCGGCTTGTTGCGGCCGGGAGCAGGTGGCTGAGGACGTGTCGACGCGCCGTACATGCCTTAACCTCTCGCCTGAACGCTGTCGGCCAGAATCGCCAACACCAGTTGTTGAAAATCCAGACCTGCCGCACGGGCCGCCATAGGCACCAGACTGTGATCGGTCATGCCGGGTACAGTATTAACTTCCAGTAACCAGAACTTGCCTTGTGCGTCCTGCATGACATCCGTGCGCGCCCAGCCTGCAATGCCGATGGCATCGCAAGCACGTGCTGCAAGTTGTTTGAGTTCCTGTTCCTGCGCATCGCCAAGTCCGCACGGAATCCGATACTGGGTATCGGACGCCAGGTACTTGGCATCGTAATCATAAAAACTATGAGGAGTGCCCAGGCCGATGGGAGGCAACACCTGGCCACGCAGAGACGCCACAGTGAACTCAGGTCCCTGAATCCACTGTTCGACTAATACTTGCGAATCGTAGGTACTGGCGGCTTTCCAGGCGGCGATCAATTCATCGACGCTGTTCACCTTTGCCATACCGATACTTGAACCTTCATGGGCCGGTTTGACGATCAAAGGCAGGCCCAGTTCCGTCACGGCGCAAATACAATCACTCTCGTTTTCAAGAACGGCATGCAGCGGTGTGGCGAGGCCGAGACTCTGCCAGACCTGCTTGGTGCGCAACTTGTCCATCGCCAGGGCAGAAGCCAGTACGCCACTGCCGGTATAAGGGATTTCCAGGCATTCCAGCAGGCCTTGCATGGTGCCGTCTTCACCGCCACGTCCGTGCAGAACGATAAAGGCACGGTCGATTTTCTCGCTGACCAGCCGCTGCAGAAAGTCGTCGCCCACATCGATGCCGAACGCATCCACGCCAGCCTCGAGCAACGCGCCGAGCACGGCATTACCCGAGTTCAGCGAGACCGCCCGCTCGGCACTCTTGCCACCGAAGAGCACGGCGACACGGCCGAAGCTTTTCGGCTCAAGTGTCGAGCGCAGGGACGACTGGGCGACAGCTGTCATTTCAGCTTCCCTTCGGTGGAGGCCACTTTGGCACCGGCGAACAGTGGGCTTTTCAGCAGCTGTGGCGCAAGACCACCGATGTCGCCAGCGCCCTGACACAACAGGATGTCGCCGGCACGCAACAGCGGCTTGACCAGCGGCGCCAGCTCGACACCACGCTCGATGTAGATCGGGTCCAGCTGGCCACGCTGGCGAATGCTGTGGCACAGGTTGCGGCTGTCCGCACCAGGAATCGGTTCTTCACCGGCCGGGTAGACTTCCATCAGCAGCAGCACATTGGCGTCCGCCAGCACCTGGACGAAATCGTCGTACAGGTCACGGGTGCGACTGAAACGGTGTGGCTGGTAGACCATCACCAGACGACGGTCAGGCCAGCCGCCACGCACAGCGTTGATAACGGCAGCGACTTCGCGCGGATGGTGACCGTAGTCATCGACCAGCATCACGTTGCCGCCGTCAACCGGCAGCTCGCCGTAGACCTGGAAGCGCCGACCGACGCCCTGGAACCCGGAAAGACCCTGAACGATGGCCTCGTCGCTGACGCCCTCGTCGGTGGCGATGGCGATGGTCGCCAGCGAGTTGAGTACGTTGTGATTGCCGGGCATGTTCACCGACACATCCAGCGGCTCGCGGTCGCGGCGCAGTACGGTGAAGAATGTCAGCATGCCGTCCTGACGCACATTGATTGCACGTATATCGGCAGACTCGCTGAAGCCATAGGTCAGCGTCGGACGCTTGACCAGCGGCAGAATTTCACGCACCACCGGATCGTCGATGCACATCACCGCCAGCCCGTAGAACGGCAGGTTGTGCAGGAACTCGACAAAGGTCTTCTTCAGTTTGTTGAAGTCGCCTTCGTAGGTCGCCATGTGATCGGCGTCGATATTGGTGACCACAGCGACCAGAGGCTGCAGGTGCAGGAAGCTGGCGTCGCTCTCATCGGCTTCGGCGATCAGGTAGCGGCTGGTGCCCAGCTGCGCATTGGTGCCCGCCGCGTTGAGACGGCCGCCAATCACGAAGGTCGGGTCCAGGCCGCCGGCAGCGAATACCGAAGCGATCAGGCTGGTGGTGGTGGTCTTGCCGTGCGTACCGGCAACAGCGATGCCGTGGCGATAACGCATCAGCTCGGCGAGCATCTCGGCACGCGGTACGACCGGAATGCGGCGCTCCAGCGCGGTGGCCACTTCCGGGTTGGAGGTGTTGACGGCACTGGACACTACCAGCACGTCGGCACCGATGGTGTTCTCGGCACGATGGCCGATAAAAATCTGTGCGCCGAACGATTCCAGGCGCTCGGTCACGGCCGAGCCCTTCAGGTCGGAGCCCGAGACTTCGTAACCCAGGTTCAACAACACCTCGGCGATCCCGCACATGCCGACACCGCCGATACCGACGAAGTGGATACGACGGATACGGCGCATTTCAGGTTGTGGCATGGCGCGTTGATTCTCAACCATGGGCCACCTCCACACAGACGTTGACGACAGTGCTGGTTGCATCAGGCATGGCCAGGCTGCGTGCAGTGCGGGCCATGCTGTTCAATTGTTCGGGTTGCATCAAAACCTCTTTCAGGCGTGCTGCCATCTCGGCGGCGCCAGTTGTCGCTTGCGGCATGACGAAGGCTGCGCCTTCGCGAGCCAGATAGTCAGCGTTACGTGACTGATGGTCATCAATCGCGTGGGGCAGCGGTATCAGCAACGACGGCAGGCCGGCGGCGGCCAGTTCGCTGATGGTCAATGCGCCTGCGCGGCAGACCACCAGATCGGCCCAGCCATAGGCTTGGGCCATGTTCTGTATGAATGGCGCAACCTGCGCCTCGACGCCCACGTTGCGATAGCGCTCGGCGGTGACTGCGTCATGATTCTTGCCCGACTGATGAAACACTTCGGGCTGGATGTCCTGAGGCAGCTGAGACAGCGCCTCGGGCAGCAGTTTGTTCAACGGCTCCGCGCCCAGGCTGCCGCCCAGTACCAGCAGACGAGCCTTGCGTCCGGCCAGAGCCTGACGCGGTGTTTCCAGAAACAGCTCGACACGCACCGGGTTGCCGGTGGTGCGACGCTTGGATGAATCCGCAAAGGTGTTCGGGAACGCTTCGCACACCCGGCTGGCGAACGAGGCCAGACTGCGGTTGGCGGTACCGGCAACGGCATTCTGCTCGTGAATGATCAACGGTACGCCTGCCAGCTTCGCCGCCAGACCGCCAGGGCCGGTGACATAGCCACCGAAGCCGACCACACAGACCGGTTTCACCTCACGCACAACCTTGCGTGCCTGCATCAGGGCCTTGAGCAACATGAACGGCGCCTTGAGCAGCGACAAGCGGCCCTTGCCACGCAGACCGGTAACGTTGATCAGGTGCAGCGTCAGACCGGCCTGCGGCACCAGTTCGTTTTCGATACCACGCGGCGTGCCCAGCCAATGGACCTTGTAGCCGCGTGCCTGGAACTCGCGCGCACAGGCCAGCGCCGGGAATACATGCCCGCCGGTTCCGCCTGCCATGATCAGCACGTTAGCGTCCATGCGGTGTGTCCTCGGCGAAGTCGCTTTCCTTGAACTCGGCTTCTTCACTGCCCATGTTGTTGCGCGATTCCCACTCGATGCGCAGCAGCAGCCCGAGGCTCGCGCAGCAGATCACCAGCGAGCTGCCGCCGTAGCTGAGGAACGGCAGGGTCAGCCCCTTGGTAGGCAGCAGACCGACGTTCACACCGATGTTGATCAGGAACTGACCGATCCACAGGAACGAAAGGCCGTAGGCCACATAGGCACCGAAGAACTGCTTGGCGCGCTCGGCCCACATGCCGATGTACATGCCGCGAATACTGACGAACAGGAACAGTGCGACGGTGATCAGCGAACCCACCACGCCCAGCTCTTCTGCAAGTACCGAGAACACGAAGTCGGTGTGCGCTTCCGGCAGATAGAACTGCTTCTGCACACTGTTGCCCAGTCCGACGCCGAACCACTCGCCGCGACCGAAGGCGATCAGTGCCTGGGTCAATTGATAGCCGGAACCGAACTGGTCGGCCCACGGGTCGGTAAAGTTGGTCAGACGCGCCATCCGGTAAGGTTGGGCCTGGACCAGCACAACCACAGAAGCGACCGCCAGCACCACCATCAGCGAGAAGCGGAACAGGCCGACACCGCCGAGAAACAGCATGGCTGCCGCCGAGCCCATCATTACCACGGTCGCACCGAAGTCAGGTTCCATGAGCAGCAGACCGGCCATCGGCAGCAGCACGATGAACGGCTTGAAAAAGCCCATCCAGCTTTCGCGAACTTCCTGCTGCTGACGAATCAGGTAGCCGGCAAGGAAGATCACCACGAATACCTTGGCGATTTCCGACGGCTGCACGTTGAACGCGCCGAAACCGATCCAGCGCATCGAACCGTTTACCTCGCGCCCGATTCCCGGCACCAGTACCAGCAGCAACAGGCCGAACGCGCCAAGCAGCATCATCCAGCCCAGGCGTTGCCAGGTGGCGACCGGAATCATCATGGTCACGCCACAGGCACCCAGACCGATCAGCAGATAAACCAGGTGACGGGTCATCATGTACAGCGTGTTACCGGACTGTACGGCGGCAACTTCCGACGAGGCCGAGGTAATCATCACCAGGCCAAGGCCGAGCAGCGCCAGGCAGCCGACCAGCATCGGGAAGTCCAGGTCGATGCCGCGCCCACTGATCAGTGGCGATGGATAAGGCTTGATCACACCGAAGATCATGACAAGCACTCCACTGCCTGCGCGAACACACGTCCGCGCTCTTCATAATTCTTGAACATGTCCAGACTGGCGCATGCAGGAGAAAGCAATACGGCATCGCCACGCTGAGCCAGTTTTGCGCTGTGCTCGACAGCCGCCTGGACGGTGTCGACATGCACCAGCGGGACAGCGTCGCCCAATGCCTGGGCAATAAGCTGGGCATCACGCCCGAGCAAGACCGCCGCGCGGCAATGCTCGGCGACTGGCGCGCGCAAACCGCTGAAATCAGCGCCTTTGCCATCGCCGCCGGCGATCAGCACCAGCTTGCCGTCGATATCCGAGCCCAGACCTTCGATGGCAGCCAGCGCGGCACCCACGTTGGTGGCTTTGGAGTCGTTGTAGTAATGAACGCCTTCGTGCTCGCGCAGCCACTGGCAGCGATGCTCCAGACCAGTGAACTCGCGCAGGCTGGCGAGCATGGCGTCGAACGGCAGGCCGACCGCATGCCCCAGGGCCAGGGCGGCAAGCGCGTTGGACTGATTGTGCGCACCACGCACTTTCAGCTCACGTACCGGCATGAGGTTTTCAAACTGGAACGCCAGGTACTTTTCGCCGTTCTCTTCACGCAGGCCGAAACCATGGAAGTCGGGCTTGTTGAGGCCGAATGTCCAGCACGGCAGGCCTTCGCCAATCAACGGACGTGACAGCGCATCCTGACGATTGACCACCACCTGCCGCGCGCCACGGAAAATCCGGTGCTTGGCCAGGTGGTAGGCAGGCAGGCCGCTGTAACGGTCCATGTGGTCTTCACTGATATTCAGCACGGTCGCCACTTCGGCATTGAGCTGGTCAGTGGTTTCGAGCTGAAAGCTGGAAAGCTCCATCACGTACAGCTCGACGTCGTCGCTGAGCAGGTCCAGCGCCGGAGTGCCGAGATTGCCGCCCACCGCCACACGCTTTCCAGCGGCAGCAGCCATTTCGCCGACCAGTGTCGTCACGGTGCTTTTCGCATTCGAGCCGGTAATGGCAATCACCGGCGCCTTCGCGTGACGCGCGAACAGTTCGATGTCGCCCGACAGTTTGACGCCACGTGCGTGAGCCTGCTGCAGGGCCGGGGTCGCCAGGGCCAGACCGGGGCTGACATACAGCTCATCGGCACGGCAGAGGAAATCCACGTCCAGCTCGCCACAACGCACTTCCACCTGCGGATAGTCGCGACGCAAGGTCGCCAGCTCAGGAGGATTCTCCCGCGTGTCGGCCACGGCAAAGGACACGCCCTGGTTCGCCAGGAAGCGAACCAGGGACATGCCGCTTTTGCCTAGACCCACGACAATGCGGAAGCGGTCGGAAACGATCAGGGACACTCGTTCTACCTCAGTTTCAGCGTGGCAAGGCCAATGAGCACCAGAATCACGGTGATGATCCAGAAACGGACGATCACACGTGGCTCGGGCCAGCCTTTGAGTTCAAAGTGGTGGTGGATCGGCGCCATGCGGAATACGCGGCGGCCGGTAAGTTTGAAAGACGCAACCTGAATGACCACTGAAAGGGTTTCCATCACGAACACGCCGCCCATGATGAACAGGACCATTTCCTGACGAACGATCACCGCCATGGTGCCCAGCGCCGCGCCGAGTGCCAGCGCACCGACGTCGCCCATGAACACCTGCGCCGGATACGTGTTGAACCAGAGGAATCCGAGCCCGGCGCCAATCAGCGCCCCAGAGAACACAATCAGCTCGCCCGCCCCCGGCACGTAGGGAATCAGCAGGTATTCAGCAAATTTCACGTTACCCGACAGGTAGCAGAAGATGCCCAAGGCACCGCCTACCATCACCGTCGGCATGATCGCCAGACCATCCAGCCCGTCAGTCAGGTTGACTGCATTGCTGGAGCCGACAATCACGAAATAGGTCAACACGATGAAACCGATACCCAGCGGGATACGCACATCCTTGAGCATCGGCACGATCAGCGTGGTTTCAGTCGCCGACGGTGCAGTCGTATAAAGGAAGATCGCTGCACAGAGGCCAAAAACCGACTGCCAGAAATACTTCCAGCGGCTCGGCAGGCCCCGGGAATTCTTTTCGATCACCTTGCGGTAGTCATCGACCCAGCCGATGGCGCCGAACAACAGTGTCACCAGCAACACAACCCATACGTAACGGTTGCTCAGGTCAGCCCACAGCAATGTACTGATACCGATGGACGACAGGATCAGCGCCCCACCCATGGTCGGCGTACCCGACTTGGACAGGTGCGATTGCGGACCATCGTTGCGCACCGACTGACCGATCTGACGCATTTGCAGGGTGCGGATCATCCACGGCCCCAGGCACAGCGACAGCGTCAGGGCGGTGAGCACGCCAAGGATCCCGCGCAATGACAGGTACTGAAAGACCGCGAAGCCTTTGTAGAACTGTTGTAAAAACTCGGCCAACAGCAGCAGCATTAATGTTTCTCCAGGCTAGAACCGCACAAGGCAGCCACGACGTGTTCCATCGCAGCGCTACGCGAGCCCTTGATCAGTAAAGTGGTATCAGGATTCTGCTCGGCGCCCAGCGCCGCGATCAGTTCAGCCTGACTGGCAAAGTGGTAAGCGTGCTCGCCGAAGGCGCTGACCGCGTGAGTCATCAATGGGCCGACGGCATACAGCGCCGACACCTTGCCAGCGGCATAGGCGCCCACTTCGCGATGGCCCTGCTCGGCCCATTCGCCCAGCTCACCGATGTCGCCCAGCACCAGTACGGTACGACCGGTGAAGCCGGTGAGGATGTCGACGGCCGCGTTGATCGAGGCAGGGTTGGCGTTGTAGGTGTCATCGATGACGCGCATGCCATTGCTGGCGATTTGCGCCACGGCACGGCCCTTGACCGGCTGCACGTTGTTCAGCCCGGTGACGATCCCTTCCAGCGGCACACCCATTGCGCAGCCCGCAGCCGCAGCGGCCAAGGCGTTGGACACATTGTGTGTGCCGAGCAGGTTCAACTGGACCCGGGCAGTGCCGAGCGGGCTGTTGAGGGTAAAAGCCGGGCAGCCCCGAGCATCACGGCTCAGCTCGCTGGCGTACACGTCAGCCGCAGAGTCGGTCAGTGCGAAGGTCAGGACATTGCGATCGCCGGCGCGCTTGCGCCAGATCGGAAACGCCTTGTCTTCCAGATTCAATACTGCAGTACCACCCGCGCCGAGACCTTCGAGAATCTCGCCCTTGGCTTCGACAATTCTGTCCGGGCCGCCGAACTCGCCGACGTGGGCAGTTCCGGCGTTGGTGATCATGGCGACGTGCGGCTTGGCGAGGCTTACGGTGTAGGCAATCTCGCCGACCCGCGACGCACCCAGCTCGATCACAGCGGACGTGTATTCCGGGGCCAGTTCCAGCAGAGTCAGTGGAACGCCCAATTCGTTGTTCAGGTTGCCTCGGGTCGCCAGCACCGGGCCGCGCGTGCGCAGGATGCTCGCGAGCATTTCCTTGACCGTGGTCTTGCCACTGGAGCCGGTGACTGCAGCAACCGGCCGGTCGACGAATGCATTGCGATTCATGGCACCCAGTTGGGCAAGCGCCTTGCGGGTATCCAGCACGACCAGTTGCGGCAAGGCGGCGCCCTGCACTTCGCGCTCGACCAGAGCACCGACCGCACCTTTGGCAGCCACTTGATCGAGGTATTCATGACCGTCAAAACGCGGCCCGGTCAGGGCTACGAACAGCTGGCCTGGCTCGATGCCACGGCTGTCGGTGCTCACGCCGGAAAAGCTGCAGTCGCCCCCGACCAGACGCGCATCGAGTGGTACAACCAGTTCGCTGAAGGTCATTGGCTTAAGCATTTGCAGGCTCCCATATGGCAAGCGCGTTGGCGGCTTCTTGCAAATCGGAGAATGGCTGCCGCTGACCATTGATTTCCTGATAGTCCTCGTGGCCCTTGCCGGCGAGCACTACGACGTCATCGGCATTGGCGCTGGCAATCAGTTCGGCAATGGCCTGACCGCGGCCTTCGATGAAACGCACCTTGTCCGCAGCAGCGAAGCCAGGGCGAATATCGTCAAAAATACTGGCTGGCGATTCGGAGCGCGGGTTGTCGTCGGTGACCCATGCACCGTCTGCCAGGCGTTCGACCACTTCAGCCATCAGCGGACGCTTGCCGCGATCACGATCACCGCCGCAGCCGAACAGGCACAACAGACGGCCTTTGGCGTGCGGGCGCAGTGCTTCGAGGACTTTTTCCAGCGCATCCGGAGTATGCGCATAATCGACAACCACCAGCGGCTTGTCGGCACCACCCAGACGCTGCATGCGCCCGACCGGGCCTTCGAGTTTCGGCAGCACCTTGAGAATTTCGTCCAGCGCGTAATCCAGGCCCAGCAAAGCGCCGACCGCAGCCAGCACGTTGCTCAGGTTGAAGCGACCCAGCAGGCTGCTGCGCAGGAAATGCTCGCCCTGAGGCGTGACCAACGTAGCGCGCACGCCATCATCATCGAATTTCGCATCGCGGCAATACAGGTAGGCCGAGCTATCCAGCTGGCTATAGGTGATCAACCGCGACTCTTGCTTGATACCGGCCAGTTCACGACCGAAAGTATCATCCAGGTTGATTACCCGGCATTTCAGGTTGGACCATGCAAACAGCTTGGCCTTGGCGGCAGCGTACGCTTCCATGGTGCCGTGATAATCCAGGTGATCACGGGACAGATTGGTCAGCACCGCCACATCAAACGCCAGCGCCGTCGCCCGCCCTTGATCCAGCCCATGAGAAGACACTTCCATCGCCACTGCGCGCGCACCGGCCTTTTTCAGATCGGCCAGCGTCGCCTGAACAGCAATCGGGTCAGGCGTGGTATGACGGCCGCTTTGCAGCGCGCCGTAGAATCCTGTGCCCAGTGTGCCGACGATGCCGCAGTGCTGACCCAGCGCATCAAGCGCCTGCGCAACCAGCTGGGTGACGCTGGTCTTGCCGTTGGTGCCGGTAACACCTACCAGATTCAGACTGCGACTCGGGTCGCCGTAGAAGCGGCCGGCAATATCGGACAACTGCGCGGCGAGCCCCTTGACCGGGATCAGCGGCACGTCAGTGATCGGCAGAACGGTCGAGCCTTCGACTTCGTACGCCACAGCCGCCGCGCCACGCTTGAGCGCGTCGGCAATATGCGCACGGCCATCGACCTTGATACCCGGTATGGCTAGAAACAGATCACCCGGACGGACATTGCGACTGTCGAGAGTCAACTCGCGAATCAGCGCATCGCGGTCGGTGTGAGCGAAAATCTTGCTCAGATTAAAGGCCATCAACCACGCCCTCCTTTGGCTGCCGGTGCGGCGTTGACTTGTTCAGGTGGCGCAAGGTTGTCCGGCGTCACGTTCATCAGACGCAACGTGCCGGACATGACCTTGCTGAATACCGGGGCCGAAACCAGACCGCCGTAGTAACCACCCTTGCTCGGCTCGTCGATGACGACCACGATGGCGTAACGCGGGTTACTCATCGGGCCGAACCCAGCGAACAGCGAGCGATAGGAGTTTTCCGCGTAACCCTTGGTACCGATGGACGTCTTACGCGCCGTACCACTCTTGCCACCGACGTGGTAGGACGGTACACGGGCGCGATAGACGCCGCGCGGGTCCTCGATAACCTGCTGCAACATGCCTTGCAGGGTCTTGGCGGTTTTCTCCGGAATGGCCTGGGTCGATTCCGGCTCTTTATCTGTTTTCAGAATGGTCAACGGCACAATGCGGCCATTGTTGGCCAGCGCGCCGTAGGCATGCACCAGCTGCAAAGCCGTGACCGACAAACCGTAGCCATAGGACAGCGTGGCGGTTTCAGCCTTGCGCCATTCGCGGTAGTTGGGCAGGTTGCCGACGCGCTCGCCAGGGAAGCCGAGGCCGGTGTACTGACCGAAACCGACGCGCTGCATGGCACGAAAGATCGCCTCACCGCCCACATCGAACGCGACCTTGCTCATGCCGACGTTACTGGAGTTGATCAGAATGCCGGTCAGATCGAGGATCGGGCCTTCGGTCTTGGTCACGTCACGAATCGTGTATTTGCCGATCTGCAGGGTGCCCGGATAAACCTCGACCTTGTCGGTCGGCTTCCAGCGGCCACTGTCCAGCGCCGCGGTCATGGAGATCGGCTTCATGGTCGAACCAGGTTCGAACACGTCGATGATGGCCCGGTTGCGCATGGCGGCAGGCACCATGGTGCGGCGGTTGTTCGGGTTGTAGGTCGGCTGGTTGACCATCGCCAGCACCTCGCCGGTCTTGACGTCCATGATCACCATGCTGCCGGCCTTGGCCTCGTTCTCGACGATGGCATTGCGCAGTTCACGGGTCGCCAGGTACTGCAGGCGCAGGTCAATGGACAAAGCCAAGGTCTTTCCGGCCTTGGCATTCTTGGTGACCTGAACATCCTTGATCAGTCGACCGCGCCGGTCCTTGATGACCTGACGTTTGCCGGGCACACCGGCGAGCCAGTCGTCATACGCCAGCTCGACGCCTTCGCGGCCATGGTCATCAAGGTCGGTAAAGCCGACCATGTGTGCGGTGACATCGCCGGCCGGATAAAAGCGGCGGAATTCTTCGATGCCGTAGACACCCGGTACTTTCAGGTCGATGACCGACTGGCCCTGCTCTGGCGTCAGGCCACGGACCAGATAGATGAATTCCTTGTTCGCCTGCGAGTCCAGACGCTCGGTCAATGCCTTGAGATCCTGACCCAGCGCGGCTGCCAGCATCGGCCACTTGGACTTGTCCTGCTGCATTTCACGCGGGTTGGCCCACAGCGTCGTCACCGGAGTACTGACCGCCAGCGGCTCGCCGTTACGGTCAGTGATCAGGCCACGGTGCGCCGGAATAGGAATATGCCGAAGGCTGCGTGCATCGCCTTGCTCTTTAAGAAAGGTATGGTCGATGACCTGCAGGTCGACGATGCGCCAGCAAATGGCGAGCACGAGGGACACCAGCAGCCCTACGACTACGCGAAAACGCCACGGATAAAGAGCGCCATCGAGCTTCATCATGGCGCCACCATCCGTACTTCGGCAGCGCTCGGGATGCGCATCTTCAGTTGTTCGGTGGCCAGAGTCTCGATACGGCTGTGTGCAGTCCAGGTGCTCTGCTCAAGAATCAGCCGGCCCCACTCTGCCTGCGCCTTGTCGCGCACGCTCATTTCCGAATACAGCGAGTTGAGCAGTTGACGATTCCAATGTGCGCTATAGGAAACGCCAATCGCCGAAATCAGGACAGCAATGAACAGCAGCAGCATAATGAAGCTGCCGCCGGGCAGAGGTTTAAGAAACAGACGGCTCACCTGAGCTTCTCCGCTACACGCATGACAGCACTGCGCGAGCGCGGGTTGGCTTTGGTTTCGACATCAGAGGCGAACTGGGCCTTGCCGTGAATTTTGATTTTCGGTTCGAACGGCTTGAACTGGATCGGCAGATTACGCGGCATGTTGTCGGCTTCGCCCTTGGCGAGCTTGCGCATGAACAACTTGACGATGCGGTCTTCCAGCGAGTGAAAGCTGATGACGACCAGACGGCCGCCCACTTCCAGCGCATCCAGAGCCGCTTCGAGACCGGCTTCCAGATCGCCCAATTCGTTGTTTACGTGAATACGCAGGCCCTGAAAGGCACGCGTTGCAGGATTCTTGCCCTTTTCCCAGGCAGGATTGGCGACCTTGAGCACTTCTGCCAGATCGGCTGTGCGCTCGAAAGGCTGGACTTCACGGCGCGCGACGACCGCATTGGCCATCCGCTTGGCAAATCGCTCTTCGCCGTATTCCTTGAAAACGCGGGCAATCTCTTCAGCCGGTGCAGTCGCGATGAACTCGGCAGCGCTCACGCCATGGGTCGGGTCCATGCGCATGTCCAGAGGACCGTCGTTCATGAAGCTGAAACCGCGCTCGGGATCATCCAGCTGCGGGGACGACACACCCAGATCCAGCAGAATGCCACTGACCTTGCCCGCCAAACCGCGTTCCTGAGTCTCGGATCCCAATTCGGCAAAGCTGCGCTGCACAATGACAAAGCGGCCGTCTTCGGCCGCTAGCGCTTGCCCGGTGGCAATCGCTTGAGGGTCCTTGTCGAATCCCAGGAGCCGACCCTCTGGGCCCAGCTGGCTGAGTATCAGACGACTATGCCCGCCACGCCCGAACGTGCCGTCCAGGTAGCAGCCATCGGCGCGCACCGCGAGAGCCTCCACGGCTTCTTCAAGCAGCACGGTGATGTGGGTAAAGCCGCTATTCATAGTCACAGGATCAAATCACGTAATTCGTCGGGCATCGCGCCAGGTTTTTGAATGGCAGCCAGGTCAGCATCAGCAAGAGCATTCCAGGCGTCCTCGTCCCACAGTTGAAACTTGTTGAGCTGGCCCACCAGCATTACGCGCTTATCCAGCCTGGCGTACTCGCGCAGGCGCGGCGGCACCAGAAAACGCCCACTCCCGTCGAGTTCCAGATCGACAGCATTACCAATCAGAAGCCTTTGCAGACGGCGGTTCTCTTCACGAAACGTCGCCAGATCACGAAGTTTTGCTTCTATCAGCTCCCATTCGGAAAGCGGATAAAGGCAAAGGCATGGATCAACGGCATCAATGGTCACGATAAGTTGGCCGGCGCTACGCGAATCCAACTCGTCACGGTACCGACTCGGCATAGCGAGACGGCCCTTGGCATCGAGATTGATCGCATTGGCACCACGGAACACAGGCGCATTCTCCGAATATTAGCTTTTTGCGCTAAAAAAACCCACTTCGTGCCACTTTCTGCCACTTGCGCACACTATAGGAACGCGCCCACCACACCGTCAAGGCACGGTCTTAAGGAAAACCCTTACATTTCGGAGATTTAGGAGAGGTATCAGGGCTAAAAAGGTAATTTTGCGAAGGAACTGACGGATAAATCCCACACAGCTCAAATCGTTGCGATTCAAAGTTAATGTGATTTATGAGCTGTAAGATTTTTTTGGTATTACGGAGGGGTTTTGCTGCGTGAAACGAAGGGGAAGAAAAAAAGGTGGAGAGTCGATCTGTAAGCCGGGTTCTGTCGAGAACAGTCATTCCTCTACGACGGCCATCACTGGACGCCTTTAGCAACCTACCCGGTTCCAGCGCGGGCCACGCCTAGGAACCCTATTTGGTCTTGCTCCGAGTGGGGTTTACCTTGCCACGAACTGTTACCAGACGTGCGGTGCGCTCTTACCGCACCTTTTCACCCTTACCGGCACCGAAGCGCTTAGGCGGTTATTTTCTGTGGCACTTTCCGTAGGCTCGCGCCTCCCAGGCGTTACCTGGCACTCCGCCCTATGGAGCCCGGACTTTCCTCCCCCCCTTGTTGCGGAACAACAAGAGGCAGCGACTGTCCAATCGACTCTCCGCCGACAAGGTTAGCGGCACACGCCATCAAGAACAAGCTTTAATAGCATTGTGTGGCTCGCTTACCCCCTTCAAAAGCCCCCGTTACTCCTTCTGTTTCTCCAGCGCCACCTGATACAGCAGGTTCTTGCGCACGCCGGTTATTTCGGCTGCCAGCGCTGCGGCGCGCTTGAGCGGCATCTCTGCAAGCAGCAGATCCAGCACCCGACGAGCCTCTTCACCAATGACATCTTCGTCATCCGGCGGCGTCCAGCCAGCCACCAGCACCACGCATTCTCCGCGCTGCTGATTACTGTCCGATTCGACGAATGCACGCAGCTCACCCAAAGGCAGACCCTTGAGGGTTTCGAAAGTTTTGGTTATTTCACGCGCCAGCAAGGCCTGACGGTCAGCACCGAAGACCAGCTCCATATCCTGCAGGCACTCCAGGATGCGGTGCGGCGCTTCATAGTAGATCAGCGTGCGTGGCTCTTCCCTGACACGCTCGAGCCTGGCCTTGCGACCCGCAGCCTTGGCCGGAAGAAAACCTTCGAAAATGAATCGATCCGACGGCAGCCCGGCCGCAGACAGAGCCGCAATCAAGGCACACGCGCCCGGCACCGGTACAACCTGAACACCTGCGGCACGCGCCTGACGCACCAGGTGATAACCGGGGTCGGAGATCAATGGCGTGCCGGCATCGGAAATCAGCGCAACGTCATCACCGGCCAGCAGACGTGTAATGAAGCGACTACCCTCATCACGTTCGTTATGTTCGTGACAGGCTGCCAATGGAGTCGAGATGCCGAAGTGCTGCATCAGCCGTGCGGAATGGCGCGTGTCTTCAGCTGCGATCAGCGCGACCTCACGCAACACCTTCAAGGCTCGCACACTCATGTCGTCCAGATTGCCGATGGGAGTCGCCACTACATAAAGCGAACCCGGAGTGGAATTCGAAACAACCGGAACAGTCAAAACGCAAACCTCGCAGGTTATAACAGGTGCTTGGAAAAACTGCATTGTACAGGCTGCGGCGCGGCGGAACGGTTCGCGCGTCAGGATGCCGACAAAAAAGGAATGAAAACATGTTCAGACCCGAGCAAGAAACGCGGCGCACCTCTCCAATTGAACGATTTGGCCGCCAGATGACCTTAACGCGACTGATATCACGGCTTTAAATACCTTCGACATCGCACCCCGGCCAGCGCTTGGGTACAATCCCCCGTTAATTCGCTCGAGTTTCAGGAACATACCAATGATCGCTTGTCTGCGGCTGCTCTCTGCCCTCTGCCTCGCTGCCCTCCTTGCAGCCTGTGCCAGCTCGCCCTCGTCCAGCCTTGGCGAGCTGCCTCGAACCCCTGATGCCAGCATCGAGCAACTGCTCGAGCAGGCCGCCAGCGCCAAAACCCCCGAGCAGGCCGCAACGCTGCGCTTGAGTGCGGCCGATCTGGCCAGCCGCCAGAATGACGCAGGACGCGCCGCGCAAATCCTCGGACAGGTGCAAATCGATCAACTCAAGCCCGGCTTGCAGGTTTTCGCCAGCACACTGTCCGCCGAACTGGCGATGGGCCGTAATCAACCCAAGGCAGCGCTGACCGCCCTGAATCATCCAAGCATGCAGCGCCTGGGCGAGCTGTCGGTCGAGCAGCAGATTCGCACGCACATGGTCAAGGCACGCGCTCTTGAAGCCGATGGCCAGGCGCTCGCAGCCGCCAATGAACGTGTTTATGCCGGCCCGTTGCTGCAAGGCGCAGACGCCAGCGCCAACAATGACGCGATCTGGACACTGGTCTCTGCCCTGCCCGCCGAGCAACTGCAGAGCACAGCGACCGACGATATGGGCGGCTGGCTGAACCTGGCTCGCTCGATCAAGGGCGCAGGCACGCTTGAGCAGCAACAGGCTGCCATCGACAGCTGGAAAGCGCAGAATCCGAAACACCCTGCTGCACTGCAACTGCCAACCGCTCTCGCGCAGCTGCGTGCACTGACCAGCGAGCCGATTACCAAAATTGCCCTGCTGCTGCCGCAGGATGGCCAATTGGCCGCAGTCGCCAAGGCGCTGCGCGAAGGCTTCATGGCCGCGCACTTCCAGGCTCAGCAAGCAGGTGAGAATCCTCCGGCCATTCAGGTCTTCGACAGCTCGCGAATCACCTCGATGGACGAGTTCTACCGTCAGGCTCAGGCCGCTGGTGTGCAACTGGTCGTCGGTCCGCTGGAAAAGAATCTCGTCAAACAACTGAACAGCCGTCAGCAGTTGCCTATCACCACTCTGGCGCTGAACTACAGCGATACCAGCAATGAAGGCCCGGCGCAGCTGTATCAGTTCGGCCTGGCCGCAGAAGACGAAGCCCGCGAGGTTGCTCGTCGTGCCTGGGCGGACGGCAAGCGCAGCGCCGTGGCGATGGTTCCGAAAGGTGAGTGGGGCGACCGCGTGCTGGATGCCTTCCGCAAGAGCTGGCAAGCCAAGGGCGGTACGCTGATCGCTGCAGAGCACGTTGATCAGCCGGTAGAACTGGCACAGCAGGTCGCCGACCTGTTCCAGCTGCGCAATAGCGAAGGCCGCGCTCAGCGCCTGCAAAGCACGGCCGGCACTCAGATCGCAGCTCAGCCGAGCCGTCGCCAGGACATCGACTTCATGTTCCTCGCCGCGACGCCACAACAAGCGCAACAGATCAAACCCACCATGGTCTTCCAGTACGCCGGTGACGTTCCGGTCTATGCCACTTCGCACTTGTTCACCAACAGCAACGATCACGCCCAATACATGGACCTGAATGGCGTGCGCTTCTGCGAAACGCCATGGCTGCTGAACGCCGAAGACCCGCTGCGCCAGCAGGTCACCGCACAATGGCCACAGGCTGCAGGCAGCCTGGGTCGTCTGTATGCGATGGGTATCGACGCGTATCGCCTGGCGCCGCGCCTCGCTCAACTCAAGGCGATGCCTGACAGCCGCATTGACGGGCTGTCCGGTAGCCTCAGCCTGAACCCTGGCCGCCGCGTCGAACGCCAGCTGCCATGGGCCGAGTTCGTCGACGGCAAGATCCAGCGCCTGCCGGACACCGCTCCTTGATGCAACGCAGCACCCGCCAGCAAGCAGGGCGCGAGGCCGAAGCCTTCGCCCTGCAGTTTTTGCAGCAGCAGGGCCTGCGCCTGATTGAACAAAACTGGTTATGCAAACGCGGCGAGCTTGATCTAGTCATGCTTGACGGCGATACAGTAGTATTCGTCGAAGTTCGCTACCGGCGCCATTCAGGATGGGGCGGCGCCACGGAAAGCGTGGATTTTCGCAAGCAGGAGAAACTCGTCACAGCCGCACAGCTTTTTCTGCAGCACGCAACGGCCTGGGCCAATCACCCCTGCCGTTTCGACGTGATCGCCATTGAAGGCGAGCCCGGCAAGGCCGCACCACTGAACTGGATCAAGAGCGCTTTTGACAGCTGACCTGGCGCAGTGAAGCAGCAATCCGACTTGAGTCATGACCTGCAACACACTACTAACCGTCACCGATTTCGCTATTTGTTTTGCCGGCTGCACACCTTGTGTGCCGGATAGCTCCCGGGAGAACCCGGCGCATCCGTCCCGCCGCCGTACGCTCTAATTAAGGTCACATTGATGGACATGCAATCCCGAATTCGCCGGCTGTTCCAGGCCAGCATCGAAACCAAGCAACAGGCGATGGAAGTCCTTGCACCCTTTATCGAGCAAGCCAGTCAGGTCATGGTCAATGCCCTGCTCAACGAGGGCAAGATGCTCGCATGCGGCAATGGCGGTTCAGCGGGCGATGCACAGCACTTCTCCTCGGAACTGCTCAACCGCTTCGAGCGCGAGCGGCCGAGCCTGCCAGCGATTGCACTGACCACCGACAGCTCGACGATCACCTCGATCGCCAACGATTACAGCTACAACGAAATCTTCTCCAAACAGATTCGCGCGCTGGGTCAGCCAGGCGATGTGTTGCTGGCCATTTCCACCAGCGGCAACTCGGCGAATATTATTCAAGCCATCCAGGCCGCACATGATCGCGAAATGATTGTCGTAGCATTGACGGGACGCGACGGTGGCGGTATGGCCTCGCTGCTATTGCCCGAGGATGTGGAGATCCGCGTACCCGCCAATGTCACGGCACGCATACAAGAAGTCCATCTGCTGGCGATCCATTGCCTTTGCGATTTGATCGACAGCCAACTGTTCGGGAGTGAAGAATGACCCCTAATCGTCTCAGCCTACTGGTTCTGACACTGTGCCTCAGCATCACCGGATGCAGTTCGGTGATCACGGCCACTCGCGAAAAACCGATCGAAGACGATCGCGGCACGCGCACCTTCGGCAGCAAGATCGACGATTCACTGATCGAGACCAAGGCAGCCGTCAACATCTCCAAGGCCAACCCTGACCTCGCAGAGGGCTCGCACATCGTCGTGACCAGCTTCAACGGCATCGTGCTGCTGGCTGGCCAGACACCGCGTGCCGACCTCAAGGCAATGGCCGAACAGGCCGCCAGCGCTGTTCAGCGCGTCAAGAAGGTCAACAACGAACTGCAGGTGATGGCACCCTCCTCGCTGCTGGCGCGCAACAATGACGCCTGGCTGACCACCAAGATCAAAAGCCAGATGATCGCTGACGCATCCATTCCCGGCTCGCGCATCAAGGTGGTGACCGAGAACGGCATCGTCTTCCTGCTGGGCCTGGTAACCCAGGACGAAGCCAATCGCGCCACCAACCTGGTACAGGGCGTCTCCGGCGTGCAGAAGATCGTCAAACTCTTCGAGTACATCGACTGACGGGTAACCGACAGGCATGAAAAAGGCGATCCGAAGATCGCCTTTTTTATTGCCGGTTTTTACTTCACGACCTTCAGACTCGGCCTGCCACTCGGACGAGGCGGTTCGCTGTCTGGCGGAGGCGTATCGTCTTCGATCTCGATCTCGATTTCTTCGCCCTCTTCCATGGAAGGCTCCAGATCGAAAACCATTCCCTGACCGTTCTCGCGGGCATAAATACCCAGGATGGCAGCGACAGGCACATAAAGCGTGTGCGGCACACCGCCGAAGCGGCCTTCGAAGCTCACCGCTTCGTTATCCATATGCAGATGACGCACGGCACTCGGCGAAACATTCAGGACAATCTGTCCGTCATTGGCAAACCCTTGCGGGACCTGCACCGACGGGTAATCCGCATTGACCAGCACATGCGGGGTGCAATCGTTATCGACGATCCACTCGTAAAGAGCACGAACAAGATAAGGGCGACTGGAGTTCATTAACGGCTCCTTAAGCCTTAGCGCATTTCACGTTCGGCAGCAGACAGACTCGCCTGAAAAGCCTCACGCGCAAATTGGCGCTCCATGTAATCAAGCAGCGGCTTGGCAGGCCGCGGCAATTCAATACCCAAAATTGGCAAACGCCAGAGTATGGGGAGTAGACAGCAGTCAACAAGACTTAGCTCGTCGCTCATGAAAAAAGCTTTTTCCGCGAACAACGGAGAAACCCCGGCCAGACTCTCGCGGAGCTCCTTGCGCGCCTGAACACGAGCAGGCTCTTTGCTGCGCGTATCCAGAATCAGGTCGACAAGGCCACACCAGTCTCTCTGGATACGATGGATCAGCAAACGACTGTTGGCACGGGCAACCGGATAGACAGGCAGCAGAGGCGGATGTGGATAGCGCTCATCCAGATACTCCATCACCACGGTCGACTCGTACAACGCCAGGTCACGATCGACGAGGGTCGGCACGCTGCCGTATGGATTTACTTCAATCAGCTGCGGCGGATGACGACCTGCCGCCACTTCAATGATTTCGGCGCTGACACCCTTCTCGGCGAGCACAATGCGTACGCGATGAGAATAGTGGTCGGCGGGGTCGGAGTAGCAGGCCAACCGGTTGGTCACGCCCATGGCGATCCTCCTCGCTTGTTAAAATTTATCGGACAGACGAACGAACGCGCTTCAAGGGCGCATCCGATAATGAACACAACATGACAGGCGTTCGTCGCGGGCCACAAGATAGCTCATTTACGCGATGTAAATTCCGTAATCTTCGTCGACAGGCGGATAAATTTCACAATATCGACGTAAAACGAGCAACGCAAAAACATCATGACCGTAAAAATCACGCCCATAAAAAAACGCCCAGCCCCGCGAGGGGATGGACGTTCTTTCTTTGAACGAAGAGCGTATTAACGCTTCGAGTACTGCGGACGCTTACGCGCTTTACGCAGACCGACTTTCTTACGTTCAACTTCACGAGCATCGCGAGTCACGAAGCCTGCTTTACGCAGAGCACCGCGCAGTGTCTCGTCGTACTGCATCAGAGCGCGAGTGATACCGTGGCGGATTGCGCCAGCCTGACCACTTACGCCGCCACCGATAACGGTGACGTAGATGTCGAACTTTTCAACGGTCTCGGTCAGTTCCAGCGGCTGACGAACTACCATGCGGGCAGTTTCGCGGCCGAAGAAATTGTCCAGGGAGCGGTTGTTGATCGAGATGTTACCAGTACCCGGACGCAGGAAAACGCGAGCGGTTGCGGTCTTGCGACGGCCAGTGCCGTAATTTTGAGTCGCCGACATAATGAACTATTCCGTTAAAACTTCAGTTCTTGGGGCTGCTGAGCAGTATGAGGGTGTACAGCGCCCGCATAGACTTTCAGCTTACGATACATGTCGCGACCCAGCGGGTTCTTAGGCAGCATGCCTTTGACCGCGGTCTCGATCACGCGCTCAGGAGCTTTGGCGATCAGCTTTTCGAAGTTGATCGACTTGATCCCGCCCGGAAAACCGGAGTGTGAGTAGTAGATCTTGTCGGTGGTCTTGGCACCAGTAACGCGGATCTGCTCGGCATTGATCACGACGATGTAGTCGCCGGTATCAACGTGCGGAGTGTATTCCGGTTTGTGCTTGCCACGCAGACGGCTCGCGATTTCGGTGGCCAGACGACCCAGGGTCTGACCAGCAGCGTCGACGACGAACCAGTCGCGCTTAACTGTTTCCGGTTTAGCAGTAAAAGTTTTCATTCTTTATAGCCTCAGGGGCCGCCCTGAAAATTAGACGGCGGATCTTACTGAATAGTGCGTACTTTGACAAGTCAAAGGCAGCCGGAAACAGACGCTATCGGGGGCTCGGGTCAGCGCGTCCGTTATACGGCAAGATTCTTCGGCAGACGGCGCATCACTTCCACTGCAAAGAGCTGGCGGATTATACAGACTGTAAAAATAACCTCAACCGGATTTTTTGTTCACATTCTGTTTATTGCCTGCGAGGCGTGGATTGGCGGATATTGACCCTCTTAGCACAAAGCCATCATGGGTGCCCTGCCAAGGGGCTCCACGTAACGAGACTGGACAGTTTTGGCAAAAAATAAGACGATCCAGCCGTAGCTTGACCATTTACCCATATAAGAATAACGATTATGCCGATCCGACACGCCACTCCTCTGCGCCGCGTAAGTATTCTGACCACGGACAAGATGTTTGCCTCCACTGTCATGCAGGCCAAGGACTTCTTCCACCTGGCGAGCCTGCGCTACAGCAAGCAACTGGGCCACGGCCTGGTGCCCGCCTTCGAAACGCGCCTGGTCAGCCCCGACGGGCTGCCTGTCAGCAGCTTCAGCGATGTCACCCTGCCGGTCGACGGCGCGCTGTGCCAGAGCGACATTATCGTCATCCCGGCCTTCTGGGACGATTTTGAAACCCTCTGTCAGCGCTATCCACAGATCCTGCCGTGGTTGCGCGAACAGCACGCCAACGGCGCCGTACTCTGCGCCGAAGCCACCGGCGTCTACTGGCTTGCCGAAGCCGGTTTGCTGGACGGCAAGGAAGCGACGACCTACTGGCGTTTTTTCAGCGCATTTGCCGAGCGCTATCCTAAGGTCCTGCTCAATCAGGAGAAGCACCTCACCGACGCCGACAACGTGTATTGCGCGGGCGGCACGACCTCAGCCTGCGATCTGTATATTTATCTGATCGAGCGCTTCTGCGGCGCCAATGTCGCCCAGGCCGTGGCCCGCGACATCCTCTATGAAGTGCGTCGCACCTACTCGCCCGGGCGAATCGGTTTTGGCGGTCAGAAGCTTCATCAGGACGTGGTCATCCTGCAGATTCAGCACTGGCTGGAAGAGCACTTTGCCGACAAGTTCCGCTTTGAAGACGTGGCCCGCGAGCATGGCATGAGCATTCGCAATTTCATGCGCCGCTTTCAGACCGCCACGGGCGACAAGCCACTGCATTACCTGCAACGACTGCGGATCGAAACGGCGAAGGGATTGCTCTCTGGGACGCGCAAGAGCATCAAGACCATCAGCTATGAGGTGGGCTACGACGACGCCAGCTTTTTTGCCCGACTGTTCCGCCAGCACACCGAGCTGTCACCCAATCAGTACCGGCAACAGTTCGAAGGCCATAAAGAGCGGCTTTGAGGTGCAAGGCGCAGCGTGATCGAGCTTCAGGCCTGTCGCCTGAAGCTCGCCGCAACTGCTAAGGCTTGTGCGCCCGCGAGAGGAATTCGTGGGATTGCATTTCCAGCAGGCGGCTGAGGGTACGCTGGAACTCGAACATCAACCGGCCGCCGGTGTACAGGTCCTTCAATTCAACCTCGGCCGAGATGATCAGCTTGACGTTGCGATCGTAGAACTCGTCGACCATGTTGATAAAGCGCCGGGCGATGTCGTCAGTAGCAACGTCCATCTGCTCGACGCCGCTGATCAGCACGGCATGGAAGATCTTGCCCAGCTCGATGTAATCGTTCTGACTGCGCGGGCCGTCGCACAACTCGCGGAAGTCGAACCAGGCCACATCATCACAGGTGCGCAGCGCGCGGATCTCGCGGTTTTCGATCATCAACACATCGTTTTCGATGGTTTCTGCGCAATCCGGCGTCAGGGCCTTGAAGCTTTTACGCAGGCTTTCCTGTGCAACTTCGTTAAGCGGAAAGTGGAACAGTTCGGCCTGCTCCAGGTGGCGCAGACGGTAATCGACGCCACTGTCGACGTTGACGATGTCGGTGTTCTGCTTGATCAGCGCGATGGCCGGCAGGAAACGCGCCCGCTGCAGGCCGTCCTTGTACAGGCCGTCCGGGACGATGTTGGACGTAGCCACCAGCGTCACGCCGTTCTTGAACAGCTCTTCCATCAGCGTGCCGAGGATCATGGCATCGGTGATATCGGAGACGAAAAACTCGTCGAAGCAGATGACCCGCGCCTCGTCGGAAAACCGCCTGGCGATGATCGTCAGCGGGTTTTTCTCGCCCTTGAGGGTCTTCATCTCTTCGTGCACGCGCTTCATGAAGCGGTGGAAGTGCGTACGGACCTTGTCCTGGAACGGCAGTGCGTCGAAGAACGTATCGACCAGATACGTCTTGCCGCGGCCTACGCCACCCCAGAAGTACAGCCCCTTGACCAGCGTCTGCTCTTTCTTGCCGAACAGTTTGCCGAACAGGCCAGGCTTGCTGTCGTGAGCGGCGATCAGATCGTCGTACAGGCGCTGCAGATGACGCACAGCGTTTTCCTGCGCGGCATCGTGAAAGAAGTCCGGGCGTTTCAGATCAGCTTGATATCGTTCTAGGGGCGTCATAATTCGTTAGCAAGGCAACAAAAACGGGTCGTCACTGTAGCGACGACCCCGGGGATTGGCAATCAGTCCTGTTGAGGAGCGAGCGCCAGCTTGAGAGTTTCGATGGCACTGTCGCGCGCGGCAGCGTCGGCGAATACCGGACTGTCCGCCACACAGGCGCCGTCCAGCCACAGCGTGAAGCGATCGTCTTCGCTGCGCAGGTCCAGTTCGCCGCCCTGCTGCAACTGCTTGCTGACCACGCCTGCAGCCTTGCCATCGGCAAAGTTGCGCGACAACAGCAACTGCTCGCCATCGGCTGCCAGCAGGCGGAAACGGAAGCTGCCGTCGTCTTCACGGAAGCTGACGAAACGAGCGCCCTTGCTGGCCTTTTTCTTGCCGGTGTCGGCGTTCTGCACCACGGTACGGAACGACCGCAGGCCCACCGCCTCGCGCAATTGCTCGAGAAACGGAGTGGCGACGCGACGGGCTTTCTGCGCGCCAGCGAGCAGGATGTCTTCGAGATCGGCAGGACGCTCGATCAGCCCCAGATACTTTTCACGGGGTTCGCTCAGTTGTGCATCCAGCAACGTGAACAGACGATTCTTGGCTTCGCCCCAGCCCAGGCCCTGCAACAGGTCAGAGCGGAATTCAGCGCACTGCTCGGCCGTCGAGAACGCCTGGTACAGAGTAAACAGGTGGGAGGTGTCCGGGTCTTTCGCTTCGCCCGGCGCACGCGAGTCGGTGACGATGCGCGATATCGCGCTTTTCATGTCCTTGGCACCGCTGAACAACGGGATGGTGTTGTCGTAGCTCTTGGACATCTTGCGACCGTCCAGGCCTGGCAGCGTGGCTACGCTCTCTTCGATCAATGCCTCGGGCATGACGAAGAACTCCTTGCCATTGCCGAACAGGTGATTGAAACGCTGGCCTATATCACGGGCCATTTCAACGTGCTGAATCTGATCACGCCCTACCGGAACCTGATGCGCATTGAACATCAGGATGTCGGCAGCCATCAGCACCGGGTAGCTGTACAGCCCCATGGTGATGCCTGCATCCGGGTCTTCGCCACTTTCCACGTTCTTGTCCACCGACGCCTTGTAGGCGTGGGCGCGATTGAGCAGGCCCTTGGCCGCGACGCAGGTGAGCAGCCAGGTCAGTTCCGGGATTTCGGGAATGTCCGACTGGCGATAGAAGGTCACACGATCAACGTCCAGCCCCGCTGCCAGCCAGGTCGCGGCGATTTCCAGACGCGAGCGCTGAATGCGCAGCGGGTCATCGCATTTGATCAGCGCGTGGTAGTCGGCCAGAAAGTAGAACGAGTCGAAATCGCTCTGACGGCTGGCGACAATGGCCGGGCGAATGGCGCCCGCGTAGTTGCCCAGATGGGGAGTGCCGGTGGTCGTGATACCGGTCAGGATACGAGTGGTCATGGCAGGTCGCTTATCAATAGGATGCAATACGGCTGCAATCAGCTGGAAAGTCGCGGCAGGAGCAGATCTTTCAGATCAGTCAGCTTGCCGTGAAAAAAGTGTCCGCATTCTGCCACTTTCAGCAGCTCATGGGGACGTTGCAACGCGGCGGACCATGCATAGACGGTCTCGGGCTCGATCACTTCGTCGTTCTCGGGCTGAATGATCGTCAGCGGGCAAGCCTGGGGCAGCACGCTCTGATCCTCGAGCCGCGAAGCCGCAGCAGCAACCAGAAACACGTGCGTGAGCTTTTCACCCTGCGCTTCCAGCCTGCCACCCAGGTTTGCAGCAACGTAGCCGCCAAAGGAAAATCCGAACAGGGTCATCGGCAGATCCGGATGTTGCGCCCGCAGCCATCGGGCGGCTGCCTGGGCATCATCAATCTCGCCCGGCCCGGCAACCGACGTACCGGCACTGGCGCCGACGCCGCGATAATTGAAGCGCAATGTGATCAAACCCTGATCGCGTGCGGTGCGCTGCAACGTCGAAACGACTTTATTGAGCATCGTTCCGCCCTGTATCGGGTTAGGATGGCAGATCAGTGCAACACCTCGGGCGTCGGGGACGTCCTGATACAGCGCTTCGAGCTGGCCCTCAGGGCCATCGATAAATAATGGGGTTTCACGCATGAGCAAAACAGAACTCCGTGACCTCGAAATGGGTCGACTCGTCTAGCTGATTGTCTGCGGCATGCATATCAACGATACGTCGCGGGTATACAGCGCAGGTTCGAGCCGTTAACGTAAAGCAAAGCCGTTTATAGAGGAAGGACTCGTGGAACACTCGCTCTTAGTCTGGTTGTTGCCGACGCTCGCCCTGGTGGCCGGTGTCGTCATTGGTTTTCTGGTGGCACGCCTGTTGCCCAACACCGTTCCGAACAGCACCCAGCGCCAGCTGGATGACATTCAGGAGCGTTTCGACACCTATCAGAACGAGGTAGTCACGCACTTCAACAGCACGGCCAATCTGGTACAAAAGCTTTCACAGAGCTATCAGGATGTTCAGGAACACCTTGCCGAGGGCGCCAACCGCCTGGCTCTCGACGAGCTGACCCGCCAACGCCTGCTGGCCGCCCTGCACCCTGAGGCCAATCATGCGCACCGCGATCATCGCGACCGCCTGACCCCGCCACGCGACACTGAAACGCCCAAGGATTACGCCCCCAAGTCGCCCAACACCCCGGGCATGCTGGACGAGCATTACGGCTTGAAGAAGTAAGCTTTCACAGCCACACAAAAAGCCCGCCGCAGAGATTGTCTGCGGCGGGCTTTTTTGTGGGATCGAAACTGCAATCCCCTGCAGATGTAAGCCCCTTGCTAGAGGCTATGAATCAGATCGCGCCGCGGCTGCGCAGCAGATCCAGCACCTGCCTGACGCTTTCTTCGACGTTGAGTGTCTGCGTGTCGATCACCAGATCGGCATTCAGCGGCACGTCATACGGGAAGGACTCGCCAGGAATGTTGTCGCCGTCGGCGGCATACAGGCCCTGTGGATCACGCTCGCGGCAGACCGCTGGCGATGCCTGCACATAGACCGTGAGCAGACGATCCTTGCCGATCAGCGCCTTGGCGCGCTCACGCCCTTCGGCGTCAGGGGCAACGAATGCGGCCAGAGTCAGCAGGCCGGCTTCGTTGAACTGACGCGCCACATGAGCAGCACGGCTCCAGTTCTCGGTACGACCGGCACGATCCTGTGGCAAGCCCTTGTTCAGGTCATGACGCAGGTTCTGACCGTCCAGTACATAGACCGCACGGCCCATGTCGAACAGCTTGCGCTCGACCGCATAGGCCAGCGTGCTTTTGCCCGCGCCGGACAGGCCGCTGAACAACACGGTGGCCGGTTGCTGACCGAAGCGCTGCGCGCGCTCCTCTGTGGAGACGTGGGCCAGTTCGCCATGGTGCTGCGAGCCACCACCTGAAACCGGCTTGGCAATGATCATGCCTGCCGCAACGGTGCCATTGGTCAAACGATCAATGACGATGAACGACCCCGTGGTGCGGTTGCTGCTGTAGCCATCCAGCGCGATGGGCGCATCGAGGCTGACCTTGACCCGGCCGATCTCGTTCAGTTGCAACGAGCTGGCAGGGCCTTCCTCCAGTGTGTTCACATCGACCCGGTGGGTGATGCTGGCAATCGAGCCCGGCACATAGCTGGTGGCGCGCTTGATGTCGTACTTCTTGCCCGGCAGCATCGGCTCTTCGGCCATCCACACCAGCATGGCCTCGAACGCATCGCTGACCTGCGGAACGTTGTCGGCATGCACCAGCAGGTCACCACGGGAAATGTCGATCTCGTCTTCCATGGTCAGCGTCACTGCCTGGCCCGGCCCGGCCTGCTCCAGCTCACCTTCAAAGGTGACGATGGACTTCACACGGCTGCTCTTGCCCGATGGCAGCACGACGATCTCGTCGCCCTTGTGCACGATGCCGCTGGCCAGCGTACCGGCGAAGCCACGGAAGTTCAGGTTCGGACGGTTGACGTACTGCACCGGGAAACGCAGGTCCGCATAGTTGCGGTCGCTGGCGATTTCGACCGTTTCGAGAATTTCCATCAACGACTGGCCGGTGTACCACGGCGAACGCTCGCTCTTGTTCACCACGTTGTCGCCCTTGAGCGCCGACATCGGCACAAAAGCCATGGTGGTCGGCTTGAACGCGATACCCTCGGCGAACTTCAGGTAATCGGCCTTGATCGACTCGAACACGCCCTCATCAAAGCCATTGAGGTCCATCTTGTTGATGGCGACGACGATGTGCTTGATGCCCAGCAGCGAAGCGATGTAGCTGTGACGACGGGTCTGGGTCTGCACGCCATAGCGCGCGTCCACCAGAATGATCGCCAGGTCACAGGTCGACGCGCCGGTGGCCATGTTGCGGGTGTACTGCTCGTGGCCCGGGGTGTCGGCAATGATGAACTTGCGCTTGGCCGTGGAGAAATAGCGATAGGCGACATCGATAGTGATGCCCTGCTCCCGCTCGGCCTGCAGACCATCCACCAGCAACGCCAGATCGACGTCATCGCCAGTGGTGCCGGACTTCTTCGAGTCACGGGTGATGGCTTCCAGGTGATCTTCGTAGATCATCTTGGAGTCGTGCAGCAGACGCCCGATCAGCGTGCTCTTGCCGTCATCGACGTTGCCACAGGTAAGAAAGCGCAGCATTTCCTTGCGTTCGTGCTGGCCCAGGTAGGCGAGGATGTCCTCGCTGATCAAATCAGATTGATGCGACATGTGACACCCCTTAGAAATAACCCTGACGTTTCTTTTCTTCCATCGAGCCAGCGCCGTCATGGTCAATGACCCGGCCCTGGCGCTCGGAAGTTCGCGTCAGCAACATTTCCTGAATGATGTCGGTCAGGCTGGTCGCTTCGGACTCGACAGCACCGGTCAGCGGGTAGCAGCCGAGGGTGCGGAAACGGACCTTTTTCTTGACGATGCGCGACTTCTCTTCATCGGTGAGATGCTCGAGGATGCGCTCGTCGTCGATCATGATCAGCGTGCCGTTCTTCTCGATGACGTCGCGCTCGGCGGCGAAATACAGCGGCACGATCGGGATGCCTTCGAGGTAGATGTACTGCCAGATGTCCAGCTCGGTCCAGTTGGAGAGCGGGAACACACGGATCGACTCGCCTTTGTTGACGTTGCCGTTGTAGACGTTCCACAGCTCGGGACGCTGGTTTTTCGGGTCCCAGCGGTGCTTGCTGTCGCGGAACGAGTAGACGCGTTCCTTGGCCCGGGACTTTTCTTCATCGCGTCGGGCACCGCCAAAGGCGGCGTCGAAACCATGCTTGTCGAGCGCCTGCTTCAGGCCCTCGGTCTTCATGATGTCGGTGTGTTTGGCGCTGCCGTGGGTGAACGGGTTGATGCCCTGTGCCACGCCATCGGGGTTGATGTGGGTGATCAGGTCCAACCCCATTTCCTCGACCATCTGGTCGCGGAAGCGATACATCTCCTGGAATTTCCAGCGCGTATCGACGTGCATGACCGGGAATGGCAGTTTACCGGGGAAGAATGCCTTGCGCGCCAGGTGCAGCATCACGGCCGAATCCTTGCCGATCGAGTACAGCATCACCGGGTTATCGAACTCGGCGGCGACCTCGCGGATGATGTGGATGCTTTCCGCCTCCAGCTGTTTCAGATGCGTCAGTTTGTCAACCATGGCTACTCACGGATTGCGTTCGTTATGGACCGGGAAACCCCGGGGCGGCCAGCGGGCCGTATTCGAGCCGGGCACTTTAACATGCGTGATATCGCTAATCAGCGACGCAGCTAGATCGAAACGATCTATGCATATGCCCTGCTGTTTGATCGTTCAAATCGGGTTCGGGCAGTCGATGAAGATATGCTCGAGCGCAAACCGTCGCGCCAGATAATCGCCCAGCGCCTGCACGCCATAGCGCTCGGTGGCATGATGACCGGCCGCAATGAAGCTGATGTCATTCTCGCGTGCGCTATGAAACGTCTGCTCTGACGCTTCGCCACTGAGGAACAGATCGACGCCTTCCAGCACTGCCTGATCAATGTAGTTCTGACCACCGCCCGTGCACCAGCCGACACGGCGAATCATCTGACTGCCTTCGATGAGCAATGGCTCACGCCCCAGCGCATCCTGCACGCGACGGGCAAAATCCCGCGCAGTCATGGGCTCGGACAACGAGCCGATCAACCCGACCACAAGCGGGTTTTCAGGGTCCAGAGGGCCTTCGACCGTGATGTCCAGTTGACGCGCCAGTTGCACGTTGTTGCCCACCTCGGGATGCACATCCAGCGGCAGGTGATAGGCCAGCAGGCTGATGTCGTGTTTGAGCAAAGTCTTCAGGCGACGCTGCTTCATGCCGACGACACACGGGTTTTCGCCCTTCCAGAAATAACCGTGGTGAACCAGAACCAGATCAGCCTGGGCATCGACTGCCGCATCCAGCAGGGCCTGACTGGCCGTCACGCCGCTGACGATGCGCATGACTTGCGGCCGCCCTTCGACCTGCAGGCCATTGGGGCAGTAATCCTGAATCCGGGCACTGTTCAGATAGCGGTCGGCTTCTTCGACCAGGGTGCTCAGGGCAACAGCCATAAAAGACTCCTAAATATGCAGTTCAGAGCTGCGTTGTACTCGTATAATGCCCGCCATTATGGCGCACCCGTGGCAAAACTTTCTGCGCCCGCAACCATCAGGACTTGTTAAATGTTCAAGGCACTGCGTTTTTTCGGCTGGCCATTGCTGGCTGGCGTGCTTATCGCCATGCTGATTATTCAGCGCTATCCGCAGTGGGTCGGTCTGCCGAGCCTGGATGTCAATCTGCAACAGGCCCCACAGACCACCAACGTCATGCAAGGTCCGTCTTCCTATGCCGACGCGGTCATTGCCGCAGCGCCCGCGGTGGTCAACCTCTATACCACCAAGATGGTCAACAAGGGCAACAACCCGCTTTTCGAAGACCCGCAGTTCCGCCGCTTCTTCGGCGACAACACGCCCAAGCAGAAGCGTATGGAATCGAGCCTGGGTTCTGGCGTGATGATGAGCCCTGAAGGCTACATACTGACCAACAACCACGTCACCACTGGCGCGGACCAGATCGTGGTAGCGCTAAAAGACGGCCGCGAAACCATTGCCCGGGTCATCGGCAATGACCCGGAAACCGACCTGGCGGTGCTCAAGATCGATTTGAAAAACCTGCCCGCGATTACCATCGCGCGCTCTGACAGCATCCGCATCGGCGATGTTGCGCTGGCGATCGGCAACCCGTTCGGGGTCGGCCAGACCGTGACCATGGGGATCATCAGTGCCACCGGGCGCAATCAATTGGGCCTCAACACTTATGAAGACTTCATTCAGACCGATGCGGCCATCAACCCGGGTAACTCGGGCGGTGCGCTGGTAGACGCCAGCGGCAATCTGATCGGTATCAATACCGCGATTTTTTCCAAGTCCGGCGGCTCCCAGGGCATCGGCTTCGCTATTCCGACCAAATTGGCAATGGATGTCATGAAGTCGATCATCGAGCACGGTCAGGTCATTCGTGGCTGGCTGGGCATCGAAGTTCAACCCCTGACCCAGGAACTGGCCGAATCCTTCGGGCTGAAGGATCGTCCAGGTATCGTTGTGGCCGGCATCTTCCGCGACGGACCGGCGCAGAAAGCCGGCCTGCAACTGGGCGACGTGATCCTGAGTATCAATGGCGAACCTGCCGGCGATGGTCGTCGCTCGATGAACCAGGTGGCGCGCACCAAACCCAAGGACAAGATTGCTATCGACGTGATGCGCAACGGCAAGGAGATGCGCTTGAGCGCCGAAGTCGGCCTACGCCCACCACCCGCCCCGACACCCGCCGCAGCGCCGGAGTGATGCGCCATTACCTGAAAGCGCGGTACAGCACAGATCTGTGACGCCGGGAATATAGGGCGTCCGGGCTTCTGCCCGAAGGGCGTGGGGGGCGAGCTTGCTCGCGAATACGGTGTTTCAGTCGATGCATTTTCGGCGCTTGTGCAGACCCTTTCGCGAGCAAGCTCGCTCCCACAGGTCCGGAGTGTTTCAAGCCATGTGAAACACTCACACAGGTCCGAAGTGTTTCAAGCCATGCGGATGCTCTGCGGCTGCGATGATCTTGTGGGAGCGAGCTTGCTCGCGAAGGCGGATTACCTGATCAATGGAGTTTCAGAGGCTGAACGGGCCTTTTCGCGAGCAAGCTCGCTCCCACACAGATCCGGAGTGTTTTCAAGCCATGCGAGACACTCACACAGGTCCGAAGTGTTTCAAGCAATGTAGATGCTCTGCGGCAGCGATGATCTTGTGGGAGCGAGCTTGCTCGCGAAGGCGGATTACCTGATCAATGGAGTTTCAGAGGCTGAACGGGCCTCTTCGCGAGCAAGCTCGCCCCCACACAGGTCCGGGGTGTTTTCGAGCCGTTTGGATTACTCACATAGGTCGGCGGTGTTTCCAGGCCATGCGGATGCTCTGCGGCATCAATGATCCTGTGGCAGCGCAAGGTCAGCCCGTTTTCGGGCTGACCGATCCGCGTCTCAGATGTCGCTCAGACCTTCCAGCAACGCCTGATGCTGCTCTGGCGTGCCGATGCTGATACGCAGAAACTGGGCGATTCGCTGATGTTTGAAGTGGCGGACGATGACGCCCTGCTCGCGCAGTTTGGCGGCCAGTGCTGCGGCATCGTGTTGCGGGTGGCGAGCGAAGATGAAGTTGGCTGCCGATGGCAGCACTTCAAAGCCCTTGCCCTGCAACTGCTCGACCAGCGCCTCGCGGCTTTCGATGACCTTGTTGCGGGTCGTCTCGAAGTGCTCGCGATCCTCGAAAGCCGCTGCCCCTCCCACGTTGGCCATGCGGTCCAGCGGGTAGGAGTTGAAGCTGTTCTTGACCCGCTCCAGCGCCTCGATCAGGTCAGGATGCCCTACCGCCAGGCCGACGCGCAGACCGGCCAGCGAGCGCGACTTGGACAGGGTCTGAGTGACCAGCAGGTTCGGGTAACGGTCGATCAGCGTAATGGCTGTCTCGCCACCAAAGTCGATATACGCTTCATCGACGACCACCACCGAATCCGGGCTGGCCTTGATGATCTGCTCGACCTTGTCCAGACCGAGCAGGCAACCCGTCGGCGCATTCGGGTTGGGGAAGATGATCCCGGCATTCGGCTTGGCATAGTCCACAGCACGGATCTGGAACTGCTCGTCCAGCGGGACCGTTTCATAGTCGATGCCATACAGGCCGCAATACACCGGATAGAAGCTGTAGCTGATATCCGGGAACAGCAGCGGAGCATCGTGCTGAAACAAAGCGTGGAAAATGTGCGCCAGCACTTCATCCGAGCCATTACCCAGGAACACCTGATTGGGTTGCACCTTGTAGTAATCGGCGACAGCGTGCTTGAGCAGATCACTGTTGGGGTCCGGGTACAGACGCAAGTCGTCGGTCAGCGCAGCGCGCATGGCGTCGATGGCCTTTGGCGAAGGGCCATACGGGTTTTCATTGGTATTAAGCTTGACCAGTCGGGTCAGCTTTGGCTGTTCGCCCGGCACATAAGGCACCAGATCGCTGACAAAAGGGCTCCAGAATTTGCTCATTATTTGCCGTCCTCTGTGTTGCCTGCTTTCCAGTCAGGGTCAGTGATTCGATATTCGGCACTGCGCGCGTGGCCGCTCAGTGATTCGCCACGAGCCAGCACGGACGCTGTCTTGCCCAGCTCGGACGCACCTTGCGGCGAGCAATAGATGATCGACGAGCGCTTCTGGAAATCGTAGACGCCCAGCGGCGAAGAGAAACGCGCCGTGCCAGAGGTCGGCAACACATGGTTGGGACCTGCGCAGTAGTCGCCCAGTGCTTCGGAGGTGTGGCGCCCCATGAAGATCGCACCCGCATGGCGGATCTGCGGCAGCCAGGCTTCCGGATCGGCGACCGACAGTTCAAGGTGCTCGGGCGCAATGCGATTGGCGACTTCGATAGCCTGGGCCATGTCAGCCACCTTTATTAGCGCACCGCGGCCATTGATCGACGTTTCGACGATGGCCGCCCGCTCCATAGTCGGTAGCAGACGGGTGATGCTGGCGGCGACCTTGTCGAGAAATTCGGCATCCGGACTGACCAGAATGGCCTGGGCGTCTTCGTCGTGCTCGGCCTGGGAGAACAGGTCCATGGCAATCCAGTCAGGATCGGTCTGGCCGTCACACACCACCAGAATTTCGGAAGGACCGGCGATCATGTCGATCCCCACCTGACCGAACACATGACGCTTGGCGGTCGCCACGTAAATATTGCCAGGACCGACCACCTTGTCGACTTTCGGCACGCTTTCAGTGCCGTACGCCAGCGCGGCAACAGCTTGCGCCCCGCCGATGGTGAACACCCGGTCAACCCCTGCAATACAGGCAGCGGCCAGCACCAGCTCGTTGATTTCACCACGCGGCGTCGGCACGACCATGACCACTTCGGTCACGCCTGCCACCTTGGCCGGTATAGCGTTCATCAATACCGAAGACGGGTAGGAAGCCTTGCCACCCGGCACGTACAGGCCTGCACGGTCCAACGGCGTGACCTTCTGGCCCAGCACCGTGCCGTCGGCCTCGGTGTAGCTCCAGGAATCCTGCTTCTGCTTTTCGTGATAGCTGCGTACACGCTCGGCGGCTTTTTCCAGGGCTTCGCGCTGAACCGGGGTAATGCGCGTCAACGCTAGCTCCAGGCGCTGGCGAGGCAGGATCAGGTCGGCCATCGACGCAACCTGTAGCCCGTCGAACTTCTGGGTGAACTCGACCAGCGCCGCGTCGCCCCGCTCACGCACCGCCTTGATGATGTCGAGCACGCGCTGGTTGACCGAATCGTCAGACACACTTTCCCAGCTCAGCAGATGATCCAGATGTCGTGCGAAATCCGGGTCAGCAGCGTCGAGTCGGCGAATTGCAGTGGGAGTGGTCATAGCGGGGCCTCAATAATTGGCGGATGCTCAGGAGCCTAAAGCTACCAAGCTATCCGCGCAGGCACCTGAGAAATTTGGCTATGACACGGATAGCTGGACGCAACTCAACGTTGCGTGAAGGGATCAGCTACGGTGTCGCGACTCCACTGCCTTGCGCAGGGTGTCGATGAGGGCCTGGATACGTGCGTGCTGCATCTTCATGGAGGCCTTGTTGACCACCAGACGCGAACTGATGGTCGCGATCAGTTCCTGAGGCTCGAGGCCGTTGGCGCGCAAGGTGTTACCGGTGTCGACCACATCGATGATCTTGTCTGCCAGGCCAATCAGCGGTGCCAGCTCCATGGAGCCGTACAACTTGATGATATCGACCTGACGGCCCTGCTCGGCGTAGTAACGCTTGGCAACGTTGACGAACTTGGTAGCCACGCGCAGACGGCCCTTGGGCTCGACCGCACCGATGGCGCCAGCGGTCATCAGCTTGCACTTGGCAATCTGCAGGTCCAGCGGCTCATAGAGGCCCTGACCGGTGTATTCCATCAACACATCCTTGCCCGCGACACCCAGATCGGCGGCACCATGCTCGACATAGGTCGGCACGTCGGTGGCGCGCACGATCAGCAGGCGCACATCGGCCTGAGTCGTGGGGATGATGAGCTTGCGGCTCTTGTCCGGATTCTCGGTCGGCACGATGCCCGCTTCAGCGAGAAGCGGCAGGGTGTCATCAAGAATGCGGCCCTTGGACAGTGCGATGGTCAACATGGGAAACGTAAGTCCTTATCAGGAAACTTTTGTCACGACGCAAGCGGCGCATGACAACCCTCAGGCCTGTTGACCTGAAGTGAAACGAATCAGAAATCACACCCGCGACAGAACAGGCGGCCCCGATGCCAGCGGCATCAGGGCCGCCTGCTGCTAGCCCGGAACGCGGCGGATCTTGGCACCCAGCATTTGCAGCTTCTCTTCGATGCACTCGTAACCACGGTCTATGTGGTAGATGCGGTCGATCAGCGTGTCGCCCTGAGCGACCAGCGCCGAGATCACCAGACTGGCCGATGCACGCAGGTCGGTCGCCATGACTGGCGCGCCCTTGAGTACTTCGGTGCCGGTGACAATGGCGGTGTTGCCTTCAACCTGAATCTGAGCACCCATGCGGTGCATTTCATACACGTGCATGAAGCGATTTTCGAAGATGGTCTCGATGACCGCCCCGGTGCCCTCGGCAATCGCGTTGAGCGAAATGAACTGCGCCTGCATGTCGGTCGGGAACGCCGGGTAAGGCGCGGTACGCACATTGACCGCCTTTGGACGCTTGCCGTGCATGTTCAGCTCGATCCAGTCTTCACCGGTCGTGACTTCAGCACCCGCCTCCTGAAGCTTGAGCAGCACAGCTTCGAGGATGGTCGGATCGGTGTCCTTGACCTTGACGCGACCGCCGGTAACAGCAGCGGCCACCAGGTAGGTGCCGGTCTCGATACGGTCAGGCATGACCTTGTAAGTGGCCGGGCCCAGACGCTTGACGCCATCGATGGTGATGGTGTCGGTGCCTGCACCGTGAATCTTGGCCCCCATTGCGATCAGGAAGTTGGCCAGATCGACAACCTCGGGCTCGCGTGCGGCGTTCTGCAGCACGCTGCGACCGTTGGCGAGGCTGGCTGCCATCATGATGTTCTCAGTACCGGTCACGCTCACGGTATCGAAGAAGAAGTTGGCACCGCGCAAGCCACCCTCGGGTGCCTTGGCCTTGATGTAGCCACCTTCGACGTCGATGATCGCGCCCATGGCTTCAAGACCACGGATGTGCAGGTCGACCGGACGCGAACCGATGGCACAGCCGCCTGGCAGAGCCACTTCGGCCTCACCGAATCGAGCGACCATCGGGCCCAGCACCAGAATCGACGCACGCATGGTTTTCACCAGTTCGTACGGGGCGACCAGGGTCTTGATGGTGCGCGGATCGATTTCGACACTGAGCTTTTCATCGATGACAGGCTCGATGCCCATGCGACCAAACAGCTCGATCATGGTCGTGATGTCGTGCAGGTGCGGCAGGTTCTGAACGGTGACGGGTCCGTCCGCCAGCAACGTGGCGGCAAGGATCGGCAGGGCAGAGTTCTTTGCCCCGGAAATGCGAATTTCGCCATCAAGACGAACGCCGCCGGTAATAATCAATTTATCCATTAGAGTCTCGACACCAATTGGCTCAGGAACGCTCGGCCCATGCAGCGCGGCTGAAAAATTTCATGGTCACCGCGTGGATGCTGCCATCGGCAATCCAGGGGTTCAGATGGGTATAAATCTGTTGCTGACGTTTGACCGGGCTCAGGCCGGCCAACTCGTCGCTGATGATGTTCAACTGGAAGTTGCAGCCTTCGCCTTCGACTTCCACTTTGATTTCCGGCAGCTTTCCTTCAAGGAAGCTTTTAACTTCTACGGCCTGCATGCTTAACCTCGATCGGCGCTGTACGCGCGCGGGTCTGGCATCATACAAAAAAAGCCCATGTTATGCGAAGCCCGACAAGCAGGTCCCGGATAAAGGGCTTTTTCGATGATGCCTTTCAGTGGGCGTCCAGCAGCTCGGTCAAACCTGATACGCGAGCTATCTGGCGCATGTCTTCGGGGAGTGCGCGGATGGTCATCGACTTGCCCGCATCCCGGGCGTCGCGCATGAACGCCAGCAACAAGGCCAGGCCGACGCTGCTGGACTTCTCGACACCCGAGCAGTCAAGCGTGAGGTCTGCCAGATCACCGGACTTGATCAGCGCCGCACCCTGCTTGCGCAGTTGCGGCCCTGTACGGTAATCCAGCACACCGATCAGCCTGAGCTCACCCGGCCCGACGAGGCGGACGGCAGATTCGGTCATTGCACCGGCTTCTGCGTGGCATCAACGGTAGATTTGGTCTTGGCCACTTCGCCAGCCCAGTTGTTGATGGTTGTATCCAGGTTGTTGCCGTTGCGCTGCATGGCATCGGCGAACTGATCACGGAACAGCTTGCCGATATTGATACCGTTGATGACAACGTTACGCACTTTCCACTCGCCGTTCAGCTTGACCAGCGTGTAGGAAACCGGATAGATCGCGCCGTTATTGCCCTTGACCTGCATGTCAACGCTGGTGCGGTCATCGCCTTCGTCCTTGGCAGGTGCGACGGTAATGCCCTGGTTGTTGAATTCAAGCAAGGCATTGCCGTAGAACTGCATCAGGCTGCGCTTGAAGTTTTCCTCGAAACGCTTCACCTGTTCAGGGCTCGCCTTGCGGGAGTACTTCACGGTCATGATGCTTTTGGAAATGCCATCGGCATCCACGACAGGACCGACAATGCGGTTCAGTGCATCATAGAACGCGCTTGGGTTGGCTTTGTACTGCTCGCGATTGGTCGCCAGGTCACTCAACAGTTCCTTGGTGGTGCGCTCCACCAGGTCATGAGCCGACGGAGTCGCCGCGGCATTCGCCAGCATTGGCAGAGTGGCCAGCAATACCAGCAGGCCACGGCGCAGAATAGAGATCATTTGAAGCTCCTCACTTGGCGTCTTTACTAACAGTATTGAGCAGGAATTTTCCGATCAGGTCTTCCAGCACCAGCGACGACTGCGTGTCATGGATAGTCCCGCCATCCTTGAGCAGCTTGTCATCGCCACCGACGCTCAGACCGATGTATTTTTCACCCAGCAAACCGGCAGTCAGAATCGACGCAGTCGAGTCCGAAGGCAGGTTATCGACCTTCTTCTGAATCTCCAGCGTGACGCGACCGGTAAAGGTATCGCGATCCAGATCGATCGCCGTCACCTTGCCGATCGTGACGCCAGCCATGCTTACCTTGGCTCTGACAGTCAAACCGGCAATATTGTCGAAGTAGGCATAAAGTTTATAAGTGTCGGTGCTCGCGCTCGTGCTCAGACCACTGACTCGCAGGGCCAGCAGGAGCAGAGCCAGTATCCCCGCCAGCAGGAACAGACCGACTCCGGTTTCGATGGCACGGTTTTGCATCAGAAATCTCCAAACATCAAAGCGGTCAAAATAAAGTCCAGTCCCAGCACGGCCAAAGAGGCGTATACGACGGTTCTGGTCGTCGCGCGACTGATCCCCTCGGAAGTAGGCTCGCAATCGTAACCCTGGAAAACGGCAATCCATGTCACCACGAAGGCAAATACGACGCTTTTGATCACCCCATTGAGCACATCGTTCGTGAAAGAAACGCTGTTCTGCATGTTCGACCAGAAAGAACCGTCATAGACTCCGAGCCAATCGATCGCCACCCAGGAAGCCCCCCAGATACCGACCACGCTGAAAATCATCGCCAGAATCGGCAACGAGATGAAGCCGGCCCACAGACGAGGCGCAACGATGTACTTGAGTGGATCGACACCGATCATTTCAAGGCTCGACAGCTGCTCGGTGGATTTCATGTTGCCGATCTCGGCGGTCAATGCAGACCCGGCACGACCGGCGAACAGCAAGGCCGTCACCACAGGACCGAGTTCACGCAGCAGGGTCAGGGCAACCATCTGGCCGACCGCCTGCTCCGAACCGTATTTGGTCAGGATGCTGAAGCCCTGCAACGCCAGTACCATGCCGATGAACATGCCGGACACCACAATGATGACCAGCGACATGACCCCCACCGAATACAGCTGCCTGACCAGCAATTGAAAACTGCTGCCCGCACCGCCGCGACCGAGCAGGGCGTGCACCAGAAACAGACCGGAACGCCCCAGAACAGTAACAATATCAATGGCCGAACGCCCCAGCAGGCTGACCCGGTCCATCAGTGACTTATTGCGCATCAGCGCTTCCCCAATAGATCTTCGCGAAAATCCGGCGCCGGATAGTGGAACGGTACAGGGCCGTCCGGCTCGCCGGTCATGAATTGACGAATACGTGGATTGTCCGAGGACATCAGTTCCTGCGGCGTACCCTGCCCCAGCACCTGCCCGTCGCCGACGACATATAGATAGTCGGCAATGCTCGCAGTCTCGCTGAGGTCATGGGACACCACGATGCTGGTGATACCCAGTGCGTCGTTAAGCAGCCGGATCAGACGCACCAGCACCCCCATCGCAATAGGGTCCTGCCCGACAAAGGGCTCGTCATACATGAGAATCTGCGGATCGAGAGCGATTGCGCGCGCCAGCGCGACACGACGCTTCATGCCGCCCGATAATTCGTCCGGCATCAGTTCCACCGCGCCGCGCAGGCCCACGGCCTGAAGCTTGAGCAGAACGATGTCGCGGATCATTTCTTCCGGCAGCTCGGTGTGCACGCGCAGGGGAAAGGCGACGTTTTCGAAAACATCCAGATCGGTAAACAGTGCACCGCTCTGAAACAAAACGCCCATCTGCTTGCGGGCATCGAACAGATCACTGCGCGACAGCTCCGGCAGATTCTGGCCATTGACCCACACCTGTCCCTCGCTCGGGCGCAACTGGGCACCCATCAGGCGCAACAGGGTGGTCTTGCCGCAACCTGACGGCCCCATGATCCCGGTAACCTTGCCGCGCGGAATACGAATATCAACGTTATTGAAAATGCTGCGCGCACCGCGTTTGAAAGACACACCTTTCAACTCGACCGCATAGGCGTCATCAGGACTCATCTAAACTCCTTGCGATACAGCTTCCGCCTTGAGCCGTCGGTTTTTGAACACCGACAGGCTGTCCAGGCGTGCCGAACAGGCCGCGAACTATATCACCGCAGCCACCCGCCCCCAAGAAGAGAACCGAGCGGTTCAGGTATTCGCTGAATTATTCTGTACCACAATGTTATGGCTACAGGCTTGAATACAGACCCGCAGGTACGTAGGAAATTCGTTTAAAAACAACACAACGACGATCAGACGTGAGGGAATCGTTCATTACCGCTATAATCGCCGCCTTTCAGCAGGCTGACCCTTTCCAGACATGAACCAATCCAGTGACCTGATCCAATCGGCGCAACGCACCATTCGCCTTGAGATAGAAGCCATGCAAGGCTTGCTTGAACGTCTTGACGGCGATTTCGTGCGCGCGTGCGAAATGATCCTTGCCAGCAAAGGGCGCGTGGTCGTGGTCGGCATGGGCAAGTCCGGACATATCGGCAACAAGATCGCTGCCACGCTGGCGAGCACGGGCACCACCTCTTTTTTCGTGCATCCGGCCGAAGCCAGCCATGGCGACATGGGCATGATCACCCGTGACGACATCATCCTGGCCTTGTCGAACTCTGGCAGCACCAACGAAATCGTCACCCTGCTGCCACTGATCAAGCGCCTGGGCATAAAGATGATCAGCCTGACCGGCGACCCCGAGTCCATTCTGGCCAAGGCTGCCGACATCAACCTCAACGCGCATGTCGTGCATGAGGCCTGCCCGCTCAACCTGGCACCGACGTCCTCGACAACCGCCGCACTGGTCATGGGCGACGCCCTCGCCGTAGCGCTGCTCGACGCCCGCGGTTTCACCGCCGAAGATTTCGCATTCTCCCATCCGGGCGGCGCATTGGGTCGTCGCCTGCTGCTCAAGGTCGAGAATGTGATGCACTCCGGCGAATCACTGCCCAGCGTGCAACGCGGTACCCTGCTGCGCGACGCACTGCTTGAAATGACTCGTAAAGGTCTGGGCATGACCGCCATCGTCGAAGCCGATGGCACCCTGGCCGGCATCTTCACGGACGGTGACTTGCGCCGGACGCTGGACCGCCCTGTCGATATCCGCCAGACCATCATCGATGAGGTCATGACGCTTCATGGCAAGACCGCCCATGCCGAGATGCTCGCCGCCGAGGCGCTGAAAATCATGGAGGACAACAAAATCAGTGCGCTTGTTGTCGTAGACCAGAACGACCGGCCGGTTGGCGCATTCAACCTGCAGGATCTCCTGCGCGCAGGCGTCATGTAATGGAAACCGAAATAATGACCCAGGATCTCATGCAACGCGGCAAGGCCATCAAGCTGGCAGTCTTCGACGTCGATGGCGTGCTGACCGATGGCCGCCTTTACTTCATGGAAGACGGCAGCGAGATCAAGACATTCAATACCCTCGACGGCCAAGGCATTAAAATGCTGATAGCTTCGGGCGTCACCACGGCGATCATCAGTGGCCGCAAGACCGCGATAGTCGAGCGCCGGGCAAAGAGCCTGGGCATTGAACACCTGTTCCAGGGGCGTGAAGACAAACTGGTAGTGCTGGACAAGTTGCTGGCAGAACTCAATCTGAGTTACGAACAAGTCGCCTATCTGGGTGATGATCTGCCAGACTTGCCCGTCATCAGACGCGTAGGTCTGGGCATGGCAGTGGCCAATGCTGCCGGCTTTGTACGCGAGCATGCACACGGGATAACCAGGGCGCGAGGCGGCGAAGGCGCAGCGCGCGAATTCTGCGAACTGATTCTGAGTGCGCAAGGCAACCTTGAAGCGGCTCACTCCGCCTATTTATAGAAGCCATTATGTTCACTAAAAAAATTCGCAAGTTCCTGCTTCTCGGGGTACTGGCGCTGCTGCTGGCAGCGGTCGGCTACTGGAACATCAGCCCGGAAAGCTTCATGGATCAACCGGTCTCGACGGTCGACGACACTGTCATCGACTACTATGCAATCAACGCCCACAGCGTTCAGTACCTGCCCGACGGCACGCTTCAGTACGACATGACCTCCGACAAGGTGGAGCATGTGAAAGCCACTGACGTGACCCTGCTGACCACGCCAGACCTGCACATGTACCGCGGCGGCGAGTTTCCCTGGCACGTGCAGAGCAAGAAAGGCGAGGTTTCGTCCGGCGGCGACCAGGTCGAGCTGATCGATTCCGTGCGCGTTGAACGCACCGATGAAAAACAACGTACGACTATCATCACCAGTAGTCGCATGACCGTATTCCCTCAGAAGCAATATGCGCAGACCGACCAAGACGTTAGAATCGACGGCGCAGGCGGTGTGACCACGGCCAAGGGAATGAAAGCGTATTTGAAAGACAGCAGGATGGACCTGCTGTCCAACGTAAGAGGACAGTATGAGGCTCGTTAAAACTCTTCCTTTATTGCTCGGCCTGGGCGCAGCACTGGGAAGCGCGAGCGCCTGGTCCCTGCCAACCGACCGAGATCAGCCTATTCACATCCAGTCTGACGATGCTCAGCTCGATGACAAGAAAGGCGTGGCGACTTACAAGGGCAATGTCATCATCACTCAGGGCTCGATGAAAATTACGGGCAACACCGTGACGATCACGCGTAATGCCCAGGGCGAAGTCGACGTATTCACCTCGGTCGGCAATCTGGCCTACTACGAGCAGAAGCCTGCCGTGGACAAGCCGATCGTGCAGGCCTATGCCGTCACCATTCAGTATTACGCCGGCCAGGACCGTATCGTCCTGATCGACAAGGCCAAGGTCATCAATGATGGCAACACCTCGGAAGGCGAGAAAATCGTCTATGACACGGTCAGACAGGTCGTCAGTGCCGGTCGGGCCAATGGCGGTGCCAAGGTGACTACACCACGTCCGCGTATCGACATGGTCATCCAGCCGAAAAAGAAAACCGATCAACCTCAGAAGGCCCAGTAAATGGCGACGCTCAAAGCCCAGCATCTGGCTAAAAGCTACAAAAGCCGGCAGGTCGTGCGCGATGTGAGCATCTCCATCGACAGCGGCCAGATCGTCGGCCTGCTGGGCCCGAACGGCGCCGGCAAGACCACCTGCTTCTACATGATCGTGGGTCTGGTCCAGGCTGATCAGGGTCGTGTGCTGATTGACGATCTGGATGTCAGCCATCAACCCATGCACGGTCGCGCCCGCGCGGGTATCGGCTACCTGCCACAGGAAGCCTCGATCTTCCGCAAGCTCTCAGTGTCCGACAACATCATGGCGATTCTCGAGACCCGCAAGGAGCTCGACGCCGGTGCGCGTCGCAAGGAACTGGAAAGCCTTCTGCAGGAGTTCCACATCACCCATATCCGCGACAATCTGGGCATGAGCCTGTCGGGTGGTGAACGTCGCCGTGTGGAAATCGCCCGAGCCCTGGCCACCGCGCCGAAATTCATCCTGCTGGATGAACCATTCGCAGGTGTCGACCCTATTTCGGTAGGCGACATCAAGCAGATCATTCACCATCTCAAGGCCAAGGGCATCGGTGTACTGATCACCGACCACAACGTCCGGGAAACACTGGATATCTGCGAAACGGCCTACATCGTCAACGATGGACAGCTGATTGCGGAAGGCGACTCCGAGACCATTCTGGCGAACCAGCTGGTGAAAGAGGTCTACCTCGGCCACGAGTTCCGCCTTTAATCGACTGCCCCTTTGCGCTTCGCAGCCGATTGATGCCTACGCAGTGTATTGACAACATTTTATTTGTCATATCACTCTAGGCAAATGCACAGGTTTCAGGCATATAATTTGCTTAAGTTGGCGCCACGGCGCCTGTAGTAGATGGCGCATGCGCGCCGGCGAATAAGGTGTTTAGCCCCTGCCATGAAACCATCGCTAGTCTTGAGAATGGGCCAGCAGCTGACGATGACACCGCAGCTGCAACAGGCAATCCGCTTACTTCAGCTTTCAACTCTGGATCTTCAGCAGGAGATCCAGGAAGCGCTGGAGTCAAACCCTATGCTGGAGCGGCAGGAAGAAGGCGACGACTTCGACAACTCCGACCCGCTTGCCGACAACATCGAACAAAAGCCCAACCCCGACGTTCAGGAACCGACCTATCAGGAATCCGCGCCTACCGTGGATAATCTTGAAGACGGTGAATGGAACGAGCGCATTCCCAACGAGCTGCCCGTGGATACTGCATGGGAAGACATCTACCAGACCAGCGCCAGCAGCCTGCCAAGCAACGATGACGACGAGTGGGACTTCACCACACGTACCTCCGCCGGTGAAAGCCTGCAAAGCCACCTGCTGTGGCAACTGAATGTTGCGCCGATGTCCGACAAGGACCGTTTGGTAGCGGTCACGCTGATCGACTGCATCAACAATCAGGGCTACCTCGACGAGACGCTCGATGAGATTCTCGAGTCGTTCGACCCTGAGCTGGACATCGAACTCGACGAGATCGAAGCCGTACTGCATCGCATCCAGCAGTTCGAACCTGCCGGCATCGGTGCTCGCAATCTGAGCGAATGCCTGCTGCTGCAACTGCGCCAGCTGCCAGCGAAAACGCCGTGGCTGACAGAAGCACAGCGCCTGGTCAGCGACTACATCGATCTGCTCGGAAGCCGCGACTACGGCCAGCTGATGCGGCGCATGAAGCTCAAGGAAGACGAGCTGCGCCAGGTCATCGAGCTGGTGCAAAGCCTCAACCCGCGTCCAGGCTCGCAGATCGAATCCACCGAAGCCGAATACGTAATTCCGGACGTGATCGTGCGCAAGGACAACGAACGCTGGCTGGTCGAACTCAATCAGGAGTCGGTGCCACGCCTGCGGGTCAATCCGCAATACGCGGGCTTCGTGCGGCGCGCTGACACCAGCGCAGACAACACCTTCATGCGCAATCAGCTGCAGGAAGCGCGCTGGTTCATCAAAAGCCTGCAAAGCCGCAACGAAACACTGATGAAGGTCGCCACGCAGATCGTCGAACACCAGCGCGGTTTCCTCGAGTACGGCGACGAGGCCATGAAGCCGCTCGTCCTGCACGACATTGCCGAGGCAGTGGGCATGCACGAATCGACCATCTCGCGGGTGACCACGCAGAAATTCATGCACACCCCACGCGGCATTTACGAGCTGAAATACTTCTTCTCAAGCCATGTGAGCACCTCCGAGGGCGGCGAATGCTCGTCCACGGCAATTCGCGCAATCATCAAAAAACTGGTTGCGGCGGAAAATCAGAAAAAGCCGTTGAGTGATAGCAAGATCGCTGGTTTACTGGAGGCACAAGGCATTCAAGTAGCCCGTCGCACAGTCGCCAAGTACCGTGAGTCTCTCGGGATCGCCCCTTCCAGTGAGCGTAAGCGACTGATGTGATGCAGGCCGAGCCACAGCGTCCCAGTGGCAGGCGCCATGCCTGCCTCTTTATGCACTGGCAAAGGAGAAAGCTGTATGCAAGTCAACATCAGTGGACACCAACTGGAAGTGACCAAACCCCTTCGTGAATACGTTGAGCTCAAGCTCAAGAAGCTCGAAGGGCATTTTGACAAGATTACCAACGTGCAGGTCACGATGACGGTCGAAAAGCTCAAGCAGAAGATCGAAGCCACGTTGCACATCCATGGTGGAGAGGTCGTTGCCAATGCTGAACATGATGACATGTACGCTGCCATCGACCTGCTCACTGACAAGCTAGACCGACAATTGCTCAAGCATAAGGAAAAGCAGCAAAGCATCCTCAAAGGTGCGGCCGCTCGCTAACGCCCATTTAATGATCCGAATCGAAAATATCCTGACCCCCGGCCGCTCCCTCGTGAACGTGCCGGGTGGCAGCAAAAAGCGTGTACTCGAAGAAATTGCCAACCTGATCGGCCGTGAAGTGCCGGGCATGGTCTCGGATACAGTATTCGCAAGCCTCGTTGCCCGGGAAAAACTGGGCTCGACCGGTTTTGGCAACGGTATTGCCATTCCCCACTGCCGCCTTGCTGACTGCAGCGAGCCTGTCAGTGCAGTCATTCACCTCGCTACACCCGTGGATTTCGACGCCATCGATGGCGCGCCGGTTGACCTGCTGTTCGTCCTGCTGGTCCCGCAAGCCGCTACCGATGAGCACCTGGAGCTGCTGCGCCAGATCGCCAGCATGCTCGACGACAAAGATGTGCGTAAGCGCCTGCGCAGTGCCGAAAGCGCTCAGGCGCTTTATCAAGTGGTGCTGGACGTGCAGAACGGAAACTGACCATGCGCATGATCATCGTCAGCGGTCGCTCCGGCTCAGGCAAGAGTACGGCGCTCGACGTGCTGGAAGACAACGGTTTTTACTGTGTCGATAACCTGCCGGCAGGTCTCTTGCCGGAGCTGGCGGAACGCGCGCTGATCAACACCGAACTCGCCGAACCGCTGCTGGCGGTTTCGATAGATGCGCGCAACCTGCCCAGCCATCTGACCCGTTTTCCGCAGATGCTGAATGAAGTACGCGCGCGCAATATTCAGTGCGACGTGCTCTACCTGGATGCAGACGAAGCCACACTGCTCAAGCGCTTCTCGGAAACCCGGCGCCGCCACCCCCTGAGCACGGCCGATCGTTCGCTGGCCGAAGCGATACGCGACGAGACCGCACTGCTTGGCCCGATCATCGATCTGGCCGACCTGAAGATCAACACCACCCACCTGAACCTCTATCAGTTGCGCGACGCGCTCAAGCTTCGCCTGCTGAACAAGCCCGAGCCAGGCACGGCGTTTCTGATCGAGTCATTTGGTTTCAAGCGTGGCATGCCCATCGATGCAGACCTGGTATTCGATGTGCGCTGCCTGCCCAATCCCTACTGGAAGCCAGAACTGCGCGACCATTCAGGGCTTGAACAGCCTGTTATCGACTACCTGTCGGTGCAGCCTGATGTCGAAGAAATGTTTCAGGACATCTTTGCCTACCTGAACAAATGGCTACCCCGGTTTGCAGCCAGTAACCGTTCCTACGTTACCATTGCCATCGGCTGCACCGGCGGACACCACCGTTCGGTCTACCTGACCGAGCGGCTTGGTCAGGTTTTGCAACAATCACTCAAGAACGTTCAGGTCCGCCACCGCGACCTCAGCTGAAGGATTTTCACTGCGATGCCCGCCCGTCAAATCACCATCATCAACAAACTGGGCCTGCATGCCCGCGCTGCCGCCAAATTCGTCGGCGTCGCAGGCAAGTTCCCCTGCAAGATCAGGGTCGGCCGCACTCCGGAGAGCATGGTTGACGGCAAAAGCATCATGGCCGTGATGATGCTGGCTGCCGGCAAGGGCACCGAGATCCACCTGCACACTGAAGGCGAATTCGAACAGGAAGCGCTCGATGGCCTGGTCGAGCTGATCAACAACCGGTTTGATGAGGGCGAATAAGCCCTCGGACAAACGCGGTATACGTCACCACCAGCCTTGCAAGTGCATCCAGCTCAGCCCATGGGCAACCAGTAGCGCCATACCCGCCAACAACAGCACGCTACCCACTACCAGCCGAAATAACCGCGCAGTACTGAGCGTAAGGAATCCGAAGCGCATGGGCTGCCTTGGGTCCGGTTGCCAGGCTCAGGCCAGGGCGGCCTGATAACGGCGGGACACCTCATCCCAGTTGATCACGTTGTAGAACGCGTTGATGTATTCGGGACGACGGTTCTGATAGCGCAGGTAGTAAGCGTGCTCCCACACGTCCAGCCCTAGAATCGGCGTGTTGCCGTTCATCAGCGGGCTGTCCTGATTACCGCTGCTTTCCACCACCAGCTTCTTGTCAGGCGTGACGCTCAGCCATGCCCAGCCACTGCCGAATCGGGTCAACGCGGCCTTGGTGAACGCTTCCTTGAAGCTTTCGTAGCCGCCCAGTTGTTCGTCAATCGCCAACGCGACAGCGCCTGTGGGCAAGCCTCCCCCGCCCGGCACCATGACTTCCCAGAACAACGAATGATTGGCATGGCCGCCACCCTGATTGATCACCGCTGGACGCAGGTTTTCAGGCAATTGCTGGACACTGGCGACGAGTTTCTCGACAGACCAGTCCGCAAACTCCGTGCCTTCCACCGCTGCATTGAGATTGTTGATGTACGTCTGGTGATGCTTGGTGTAGTGGATTTCCATGGTTTGCGCATCGATATGCGGTTCAAGGGCATCGTATGCGTAAGGCAGTGCGGGCAAGGTGTATGGCATGTCAGTGTGCTCCGTAGAAAAGTCCGGAAGGGGCTCCCGAATGGCGTTGCAGCGCTGAGCGCGTATGCTCGCCGCTGCTGTTCAGCAACCGATGGGTGCGCGGGTATTCGCCATGTTCGCTGATGAAACTCAGCAGCTCGGCGTATGTTTTGCTGCTATGACGCAAGGCCGCCTCGCGCAGGGCGGGCGGGAGGCGCTGATCCTGCAGGGTCCGCAACAGGTGCTGGTGGATGGCACACAGGTACTCGGCGCTCTCCTCCGGCTGGCCCAGACTCAGGTGCAGATCCGCTAGGTTATGGTGAGAAATCACACAGGCCGCGACCGCTTCGTCGGCATCCGCCCAGCGTTCGAACAGGACTTGCGCCAACGCCAGCGCCTGAAGGTACAACTCGCGGGCCTCGACCCACTCGCCGAGATTGAAACAGCGATTGGCCTGCTCGATGGTGCATTTCCAATGCTGCATGACATACCTCCAGGAACGTTGGCTAGGCAGCGACCATGGGCCAGGGCGTGGCGGTCAATCGCGTCAGGAACGCCTCTTGACGAGGTAATGCTTGATCAGCAGAGGCTCGTCGGTTTAAAGCGCACAACGAATCCGCAGACCCAAGCCACGCTGGTTTCCAGCTAAGACAACTCGTTCAAAGCAGACCCCGTGATCGCAGTTCATTTTATAAATGATATTCATTATTAAATGAGATACAGAATCAACACAAGCCCAATCGCTTCACCGCCTTGCGCCGGTGAGCGTGAACATGCTTTGAGGGAAGCGTAAAACGCGGGTTCGGAGGGAGGTTATTGGCGGTCAAAGCCGCAAGCGGATGGGTGACGCAGAGCGTCGTGAACTGCATTCCCACGCTGGAGCGTAGGGAACGATAACCTCAACTATCGTGCGGCGCTCCGCGTCGCATGCCGTTCCGGACGCTCTGCGTCCTCTTGACGACGCAGAGCGTCGTGAACTGCATTCCCACGCTGGAGCGTAGGGAACGATGATCACAACTATCGTGCCCACGCTCTGCATTTATGGGCACGATAGCCGGAATCGGGGGCCTGTCAGCTACCCGCTACGGTCATTCGCTCGATCAGTACCGAGCCGGTGCGGATGTTGCTGCGCAGCTCAAGATCGCTGCCAACGGCGACGATCTGCTTGAACATGTCGCGCATGTTGCCGGCGATGGTCACTTCCTGAACCGGGAACTGAATCTCGCCATTCTCGACCCAGAAGCCTGCCGCGCCACGCGAATAGTCGCCGGTGACCATGTTCAAACCGCTGCCCATCAGCTCGGTGACCAGCAAGCCGCGCCCCATGCGCCGAATCAGCGCAGCCTGGTCGTCCGAACCATGGGTGACGAACAGGTTATGTACACCGCCCGCGTTGGCGGTGCTCGGCATGCCCAGCTTGCGGCCGGAATACGTGCTCAGCACATAGGAAACCAGATCCCCACCTGCCACGAATGGCTTGGCGAAGGTCGCCAGACCGTCGCTGTCGAACGCCGAACTGCCCATCGCATGCTTCAGGTGCGGGCGCTCATCGATGGTCATCCACTCAGGGAACAGGCGCTGACCCAGCGCGCCTTCGAGGAACGACGATTTGCGGTACAGCGTGCCACCGGAAATGGCGCCGAGAAAGCTGCCGAAGAGGCCGCCCGCCAGTTCCGCAGCAAACAGCACTGGCACTTCACAGGTCGGCACCGGACGCGCACCCAGACGGCTTGCCGCACGCAACGCGGCCTTGCGGCCAATGCTCTGCGCATCGGCCAGCAGCTCGCCCTGGCGGTTGACGTCATACCAGTAATCGCGCTGCATCTGGCCTTCACCCTCGGCAATCATCACACAGCTGAGGCTGTGACGCGTTGAGGCATAGCCACCGATGAAGCCATTGCTGTTGCCATACACGCGGCAGCCCTGATGGGTATTGAGCGTAGTGCCATCGGCGTTCTTGATGCGGCTGTCGACATCGAAGGCCGCCGCTTCGCAGATCAGCGCTTTCTCGATGGCCTGCTCGGGCGTGATGTCCCAGGTGTGATAAAGGTCAAAATCCATGACCTCTTTGGCCATCAGCGCAGCGTCGGCCAGCCCGGAGCTTTCATCCTCGGAGGTGTGTTCGGCAATCGCCAGTGCAGCGGCGACCGTTTCACGAATCGCATCGGCGCCGGTTGCCGACGTGCTGGCCGAGCCCTTGCGCTGCCCGACATACAGGGTGATACCAAAGCCCTGATCGCGGTTGAACTCGACGGTTTCGACTTCACGCTGACGGACCGATGTCGACAGCCCCTGGTCCACCGACACCGCGACTTCGCAGGCGCTGGCACCCTGACGCCGGGCTTCGGCGATGATCTGCTCGACCTGTTCCTGCAGTTCGGGCAAGGCTTGTGGGCCGACGCTTTGGGTTGCACTCATGACTTTCTCCATCAAATTCTTCTTTCAGCACAGGCCGAATACCGACCGGGCCGGACAAGCGGCCCACGACTGGTTATCATGGCGGCGTTTCTTTGCGGACTGCCCCCATGGTTGATTCTTACGACGACTCCCTCGACGGGGAGAAAAGCAAAACCCAGGTCAAACGAGAGCTGCATGCTCTGGTCGACCTCGGCGAGCGACTGACAACACTCAAAGCCGATGTGCTGGCCAAGCTGCCGCTGACCGACGCTTTGCGCAAGGCCCTGGCCGAAGCGCCCAAGCACACGGCGAACATCGCGCGAAAGCGGCACATTCTGTTCATCGGCAAGCTGATGCGCGATCAGGACCAGGAAGCCATTCTGGTGTTGCTGGACCAACTCGATGCCTCCACTCGCCAATACAATGAACGTTTCCACAATCTGGAGCGCTGGCGTGATCGCCTGATTGCGGGCGATGACGCCGACCTCGAGAAATTCGTTGTCGAATACCCCGATGCCGACCGTCAGCAGCTGCGTTCGCTGATCCGTCAGGCGCAACACGAAGTTGCACGCAACAAACCGCCGGCCACCAGCCGCAAAATCTTCAAATACATCCGTGAGCTGGACGAACTTCAACGCGGTCTGCGTTGATTTCGCCCTCGGGGCTGGCAGCAGAGGCAGCCGGCCCCGACTCACATTCAGCTACCGGTGCCGCCCACGGTGATCGCGTCGATTTTCAGCGTAGGCTGACCCACACCGACCGGCAGCGACTGGCCATCTTTCCCGCACGTACCGACGCCGCTGTCCAGCGACAGATCATTACCCACCATCGACACCCTGCTCATGGCTTCCGGCCCGTTACCGATCAAGGTCGCGCCTTTGACCGGCGCGGTGATCTTGCCGTCTTCGATCAGATAGGCCTCACTGGTTGAAAACACGAACTTGCCGCTGGTGATATCCACCTGGCCACCGCCCAGATTGGCGCAGTAGATGCCGCGCTTCACTGAGGCGATGATTTCCTGCGGATCGCTCTGCCCGCCCAGCATGTAGGTGTTGGTCATGCGCGGCATCGGCAGGTGGGCATAGGACTCGCGACGGCCGTTGCCGGTACGTGCCACGCCCATCAGGCGCGCATTGAGCTTGTCCTGCATGTAGCCCTTGAGCACGCCATTCTCGATCAGCGTGGTGCATTCGGTCGGTGTGCCCTCGTCATCGACACTCAGCGAGCCACGACGCCCCGCCAGGGTGCCGTCGTCGACGATGGTGCAGAGTTTCGACGCAACCATCTCGCCCATGCGCCCGCTATAGGCCGAACTGCCCTTGCGGTTGAAGTCGCCCTCAAGGCCGTGACCCACTGCTTCGTGCAGCAGCACGCCGGACCAGCCAGAGCCGAGTACTACCGGCAAGGTGCCTGCCGGGGCGGGAATCGCTTCCAGGTTGACCAGTGCCTGACGCAGGGCCTCACGGGCATAGCCCATGGCGCGATCGTCGGTCAGGAAATAACGGTAGTCGGTACGCCCGCCGCCGCCATGCCCGCCCCGCTCGCGACGGCCATTCTGCTCGACGATGACACTGACATTGAAGCGCACCAGCGGGCGCACATCGGCGGCAAGGCTGCCATCCGCGGCGGCCACCAGAATGCGCTCCCAGACGCCGGCCATGCTCACCGAAACCTGCTGGATACGCGAGTCCAGCGCACGCGTCGCAACGTCGATGCGCTTGAGCAACTCGACCTTCTCGGCGCGGCTCAACACTTCCAGCGGGTTATCCGGGGCGTACAACTGCGCCACGTCCTGCGAGGTGAAAGCCTGCACGCGACCATTCTGGCCAGCGCGGGAGATGGAGCGCGCGGCCTGCGCGGCGGTGCGCAGTGCCTCGGCGGTGATCGCGTTGCTGTACGCAAAGCCGGTTTTCTCACCCGACTGGGCACGCACGCCCACGCCTTGATCGAGATTGAAACTGCCTTCCTTGACGATCCCGTCTTCGAGCGACCAGGACTCGGAGATCATGCCCTGAAAATACAGATCGGCCGCGTCGATTCCTGGCCCGGCCAGATCGCCCAGCACGGACTGCAGGCTGTCGAGGTTCAGGCCGCCGGGTGCCAGAAGGTGTTCGCTGACTGAGGACAGATCACTCATATTCACTCCGAAGCAGGCCGCATGGCGTCCTGCGAAAAAAAGCGCCGGTGACTGGACACCGGCATCCGCGCCCGTATGGACGCCTGTTCTTGACTGTCTCGTGTGGCCAGCAGCACCGCTTCACCCTGTGCCTGCTCGGCCAGTACGCGGCCCCATGGATCAACGATGGCCGCGTGTCCGTAAGTCTCGCGAGGCCCCGGATGGACCCCGCCCTGTGCTGCCGCCAGCACGTAACACTGGGTTTCGATGGCACGCGCGCGGATCAGAATGTCCCAGTGCGCAGCCCCGGTTACCGCAGTGAACGCTGACGGCGCGGTAATCAGTTCAGCACCGGCTTCACGCAGCGCGGTGTACAGCTCGGGAAAGCGCAGGTCGTAGCAGACGGTCAGCCCCAGACGCCCCACGGGCGTATCGGCTACCACCACACTGCTCCCATGAGCATAGTCATCCGATTCACGATAGCGGCCACGGTTGTCAGCGACGTCTACATCGAACAGATGCAGTTTGTCATAACGGGCCACCTGCTCACCGTGCTCGTCGATCAACAGCGAACACGCCGTCACCTTGCCATCCGGCCGCTCATCCGGCGGCAGTGGCAAGGTTCCGGCAACAATCCATAACTTGAGGTCGCGAGCGGCCAGTTTCAACCATGGCAGGATCGGTCCGTGCCCCTGAGCCTCGGCACGACCGATATCAGCAACGTCACGGCGCCCCATCGCGACGAAGTTTTCGGGCAGTACCGCCAACCGCGCGCCACCTTCAGCCGCCTGTTCCAGCAAACGCCGAGCACTGCCCAGATTAGCCAGGACATCGCTTTGGCTGACCATCTGAATCACCGCGAAGGACATGGCAACCCGCTCCTGAATGACATGGCCACCACTGTACTCCATGAGACGCTATTGGGGCTTTTCAAATGGCTTGTCGAACGTGATCTTCGGCTCTTTCCAGGGCCCTTCGACCTTGTATTGCACGCTGGCGAAACGCGCAACCCGGTCGCCCAGCAGCTTGTCGACCAGAAACAGCGCCCCGCCAATGGCGGGTGCGCCGACAATCAGCGCAGCAATAGGCAGGTTGTTGGTGACCGGCAAGGTCACCAGCAGCTTCGCATCGACGCGATCACGAACCATGTCCAGGGTACCGTTGAGCTCCAGATTACTCGAAGGCCCGGTCAGGGTGATCGGGTTGCGCGTCACATAGACACCGTCGCTGGCGACCAGCAGCCCTTTGACCCGGTCGTAGCTCAGGCCTTTGCCCAGAAGGTCGGAGAAGTCCAGGCGCAGACGCCGGCCGATGGAGTTGAAGTTCAACAGCCCGAATACCCGCAACGCCTGAGCACCGCCCTCGACTTCGACAAACTGGCCTCTGTTGAGCGTGGCATCCAGACTGCCGGAATAGCGCTTCAGACCGACCCAGGCAGGCGAACCCGGCCAGCGTCCGTCCACGTTCATCTCGAAGCGTTCACTGGTGACGGTGGGGGCGAAGTTCCACGCCTTGAGCACATCCGCGAGGTTATTGCCCGCCAGGCGGCCTTTGAACGAACTGCTGCTGGCCCCGGGCGTGCCCTCCCAGGTAGCGTCACCCTCCAGCAGGATGCCTTTGAGCCCCAGGCTCATGTCCGACATGCGCATGCCAGCAGGCGTCGGCCGGGATTTCAACGCCCAGGCCCCCAGCAACTGATCGCCCTGAAACAGTTGGGAGATCTTCACGTCCAGCGCAGGGATATTGTGCGGGTCGATATCCGCCAGAGGGTCAGGTGCGTTTTCCACCACGGTCGCTGTCGGATCGGATGCAGGCAGTCGAACGTAGAGCATGTTGATGCCGATCGGGGCAGACTTGGCGTCGGGCAGCGTTGCCGTGCCCTTGGCCAGCGCGCTGTCCAGCGACAGGGCCCAGGCTGCCGCGTTGCGCTGCAATTGAACACGCACGTCATTGAGTGTGGTGCCCATCGCGGTCAGCTTGCCGATCTGCAGGTCAACGCTGTTAAGCAGTTGCTTCGCGTTGCTGCCCGGATCATTCCCGGTGTAACGCGCGGCCAGTTCCTGCCAGGGCGCTATATCCAGCTCGGACAACTCGCCACGGATCCGCAAGCCTTTGGCGTCCGGCACGATCGCCCCGCCGCGCCCCAGATAGAGTTCGCCTCGACCTTCGGCAAACTTGCCATTCGGTGCAGCGAAAGCAAAGTTGGCCTGATCGTTATACGCCGCGCCGAGCCTGCGCTCCGCGCCTTGCAGAGTCATGCGGAACTCGCTGGGACGCTCCTGTTCGGCGGTTTTGCCAAACGGTGCGGGCAAATCGATCGCCACGCCCTTGAGCGTGGAGTTGATTACCAGCGGGCTGTCCTTGCTGTCCAGAATCAACTGCAACTGATACGGCAGGTCACCGGAGACCGGCAGCGGCTGCGTCACGTTCAGCCAGTCGGTCAGCCGCTTCACGGTGATTTGCCCGTTCGCCACAATGCGTGTCACGTTGTCGCCTGGCTTGCCCTCGGCGGCGATTTCTGCGGTCACAGGACGATCGAATGCCTGGGCCTTGATGCCTTTGCCACTCAGGCCAGTGGCGCTGTCGAAACGGAAATCGCCCTTCAGGCGAGTCAGCTCCAGCACCGGGTCAGCCAGTTTCAGACGCGCATTGTCGGTGCTGAAATCCACCACGACCTTTGGCTCGACGCCCTTGGCCAGCGGGATATCCAGCTTCAGTTTGCCGTCCAGCGGACCTTCGCCCTGCCATCCGGCAAATGTGCTGCCCGTGCCAATGGGCGCCTGCTGGAGAATCTTCAGGCCGTCGATCAGGTTTCCGGAGAAATTACCGTCCACCAGCAGGTGACTGTCCTGACCTGACGGCACATGAGGAATATTGACCAGCACGTTGCTGACCTTGGTATCGAGCAACTGGCCTTTGCTTGCCTTGACACGTACACCGCTGTTTTCGACGTAGACCTTGCCATCCACCCCGGTCAGCGACGGCCAGCCCGGCTGGAACGCCAGCGTTGCATTACTGACATCGAAGAACAGGCTGATGACACGCGCCGTATCGGGCGAATTCTTGTTCAGCGACCCTTGATACTGGAAGAACCCCTGCTTGACCGCGCCACTTACCACCGCGGTGCGCAACCAGTGATCGAGCTCCGGACTGAGCGCTGTCGGCAGGTACTTGCTGGTGTAACGGCCATCGCCGTCAACCATGCCGACCCGCAGGTCCATGTAATCTTCCTGATCATGACTGAGATGAATCTTGATCAGAAAGTCCGCCGCAATCTTGCCTTCGTCGCCAAGCACCTTGATATACGGGGCGATCAGCGTGAACGCCTGATCATCCAGTTTCCAGGTCAGACGGGCATTGGCCTTCTGGTAACGCCAGGGTTTGGCGAAGATCGGGTCCAGGTGCAGCATGAAATCATCGGTGTCGAGGCGCAGCTCGCCCTGGCCCAGATCCCCGCTGATGGCACCGGTGACATTTCCGGCCGCCGGGGCCCCGCGATACGCGTTGAAACCCACCTTGTCCAGATTGGCGGCAAAGCTCAGGCGCTGGTCGCCCACTGCCTGCGGCCGGTAGTCGAGCAGTACGTTATGCAGCCCGCCTGTCACCTTGAGGCCGTCGACCACTGCCATGGCCTTGTCAGGCAGGGGCGCGAGGGAGTCGATCAGCGGCGTGACGGGAGTCAGGTCCAGACGATCAGCCTGTACGTGCCAGAGCTCTTCGCTGTCGGGCGTCGCGGCGGTTTGCGTCAGTTGCACACGGCTTTCCCAGCGCGTGTCGCCAAGGCTCATCGCCAGTGAATCGAGGTTCAGGTCGAAACCTGTTTCAGTCCGTGCAAACCATGCGTTCAGCGCAAGGTTATCGATCGTCGCCGGTTTGCGACCGGCATAAACGCCTTTGACCTGCGGTGCATTGAGGCGCGTCGTCGCGCTTTGCACGGTGCCCTTGCCCCAATTCAACCAGACCTCGCCCCCGGCCTGCAGCTTCGACAGTGTCCATTCGCGCGTGAGGCTTTTCGGCAGCCACTTGGCCCAGTCGCTTTGCGGCAGGCTGGCGTAGACATCGGCCTCGCCGTCCTTCCACTGACTGGCCTGAATGCGCGAACGCACGTTGAGCGCGACCGGCTGACCATCCGGCAGGGTCAGGCGTGCGTCAAGTCGCTGGGCATAGCTGCCGGTGTCCAGGCTGAGGTTTACATAGGTGAGGGTCAGCGGCGCGGCGTCAAACGGTTGCACCGTAACCTGGCTATCGAGTAGCGACAAATGCGCGACCATCTGCATCTGCCTGAGCACCTGCTCGGGGTCGAAGGGGCTGTCGTTGTGCACCGGCAAGCCCTGAACCGACCATGCGCCGTCCTTGTCCTGCCTGAGACTGAACTGCAGGCCGTCCACTTCAAGATGAGCGATGCGTACGTCACGCGCCAGCAGGCTTTCCCAAAGGTCGGGAACAACCCTTACACGATCCAGACGCAGGGCACTGGTGCCCTCGCCGACCATCACATCGTTGGCCAGCAACACCGGAGCAAAGCGGCTCCAGCTGCCTTCCAGGCTGCCGATGCTCAACGGTATACCCAACGCGCTGCTGGCACGGGTTTCCACATCAACACGGTATTCGGCAACCAGCGGCGTCAATTGACGGCCGAGACTCACGTACAGCGCCGCAAGCACCAGCATCAGTGCGCACAGGCTCAGACCCCAGCGGGTCAGGGTTGCGACAAGGCGAGGAAGACGTCCCATCTCAGGAGGCCCTCCACTGCGAGGTGCGAGGAGCGGAATCGGCGAACGGATTCCGGCTCGGAGGTGCAGGTGCGGTCAGGTACAGGTTTTGCTCATTCGCCACGCATCATTCTCGATAAAACGGCATACCTGCCAGAAACCCGTAGGGCACTTTTCATATATTTCAAACGATCAGCACCCTCAGAGCAGCACCACGTCGTATTGTTCCTGCGAGTACATGGTTTCTACCTGAAAACGGATAGTGCGGCCAATAAAGCTCTCCAGCTCAGCCACGTTGCCGGACTCTTCGTCGAGCAGGCGATCCACCACGCGCTGATTGGCCAGAACGCGATAGCCCACTGCCTGATAGGCCCTGGCCTCGCGCAGGATTTCCCGGAAGATTTCGTAACAGATGGTCTCGGGTGTCTTCAGCTTGCCCCGCCCTGCGCAGCAATGACACGGTTCGCACAGCACCTGCTCGAGGCTTTCGCGGGTGCGCTTGCGCGTCATCTGCACCAGACCCAGCTCGGTGATACCGATGATGTTGGTCTTGGCGTGATCGCGTTCCAGTTGTTTCTCCAGCGTGCGCAGCACCTGACGCTGATGCTCACCGTCTTCCATGTCGATGAAATCGATGATGATGATGCCGCCCAGATTGCGCAGGCGCAGCTGCCGGGCGATGGCCGTGGCGGCTTCCAGATTGGTCTTGAAGATGGTTTCTTCGAGGTTGCGATGCCCCACGAACGCGCCGGTATTGACGTCGATGGTGCTCATCGCTTCGGCCGGGTCGATTACCAGATAGCCACCCGACTTGAGCGGCACCTTGCGCTCGAGGGCCTTCTGGATTTCGTCCTCGACCCCATAGAGGTCGAAGATCGGCCGCTCGCCCGGATAGTGCTCAAGCCTGTCGGCAATTTCCGGCATCAGCTCGGCCACGAACTGGGTGGTTTTCTGAAAGGTCTCCCGCGAGTCGATACGGATCTTCTCGATGCGCGGGCTGACCAGATCGCGCAAGGTGCGCAGCGCCAGGCCCAGGTCTTCGTAAATCACCGTGGGCGGACTGACGGTCTTGATCTGCTCGCCGATCTGATCCCAGAGCCTGCGCAGATAGCGGATGTCCATGAGGATTTCGTCGGCACCGGCGCCTTCCGCAGCGGTGCGCAGAATGAAACCTCCGGCTTCCTTGATACCTTCCTGGGCAACACAATCGCTGACCACTTTCTTGAGTCGTTCGCGCTCGGCTTCGTCCTCGATTTTCAGCGAGATGCCCACATGCGCAGTGCGCGGCATGTACACCAGATAACGTGACGGAATGGAGAGTTGCGTGGTCAGCCGTGCGCCCTTGCTGCCGATCGGGTCTTTGGTGACTTGCACGACAAGGCTCTGGCCATCATGTACCAGCGACGCAATGCTCTCGACCGCTGGCCCTTCCCGCATGGAGATTTCCGACGCATGAATGAACGCCGCGCGGTCCAGACCAATGTCGATGAACGCCGCCTGCATGCCGGGAAGCACCCGCACAACCTTGCCTTTGTAGATATTGCCGACAATGCCGCGACGTTGGGTGCGCTCGACGTGCACCTCTTGCAGAACCCCGTTTTCCACCACTGCCACGCGCGATTCCATCGGCGTGATGTTGATCAGAATCTCTTCACTCATGACTTGTCACCTTCCAGGCATTGCCAGCAGGGTATGCCGAAATGGCCGAGCAGTTCTGCGGTTTCGCACAGGGGCAGCCCCACCACCCCAGAATAGCTGCCTTGCAGACCCTCGACGAAAATCGCTGCCAACCCCTGGATGGCATAGCCGCCGGCCTTGTCGGCGGGCTCGCCACTGGTCCAGTAGGCGTGGGCTTCATGGGTTTGAATCGGGCGAAAGCGCACACGACTGGTAACAATACGGGTTTCGCTGCGTTGCCGATCACTGAGCGCGACAGCCGTCAGCACGTCATGCTCGCGCCCGGACAGGGCCATCAACATCGCCAAGGCATCTGACTCATCGACCGGCTTGCCAAGAATGCGTCCATCGAGCACCACCGCCGTGTCGGCCCCCATCACGCAGGCCTGGTGTTCGGCTGGCAGCACGGACAGCCCGGCCTGAGCCTTGCCCAGCGCAAGACGCTCGACATAGGCAGCGGGGGTTTCATGGTCGAAGGGGGTTTCGTCGATCTGAGCGCTCAGTACGGTAAACGGCACACCGATCTGAGTCAGAAGTTCGCGGCGGCGCGGCGAGCCAGAAGCCAGATAAAGCGAGGGCATAAGGACATCTCCGTGTCTGTGCGGGTGAGCGCGAGGGACGCAGCGGGGCGTCGCGCTCACCTTGCGCTTAATTGATTTTCAAACGTTTGCGCAATCCACGCAGGCCATAACTGATCCAGGGCCACAACAGAGCGCTGACCAACGCGGGCAGCACCAGCGCCAGCGTAGGCTGACGGTTGCCGGTCAATGCGCTCAGCCAGAGTTGCGCAAGCTGCGCCAGACCGAATACCACCAACAGCACCAGGCACTGTTGCCACATGGGAAACATGCGCAGGCGCTGCTGCAGGGACATCACCAAAAAGGTAATCAGGCTGAGGATCAGGGCATTCTGGCCGAGCAGTGTGCCGTACAGCACATCCTCCATCAGGCCCAGTATCCACGCGGTGGTCATACCGTATTTGTGCGGCAGCGCCAGAACCCAGAAGGTCAGCAGCAGGGCCAGCCACAGCGGGCGGAAAATTTCCATGAATTGCGGCAGCGGCGAAACGCTCAGCAACAGACCGATCGCAAACGTCAGCCAGACCACCCAGCCATTGCGCCCGGAAACATGACTAACCATCGATAGGCTCCCGAGCGGTGGAAGATCTTGAGGCAGGCGGCTGTGACGCCGCAGGCCGGGAGGCAGGTCTTGCCGGTGTCGCAGGCGTTGCCGCCGGTGCAGGGGTTGTCGATTGCGCCGCCGGCTTGTGCGTCAGCGTACTGCCCGGAAAGACCGGAACGACTGCCTGTGGCCACATCGGGAAGGCGGGTGTCGGCGGAGGCAACGTCGCCATCACGGAAGGCTCGATGCCCTTGTCGAGGGATTCCTGCGCTTGCGCCGCATCGGCAGCGCGCTCTTCCGGCGAGCGGCCGTCAGAGAACACCAGCAACAGATAGCGACTGCGATTCAACGCAGCGGTGGGCACTGCCCGAACGATCGCGAACGGCTGGCCGGAGTCGTGAATCACTTCCTTGACCGTTGCCACCGGGTAGCCGGCCGGGAATCGCTGGCCAAGGCCCGAGCTAACCAGCAGGTCGCCTTCCTTGATGTCTGCGGTGTCCGCCACATGCCGAAGCTCCAGACGTTCCGGATTACCGGTGCCGCTGGCGATGGCACGCAGACCGTTGCGGTTGACCTGCACCGGGATGCTGTGGGTGGTGTCGGTCAGCAACAAGACGCGTGAGGTATAGGGCATCAACTCGACCACCTGCCCCATCAGGCCGCGTGCATCGAGCACAGGCTGACCGAGCACCACGCCGTCGCGTTCGCCCTTGTTGATGATGATGCGATGGGTGAAGGGGTTCGGGTCCATGCCGATCAGCTCGGCGACCTCGACTTTTTCGTTGACCAGCGCCGAGGAGTTCAGCAACTCACGCAGCCGGACGTTCTGCTCGGTCAGTGCCGCCAGCTTTTGCAGGCGACCTTGCAGGAGCAGGGCTTCGGTCTTGAGTTTTTCGTTTTCGGCGATCAGCTCTGTGCGGCTGCCGAACTGACTGGCGACGCCTTGATACAGACGCTGTGGCAGGTCGACGATCCAGTAGGACTGCATGAGCACCATCGACATCTGGCTGCGCACGGGCTTGAGGATCGTAAAGCGGGCGTCGACAACCATCAACGCAACCGACAGAACGGCGAGCACCAGCAGACGTACGCCCAGCGAAGGGCCTTTTGAGAAAAGCGGTTTAATGGGCCGCTCCTCCGGGGCATGCGATCGTTGGATCGAACTTCGATTGGCAATTATTCATGCGGTATGTAACCGGCCCGGACAAATGAAAGAGATAGGCACCCTGTTTCGGCGTCAGCCTGAAGCATACAGGTAGCATATCCGCTACCTGCATACAAAAGACTCCGTGAAAGGCACCCCGGCGAATTATTCGCTGGAGAGCAGATCCATGGTGTGCTTATCCATCATTTCCAGCGCACGGCCACCGCCACGCGCTACACAGGTCAGCGGATCTTCGGCAACGATGACCGGCAGACCGGTTTCCTGCGCCAACAACTTGTCCAGATCACGCAGCAGCGCACCACCACCGGTCAGGACCAGACCACGCTCGGCGATGTCCGAGGCCAGTTCCGGAGGCGATTGCTCCAGAGCGCTCTTGACCGCCTGAACGATGGTCGCCAGCGACTCCTGCAGTGCTTCGAGTACTTCGTTGGAGTTCAGCGTGAACGCACGCGGAACGCCTTCAGCCAGGTTACGGCCACGGACGTCGACTTCGCGCACTTCACCGCCCGGATAGGCAGTACCGATTTCCTGCTTGATGCGCTCGGCAGTGGATTCGCCGATCAGGCTGCCGTAGTTGCGGCGCACATAGGTGATGATCGCTTCGTCGAAACGGTCACCGCCAACCCGTACGGATTCGGCATACACCACACCGTTCAGGGAGATCAGGGCGATTTCGGTGGTGCCGCCGCCGATGTCGACAACCATCGAGCCGCGAGCTTCTTCCACCGGCAGACCGGCACCGATTGCTGCGGCCATCGGCTCTTCGATCAGGAAGACTTCGCGTGCGCCTGCACCCAGGGCCGACTCGCGAATCGCGCGACGCTCAACCTGGGTGGATTTGCACGGAACGCAGATCAGCACACGAGGGCTGGGCTGCAGAAAGCTGTTTTCATGAACCTTGTTGATGAAGTACTGCAACATTTTTTCGCAGACGCTGAAGTCGGCGATAACGCCGTCTTTCATTGGACGAATGGCTGCGATGTTGCCTGGAGTACGGCCCAGCATGCGCTTGGCTTCGGTACCGACGGCCACGACACTCTTCTGGTTGCCGTGAGTACGAATGGCAACGACAGAGGGTTCATTCAGAACGATACCGCGCTCACGCACGTAAATAAGGGTGTTGGCAGTGCCCAGGTCGATGGATAGATCACTGGAAAACATGCCACGCAGTTTCTTGAACATGGGAAAGGGACCCTAGGGAACGCGTGGTAAAAAAAGTGCGGCAAACTCTAACAACGACAGGGATTTTGGGCAAGGAGCCAATATGCTAAATTGGCGGTTTTCCGAACACCACCCTCGACGTTAGCGGCTTGAGACAGTAATAACGCGATAGTGTTCCGCAATTGGCAACAAAGCAAATCCATAAGCATTCCACTGGAGATACCCCATGGCGCTTGAACGCTCCGACGTGGAAAAGATCGCTCATCTGGCCCGACTGGGTCTCAATGACGCCGATATCCCGCGTACCACCGAAGCACTTAACAGCATTCTTGGGCTGGTCGATCAGATGCAAGCAGTCGACACCACTGGCATCGAGCCGCTGGCTCACCCGCTGGAAGCCACCCAGCGCCTGCGCGAAGACGCCGTCACCGAGCGAAATCGTCGTGACACTTACCAAGCCATCGCACCAGCGGTCCAAGACGGCCTCTATCTGGTTCCGAAAGTCATCGAGTAAGGGAAAGCGCCTGCATGCATCAAATGACTCTGGCCGAGATCGCTCGCGGACTCGCCGATAAAAAGTTTTCTTCCGAAGAGCTGACTCGCGTTCTGCTGTCGCGCATCGCGACGCTCGACCCGCAGCTCAACAGCTTCATCAGCCTCACCGAAGACCTGGCCATCACCCAGGCGCAGGCGGCAGACGCGCGCCGCGCCGCTGGTGAAAACGGCCCGCTGCTCGGCGCTCCGCTGGCGCACAAGGACCTGTTCTGCACCCAGGGCATCCGCACCAGTTGCGGCTCGCTGATGCTCGACAATTTCAAGGCACCGTACGACGCCACGGTCGTTTCGCGTCTGGCATCGGCCGGTACTGTGACACTGGGCAAGACCAACATGGACGAATTCGCCATGGGTTCGGCCAACGAATCCAGCCATTACGGCGCGGTGAAAAACCCGTGGAACCTGGAATGCGTTCCTGGCGGTTCTTCCGGTGGTTCGGCAGCCGCTGTCGCTGCACGCCTGTTGCCCGCCGCGACCGGCACCGACACGGGCGGCTCGATTCGCCAGCCTGCGGCACTGACCAACCTCACGGGCCTCAAGCCGACCTACGGCCGCGTATCGCGCTGGGGCATGATTGCCTACGCCTCCAGCCTCGATCAGGCGGGGCCGATGGCACGCACGGCCGAAGACTGCGCACTGCTGCTGCAAGGCATGGCCGGTTTCGATCCGCAGGACTCGACCAGTATCGACGAGCCGGTTCCGGACTACTCCGCCAGCCTCAATACCTCGCTCAAGGGCCTGCGTATCGGTGTGCCGAAAGAGTATTTCAGCGCAGGTCTGGACCCGCGCATCGCGCAGCTGGTGCATGAAAGCGTCAAGGAGCTGGAAAAGCTCGGCGCGATCGTCAAGGAAATCAGCCTGCCGAACCTTCAGCACGCGATCCCGGCCTACTACGTCATCGCCCCGGCTGAAGCCTCGTCCAACCTGTCGCGCTTTGACGGCGTGCGTTTCGGCTACCGCTGCGAAGACCCGAAAGACCTGACCGACCTGTACAAGCGCTCGCGCGCCGAAGGCTTCGGCCCGGAAGTCCAGCGACGCATCATGGTCGGCGCCTACGCGCTGTCGGCGGGTTACTACGACGCCTATTACCTGCAGGCGCAGAAAATCCGTCGCCTGATCAAGAACGACTTCATGAGCGCGTTCGCCGATGTCGACGTGATTCTCGGCCCGACCACGCCCAACCCGGCCTGGAAGATCGGCGCCAAGACCAACGATCCGATTGCCGAATACCTGGAAGACTTCTACACCATCACCGCCAACCTGGCGGGCCTGCCCGGCTTGTCCATGCCTGCAGGCTTCGTCGACGGTCTACCGGTCGGCGTGCAGCTGCTCGCTCCGTATTTCCAGGAAGGCCGTCTCTTGAATGTGGCGCATCAGTATCAGCAAGTCACCGACTGGCACACTCGCGCACCTGAAGGCTTCTGAGGAGAAACACATGCAATGGGAAGTCGTCATCGGGCTGGAGATTCATACCCAGCTTTCGACCCAATCAAAGATTTTTTCCGGTAGCGCGACCACGTTCGGCTCCGAGCCCAACACGCAGGCCAGCCTCGTCGATCTGGGCATGCCTGGCGTATTGCCGGTGCTGAACAAGGAAGCCGTGCGCATGGCCGTCAAGTTCGGCCTGGCCGTCAACGCCGAAATCGGCCAGCACAACGTGTTCGCCCGCAAGAACTACTTCTACCCGGACTTGCCCAAGGGCTATCAGATCAGCCAGATGGAGCTGCCGATCGTCGGCAAGGGCCACCTGGACATCCCCCTTGAAGACGGCACGGTCAAGCGCATCGGCATCACCCGTGCGCACCTGGAAGAGGATGCAGGCAAAAGCCTGCACGAAGACTTCCAGGGCATGACCGGTATCGACCTGAACCGTGCTGGCACGCCGCTACTGGAGATCGTTTCCGAGCCGGACATGCGCAGCGCCAAGGAAGCCGTGGCTTACGTCAAGGCCATCCACGCGATCGTGCGCTACCTGGGCATCTGTGATGGCAACATGGCCGAAGGTTCGCTGCGCTGCGACTGCAACGTATCGATTCGTCCGAAGGGCCAGGTCGAGTTCGGCACGCGCTGCGAGATCAAGAACGTCAACTCGTTCCGCTTTATAGAAAAGGCGATCAACAGCGAGATTCAGCGCCAGATCGATCTGATCGAAGACGGTGGCAAGGTTATCCAGCAAACGCGCCTGTATGACCCGAACACCAACGAAACCCGCGCCATGCGCAGCAAGGAGGAAGCCAACGACTACCGTTACTTCCCCGACCCGGATCTGTTGCCGGTGATCATCGAGGATTCTTTCCTCGAAGAAACCCGCGCCACCTTGCCGGAGCTGCCACCACAGAAACGCGAACGCTTCCAGAGCCAGTTCGGCCTCTCGACCTACGACGCCAGCGTGCTGGCTTCGAGCCGCGAGCAGGCTGACTACTTCGAACAGGTGGTGAGCATCAGTGGTGACGCCAAACTGGCAGCCAACTGGGTCATGGTCGAGCTGGGCAGCCTGCTCAACAAGCAGGGCCTGGAGATCGACCAGTCGCCGGTCAGTGCCGAGCAGTTGGGCGGCATGCTCAAGCGCATCACCGACAACACCATTTCCGGCAAGATCGCGAAAATGGTCTTCGAGGCGATGGCCAATGCTGAAGGCAGCGCCGATGAAATCATCGAAAAGCGCGGCCTGAAGCAGGTCACCGACAGCGGTGCCATTGAATCGATGCTCGACGAGGTGCTGGCAGCCAACGCGGAGCAGGTCGAACAATATCGCGCCGCCGATGAAGCCAAGCGCGGCAAGATGTTCGGTTTCTTCGTTGGTCAGGCGATGAAAGCTTCCAAAGGCAAAGCCAACCCGCAGCAGGTCAACGAACTGCTGAAGACCAAGCTGGAGGGCTGATCCTCGTCACTCACGTTCCCATGCTATGCGATCAGCGTTATACACGAGTCTTGTGGGAGCGAGCTTACTCGCGAATAGGCCGGTACAGCCTCTAGAGACAGGGCGTTTGGACCAAGGTCTTCGTGAGCAAGCTCACTCCCACGGAGATCTTTATTCACCGCGATTGCGGTCAAAGACCCCGCCTTCTGGGCTCTTCATGACTTATGTATAACGTTGAGCGCTCCGCGTGGGAATGCAGTTCCGGACGCTCTGCGTCCGCTGTTGAGTACGCGGAACGTCACGAAATGCATGCCAGCATGGAGGATTGGCACGAGCGTCAACCACAACTACTCCGGCACTCAGGAACCCACCCCATGCGCCGCCTTATTTTTGCCTGCAGCCTGCTGACCTTACTGGCAGGGTGCGCCAATCACATCATCGACCCCCATGGTTACGACGAGACCGGCACCGCCGCCTATTACGGCGCCCGCCATCATGGCAACCGCACTGCCAGCGGCGAACCGTTCAATCAGAATGCGCTGACCGCTGCGCACCGACAACTGCCTTTCGGCACGCGCGTCAAGGTCACCAACCTGGACAACGATAGGTCGGTAGTCGTACGCGTCAATGATCGCGGCCCTCACACGCGCGGCCGTCTGATCGATGTCTCTCGCGAAGCGGCCAAACAACTGGGTATGCTGCGCAGCGGGACAGCGCCAGTCCGCGTGCAGGCCCTGGATTAACCCCAACCTCCGATCACCTCCGACAAGGACACTCGTATTCTCCAGCTATCGGCCCTGCCCGCCCCCGCGCTTATCCAAATGCTCAGCGGCTTGTTATTGCTGCTGATCGGGGCGGAACTGTCAGTGCGTGCAGCGGTACATCTGGCGGCGATTTTCAAGGTCCGGCCACTGATCGTCGGTCTGACCGTCGTGGCGATGGGCACCAGTGCGCCGCAGATGGCAGTCAGCCTGCAAGCCGCGTTTGCCGATAACACCGACATCGCCGTGGGCAGTGTCATCGGCGGCAACATTTTCAATGTACTGGTGATCCTTGGCCTCTGCGCGCTGATCATTCCTCTACGCGTTGCCCGTCAGGTACTGCACATCGATATTCCGTTGATGATCGGTGCCTGTCTGCTGGCTATCGGTCTTTCGTGGAACGGCGAATTCAGCAAACTGGACGGCGCACTGCTGCTTGCCGGGTTGCTGGCCTGCCTGATTATCATCATCCGTCAGGGTGGTCATGCGCCGCGCCACGGGCATGCCGAGACAGCCGAAAAACCTCGTACCTTCACACGCATGCTCATGCTTGCCACGGGCTTGCTGCTGCTGACCGCTGGCGGACACCTGCTGGTCGACGCTTCAGTGGTGATTGCCATCCACCTGGGGCTTTCCGAACGCATCGTCGGCCTGACCATCATTGCCATCGGCACATCATTGCCGGCACTGATGACCTCGCTGATCGCAGCGTTCCGTGGTGAACGCGATATTGCCGTGGGTAACGTCATCGGCAGCAACCTGTTCAACCTGCTGGGCGTACTGGGGCTGACCGCACTGATCGCCCCGGTGCCGCTGACGATCTCGCCAAATGCGCTGGTGTTCGACCTGCCGATCATGCTCGGCGTCTCGCTGTTGTGCGTGCCGCTGTTCTATTCCGGATACCGGATAGACCGTCTGGAAGGCCTGTTTCTGCTGTCGTTGTACCTGACCTACGGGCTGCATATCCTGTCGATCAGCACCGGCATGGCGCTGGCCGAACGGCTTGAAAGCAAAATGCTCACGCTGGTGTTGCCTGTGCTGGGTACCGTGGTTGTCTGGGGCACGATCCGCGCGTGGCGACGCCAGCACTGACCTCCAACCCGCATCGATACAAGGAGCAAGGCCATGACAGACAAAACGATCAGCGATGGCGAACAGATCCGTCGCCAGGTGATGGGCGATGTCTTCGTCGACCGTGCGCTGGGGAACGCCACCGATTTCAGCCAGCCGCTGCAGGATTTCGTCAACGAGCACGCGTGGGGCAGCGTCTGGAGTCGCGAAGGTCTGCCGCTGAAAACCCGCAGCCTGATCACCCTGGCCGCCCTCACCGCCCTGAAATGCCCGCAAGAACTGAAGGGCCACGTTCGTGGCGCACTGAACAATGGCTGCACGGTCGAGGAGATTCGCGAAGCCCTGCTGCACTGCGCGGTGTACGCCGGCGTGCCAGCGGCCATCGATGCGTTTCGGGCGGCCCAGGAAGTGATCGACAGCTACGTCAAAACCGATTAGATCCAGCCGCCCCATTGCAGGATGAAAATCCCCACGTTGGTCGTGACCGCGGCAGCCAGCGTGGTGATGACGATGATCGCAGCGGCCAGCTCGTAATTGCCGTTGGCCGTGCGCGCCATGATGTAGCTGGCAGCCGCTGTCGGGCTGCCGAAATACAGGAACAGAATCCCCAGTTCAGCGCCGCGAAAACCGGCCAGCCAGGCGGCCAGCGTGCACAGCACTGGCAGCGTGACCATCTTCATGACGCTGGCGCTGACAGCCAGTTTTCCACTCTTGCGCAACGACGCCAGCGACAGCGTGCCACCGATGCAGATCAGTGCCAGCGGCAGGGTCATCTGGGCAAGATAGCTGCCGGAGGTTTCCAGCCATTTGGGCAAGCCGATGGCGAAGTAAGCGAAGGGCGAGGCGATGATCACACTGATGATCAGCGGGTTGGCCAGCACGCTTTTGAAGATGCTCCAGGGGTCGGACTTGATCACCGGGCTGTAAACCGCCAATACCACCGTCGATAACGTGTTGTAAAAGACGATGACCAACGCGGCGAGAATGGCGCCCAGTGAAATGCCATCAGGCCCGTACATGCTGGCCGCCAGGGCCAGACCGATGACCCCGTTATTGCCACGAAACGCGCCTTGGACGTAGATCCCGCGCTCTTCGTACGGGCAACGCCAGATCGCCCATCCCCAGGCGAACGCGAAACTCAGGAGCGTCGCAACGCTGAAAAAAATCAGCAGTTTGGGCTGCAATGCGGTGCGCAGGTCGGCGTGAATAATGCCCAGAAACAGCAACGCAGGCATGGTGACGTTGAACACCAGCCCGGAAGCCGCAACGATGAAACCATCATTGATCGCGCCGATACGCCTGAGGAACACGCCCAGAAACAGCATGGCAAACACCGGGGCGGTGATGTTCAGGGTTTCGAGAAAAATAGCCAGCATGCAACGCATCCGGTCCCGTCGTTAGGTAGCTCATGATAGGCCACCGACGACAAGCATGTTGCACGGAATTTCCGAAGCCCTGATCAACCCGCCACAGCGGTTGTTTATCAGACGATGCGGCTGACTGCCTTCTCAGGCTGGAGCTTGCGCTCGAAGACCGAGACCCCGTCGAGATCGCGCAGCGTCACGGTCATCTCACCGGTCTGCCCGTCGATATTCACTTCACCAAAGAACTGAAAACCCGCAAATGGCGAGGTGTTCTGCGCAGGAGGCGCCTTCTGGAACACCAGCTCGGGGCCAAAGGTCTTGTCCAGCACATTGGGACCATAGCTACCGGCATTCAAAGGCCCGGCGACGAACTCCCAAAACGGGTCGAAGTCCTGAAACACGGCCAGATCCGGCTGGTAATGATGCGCAGCGCAGTAATGCACGTCGGCCGTCAGCCAGACACAATCGCGAATCTTCTGCGCGCGCAGGTACGCCAGCAATTCGGCGACCTCCAGCTCGCGCCCCGACGCCGGCCCGTCATTGCCGTTGGCGATGGCCTCCCAACGCTGTACGCCGGGGCTGACCTCACCATCCGGAACGCCCAGGCCGATGGGCATGTCCGCCGCGATGACTTTCCACTGCGCGCGCGACGCATTGAGCTCGCGCTTGAGCCAGTCCAGTTGCTCACGGCCCAGAAACGCAGTGGTCGGACCCGGTTTGTCAGCCAGGTTGGCATCGTTGCCGGCGCGATAGCTGCGCATGTCGAGGACGAAGACGTCGAGCATCGGACCGTAAGGGATCTTGCGATAAATGCGTCCGCCGTTGTCGGCTTCCTGCAAGCGTAATGGCGCGTATTCCAGATAAGCCTGGCGGGCACGCGAGGACAGCAGGCTGATGTCCTTGACCTTGTAGCGATCATCGAGCTGTTTGCTGGGCGACCAGTTGTTGGTGACTTCGTGATCATCCCACTGCCAGATCTGCGGTACTTCGGCGTTGAAGCGACGCAGGTTTTCATCCATCAGGTTGTAGCGGTAATTGCCCCGGTATTCGTCAAGGGTCTCCGCCACCTTGCTCTTGGCCTCGGTGGTGATGTTGCGCCAGATACGCCCGTCCTCCGTGGTGAGCTGCTCCGGCACCGGGCTGTCGGCGTAGATGGTGTCACCGCTGTGGATAAAAAAGTCCGGCAAGCGCAAACGCATGGCTTCATAAATACGCATGCCGCCAATATCGGGGTTGATGCCAAAGCCCTGCCCGACCGTATCGCCGCTCCAGACGAAGCGGATGTCGCGGCGCTGCTGCGGTGTGCTCCGCAAATGGCCGAACCACGGTTCACTGACGACACCGCTCTGCGCATCCTCGAAAGACACCCGGTAGAAAATCGCCTGATCGACCGGCAGCCCGCTCAACTCGACCCGCGCGGTAAAGTCGCTACGCTGATCGGCCAGCGCCGACACCACGCGGCGTGGCTGGGTGAACATGCTGCGCGTGTCCCACTCGACGACCATGCGCGAAGGCCGGTCGCTTCGGCTCCAGACGATCGCCTTGTCGCCGAACACATCGCCGGACTGCACGCCATCCATCATCTTCGGACGATCCTGCACCGAGGCGATGACCGCCGGTGCAACACCCGGTAACAGCAGACCGGCACCTACCGTTCCAACGGCCTGGATGACACGGCGACGCTTGAGATCGAACTGGCTCACGGTTATCCCCTCGCTGACAGGCAAAAAAGCACCGTAACAGGGGAATATTGGCGCTGTATGACAACGCAGGAGATCAAGCGCATGGCAGACTTCAAAAACCCCCGGCGTCCGGTAACTGGTAAACTCCCGCGCCTTATTCCAGCCCGAGGCGCTCAGCATGTCTTCCTTGAATCAGGCGCTCAGCGTCGCCCTCGATAATCGCCAGGCGTTGCTTGACCAATTGCATGGGCAGGGGACGGACTGCTATCGACTGTTTCACGGCAGCCAGGAGGGCGCCAGCGGGCTGACCATCGACCGCTACGGCCCGCAATTGCTGGTGCAGAGCTTTCATACCCGCCTGGATCGCGATGCCCTGCTGGCGCTGCATGAACAGGCCAACACGCGTCTGGGCCTGGATACCCTGCTGGTCTATAACGATCGCTCGCAAGGCAACTCGCGCGTGGATCGCCATGACACCGTGTACAAGGCTGAAGAAGCGGCTCTGGCCGATCATGTCGGCCACGAATGGGGGCTCAATTACCGGGTCCGCGGCCGGCATGCAGGCCAGGACCCGCTGTTGTTTCTCGACCTGCGCAACGCCCGCGGCTGGGTCAAGCAGCACAGCGCCGGGAAAAGCGTGCTGAATCTGTTCGCCTACACCTGCGGCGTCGGCCTCAGTGCTGCGGCCGGTGGCGCGAGTGAAGTGTGCAATCTGGACTTCGCCGAAGGCAATCTGGCGGTGGGTCGCGAGAATGGCGCGCTCAATCCGCAACTGCCGCCGATGCAATTCATCCAGTCGGATTATTTTCCGGCAATCCGCCAGTTGGCCGGGCTGCCCATTGCCGCACGCCGCAGCCAGCAATTGCCCAGCTACGTGAAACTGCAACAGCGCCAATATGATCTGGTCCTGCTTGATCCACCCGCATGGGCCAAGAGCGCGTTCGGCACCGTTGACCTGCTGCGCGACTATCAAAGCCTGCTCAAACCTGCGCTGTTGACCACGGCAGACGATGGCGTGCTGATCTGCTGCAACAATCTGGCGAAAGTCAGCATGCAGGACTGGCGTGAGCAGGTACTGCGCTGTGCCACCAAGGCCGGGCGTCCGGTGCGCGACTGCCAGGAGATGCGTCCCGCTGCAGACTTCCCGTCTCAGGACAATCAACCGCCGCTGAAAACGCTGATTCTGCAACTCTGATCCGGCGCTCGATAGCTTAACGTACAACCGGAAAGTTCCTACAAGCCGCGACGGCAGTGCCTTCGGAACCGAACAGGCATGCCATACTCCAAGGGCTTCCAAAAGAGAGAGACGCCGCTGCCCATGTCCAGAGGATTGAAACGCACACTTGGCTCCCTGCTGGCTGTGATCGCGCTCTACAGTTTGCTGGGTTTTTTCATTCTTCCCGGCGTCGCTCTGCGGATCGCGAACCAGCAACTGGCCAATTACGCCACAGTGCCGGCAAAGCTCGAACGCCTGGAATTCAACCCCTTCACGCTGGAGCTGACGCTCTGGGGCCTGAACATCGGCACGCCAGGCAAGGAGCAGGTGGCGTTTGAAAAGCTTTATGCCAATCTGCAAATCAACAGCCTTTGGACGCGGGCCCTGCATCTGCAACGCGTCGAGCTGATCAAACCACGCACCGAGTTGCTGTTCGACAAACAGGGCAAGCTCAATCTGGCACAGCTGTTCAAGCTGCCCGCCAGCGAACCGACAAAGGACGAACCCGCCACCAAGCCATTCCCGCTGCGTATCGACGAAATCAAACTGGCGGGAGGCTACGTTCACTTCCAGGACCTGCGCCCCAGCCAGCCCATCGAGTTTCTCTACGACGCGCTGGATTTCGAGCTCAAGAACCTCAGCACACTGCCTGAAGACAATGCCGACATGACCCTGGTCGCGGCGGGTCCGGACGGTGGGCAGATCGACTGGGTCGGCCGCATCAGCCTGATCCCGATCACCTCCGAGGGCACGCTGAAGGTCACCGACAGCAAGATGAAACTGTGGTGGCCTTACGTACGTGATGCCTTGCCGCTGGCGCTTGAGGACGGCGTGCTGAATTTCAGCACGGCCTACACACTGAACCTGTCCAAGAAGACCGAACTCAAGTTGACCAACGTCTCGGCCAGTGTCGCGCCTTTCGCGCTCAACGCTCCCGACGGTCGCCCGTTGGTACGCCTGCAATGCCTGGACGTCAGCGAAACATCGGTCGACCTCGCAAAGCAGCTGGTTACCGTAGGCAAGGTCCGCAGCCAGAAGCTGGAAACCTGGGCCGCACGTGAAACCGACGGGCAACTGGACTGGCAAAAACTGTTTGCCAGCCAACCTGGCAAGCCCGCAGCAACGCACACGCCAGCGGTGGACGAAAAAGCCGCCGAGCCGGCGCCTGCCACCGAGGCCTCAGCCAAAGCCAGCGATCAACCCGTGGCGCAGAGCAAGCCCTGGCAAGTCCTGTTGCGGGATGTGCAGTTGCGCAACTACATGGTCCATCTGGCAGATCGCGTACCTCAAGAGCCGGTCGCGCTGGACGTTGGCCCACTGAATCTGGACATCCAGAACTTCGACAGCCTGAACAAGGCGCCCTTCACGCTCAAGCTGGATACCGGGCTGGGCAAACAGGGCAATCTCACTGCCGCCGGTGACGTGAACCTCAACCCGGTCAGCGCACGACTCAACGTAACCACCCGCGACATCGACCTGCGCCTCGCTCAGGCCTACATCAGCCCGTTCATTCGTCTGGAGCTGCGCAGTGGCATGCTCGGCAGCGATCTGGCGGTCGACCTGAAAAGCACCGAGCCACTGGCGTTCAGCGTCACCGGTAAAGCACAGGTCAATCAGTTGCACACGCTGGATACGCTCAAGCAGCGCGACTTCCTGAAGTGGCAGCAATTGGCGCTCGAGGGGCTGGACTACCAGCACGGCCAGGGCCTGTCGATTGCCAAAGTGAACATGGATCAGCCCTACGCGCGCTTCATGATCAATGAGGACCGGACCACCAACATCGATGATCTATTGATCCCGCAGCCAGCCGATGCGGCTGCCGGCAAAACCGCCAGCCAGCCAAAGGCAGCCAGAACGCAAGCGGCAGGCAAGAAGGAAAACCCGCTGGCGATCTACGTGGGTGAAGTGAATATCAACGATGGCTCGGCAAACTTTGCCGACATGACCCTGACCCCCAACTTCGCCACCGCCGTGCAGCAACTCAATGGGCGTATCGGCACCATCGACAATCGCAAGCCTACACCGGCCCCCGTGAATATCGAGGGCAAGGTCGACCGCTATGCGCCGGTCACCATCAAGGGCAGCCTCAACCCGTTCGACCCGATGGCCAGTCTGGATATCACCACCAGCTTCAAGCGCGTCGAGTTGACCAACCTGACCCCCTACTCCGGCAAGTTCGCAGGTTTCCGGATCCGCAAGGGCCGGCTCAATCTCGACCTGCACTACCTGATTACCAAGGGCCAGCTCAAGGCCCAGAACAAGGTGCTGGTGGAGCAGCTGCAGCTGGGTGAACGGGTCGACAGCCCGGATGCGCTGGACCTGCCTATTCGTCTGGCGGTCGCGCTGCTCAAGGATACCCAGGGGCGCATTTCCCTGGAGCTGCCCATCGAAGGCGACTTGAACAACCCGCAGTTCAGCGTCATGCCGATTGTCTGGCAGACCCTGCGTAACCTGGTGCTGCGTGCAGCACAGGCCCCGTTCAAGATGCTCGGCGGGCTGGTTGCCGGTGGAAGCTCCGAGGACCTCGGCAGCGTAAGTTTCGCGCCAGGCTCCAGTGACTTGTCGGCAGAGGCGCAAAATGCCCTGGACAAGCTCTCGGTGGCGCTCAAGGAACGTCCGGACCTGAAGCTGGAGATCGAAGGCACCAGCGCCGCCAGCAGTGACGGTCCATTGATCGCTCAGCAAAGACTGGAACGCGAATACCAGTACACGTACTACAAGATCCTCCAGCGGCGCGGCGACAAGGTTCCAGCCAGGGCCGGTTTGATAGAGGTCCCGGAAGAGGAAAAGGCGCCTATGCTCGAAGGTATCTACAGGACACGCCTGAAACAGCAACCGCCCGCTGAGTGGGCCAGTCTGGGCAAGGAGCAGCGTGCTGCCCAGATGCGTGCCGCCGTACTCAAGTTCTGGAGCAGCAATGAGGTGCTGCTGCGCGAACTGGGCCAGAGCAGAGCCAGCAGCATCAAGGATTACCTGGTGGACAAGGGCAAGCTAGAAGACGCTCGCGTGTACTTCGTCGACGCGCAACTGGGTCAGGCCCAACCGGATGGTAAAGTCATCAGCCCCCTCCACCTCGACAGCGAATGAAGCCATTGGCACACACCCGAATCAAACGGCTGATCAACCTGACCCTCGCCGCCATGGCCGGGTCAGTTGTCGCATCAGCGTATGCCACCTCGACCCTGCGTTGCGGCAGCCAGCTGGTCAGCACCGGCGACCGGACGTTCGAGGTCCAGCAGAAATGCGGCGAACCGGTCAGCCAGGAAGTACTCGGCACTCGGGAAACCTTTAGTAGTAATTATCGAAGGTCAGAAGCCGTGAAGATCGAGGAATGGATCTACGGTCCTGATAACGGCATGTATCAGTACCTGCGCTTTGAAGGCGGTCGCCTGGTAGGCATCGAGAGCAAACGCCGCAACTGATCCCCCGGCTCCCCTTCCCTTCATGTGTTTCGTAGCGCCCATAGAAAAGGCCCCGACTCTTCAGTCGGGGCCTTTAATGGCTACATCCTTGTAGCCTCGCATGAACCTTCCATCAATCAATGACTGCGGGTGTTCATGAGCAGTATTCGATTACTCGGCTTTCAGGCCAGCAGCCGATACGTCTTTAACACCTTTGATTTTCTTGGTGATAGCGACGGCAGTGTTTTTCTGAGCTTCGGTAACTTTTACCATGGAGGACAGGGAAACCACGCCTTTGTTGGTCTCAACCTTGATGTCCGAACCTGGGATGCCTTTTTCAGTCAGCAGATCAGCTTTGACTTTGGTGGTGATCCAGGTGTCAGAAGTGTCTTCTTTGACTTCTTGAGTAGTGGTGTTAGCTGCCAGAACCATTGGCGCTTGAGCCGAGGTCTGTGCGAAAGCAGCGTTGGCCATGGTCAGAGTCAGGGCAGTAGCGGTAGCAGCGGCAATAGCGAACTTCTTCATACGATAACTCCTGTTTTTCTCAAAATCTGCACCAGCATGTGGTGGCAGGGTTAACAGGTATATCGCAAGCGGTGTGCCAAAAACGAGACAGTTAAAATAGCCTTTAAAATCAATTGCTTATGTTTTTCTTTGTTTTGCTGAGTCGTGCAGATTGCCCGTTCGTCCAAACCCGGGCTTGCAAGATGCATGTTTGTACCGAGCAGTTTGCATGCTCCATGTGTAAGCCTCTAATTGCGCTCATAAAAAAAGGACTCCGAAGAGTCCTTTTTCATCTGCAGCTCAGATCAATCAGACGCCCGACGCTTTCGCTGCGGCTACGTCCTTGATCGACAGCTTGATACGGCCGCGGTTATCCACGTCCAGTACCAGTACTTCGACTTCCTGACCTTCCTTGAGGATATCGGTCACTTTCTCTACGCGAGCATCGCTCAGCATCGAGATGTGAACCAGACCATCCTTGCCCGGCAGGATGTTGACGAATGCGCCGAAATCGACGATGCGCTCAACCTTACCGACGTAGATCTTGCCGATTTCCGCTTCTGCGGTGATACCCAGAACGCGCTGACGTGCTGCCTCAGCCGCTTCCTTGGACTCGCCGAAGATCTTGATCGAGCCGTCGTCTTCGATGTCGATCGAAGCCTTGGTCTCTTCGCAGATGGCACGGATGGTTGCGCCACCCTTGCCGATCACGTCACGGATCTTGTCGGTGTCGATCTTCATCGCAATCATGGTCGGAGCGTTGGCCGACAGTTCGTTACGCGACTGACCGATGATCTGGTTCATCTGACCGAGGATGTTCAGGCGAGCTTCAAGGGCCTGGCCCAGGGCGATCTCCATGATTTCTTCGGTGATGCCTTTGATCTTGATGTCCATCTGCAGCGCGGTAACACCTTTGGAGGTACCGGCTACCTTGAAGTCCATGTCGCCCAAGTGGTCTTCGTCACCCAGGATGTCGGTCAGAATCGCGAACTTCTCGCCTTCCTTGACCAGGCCCATGGCGATACCGGCAACCGGCGCCTTCATCGGCACACCAGCGTCCATCAGAGCCAGGGAAGCACCACAGACCGAAGCCATGGAGCTGGAGCCGTTGGACTCGGTGATTTCCGACACAACACGGATGGTGTACGGGAACACGTCTGCGCCTGGCAGCATGGCCTGGACACTGCGACGGGCCAGACGGCCGTGACCGATTTCACGACGACCTGCGCCGCCCATGCGGCCACACTCGCCCACCGAGAACGGAGGGAAGTTGTAGTGCAGCATGAAGGGGTCTTTTTTCTCGCCTTCGAGCGTATCGAGCAGCTGTGCGTCACGTGCAGTACCCAGCGTGGCAACAACCAGCGCCTGAGTTTCGCCACGGGTGAACAGTGCCGAACCGTGGGTCTTTGGCAGAACACCGACTTCGATGTTCAGAGGACGTACGGTGCGCGTGTCACGGCCATCGATACGCGGCTTGCCGTTAACGATGTTTTCGCGAACGGTGCGGTATTCGATTTCACCGAAAGCGGCTTTGACTTCGCTGGCAGACGGGCTGCCTTCTTCCACAGCCAGTTTGGCAACGATCTGATCTTTCAGCTCGCCCAGACGCGCATAACGGTCGGCTTTGACGGTGATGGTGTAAGCCTGGGAGATCGCTTCGCCGAACTCGGAGCGGATAGCGCTCAGCAGTTCAGTCGCTTCAGGCTTAGGCTGCCAGGCCCAGGTAGGCTTGGCGGCTTCGGCAGCCAGTTCCTTGATGGCGTTGATCACGACCTGGAACTCGTCATGCGCGAACAGCACAGCGCCCAGCATCTGGTCTTCGGTCAGCTCTTTGGCTTCCGATTCAACCATCAGGACGGCTTCGGAAGTACCGGCAACGACCATGTCCAGGCTCGAAGCCTGCAGCTGCTCGTAAGTCGGGTTCAACAGGTAGCCGGTGCTTTCGTGGAAAGCAACGCGGGCAGCACCAACCGGACCGTCAAACGGGATACCGGAGATGGCCAGGGCAGCCGAAGTACCGATCATCGCAGCGATGTCCGGATCGGTTTTCTTGCTGGTGGAGACGACGGTGCAGACAACCTGCACTTCGTTCATGAAGCCTTCTGGAAACAACGGGCGGATCGGGCGGTCGATCAGGCGCGAAGTCAGGGTTTCTTTCTCGGAAGGACGGCCTTCACGCTTGAAGAAACCGCCAGGGATCTTGCCGGCAGCGTAGGTTTTTTCCTGATAGTGCACGGACAGAGGGAAGAAGCCTTTGCCAGCGTCAGCCTGTTTGGCGCCGACCACAGTCACGAGTACGCTGACGTCGTCGTCAACGGTGACCAATACTGCACCAGAGGCTTGACGGGCGATACGGCCTGTCTCGAGGGTTACGGTCGATTGACCGAACTGAAACTTTTTGATTACCGGGTTCACGGTTTCCTACCTTTCTTTGTGGCTCTTGGGGAACTGGTTTCTTGCGAATTCTTGGGCAGCGTGGGGAATCGGCCCCTTCCACAGCCCAGATAAAACTTGAGGCTGGGAGCCTGCCAGAACCACCGGGCAAACCCGACGGATCGTGACAGACAACCAACCTCTAGCAACGTCGTTATTAGCGACGCAGACCCAGACGACCGATCAGGGCGCTGTAACGGCTAACGTCCTTACCTTTCAGGTAATCCAGCAGCTTGCGACGCTGGTTTACCATACGGATCAGACCACGACGCGAGTGGTGGTCCTTACCGTTGGCCTTGAAGTGGCCTTGCAGTTTGTTGATGTTGGCGGTCAGCAGTGCAACTTGCACTTCTGGCGAACCAGTGTCACCAACAGCTTGCTGGTAGTCGGTTACGATCTGAGCTTTTTCTTCAACGCTGAGTGCCATGTGGGCAATCCTTTTGTGCAAGGAAGCGCTTCCGGAGAAACGTTTCCAACAGGCCGAGGACAGATCCTCGTATTAAAAAATGAGGTATGACCGTGCCTGTTGACAGCCATCCTCGTTCCACCCCACTCGCCGGCAAGCCGACGCCTGGACTGGTTTCGGTCACTCTGACCGAATCAAGCGACGCGGCGCAATGCGCCCGTCTTCGGCGACTTCACCGATACCGATGAAGCGACCTTCGTGATCCTGCACGCGAACCATACCGAATTTCGGTGCGTCCGGCGCGCGTACTGGCTGACCATGCAACCAGTAAAACGAACTGTGTTCCGAAAACTTCAACAGCGGCCAGTCCAGCAGACCGCTGTCCGATGGCATCAGGAAACGGTCGACCGCTTCATTGCCGCCATCGGCATGCACCTGCTCGAGCTCTTCCAGCGTCACTGTCTGAGCCAGCGTGAAAGGCCCGGCCTGGGTACGACGCAATTCTGCGACATAAGCACCACAACCGAGCTTCTCACCGATATCCTCGACCAGCGTGCGGATATAGGTGCCTTTGCTGCAATCGACGGACAGACGTGCTGTGTCGCCTTCGCAATCAAGTAATTCCAGGCGCGTAATAGTAACAGAACGGGGCTCGCGCTCCACTACTTCCCCTGCACGCGCCAGCTTGTAAAGTGGCTGGCCATCACGCTTGAGGGCCGAGTACATGGGAGGTATCTGGCTGATTTGTCCGCGAAAATGCGGTAGAGCCGCTTCGATATCGTCGCGACCAACGGTCACCGGACGCGTGAGCAAAACCTCGCCTTCAGAATCGGCAGTGGTCGTGGTCTTGCCCAGTTGCGCCAGGGTCTCGTAGGACTTGTCCGAATCGAGCAGGTACTGAGAGAACTTGGTCGCTTCACCAAAACACAACGGCAGAACACCCGTTGCCAGAGGATCAAGGCTGCCGGTATGCCCGGCTTTCTCGGCATTGAGCAGCCAGCGAACCTTTTGCAGAGCGGCGTTGGACGTGAAACCCAGTGGCTTGTCGAGCAGGATGATCCCGCTGACATTGCGGCGTATACGCTTGACCTGAGCCACTCTTTATTCCTCGGTACTTTCAGGCTTTGCATCCGTCGATGCGGGGCCTTCCTGATGCTGACCGTCTTCTGCAACGGCACGCTCGATCAGTGCCGAGAGATGCGCGCCACGCACGACGCTTTCGTCATAGTGGAAGTGCAGTTGCGGTACGCTGCGCAGCTTCATTTCGCGGGCCAACTGCATGCGCAGGAAGCCTGCGGCAGCGTTGAGCACCTTGATGGTCTGCGCGATTTCTTCCGCGCTGTCCTGGCCCATGACGGTCATGAAAATCTTCGCATGACCCACGTCACGGCTGACGTCTACGGCGGTGATGGTGACCAGACCCACACGCGGGTCCTTGATTTCGCGACGGATCAGCTGCGCCAGTTCGCGCTGCATCTGATCGCCGATACGTTGGGTACGGCTGTATTCTTTTGCCATGCTTGTTACCTGTTACTGATCCGGGACCAAACCCTGACAGTCTGAAAGCGGCAAACGCCCGGCCTGACAATTGCCAGACCGGGCGTTGCGTTTAGAGCCCATGGGGAAAGCAGGGCATTTGCATGCGAGGCTCCCACCATGACTCCTGAAGCTCGCGATTTAGAGGCTGCGAGCCACTTGGACCTTCTCGAAGACTTCGATCTTGTCACCAACCTTGACGTCGTTGTAGCTCTTGACGCCGATACCGCATTCCATGCCTGCACGTACTTCGGCAGCGTCGTCCTTGAAGCGGCGCAGGGATTCCAGCTCGCCTTCAAAGATAACGATGTCTTCGCGCAGAACACGAATCGGACGGTTACGGTAGACAGTGCCTTCCAGAACCATACACCCTGCGATCGCGCCGAATTTCGGCGAACGGAACACATCGCGGACTTCGGCGATACCCAGGATATTCTCCCGGACGTCGCTGCCAAGCATGCCGGTAAGGGCTTTCTTGACGTCTTCGATGATGTCGTAGATCACGTTGTAGTAACGCATGTCCAGACCTTCCTGCTCGACGATCTTGCGCGCGCCAGCATCGGCACGCACGTTGAAGCCAAACAGTACAGCGTTGGAGGCCAGTGCCAGGTTGGCGTCGCTCTCGGTGATACCACCGACACCGCCGCCCACTACGCGCACTTGCACTTCGTCGTTACCCAGGCCGCCAAGGGCGCCCTGCAATGCTTCCAGAGAACCGCGGACGTCGGACTTGAGGACGATGTTAAGCGTCTTCTTCTCTTCCTGACCCATGTTCTCGAAGATGTTCTCCAGCTTGCCGGCATGAGCGCGAGCCAGTTTGACCTCGCGGAACTTGCCCTGGCGGAACAGTGCGACTTCACGGGCTTTCTTCTCGTCAGCCAGCACCGACATTTCGTCGCCAGCATCCGGAGTACCGTCAAGACCCAGGATTTCGACCGGAATCGAAGGACCTGCTTCTTTGACCGGCTTGCCGTTCTCGTCGAGCATGGCGCGGATGCGGCCGAAGTTCGAACCGACCAGCACCATGTCGCCCTGACGCAGCGTACCGTCCTGAACCAGAACAGTAGCGACCGGACCACGGCCCTTGTCCAGACGGGACTCGACAACAACACCACGACCCGGGGCCGACGGGGTTGCCTTGAGTTCCAGGACTTCGGCCTGCAGCAGAACAGCTTCCAGCAGCTCGTCGACGCCAGTACCCATTTTCGCGGAGACCGAAACGAAAGGCGTATCACCGCCCCACTCTTCGGACGTCACGCCATGGACCGACAGCTCGCTGCGGATACGATCGAGGTCAGCACCAGGCTTGTCGATCTTGTTCACCGCAACAACCAGCGGAACGCCAGCCGCAACAGCGTGCTGAACAGCTTCGATGGTCTGCGGCATCACGCCGTCGTCAGCTGCAACCACCAGAATCACGATATCCGTTGCCTTGGCACCACGGGCACGCATGGCGGTAAACGCGGCGTGACCAGGGGTGTCGAGGAACGTGACCATGCCGCGTTCGGTTTCAACGTGGTAGGCACCGATGTGCTGGGTGATGCCGCCGGCTTCGCCAGCTGCAACCTTGGCACGACGAATGTAGTCGAGCAGCGAGGTCTTACCGTGGTCGACGTGGCCCATTACGGTCACAACCGGTGCACGGGAGAACGACTCACCTTCGAACTTCAGCGATTCGGCCAGGGAATCTTCCAGGGCGTTGTCGCTGACCAGCGTGACCTTGTGGCCCAGCTCTTCGGCGATCAACTGGGCAGTTTCCTGATCCAGTACCTGATTGATGGTCACCGGGGTGCCCATCTTGAACATGAACTTGATGACTTCCGCAGCCTTGACCGACATCTGTGCCGACAATTCGCCGACAGTGATGGTCTCGCCAATGGCAACGTCACGGATGACCGGGCCGGTAGGGCTCTGGAAACCATGAGCATTGCGCTTCTTCAGCTTGGACTTGCCACGGCCACCGCGACGGAAGCTGTCGCTTTCTTCGTCGGTAGTGCGAGGAGCAACGCGAGGGGCCGGAGCCTTCTCCTTGACCGAAGCGCGATGCGGAGCGTTTTTACGCTCGCCGTCGCCGCCACGGGCGTTGCGGTCGTCAGCACGAGGCTTGTCAGGGCGACGTTGTTCGTCACGCTTGCGAGCATCGGCAGAAGGCGCTGCGCTTGCCGGTGCCGGAGCAGCGGCTGGCGATGCTTCACGCACAGGCTCGGCGGCGACAACAGGCTCGGCAGCAGCCGAAGCGGGCTGGCTTGCAGCAGGCTGATTGCGCGCATCTTCTTCAGCGCGACGCTTGGCTTCTTCTTCAGCCTTTTGACGAGCGGCATTTTCTACCGCACGGCGTTCGTCCATCTCGCGCTTGCGCTCGGCTTCGATCTCTTCCGGGCTACGCTGCACAAAGACTTTCTTCTTGCGCACTTCAACGCTGATGCTCTTGCTGCCAGCAACGCGCAGGGTGCTGGTGGTCTTGCGCTGCAAGGTAATCTTGCGAGGCTCTTCCACCTTGGCCTTGTGACCGCTTTTCAGGTGCGTCAACAAGGCTTGTTTTTCGTTATCGGTCACAACTTGCTCGGCGGCGGTGTGCGGCAGACCTGCCTCACGCATCTGCTGTAACAGGCGCTCTACCGGTGTGTCGACCACTTTGGCCAGTTCTTTCACCGTGACTTGCGTCATGCACTTCTCTCCTCAGGCCGCGCCCAATTACTCGAACCAGTGGGCTCGGGCGGCCATGATCAACTTGCCGGCACGATCATCGTCAATGCCGTCGATGTCGAGCAGGTCATCTATAGACTGCTCGGCCAGGTCTTCGCGGGTAATTACGCCGCGCACCGCCAGTTCCATCGCCAAATCCTTGTCCATACCCTCAAGCGAGAGCAGGTCTTCGGCCGGATGGGCGTCTGCCAGCTTTTCCTCTGTAGCGATGGCTTTAGTCAACAAACAATCCTTGGCACGAGCGCGAAGCTCGTTGACGATTTCTTCGTCAAAGCCGTCGATGTTGAGCATTTCTTCCAACGGTACGTAGGCAATCTCTTCCAGGCTGGTGAAGCCTTCATCAACCAGCACCTGCGCCAATTCTTCCTCGACTTGGAGTTCTTCGATGAAATTGCGCAGGATGTCACCGGTTTCAGCTTGCTGCTTGGCCTGGATGTCCGATTCGGTCATTACGTTCAGGGTCCAGCCAGTCAACTGGCTCGCCAGACGCACGTTCTGACCGCCACGACCAATAGCCTGGGCCAGGTTGTCCGCTCCCACTGCGATGTCCATTGCATGCGCGTCTTCATCTACGATGATTGCCGCTACTTCTGCAGGAGACATTGCATTGATCACGAACTGCGCCGGGTTATCGTCCCAAAGAACGATATCCACACGCTCGCCACCCAGCTCGCCGGAAACAGCCTGAACTCGCGAACCGCGCATGCCGATACAGGCACCTTGCGGATCGATTCGTTTATCCTTGGAGCGAACAGCGATTTTCGCACGAGAACCCGGGTCACGGGAGGCAGCCATCACCTCGATGAGACCTTCGGCAATTTCCGGCACTTCAATGCGGAAAAGCTCGATCAGCATCTCTGGCGCAGTACGCGACAGAATCAGCTGAGGACCACGGTTTTCAGTACGAATTTCCTTCAGCAAAGCACGGACGCGAACACCGACCCGGAAAGTTTCCCGGGAAATGATGTCTTCACGAGCCAGCAAGGCTTCGGCATTGTTACCCAGGTCAACGATGACATTGTCACGTGTAACCTTTTTAACAGTACCAGAAATGATTTCACCCAGACGCTCACGGTAGGCATCGACCACCTGAGCACGCTCGGCTTCGCGAACTTTCTGCACAATGACTTGCTTGGCGGTCTGCGCAGCGATACGACCGAATTCGATGGATTCGATTTTTTCTTCGATCAGGTCGCCGGCAACAGCACCCGGCTTTTTCGCCTGGGCCTGATCCACAGCAAATTCGTGCGCAGGATCGTCCAGATCTTCGTCTTCGACAACTGTCCAGCGACGGAAAGTCTCGTAGTTGCCTGTCTGGCGATTGATCTCTACGCGCAGTTCTACTTCATCTTCAAAACGTTTCTTGGTAGCGGTGGCAAGAGCCAGCTCCAGCGCTTCAAAAATTACACTTGCCGGAACGCCCTTTTCATTGGACACCGACTCAACAACCAGCAGTACTTCTTTGCTCATCGTACGCCTCGCCTTTCGCAAGCCATTGGATCCGCGGGATCCGCAGTAACCGGCACGTCTCAGTCAAACGTGGGAATAATGTTGGCCTTGTCGATCATGTCGATCGGCAACAGGAACTCATGGTCTTCAACCTGCACCACGACATCCTGCTCCTCCACCCCGCGGAGAAGGCCTTGAAAGTTGCGTCGACCTTCGAAAGGTGAACGCAGCTTTATTTTCACTTGTTCCCCGGCGTACGAAGCAAACTGCTCAATAGTGAACAGCGGGCGCTCCATGCCAGGAGAAGATACTTCAAGGGTGTACTCGGTGCTGATTGGATCTTCTACGTCCAACACACCGCTGATCTGGCGACTGACGATTGCGCAGTCGTCGACCAGAACGCCCCCTTCCTTGTCGATATAAATGCGCAGCACCGAATGCTTGCCCTGGGAACTGAAATCAATTCCCCAGCACTGATAGCCAAGGGCCACGACCACTGGGGCCAACAAGTCCTGCAACTGTTCTAGCTTGCTCGACACCTGAACCCCCTCGTGCATGCTTTAGAAATAAAAAAATGGGCAAAAGCCCATCCCTGAAAACGCCGCTGAACATCGACGTCATGTACTGTCCAGCTAACAAAAAGCCCCTTAAAAGGGGCTCCGCTAAAACTGGTTGCGGGGGCTGGATTTGAACCAACGACCTTCGGGTTATGAGCCCGACGAGCTACCAAACTGCTCCACCCCGCGACAAAGCTGGGGCGGAAGTATACGACCGATCCATTGCTGGGTCAATCCAACATCCACCTACAAGAAAGCCCGCTAGCGCGGGCTCTCCTGCTTAATTGGTACCGAGAAGGGGACTCGAACCCCTACACCCTATGGGCACAACCACCTCAAGGTTGCGTGTCTACCAATTCCACCACCTCGGCATTACAACTCTTTTTGGCGACCTCACGAACATCGCCGAATTCTGTCTTACTTCTTCTCTGGGGCTTGAGGTACGTCAGCTGGAACAGCGGCTGGCTTTTGCCCTTCGAGAACCGGTACATCGTCTGCTGCCGGTTTTTGCTTCACTTCCAGTACTGCCGGGTCTGGCAAACCTACTTGAGTCAGCTGTTGAGCTTTCTCTTTAGCAAAGTAACCTAACCCCAAGCTGGTTATGAAAAAACATGCGGCAAGTATAGCAGTAAACTTACTGAGAAAGGTAGAGGTTCCTTGACCTCCGAAGACAGTATTTGATGCACCTGCTCCGAACGACGCGCCTGCGTCAGCACCTTTACCCTGCTGCAGCAATACCAGAGCGACAACGCCCAGAGCGCCCAACAGGTGAAAAACGATTACGACTGTTTCCAGCATTTTTTCAGTTTCCCGCGGCGCGACAGATCACACCGAACTCATCTGCATTCAGGGAAGCCCCACCAATGAGCCCCCCATCGATATCCGGCATGCTGAAGAGCTCGACCGCATTGGCCGCCTTCACGCTGCCGCCATAGAGAAGTCGCACGCCTTGTGCGACTTCGGCATTCTCTTTTGCCAGTTGCGCACGGATGGCTGCGTGCACTTCCTGCGCTTCCTGAGGCGAAGCAGTCAATCCGGTGCCAATGGCCCAGACCGGCTCGTAGGCAATGACAGCATTGACCAGTGCATTGACACCAAACTCGGCGATGACACTGTCCAGCTGACGACCTACCACTTCGAGCGTTTGCCCCGCCTTGCGCTCTTCAAGCGTTTCACCTACGCAGAGCACAGGTGTCAGACCTTTCGCCTGGATCGCCGCAAACTTCTTGTTCAAGACATCATCCTGTTCGCCAATCAACTGACGACGCTCGGAGTGCCCGACAAGTACCAGCTTGCAACCTGCATCAGCCAGCTGACTCGATGCAACCTCACCTGTCAGCGCGCCTTGCTCAGCCTGAATGGCTGCATCCTGCGCACCAACGATGATCGATGTTGCCTTGAGCCCCTCGATCACCTGATGGGTAAACAGACTGGCAGGCATCACGGCGATATCGACGCTGCCTGGCAACGACTGCTTGCACAAACCCTCGATCAGCTCAGCGACGCTGGCGCGGGTACCGTGCATTTTCCAGTTACCAGCTACCATTGGGCGACGCATGCTACACCTCGTGGGTCAAAGTGGGCGCAGATGTTACCCAACAGTTCCGACACTGGCAAGCCGAAATCAGGCGCAAACTTCAGTAACCAGTTTTGCGAGTTCTTCGGCGTACGCCCTGACCTGCGTTTCGTCCTCGCCTTCGACCATCACGCGCACCAGCGGCTCGGTACCCGATTTGCGCAGCAGCACCCTGCCACGCCCGGCCATCTGCTCGGTGACGCGGGCGCAGGCTTCCTGGACCGACGGATGCGAAACCGGGTCTACACCCGACCCGGCGAAGCGCACGTTGATCAGGATCTGCGGGCATTTGCGCAATTTCAGACGCGCTTCGGCCAGACTTACGCCACTTCGGCGCAGAGCCAATATCACCTGCAATGAGGCGATAATCGCATCACCGGTGGTGGCGTGCTGGAAACAGACGATATGACCGGAGTTTTCACCGCCGATCTGCCAGTTGCGCTCGAGCAACTCGGCGATCACATAACGGTCACCGACATTGGCCCGAACAAAGGGAATACCTTGTTCAGCCAGGGCCAGTTCAAGCCCCAGGTTGCTCATCAATGTGCCCACTACGCCGCCCTGCAAGCGTCCCCGTTCGTGCAGGTCGCGGGCGATGATGTAAAGCAATTCATCACCATCGACGATGGTCCCGGTGTGATCGACCATCAACACGCGGTCGCCATCACCGTCGAAACCGATGCCCATGTCTGCATGCTCGGCAAGCACGGCCGCCTGCAGGGCTTCCATATGCGTGGAGCCACAGGCCTTGTTGATGTTGAGCCCGTCAGGCTGCGCGGAAAGCACCACTACCTGCGCGCCCAGTTCACGAAATACGTTGGGTGCCACCTTGTAGGTCGCACCGTGGGCGCAGTCGATGACGACCTTGAGGCCGGCGAAATCGGTGCTGGTAGGCACGCTGCTTTTGCAGAATTCGATGTAACGCCCGGCAGCATCGTTGATCCGCGAGACCTTGCCGAGGTTCTCGGACTCGGCCACGGTCATCGGCGCGTCGAGTAACTCTTCGATCATCATCTCGATCTCGTCAGGCAGCTTGGTGCCCTGACCGGAGAAGAACTTGATGCCGTTGTCGTAGTGCGGGTTATGCGAGGCGCTGATGACGATGCCAGCCTCGGCATGGAAGGTACGTGTCAGGTAGGCGATGGCCGGTGTCGGCATCGGCCCCAGCAAGAGAACGTCAGCACCCGCAGCGGAGAGACCAGCCTCGAGAGCGGACTCGAACATGTAGCCGGAGATGCGCGTGTCTTTGCCGACGAGAATCCGGCAGGCGCCCATCTTGCGGAAAGCCATGCCTGCCGCCCAGCCCAGTTTCAGCATGAACTCGGGCGTGATCGGAAATTGCCCTACGCGACCGCGAATGCCGTCGGTTCCGAAATATTTTCTGGTAGTCATGGATGCCCCACTGTTGTTATTCAGCTGCTTCGACAGCTGCGATCATGCGCACCACGTCAGCCGTTTCGGCGACATCATGCACACGCAGAATTCTTGCCCCCTTGGCCATCGCCAGAACCGCCAGGGCGAGCCCGCCGGACAGACGCTGGTCGACGGGACGCCCCAGCACAGCACCGATCATGCTCTTGCGCGAAACACCCACCAGCAAAGGGCGGCCGAGCGCATGCAGCGCTTCCATATGCTTGAACAGGCTCAGATTGTGCTCCAGTGTCTTGGCAAAGCCAAAGCCCGGATCAAGAATGATCTGCTGCTGACCGATTCCCGCCGCAACACATTGTTTCATCCGCTCAGCCAGGAAGGCACAAACCTCGCCCACCAGGTCTTCGTAGTGCGGATCATTCTGCATGGTTCCGGGCTCGCCGAGCATGTGCATGAGACAGACCGGCAAACCGGTGCTTGCGGCCGCCTCAAGCGCGCCAGGGCGCTGCAGCGAGCGAACGTCGTTGATGAGCCCGGCACCCAGCCCAGCCGTAGCCAGCATGACCTCAGGCGTGGAGGTGTCCACAGAGATGATCACATCCAGCTCGCGCGCGATGACCTCGACCACCGGAGCCACACGCTCCACCTCTTCCGACGCAGAGACAGCACGCGCACCCGGCCGGGTTGACTCGCCACCGACATCGATAAGCGTGGCGCCGGCCTGCACCATTGCCTCGGCATGACGCAACGCAGCATCGCGCTGGCTGTAGCGGCCACCATCGGAAAATGAGTCTGGGGTTGCGTTGAGGATACCCATTACATGCGTATGGGCCAAATCAAGAACCCGGTTGCCGCAAGGCAACCGGGTTGGATACAGCGCAGATGTCATGTCAGACCTTAGTGCTCGGCAGCAGGGCCGCCAATCGGAGTTTCCGGACGAGGGTCAGGCGTGATCGGAGTACCGTTGGTCCCCGAACCACCACCCCAGTCACGCGGCTCACGCGGAGTACGACCGGTCATGATGTCGTCGATCTGGTCGGCATCAATCGTTTCGTACTTCATCAACGCGTCGGCCATCGCTTCCAGTTTGTCGCGATTATCCGTCAACAACTGCTTGGCGGTGCCGTAACAGTGGTCGATGATGCTGCGCACTTCGGAGTCGATGAGCTTGGCAGTATCGCCGGAAACACTGGAGTTCTGGCTGCTGCCGCGCCCCAGGTAACCTGCATCCTCGTCTTCCGAGTACATCAGCGGGCCGAGTTTTTCAGACAGCCCCCACTTGGTGACCATGTTCCGGGCAATCTGGCTGGCACGCATGATGTCATTGGAGGCACCGGTTGTGACGCCATCGAAGCCAAGGGTCATTTCTTCCGCAATACGACCACCGTACAGCGAGCAGATCTGGCTGATCAACGCACGTTTGGACAGGCTGTAACGGTCTTCTTCCGGCAGGAACATCGTCACACCCAGCGCACGACCACGCGGGATGATGGAGACCTTGTAGACCGGATCATGCTCTGGCACCAGGCGCCCAACGATAGCGTGACCCGCCTCGTGGTAAGCCGTGTTGCGCTTTTCCTTATCGGACATGACCATCGATTTGCGCTCGGCGCCCATCATGATCTTGTCCTTGGCCAGTTCGAACTCTTTCATTTCTACAACGCGCTTGCCGGAGCGAGCAGCGAACAGCGACGCTTCGTTGACCAGGTTGGCCAGATCCGCACCGGAGAAGCCCGGCGTACCGCGAGCGATAACGCCTGCGTTGACGTCTTCGCCCATCGGAACCTTGCGCATGTGAACCTTGAGGATCTGCTCGCGGCCACGAATGTCCGGCAGACCTACAACTACCTGGCGGTCGAAACGACCTGGACGCAGCAGCGCCGGGTCCAATACGTCAGGACGGTTGGTTGCGGCAATGACGATGATGCCGTCATTCATTTCAAAACCGTCCATCTCGACCAGCAACTGGTTGAGCGTTTGCTCGCGCTCGTCGTGACCACCGCCCATGCCGGCACCGCGATGGCGACCGACTGCGTCGATTTCGTCGATGAAGATGATGCACGGCGCGTGCTTCTTGGCTTGCTCGAACATGTCGCGAACGCGGCTCGCACCGACACCCACGAACATCTCGACAAAGTCGGAACCGGAAATCGTAAAGAACGGAACCTTCGCTTCGCCAGCAATGGCCTTGGCGATCAGCGTTTTACCGGTACCCGGAGGGCCGACCATCAGCACACCGCGCGGGATTCGACCGCCCAGGCGTTGGAACTTGCCCGGATCACGGAGGAATTCGACCAGCTCGCCGACTTCTTCCTTGGCCTCGTCGCAACCGGCAACGTCAGCCAGGGTGGTCTTGACCTGATCTTCGGACAGCAGACGCGCCTTGCTCTTGCCGAAGCTCATCGGGCCGCCCTTGCCGCCCGCCCCGCCCTGCATCTGGCGCATGAAGAACATGAACACCGCGATGATCACCAGTATCGGGAAGCTGGCCACCAGCAACTGGGTCCAGATGCTCTGCTGCTCAGGCTGCTTGCCTTCGATCACGACGTTGTTGCTGACCAGATCACCGATCAGGCCATTGTCCGGGATGTTCGGGCGGATGGTCTTGAAGGTGTCGCCATCGCTGCGCTTGCCCGTAATGACGTAGCCGTCGACAGAAACCTTCTCGACCTTGCCATCCTTGACCTGCTGGATGAACTCGGAATAGTTGAGGTTCTGCGGCTCGTTAGGGCTGGAGAAGTTGTTCATCACCGTCACCAAGACAGCTGCGATGATCAACCACAGGATCAAATTCTTTGCCATATCGTTCAATTAGCTACCCTCTGAAGCAAGCTCCACGCAGCAAGCGTGCCTCGCATGATATTCACCGGCCTAACTTACTACAGAACCTACAGATACGGCAGACACCGTCTGTAACCCTTTGTGAAACTTTGACAACATAATGTTCAGTCATGCTGCATCGGCAACGCCATTTGAAAAAAGCTATCGCGCCTTGTCAAAAACGCTCGATGCTGGCTGCGCCATCAATGCCGCGAAAGCCGCGAGCCAGCAGGTATTGCTCGCGTGACCTGTCGCGGGACGACGACGGTTTGCGCATCTGCACCCTGTCGAACAGCTTGCGAATATCCTTGTGGTAGACATCGAAGCCTTCACCCTGGAAGACCTTGATCAGAAAATCGCCACCGGGACGTAGTACCCGACCAGCAAGATCGAGCGCCAATTCGCAGAGAAACATTGCACGCGGCATATCTACAGCGCTCAATCCACTCATATTGGGGGCCATATCGGAAATCACAAGGTCTACCTGCGTATTACCGACTGCCTCCAGGATCTGCTCAAGAATCGCATCCTCGGTAAAATCCCCCTGAATGAAGGTCACATCGGGGATGCTGTCCATTTCAAGGATGTCGGAAGCGATCAGACGACCTTGACCGCCGATCAGACGACTGGTCACCTGTGACCAGCCTCCCGGCGCTGCGCCGAGGTCGATCACGGTCATGCCAGGACGGATGAGCTTGTCCTTTTCCTGAATCTCCAGCAGCTTGTAACTGGCACGCGAACGGTAACCGTCCTTCTGCGCCATTTTGACGTACTTGTCGTCGAAGTGTTCTTTGAGCCAGTTATGGCTTGTCTTGGAACGGGCCACGGGGCACCTCAAAAATAAACGAGTCGTGATTAACTGGGCGGTCCCGGACTCGCTCGGGTAAACTGGCCGCCGCTTTTAAAAGATCAGACGCAGAGGTCAGATTATGCCGCTCACTCCAGAGCAGAAGAAACAATACAAATCCATTGGCCACCATCTGAAACCGGTATTGATCGTGGCTGACAATGGTTTGACTGAAGGTGTACTTGCAGAGCTTGAACGCGCACTGAGCGATCATGAGCTGATCAAGATCAAGCTCAACATCCTCGACCGCGAAAGCCGTCTCGGTGCCATCGCAGAACTGTGCAAGGCCGGTTCTGCCGACCTGGTTCAGGTCATCGGCAAAATGGCGTTGATCTATCGCAAGAACCCAAAGGTAAACAAGCAACTGTCCAACGTCCACCGCGCACACGGATAAAAACAGAAGTCAGGGCCGCCAAAAGCGCGCCCTGACTCTTTTTTGCCGCTGAAAGCGCCCGTAAAACGGGCGCCAGCATCAGATGTGACGTACTTCGATGATTTCGTACTCGATAACGCCACTCGGCGTTTTCACCACGACGACATCACCTTCTTCCTTGGCAATCAAGGCACGGGCAATGGGCGAGCCCACTGAAATCTTGCCTTTCTTGATATCCGCTTCGTCCTCGCCCACGATCTGATAGACCACGCTTTCGTCAGTCTCGACGTTAGCGATTTCGACTGTCGTGCCGAAAATCACCTTGCCGGTGTGCGGAATAGTCGTGACGTCGATGATCACAGCGTTCTGCATGCGGCCTTCGATATCACGTATACGCGCCTCGACCATCCCCTGCTGCTCGCGGGCAGCATGGTATTCGGCGTTTTCCTTGAGGTCGCCCAGTTCGCGCGCAGTACCGATGTCCTGGCTCAACTTGGGACGGACCACCTTGGTCAGGTGGGTCAGTTCTTCTTCCAGGGCGCGAGCGCCCTGGACGGTCATTGGGTATTTGATCATGCCTTCAATCCTGCATGGAGATCCTGCAAGCGACGTACGGTCTTCTCCGGACCAAACTTGAGCGCTTCACAAATCGCTTCGCCTGCTGCAATGGTAGTGGTGCAGTAAATCTTGTGCTGCAGGGCGTTGCGACGGATGGAGTAGGAATCCGCGATCGACTGGCGACCTTCGGTGGTGTTGATGATCAGGGTGACTTCGTCATTCTTGATCATATCGACCACATGCGGACGGCCTTCGGTCACCTTGTTGACGCGACGCACTTTCAGGCCTGCCGCTTCGATCAGCTTGGCAGTGCCTGCGGTGGCAACGATCTCGAAACCGAGATTGATGAGGTCACGAGCGACCGCTTCAACCAGAGGCTTGTCATCGTCACGTACGCTGATAAACGCGGTACCACCAGTTGGCAGCACTTCGCTCGCGCCCATCTGGGCCTTGGCAAACGCTTCACCGAAGGTATCACCCACACCCATCACTTCACCGGTCGATTTCATTTCCGGGCCGAGGATCGGGTCAACGCCAGGGAATTTGGCAAACGGGAACACTGCCTCTTTCACGCTGTAGAAGTTCGGAATGATTTCCTTGGTAAAGTTCAGCTCTTTCAGGGTTTTGCCTGCCATCACGCGGGCAGCGACCATCGCCAGGGAAACACCAATGCACTTGGAAACGAACGGCACGGTACGCGATGCGCGCGGGTTGACTTCAATGACGTAGATGTCTTCGCCCTGAAGCGCCAGCTGCACGTTCATCAGGCCGACAACGCCCAGTTCCAGCGCCATCTTCTTGACCTGCTCACGCATTTCGTCCTGGATGTGAGCCGGCAGCGAGTAAGGCGGCAGCGAGCACGCGGAGTCACCGGAGTGAACGCCCGCCTGCTCGATGTGCTGCATGATCGCGCCGATCACCACATCAGTACCGTCGCAGACCGCATCGACGTCCATCTCGATTGCGCAGTTCAGGAAGTGGTCCAGCAGCACAGGGCTGTCGTTGGACACCTGAACCGCTTCGCGCAGGTAACGCTTGAGTTCGTCTTCCTGGTAAACGATTTCCATCGCACGGCCACCCAGTACATAGGACGGACGCACCACCAGTGGATAACCGATCTTCGCTGCGGCACGAATCGCTTCGTCTTCGCTGCGCACAGTGGCGTTTGGCGGCTGACGCAGGTTCAGACGCTCGACCATGTGCTGGAAACGCTCGCGGTCTTCGGCACGGTCGATGGCATCAGGGCTGGTACCGATGATCGGTACGCCGGCGGCCTCAAGAGCCCGCGCCAGTTTCAGAGGCGTCTGGCCACCGTACTGGACGATCACACCTTTCGGCTTCTCGACACGGACGATTTCCAGCACGTCTTCCAGGGTAACAGGCTCGAAGTACAGGCGGTCCGAGGTGTCGTAGTCAGTGGAGACGGTTTCCGGGTTGCAGTTGACCATGATGGTCTCGTAACCGTCTTCACGCAGTGCCAGCGCGGCGTGCACGCAGCAGTAGTCGAACTCGATACCCTGGCCGATACGGTTCGGGCCGCCACCCAGGATCATGATCTTGTCACGCGTCGAAGGGTTGGCTTCGCACTCTTCCTCGTAGGTCGAGTACAGGTACGCGGTGTCGGTTGCGAACTCGGCGGCACAGGTGTCGACGCGCTTGTAGACCGGGAACACTTCCAGCTTGTGACGATGAGTCCGCAGGTTTTTCTCGGTAACGCCCAGCAGCTTGGCCAGACGCGCGTCAGAGAAGCCCTTGCGCTTGAGACGGAACATCAGGTCGCGGTCGATCGCCGACAGACCCAGGGTCTTGATCTTCTCTTCGTCCTTGATCAGGTCTTCGATCTGCACCAGGAACCACGGGTCGATCATGTTCATGGCGAAGATTTCTTCGACCGTCATACCGGCGCGGAAGGCATCGGCGACATACCAGATACGCTCGGCGCCCGGCACGGTCAGCTCGCGCTTGAGCGTGCTCATGCTTTCCGGATGGCTCAGATCCAGTTTCGGATCAAGACCGCACACACCGACTTCCAGACCGCGCAGGGCTTTCTGCAGGGATTCCTGGAAGGTACGGCCGATGGCCATCACTTCACCGACCGACTTCATCTGAGTGGTCAGACGCGCGTCCGCCTTGGCGAATTTCTCGAAGGCAAAGCGCGGCAGCTTGGTGACGACGTAGTCGATCGACGGCTCGAACGAAGCCGGGGTCTTGCCGCCAGTGATTTCGTTCGACAGCTCGTCGAGGGTGTAGCCAACGGCCAGCTTGGCGGCAACGCGGGCGATCGGGAAGCCGGTCGCCTTGGAGGCCAGCGCCGAGGAGCGCGATACACGCGGGTTCATCTCGATCACGACCATACGGCCGGTGTTCGGGCAGATGCCGAACTGAACGTTGGAACCACCGGTTTCAACGCCGATCTCGCGCAGCACTGCCAACGAGGCATTACGCAGGATCTGGTATTCCTTGTCGGTCAGGGTCTGTGCAGGCGCCACGGTGATCGAGTCACCGGTGTGCACACCCATCGGGTCGAAGTTTTCGATCGAGCAGACAATGATGCAGTTGTCCTTTTTGTCGCGGACAACTTCCATTTCGTACTCTTTCCAGCCGATCAGCGATTCGTCGATCAGCAGCTCCTTGGTTGGCGACAGGTCCAGACCACGGGCGCAGATTTCTTCAAACTCTTCACGGTTGTAAGCGATACCGCCGCCGGTACCCCCCATGGTGAACGAAGGACGGATGATGCAAGGGAAGCCGAGCTTTTCAAGCACCGCGTTGGCTTCTTCCATGCTGTGCGCAATACCGGAGCGCGGGCACGCCAGGCCGATGGACTTCATCGCCTTGTCGAAACGCGAACGGTCTTCTGCCTTGTCGATGGTGTCGGCGTTGGCGCCGATCATTTCGACACCGAACTTTTCCAGAACGCCTTCGCGCTCCAGATCCAGTGCGCAGTTCAGAGCCGTCTGGCCGCCCATGGTTGGCAGCAGTGCGTCAGGACGCTCTTTTTCGATGATCTTGGCAACGGTCTGCCACTTGATCGGCTCGATGTAGGTGGCGTCGGCCATGGCCGGGTCAGTCATGATGGTGGCCGGGTTGGAGTTCACCAGGATGACGCGGTAACCCTCCTCGCGCAGAGCCTTGCAGGCCTGGGCGCCGGAGTAGTCGAATTCACAGGCCTGGCCGATCACGATGGGGCCGGCGCCGAGAATCAGGATGCTTTTAATATCTGTACGTTTTGGCATGGGTTGTCACTCAAATCCGCAGGTCAGTCGGCAAGCCGTCTTGAACATTTGTCTGAGGTGGCCTGGGCGGCAGCGACCGGACATTGAGTCCGGGGCCGCCCTGGGCACCTGCGTATTACCGTCTCAAGGCAACCGGTCAGCGGCGCTTGGCCATGGCTTCGATAAAGCGATCGAACAAAGGCGCGACGTCGTTCGGGCCCGGGCTCGCTTCAGGGTGACCCTGGAAGCTGAATGCGCTCTTGTCGGTCAGCTCGATACCCTGCAGGGTGCCGTCGAACAGCGACTTGTGAATGGCGCGAACGTTGCTCGGCAGGGTCGCCTCATCCACCGCAAAACCGTGGTTCTGGCTGGTGATCATGACCACACCGGTGTCCAGATCCTGAACCGGATGGTTGGCACCGTGGTGGCCGTGGCCCATCTTCACGGTCTTGGCACCCGCGGCCAGCGCCAGCAACTGGTGGCCCAGGCAGATGCCGAACACCGGAATGTCGGTTTCCAGCACTTCCCTGATCGCCTTGATGGCGTAATCGCACGGCTCCGGATCACCTGGGCCGTTGGACAGGAAAACGCCGTCCGGCTTGTAGGCGAGCACTTCACTGGCAGGCATTTGTGCAGGCACCACGGTTACGCGGCAACCGCGCTCGACCAGCATGCGCAGAATGTTGACCTTGACGCCGTAATCGTAGGCGACCACATGATAAGGCAGCTCGGACGCGGCGATTTCAGGGTGGCTGTCGGTTTTCAGATCCCAGACGCTGGAGCGCCACTCGTAGGTATCCTTGGTGCAGACTTCCTTGGCCAGATCCATGCCCTTGAGGCCCGGAAAGCTGCGAGCAGCGGCAATGGCCGCCTCTTCGGTGATGTTATCACCGGCCAGGATGCAGCCATTCTGGGCGCCTTTCTCACGCAGGATGCGGGTCAGGCGACGCGTGTCGATGCCAGCGATGGCAACGACGTTGTTGGCTTTCAGGTAATCACCGAGGGACAGCTTGTTACGCCAGTTGCTGGCTACCAGAGGCAGGTCGCGAATGACCAGGCCGGCGGACCAGACGCGATCCGACTCTGCGTCTTCAGGGGTGGTGCCGGTGTTGCCGATATGCGGGTAAGTCAGGGTAACGATCTGCTGGGCGTAGGAAGGATCGGTAAGAATTTCCTGATAGCCTGTCATTGCGGTGTTAAACACCACCTCACCAACGGTCTGACCGTCGGCTCCAATGGCTTCGCCGCGAAAAATGCTGCCATCAGCAAGGGCGAGTATGGCTGGCTTAGTCAAGAAGACCTCCCGTAAATAAAACCTGAAAGGGCGATCGCAGGCTGCAAAAAAGCGGAATGACGTAGTTACGTCACCCCGCTTTCTTATGGAATCATCTGCGCGCTTTTAGTGGACACACTAAAGCTGTAGCTTACAGAAAAGGCCCATTTTGGTCTACCACCAATGAGCCTGAAATGCGGGGAAATGCGACAGGGCCACGAATGGCCCTGTATGAAATCAATGCAGACCCAACACATCCTGCATGTCGTAAAGCCCAGGTGCCTTGCCGTCGAGCCACATTGCAGCCCGAACGGCACCCTTGGCGAAGGTCATGCGACTGGATGCCTTGTGCGTGATCTCGACCCGCTCACCGTCCGCGGCGAACAGCACGGTGTGATCACCCACCACGTCACCGGCACGAATGGTCGCAAACCCGATGGTCTGGCGATCACGCGCACCGGTCTGCCCCTCACGACCGTAGACCGCAACCTTTTCCAGATCACGACCCAGCGCATTGGCAACCACTTCACCCATGCGCAAGGCGGTGCCGGACGGCGCGTCGACCTTGTGCCGATGGTGCGCCTCGGTGATTTCGATATCAACCTCATCACCCAGAACGCGCGCGGCGGTGTCGAGCAGCTTCAGGCACAGATTCACACCGACGCTGAAGTTGGCAGCAAAGACGATCGGAATGTCTTTACCCGCCTCTTCCAGACGCAGCTTTTCTTCCGCACTGAAACCGGTGGTACCGATAATCATCGCCTTGCCTGCCTTGCGACAGAACGCCAGATTTTTCAGCGTCACCGAAGGATGAGTGAAGTCGATCAAAACGTCGAACTCGTCCGCCACCTTTGCCAGATCACCCGACAGCGGCACGCCGATACGACCCAGCGCAGCCAGTTCGCCCGCATCAGCGCCCACCAGCGTGCTGTCAGGACGATCAATAGCGGCGGTCAAGCCGGCGCCCGGCGCCTGCTGAACCGCCTCGATCAAGGTCTTGCCCATACGCCCGGCGGCGCCTACTACAGCAATACGTCGCATGCCCTGCTCCCGTTGATAGCCTTACAGATCGCCGAAGAAACGCTTCACACCCTCAAACCAGCCACTGGCTTTCGGAGAGTGAGACTCGTCGTTTTCAAGCGAGGTGCGGAACTCTTCAAGCAGCTCGCGCTGGCGCTTGCTCAGGTTGACCGGGGTTTCGACTGCAACACGGCACATCAAGTCACCGGCACCGCCGCCACGCACCGGAGCGACGCCCTTGCCACGCAAGCGGAACTGCTTGCCGGTCTGGGTACCTTCGGGGATTTTCAGTTTGACGCGACCGTCGAGCGTCGGCACTTCAAGCTCGCCGCCCAGCGCTGCATCGGTGAAGCTGATAGGCACTTCGCAGAACAGGTGCTTGCCGTCACGCTGGAAGATCGCGTGTTCGCGCACATTGATCACGACATACAGGTCGCCGGTAGGGCCACCCTGGGTACCCGCCTCGCCTTCGCCAGACAGACGAATGCGGTCACCGGTATCGACACCTGGCGGCACTTTGACGGAAAGCGTCTTGGACTCTTCGACGCGGCCTTCGCCATGACAGGAATCGCACGGATCGGAAATGATCTTGCCGTGGCCGTGGCAGCGCGGGCAGGTTTGCTGCACAGAGAAAAAACCCTGCTGCATGCGCACCTGACCAATACCACCGCACGTAGGGCATGTAACAGGCGAAGAACCCTTCTTGGCACCGCTGCCGTCGCATGGCTTGCAGTTGACCAGCGTCGGAACGCGGATATTCACGTTAGTACCGCGAACTGCCTCCTCCAGATTCAGCTCCAGCGTATAGCGCAGGTCACTGCCGCGCTGAGCGCCGCCACGACCACCGCCGCCACCGGCACGGCCGCCGCCAAAGAAGTCGCTGAACACATCGCCGAAGATATCGGAGAAGTTGGCGCCACCGGCACCGCCACCAAAACCACCGCCGCCACCCATGCTCGGGTCGACACCGGCATGGCCATACTGATCGTAGGCCGCGCGCTTGCTGGCGTCGGAAAGCACTTCGTAGGCCTCGTTGGCCTCTTTGAACAGCTCTTCCGATGCTTTGTCATCAGGGTTGCGGTCAGGGTGATGCTTCATCGCCAGACGGCGATAAGCCTTCTTCAGGTCCGCCTCGCTGGAGCCTCGCTCCACTCCCAACACTTCGTAATAATCACGCTTTGCCATAATTCTTCCGCACTCTTGAGGACGTTCGGCGAAAGCTCTCCTGAGCCACACCAAACTCGTTGAGCCCCATACAGGCCCGGACCCAACTCACGTCGATTCAACGATCCTGGTCTTCGTTCAGAGCCAGATGCATCCGGCCGAGAAAGCGGCAGAATGATTCGCCACGCAGGAGCGTCGCGATCTTGCCACGTGGCTTGCGGAGCAACTCCGCACGCCGAAATTTTTGCTTGTTCCAGACACGCCAACGCGGGAGCAAGCTCCCGCGCGGCGACATCCTACCAGTCAGCGCTCGAAAGAGGTCAACCGGCTTTCAAGTGAGCCTGCGCTTACTTGTGGTCTTTTACTTCTTCAAACTCGGCGTCGACAACATCGTCAGCCTTGGCAGTTTCTTCAGCTGGCTTGGCCGCAGCGTCCGGGTTTTCAGCCTGCTCGGCGTACATCTTCTGAGCGATTGGCGCGGAAACCTTGGACAGCTCTTCAACCTTGGCTTCAATGGCGGCCTTGTCGTCGCCTTTGATAGCGGCCTCCAGAGCAACCAGTGCAGCTTCTACCGCAGTCTTCTCTTCAGCAGTGACCTTGTCGCCCGCGTCAGCGATCATCTTGCGAGTCGAGTGGACCAGCGCATCACCCTGGTTACGGGCAGAGGCCAGCTCTTCGAACTTGCGATCTTCTTCGGAGTTGACTTCAGCATCGCGAACCATCTGCTGAATTTCTTCCTCGGACAGACCGGAGTTGGCCTTGATCACGATGGACTGCTGCTTGCCGGTGGCCTTGTCTTTCGCGCCAACGTGCAGGATGCCGTTTGCGTCGATGTCGAAGGTCACTTCGATCTGTGGCACGCCACGTGGAGCAGGTGGAATCTCGGCCAGGTCGAACTTGCCCAGCGACTTGTTCTGACCGGCTTGCTTACGCTCGCCCTGCAGGACGTGGATGGTTACCGCGTTCTGGTTGTCATCGGCAGTCGAGAACACCTGGGATTTCTTGGTAGGAATCGTGGTGTTTTTCTCGATCAGCGCAGTCATCACGCCGCCCATGGTTTCGATACCCAGAGTCAGCGGGCTGACGTCCAGCAGCAGAACGTCTTTGACATCACCGGCCAATACTGCGCCCTGGATGGCAGCGCCCATGGCAACGGCTTCGTCAGGGTTGACGTCTTTACGTGCTTCTTTGCCGAAGAACTCGGTCACCAGCTTCTGCACCAGCGGCATACGCGTCTGACCACCGACCAGAATCACGTCGTTGATCTTGCTGATATCGATACCCGCGTCTTTCAACGCCATGCGGCAAGGCTCGATGGTGCGCTGAACCAGGTCTTCAACCAGCGATTCCAGCTTGGAGCGGGAGATCTTCACTACCAGGTGCTTAGGACCGGTTGCGTCTGCAGTGATGTACGGCAGATTGACTTCGGTCTGGGTGCTGGAAGACAGCTCGATCTTGGCTTTTTCGGCAGCTTCTTTCAGACGCTGCATCGCCAGCGGATCACCCTTGAGGTTCATGCCGCTTTCTTTCTTGAATTCGTCGACGAAGTAGTCGATCAGACGAATGTCGAAGTCTTCACCACCCAGGAACGTGTCGCCGTTGGTGGCCAACACTTCGAACTGGTGCTCGCCATCGACTTCAGCGATCTCGATGACCGAAACGTCGAAGGTACCGCCACCCAGGTCATAAACGATGACAGTGTGGTCGCCCTTGGCCTTGTCCATACCGTAAGCCAGTGCAGCTGCGGTAGGTTCGTTGATGATGCGCTTGACGTCCAGACCGGCGATACGGCCAGCGTCCTTGGTAGCCTGACGCTGACTGTCGTTGAAGTAGGCCGGAACGGTAATGACCGCTTCGGTAACCGCTTCACCGAGATAGTCTTCGGCAGTCTTCTTCATTTTCTTCAGGATTTCAGCGGAGATCTGAGGAGGCGCCATTTTCTGGCCATTCACTTCAACCCAGGCATCACCGTTGTCAGCCTTGACGATCTTGTAAGGGACCATCTGGATATCTTTCTGAACGACTTCCTCTTCGAACTTGCGACCGATCAGACGCTTTACCGCATAGAGGGTGTTGTGCGGGTTAGTGACCGCCTGACGCTTGGCGGACTGACCGACCAGGATCTCGCCATCATTTGCATAAGCAATGATCGAAGGTGTAGTACGAGTACCTTCGGCGTTCTCGATAACCTTGACGTTACCGTTTTCCAGAATGGAGACGCAGGAGTTGGTAGTCCCCAGGTCGATACCGATAATTCTGCCCATCTTTGACTCTCCCGAAACTTGCAAAACTTGGATTGGGTTGCCGCCAGTGCGTTTACACCGTGCGGTAGCTCTTAAACGCTTGACCTTTAAATGGGGGCCTTACAGCTGATTTCAAGCCTGCTCGTTGATTGACGGCGTTGCAGGCGACGGTGCCTTGCTGACCACGACCATGGCCGGGCGCAGCAGGCGACCATTAAGCTGATAACCCTTCTGAAATACCTTGAGCACCGTATTGGGCTCAACGTCGGCACTTTCCTGCATGGCCATAGCCTGGTGCTGGTCGGCACTGAACGGTTGACCGTGTGGATCGATGGCTTCCAACTGATAACGCTTGAGGGTGTCCTGGAACATCTTCAAGGTCAGCTCGATGCCTTCACGCATCGGGCGAATGCTTTCATCGTCCGGACTGGACAGATCAAGGCCTCGCTCCAGACTGTCGATGATCGGCAACAAATCACCGGCAAATTTTTCCAGCGCAAACTTGTGCGCCTTTTCAACATCCTGTTCGGCACGGCGGCGGACATTCTGCAGATCCGCAGCCACGCGAAGGGATTGGTCCTGCGCAGCAGCCAGTTGCTCTTCGAGCACCTGCACGCGAGTTGTCAGTTCATCACCCACGCCCGCTTCGGCAGCCTGATCCTGCGCCTGCGCATCCAGATTCTGTTCGTCAGCCATACATGTTCTCCTCTAAAGACGTCCGCGATCCCGATTCGCGCTTCTGCCCACCTATATGGGATCGGATTTTCCGGCTTCAAGGGTTTCATGTGATCGAGATACGCATTCCCTGACAAATAATCCGGATTCCAGCCCAACAAAAAATGGCGACTTGACACAAGAGGGACTAAAAACCACTACCGACCGATCAAATCGAGCTAAGCAAGGGCATTGTCAGCCACAAATAAAACACTGTATAAATAACCAGACAAACAGCCCGGGAGCCGCTCAATGCTGGTGCACCTTTCCGTACACAACTACGCCATCGTCGAACACCTTGACCTTGAACTGGATCGAGGCATGAGCGTCATCACCGGCGAAACCGGCGCGGGCAAGTCGATCATGCTCGACGCCCTCGGCCTGACCCTGGGCGACCGCGCCGACAGCGGCGTGGTCCGGCCAGGCGCCGACAAGGCCGACATCTTGGCCACGTTCGACCTGGGCGACATTCCCGAGGCACAGACCTGGCTCAAAGAGCGCGACCTGGACAACGACGGCCCCTGCATCCTGCGCCGGGTCATCACGGCCGAAGGCCGGTCACGCGCTTATATCAATGGCACGCCCTGCCCTCAGGGCGACCTTAAAGCGCTGGGCGAACTGCTCATCGATATTCACAGCCAGCATGAGCACCAGTCGCTGCTCAAGACCGATACACATCGACGCCTGCTCGACGAATACGCGGGTGCGACCGATCTGGCCCGTCAGGTCCATCTCGCTGCACAGCGCTGGCGGCAGACGCGGCAGGAGCTCGAACGCCTCTCCAACTCGGGTGACGAGCAACGCGCACGGCATCAGTTGCTGAGCTATCAGCTCGAAGAACTGGAAAGCCTGAGCCTGGGTGAAAACGAGCTTGAACAGCTCGAACAGGAACACAAGGACCTGACCAACGCCGAAAGCCTGCTGAGCATTTGCCGACAAGTGGTCGAGCAGTGCAGCGAAAGCGATTCCGGCAACGTACTCAATGCCCTGACCGCCAGCCTGCATCGTCTTGGCAGCGTCGACCATTCACCCTCCGCCCTCAGCGAGGCCACAGGGCTGCTGTCCAGCGCGCAGATACAGGTAGAAGAAGCGGTAGGCGAACTGAATCGTTTTCTGGATCACTTCGATGCCGATCCGGCCAGACTGCAACAGCTTGAAGAACGTCTCGATGCCATTTACACACTGGCGCGCAAACACCGCATCCAGCCGGGCGAAGTCGCGACACTGCAACAAAAGCTGCTGGATGAAATAGAAACACTGAATGCCAACGACGAATCCATCGAACGGCTGGAGCATGAAGTGCAGGCATTTGCCAGGCACTATCAGGATAAAGCCCGCGAGCTGAGCGACCTGCGTCACAATTCGGCGACGAAACTGGCCAGCGCTGTAGAACAGGAAATTCATCGTCTGGGCATGCCCGGCGGCCGTTTCCAGATCGACCTCAAAGCCAACGCCAGCGTAGAACCCTCGCCTCACGGCCTGGAGCAGGTAGAGCTACTGGTCAGCGCCAACCCCGGCCAGCCATTGAAAGCGCTGGCGAAAGTCGCGTCGGGTGGCGAACTGTCGCGCATCAGCCTGGCGATTCAGGTCATCACCGCACAAACTTCGCGGGTGCCGACGCTGGTATTCGATGAAGTGGATGTGGGGATTGGCGGGCCGACCGCCGAGATCGTGGGGCAACTGCTGCGTCGCCTGGGCGAGCGCGGTCAGGTAATGACCGTCACTCACCTGCCGCAGGTCGCGGCGCAGGGCCATCAGCACCTGTTCGTGCACAAGGTGCGGGACAACGACGCAACGCGCACCGCCGTGTCCAAGCTCAGCAAGACTGAACGTATAGAGGAAGTCGCCCGAATGCTGGGCGGCATCGACCTGACCAAGGAATCTCTGGCGCACGCCAAAAAGATGGTCGTTACGGCTAAAAGCTGAGCCATAGAAAGCACAAAGGCGACCGCGGTCGCCCCTGTTGCTGATTACGCCTTCTTGTTGCGGACGTAGAGCACCAGATTGTGGTCCACCAGGTCAAAGCCGTGTCTTTCGACGATGGCTTTCTGAAGCTTCTCGATTTCTTCGTCGAAGAATTCGATCACCTCACCCGACTCCACGTTGACCATGTGGTCGTGGTGGCCGCCATCAGCCAGCTCGAATACCGCATGACCGCCATCGAAATTGTGGCGCACCACCAGTCCAGCGGACTCGAACTGAGTCAGAACACGGTAAACCGTGGCCAGACCGACGTCCTCGCTGGCCTCCATCAGAGCCTTGTAGACATCCTCGGCACTCATGTGGCGTTGCTCTGCAGAATCGAGCATTTGCAGTATTTTGACCCGCGGTAAGGTTACCTTGAGTCCTACTTTACGTAGTTCGTTATTTTCAACCATGGTCAGCTTTCTCGCAGACGCTGCTTCGCAGCTTCTCTTAATGCAGGTATGATCGGAGTTTACGTTGTCCCAGCCAAGATAGTGGAAGTCGCCCACCGATGCAAAACACCAAGCTCTTGCTAACCAGTTTCACCTTCGTGGGACTGCTCGCACTCGCCGGTTGTTCATTCCCCGGGGTTTACAAAATCGACATCCAGCAGGGTAATGTCGTCACGCAGGACATGATAGACCAGTTACGCCCCGGAATGACCCGGCGGCAAGTACGGTTTATCATGGGCAACCCCCTGTTGACCGACACTTTCCACTCCGATCGGTGGGATTACCTGTACAGCCTGCAACCAGGTGGCGGTGAACGCCAGCAGGAGCGTGTCAGCCTTATATTCAACGGCAATGACCAGCTCGTGAGCCTGTCTGGCGACTTCATGCCCGGCGTCAGCCGCGATGACGCCATTCTCGGCAAGGGCAGCGACACCACTGTCCCGGCAGAGAACCAGCCAGTGCAGCAGCCTGAAGAACCGGCCAAGCCAGGTTCATTGCTGGATACAATCCAGAAGGACGTGGACAGCGTCGAGACCGTACCGGTCCCGACCCAGGAGCCGCTGGACACCAACACCCGGTAGTCCAAAGCGCCCAACAAAAAGCCCGGCATGCCGGGCTTTTTTGTGCCTTCCATTCAGCCAGCGTTCAGCCGGGAGGCGTTCTTTTCTCACGCGCCTTGGCGGCACGCAGACGTCTGATCTCCATGGGGTCGGCCACCAGCGGGCGATAAATCTCTATCCGCTCACCCGCCTCGAGCACCCGCGCAGCAGGATCAGCCACCACTTTGCCGAAGATACCCACGGCACACTGACCAAGATCCAGCTCGGGAAACTCCTTGTCCATACCGCTGAGTGCCAGCGCCTGACGTACCGAAGATCCGGCCGGGACATCGATCGTCTTCAATGCCTGGCGCTGTACAGAGGCGTAGACCACCTCTATCTGAATCGATGCGTCAGCCATGCAGCTCTTTCGCTCGCTGGCAGAACGCATCCACCAGCGTGTTGGCTGCCTGATTGAACAGTGGCCCTAGTGTGGCGCGAACGAGGGTGCCGGCATAATCGAAGGACAGATCCAGACTGATCTTGCAGGCTTTCTCGCCCAGCGGCTTGAACGTCCAGACGCCGTGAAACTGTTCGAACGGCCCTTCGACCAGGTCCATCACGATCGACTCACCGGGAACCAGCGTGTTGCGCGTCATGAACTTCTGGCTCAGACCGCCCTTGGCGATCTCCAGGCTGGCGCGCATCTGCGCCTCACTGGCTTCAACCACGGTAGCGGACGAACACCACGGCAGGAACTCGGGATAACGAGCCACATCATTGACCAGGTCATAAAGGAACCCGGCCGGGTAAGGCAGTAAAGCAGAGCGTTGTATATGCGTAGTCATGTGAGCGTCATTTCCAGAGCTGAGCGGCAAACACTACAAGAATGCCGAGCGGCGCCACGTAGCGCATCAAAAAGTACGTCAGGTTGAAGAGCAGCGGACTGCGAATCGACAATTCGTCGCGCACCGTCTCACGGCCCATCACCCAACCGGCGAATACTACAAAACACAACCCACCCAGCGGCAACATGATCCGCGAAGTGAAGAAATCAATGACTCCGAAGAAGTCCAGGCCAGTCGATGCGCCCCATTGATAGAGGTGGAATGCGCCTCCATCGTTCACGAAAAACTTGGCTTTTTGCCAGATATTGAACGAGAACACCGTGCCGAGGCCCACAAACCAGCAGGTAAAGGCCAGCCAGAACGTCACCCAGGCGCGGCGAATACGGGTGCGCTCGACCAGGTAGGCGACCATTGGCTCTAGCAACGAAATCGCCGAACTCCAGGCTGCGACGGCCACCAGCACGAAGAACACGATGCCCATCAATTGGCCGAATGCGACGTTGCCGAACGCGTAAGGCAGCGTAACGAACATAAGGCCCGGCCCCTCGCTGGGGTTCAGGCCCGCAGCAAACACGATCGGGAAAAGCGCAAGGCCGGCCAACAGCGAAACGAAGGTATCGAGCAACGCGATACCGACGACCGTACTGCTGATCGACGCGCCTTTGGTCATGTACGCGCCGTAAACCATGATCGAGCCGACACCGACGCTCAGGGAAAAGAACGCATGGCCCATCGCGGGCAGCAAGCCATCCAGCACCTTCTCCGGGTTGAAGTCGAACATGAAATGCACGCCTTCCATGAAATGCCCTGTGGTCAGGCTATAGCCCAACAGCGCGAGCATCAGCAGGAACAGCATCGGCATCATAATGCGCAGGCTTTTCTCCAGGCCGGCCTCGACACCCTTGCCGATCACCACCGCCGACAGCAGCATGAAAATGGTGTGCCACAGAATCAGACGCCATGGGTCGGCAATCACCGCACCGAAATACGCACCGACCTGATCCGGCGACACGCCTTGAAAGTCGCCGCGCCCCATGTCGATGATGTAATCCAGCGACCAGCCGCCCACCACACTATAAAAGGAGAGAATCAGCAGCGCCGTGATCATCCCGGCAAACGCCCCCCAGGACCAGCGCGGCGAATGCCCGGCTTCCTGCGCCAGCGTCTTGAGCGCATTCGCAGGACTGAGCCGGGAACGACGGCCAATCAGCGTCTCGGCGATCATGACCGGAATACCGATCAGCGCGATGCACGCCAGAAAAACCAGTACAAATGCACCGCCGCCATAGGCACCGACCATGTACGGAAATTTCCAGATACTGCCCAGCCCCACAGCAGAGCCGGTAGCAGCCAGGATGAACACCCAGCGACTTGCCCAGCTACCGTGGACCGAAACCTTGTCCGTCGACATTATCGAAACGCCCAGCCAAAAAAGATCGCGCATTGTCCGGGATTCAACCTTTGTGCTCAAGCACGCGCTTTCCCGTAGCCGACATTGATGCAACTGCCTATAATGCGCCCCCTATGGCTAAGCTCAAGAAACACCCTACAGGGACCATCGCGCAAAATAAGAAAGCGCGTCACGATTACTTCATCGAACACAAGTTCGAGGCCGGTCTGGTCCTGTCTGGCTGGGAAGTAAAAAGCCTGCGTGCCACCAAGGTACAGCTGGTCGACAGTTATGTGCTGCTCAAGGATGGCGAGGCCTGGCTGATGGGTTGCCACATCACGCCTCTCAAGACTGCCAGCACGCACGTCATCGCTGACCCGACACGCACCCGCAAACTGCTGCTGAACAAGCGCGAGCTCGAAAAGCTCACCAGCTCGGTTCAGCAGAAAGGCTATGCCTGCGTAGCCCTTTCCGTTTACTGGAAGGAGCACCTGGTCAAGTGCGAAATTGCGCTGGGTAAAGGCAAGAAGGAATACGACAAGCGCCACACCGAACGTGAACGCGATTCGGACCGTGAGCTGCAGCGTGCCGTACGCTCCAAAGGCAAGGAAGACTAGCCCCTGGCGCTGGCGTGTGCCAAATGTCCTGACCCGGACATTTGGCACTTCGTATCCACCCCTTCATCCCACCCCCCTCTCCACTCCCCCGCTTCAACCCGTTCGATACCCCAAAGCGAAGATCGCCTCATTTTGGTGCTTGAATGCGCAATGTGGCTATTTCGCAGTATTCCGAAAATAAAATAGAACGCCTGCGTCACACCACAGTCAATCCTTTAGGCCCAACTGTTAAACGGGCTTTCAAACCCTCGGGCGACGGCCTCAAATACCGGCCATACCGAGTCCACAGGTTATAAGGAGACACACATGAAGCGTACCGCCCTCACTGGATTGTTCCTCAGCGCCGCCCTGTTGGCTTCGCCGGTTTTTGCCGCCGATGATTTGTGCGCTGCAAACATCAAGACCATCGAAAACGCCAACACCTCGTCCAGCACCAACTTGAGTCCCGAAAACAAGACTATGCTCGAGACCACTGTGAAGAACGCCAAAGCGGCCCAAGCGCAGAATGACGAGAAAAAATGCGTTGAGATCACCACCAAGACCATCACTTCCCTGAAAAACACCGGTTCGGGCAGCGAAGGCACCAAGTAAACCTTCGAGCAGGCCAGCCACTCAGGCTGGCCTGAACGATTGCAGCAGACGGGTCGACGTGCCACGCCAATTGGCGTACACTGCGCCCCAGCGATTGCGAAAGCAGTCTCGGGGCCGATTTGGATTCGACGCCGGTGATGAAACTTTAGGTGCATGCCGAGTTGGTAACAGAACTCGTAAATCCACTGTTGCAACTTTCTATAGTTGCCAATGACGAAACCTACGGGGAATACGCTCTCGCCGCGTAAGCGGTGCTAGCCTTCCTTCTGGTAGCTTCGGCTCCAGCAATCATCAGGGGATGCCTGTAAACCCGAAATGATTGTCATATAGAACAGGATCGTCGCCTAGTACGTTGTGGACGAAGCGACTAAAACTTACACAACTCGCCCAAAGCACCCTGCCCGTCGGGTCGCTGAGGGTTAACTTAATAGACACGGCTAAGCATGTAGTACCGACAGCGGAGTACTGGCGGACGGGGGTTCAAATCCCCCCGGCTCCACCAAATTGCAAATGAAGACGCCCTAGGGCGTCTTTTTTTGTGGGCGGAATTCTATGAATACTGCCCTTACAAGAAGTCGCCAAGCGCAGATCGGGCAAGGCAAGGGCAAATGATCGAGGTCAGGCTAGTCGGCAGATGCAGGAGTGGCGTTTGCTGTTCCTCTCCACCGGCGAGAAGACATTAGCCCAGCATATGGCCGAAGCGAACAAGGAGCTGAAAGCGGGCATGGAAATACGCATGCTCGCCGTTCCGGCCGATGCTAGCAAAGGCTTAGGCATGTTCGACACCCTGAACGATTTTGAAGATGCGGCAACACTGTCCGACGCGCTCAAGGCGCGAGTCGCGAAATACTACGGCACACCGCTCACCGCCTTTCTCACAGCCCTGTGCGAACCCGATAAACGCCACGCCTAGTCCGCCATTCTGCGCCGCACGCTGGAAGGCTTTATCGCCCGATCGTTACCCGCGTCGGCCAGCGGACAAGCACACCGTACCGCCGCTCGCTTTGGGCCCGCTGCCGCAGCGGGTGAGCTGGCCACCGCGATGGGGATAACAGGCTGGCCCGATGGCACCGCCACCACCGCTGCTCGGGTGTGCCTCAACGCATGGATGAACGAGCGTGGCGGCGTCGGTAACTTCGAGGGTGACGCAATCGTGTCGCGACTGCGCCAGGTCATCGAGCGCTTCGGCGAGAGCCGATTTACCCGCTGGGAATCGGCAGCGGCAAAGATCGACGAACACGGTCCGCGCACCATCGACCGGCTTGGCTTTCGCAAGACGATGGAACACGGCCTGGGCGACTCACTGCACACCACCAACACGTACTACGTGCTCCCCGAGTCATGGCGTTCGGAGATCTTCCGGGGCATGAACATTAATGCAGTGAACAAGGAGCTGCTGCAGCGCGGGGTCATTGAGCCGGGGAACGACGGCAAGGCATCGAGTCTGGTGCGCCTGCCCGGGCTGGGCACGCAACGCTGCTACATCGTGAAGACAATTCCGGGATTGGCTGAAAGCGAGGCTCGGGCTGCCTGAGTGCATCTCTGCTGATCGAGGTAGCGCCGGCTGATTCCCGGCCTCGCCAGCCACACAACCAACTCCCTATCGAATTGAACAGAGACCAGACACATGAACGAGATCCAAGAACTGAAAGACCGCCGCGATCAACTGCTGAAAGAGGCTGATCAGTTGCATACCCAGATGCTGCCTTTTGAAGCAGCGCTGGAAAGTGAGCAGTCCATTGAGCCTGCCCATGAGCGCGAGCTGCGCGACAAGTACAACGAGCTGAAAACGCGTTTCGATGCGCGCAAGCACAATGCGTACCTGTTGGATCAGAAGATCAATCGCCGCGAGCCCCTTATCAACAGCCATTCCTTGATGGCGGGTTACATCGAGGCCATGAACACCTGGAAAGCCGATGAGCAGGAGCTGAATGAAAAACGTCAGAGCCTCAGCACCCGTCTTGAACAGATCAAATAACAGGCCGTAGAGGACATGGCCAAAGCCCGGCAGGCCGAAACGGACGCTGCGACTGCGTATGCACAGGCCGTCGCAAGGGGCGACACCGAAGGCGAAAAGACCGCCAACGCCGATGCGCAAAAAGCCGCAAAAAACCTGGCAACCGCCGCCGAACATGATCGTCGACAAGGCCTGATCATATCCGCGCTGGAGCAGGAGCTGCTCACCGTAGATCGGTACATCGCCGAAGCACAGGAAAAGCATAAGGGGATAGAGCGCGAAGCCCTGTGGCTTTCTCAAACAGTGCTGGAAGAGAAATGGAACGAGGCCGCTGAGGCACTCTTCGATGTGGGCGGAAGGCTGTGGGCAAATTACAACCTGCTCGGCCTTGATCAGGTGAGCCTGTTGAAACTGGCGGTTCCGCAGGAAGGCGAAACCGTAGGGAACTGGACGTGGCATGAACTATCCGACCGGGCGCGCAACTACGGCGCGCAGGATCTGCTTCATCTGAACGAAATCCCAGCACGTCAGCAGGCCGAACAGAGCAGCCACATGGCGTAACTACAGAGTAATTACAATGACCAAGCGACCTCAGAACGCCGCGAGTTGGTCTGACACGATCAAAGCCCGGAAAGCTCATCTGGAGACACTGTTGAAAACCATCAACGCGGCCCCGGGCAGAACCATTCAGATCCAAGCACTGACGATCAACGCAATCAAAGCGGAACTGGCCCACATTGAGAGCCAACTGAAACGCCGGAAATAGGCTGAACTGGCGAACGACGCATTCGATCTGAATAACCACACGCAATCAAAAACAGGGAAAAATAATGTCCAAACTTGCAGAGTACCGCCAGTTGGAAAAACACCTCGCCGAGCAGCTCCGGGCACTGGAATCGATGAAGGGCGATGAGGGGCTCAAGAAAGAAATCGAGTTCGAATCGAAGCTGCGCAAGCTGCTTGATCAGTACGGCTTCAGCCTAAAGCACATCGTCAATCTGCTCGACCCAAAGGCCCCGGCCCGAAGCACGATCGCCGAAAAACCTGCAGGCACACGCAAGCCACGTGACCTAAAGGTCTATAAAAACCCAAATACAGGTGAAGTGATCGAGACCAAAGGTGGGAATCACAGAGCTTTGAAGGAATGGAAAGCAGAACACGGCGCAGACGTTGTGGAGGGATGGCTGAAGAAATAAAGCCGCTTCACCTGAAAAAGGGCCCAGCAGGGCCCTTTTTGCTGCGGGCCTAAAGCCCACCAACTCACCAGACAGCTTCAAGCTGCAGTTACAAACGACCTGCACAGTCGTGAATTTTATAGCAAAACTGGAAGCCCGCTGTCGGCCAAAAGCGGACAGTTTCCACACGGACTGCATGCTCCCCTTGAGATATCCAGCGCAAGACCCGGCGATGAGCCAGAATTTACTAGAGCCTTGCAAATCACGCCGCCTCTTGCGTCCCCGCCGCGGATCCCAGTACCAGGATCACCTCACCGCAGTCATCCTCCTTCTTCTCGAACATCCGTTAGCCAGTGCCGCCTCTTAAAGCGCCAGCCGGAAGGCGATGATCGGTTCTCGCTGTAGCCGAACAGCGCGGCGTCCGGCGAGATGCCTTTCTTTTAGCTGATCGAGCTGCGGTTGATGTTGGTGGTCTGCCAGGTGGAACACAGGCCGGTTACGGCGGAGCGTGTGTATTGATTGCCCTCGCGGAGAACGCTGTGGGGTTTCGGGTGTTTGCAGGGGAGGCTCGGGAGAATGGCTGAGAGTTTCCCAGTTGGCTGGATGGGCTCACTTGAAATTGTCGTGGGCGTCAACGATGTAAGCCAGCTCTCTGCCGGGCGCTTTCAACTCCGCTTCACGTACGGCCAAGTGAGCCTCGCTGATCTTGAATGGCATTTCTGCGAGAGCTTTGAACTTGAGTTTGGTCAACGACTCGAGTACCTCCGCAGCACCAGTAACGATGGTTCTCAGGGTGCTGGTCGAGAATTTCGCTTTCTGAATTTTCATGTATTGCTGGTATTCATCCAGAAGGTACAGAACCTCATCCCTCAGGTGATCGGGGTTCAGGTCCTTGCGTTCGGAGGTCTTGTTCATCCAGTTTTTCAGACGCCTGAATTTGATCTTCGCTTCCTCATCATTTCGCCAATCTAGTATCGCTTCCCATGGGGTTTCGATGCTTGGTTGGGGAACGTTGGCAAGCATCAGATCAAGAACGAGATTCTGGTTGTCCTGGGCCGCAGCCCTGGATTGCTGTTGTTGAAGGGACCTGCTACCCAAGACGATGGGTATGTTATGCAACGAGTTGCGGATTCCGGAGATTCCCAATTCAGGCGTCGCTTCCATAAACCATTCGGGACGAGTCATCTCCGAGAGGGTTTCGTCGAACGAACCTTTTCCTGGCTGGAAGTAGCAAGTGCTCTTTGCTGTTCTGATGACCCATACCGGGAGGTTACCGTCAAAGTCTTCCATCTCGAATCCCGACGATATCGGATCTTCCGTTGGAGCATCCAGCAGACCATGGTCGAACAATAAGTTGAGATCTGTGGAGACGCGGCGAATCTGATCTTCATTGTAGTAGGCAACTGACAAGGGAAATCGCGCGCGTTTGGCACGGGGAATGCTCGTCAGGAACACTAGGGTGACCTTGTCGACCATCAAGGCGGATTTCTTGAGACTCTCCAGCGAATCTTCTCCAACAAAGGGCAGCAAAGCGTTTCCAGCGTTGTCCATGGGCAGATCCCAAACAGGTAATGGAGCAGAATGTATGACCTGACAGCCCGTCAGGTCCGTGCTTTGCTAGGAAGAATGCCAATTGTGCCACGCCTATACAACCTGTCCCCTCCTGCATCGCCAGCAACAGATTCCTGCCCCAGATCATCGCCAGATCCTCCTCACTGTAGCCTGCATCCAGCAACCTCTAGCTGAATCCTCGATGTGGGCGCATCAGCGCTACTCAGAACATCACCGATGCCAGGCCGAGCAAGACTTTGCTGGTGAGCGTCAACATCGGCAGACGGCGGACGAACAGCCCGCCGGTAATCAAAAAAATCAGCAGGGACGTTACACCGTAAACCGACAGCCCCAACGTCAGTGCGGCGGGCTATTCCTGTCACCGTTGACCCATCGTGCTAACTCGCCATGCGTATGAGCTATCTCGGCCCTATCTCCCGACTCAGCAGCCTCCACCAGCGTTTCTGGCAGGGATGACCGACTAGGAACCATTTATTTTATCTGCCAGTCGCAGTCTGCCTCTGAAGTGGAGCCCAGTGGGCACGCAAGAAAACGCCCCCTGGAAAGACAGGGTCTCGGAAGTGAAGAAAGCTAAATCTCGCCAGTTCTTAATGAATGACTGCTTCTGGCCCAGAGTGTGTAAAAACGCATTCGTCATTTTGAAGTCTGCGTCGCTATGTGAAATCTGCCAGCGCTCGCTCAAACGGACCTACTATTTGAGTAGGAACACGATTTCCGGACTGTTTTCGTCCGTAGCTGCTGGTCAAAAGCGTTTTTACACAGCCTCGGCCGATTGCTGCCGCTCACGAACGGTCGCTTTCGGCCCAGGCTGTGTGAAAACGTTTTTGAGCGAGTTTGGCAAGTGGACACGCAACAGAAATCGCGTTCCTACGCAAATTTCAGTTTTGCTTACCAGACAAACACCAGCAGATTTTACGTAGCAACACAGGCTTCAAAACGGTGCATGCGTTTTCACACGGCCTGGGCCAACAGCGGTCATTCGTGAGCGGCTGCTCTCGGTAAGACGCGACCGCTCGAAGGTATCTACCAATCAAAGAGCAATTCCTTGGTGATTAGGGGGCGTCCTCACTGACCTCTGTGACCGACTCTGTATTAAGTCGGGGTCGAAGATCCAGTATTTTCACTAGAATTCGGACTTCGTGGCCCACCGCCTCCATAATTTGATCGGCTTCTTCTTCCAGCATGCCCCTTAACTGTACAAGGTCGATCCTTTCGCCAGTGTCAGGGTGGTCCCATTGTCGCGAAGACGCTACGGTCACCATCAAACAGCCAGTTTTGCAGCTGTCAGCCGCCATATATTTAGTTAACAGCTGATCTCGCAAGGTGCGTTTCAATACTGCACCGGACCAACCGTTCTCACCTACTTTTAATTCAATTGTCGCTTGCTGGCCGGACGTTGAGCGCATTCGTACGTCCGTCTCTTTCTCATCAGCAGTCACAGCCTCTTGATCAACTGTGTAAAGTTCGTTCGCTGTCTCCCTCAACCTCCGCGCAATTTCCCGGCGCATGAGTTTTTCTGATTTTATATTCGCCCAACTTTCACGAGGGGACACATCTTGCAGCAGTAGGTCATCGATATCGTCCAACCTGTCCTGCATCAAGCTAAACATTTCATCGCGGGTCTTTGGGGGGGCTTCGCCGATGTCGTCCAGAGGTGAGATTTCGTCCTCAGTCATCTCGGCCTTATCCATTTCCTCCGCTGCCTTTTGCTTCGCCAAGAGTGCAAGCCTATCGCTAAAATGCGCAAATAGCGGATCGACAACCAACTCCATCTTGGCAGCCCAAGCTTCGGGTCCCGTCAGCGCGAGCACAGCATTTAGGAGCGTATTACGCGCCTGCTCTGCATCGTCTCGCGCTGTAGGCGTAAACGAACCCTCCCTGCGCAGATCATCGCTGGGACGGACATGCTGGTAGGCGAGTCGCAAGAGCCGTACGCGCTGGCTGACGGTGAAACGTTCGAAACCCAGATCAAAAGCCCACCCGCTCCATCGACCACCAAATACACTGGAAAAAAAGTCGACTCCGGGCCCCTCGGCCGCCGGGACTATTTGTAGAAGAAGTCGTGTCAATTCGAGTGTAGCCGCTTCAGGGTCCAATGCGAAAAGCGCAGACAGCCACAGATGGACGAACGCTGGTTTGTCGGCATTTCGTAGCTTTTCCAATACGGTATCGCGAAGAACGACTTGCTCGCCCTCGAAGTTTTGGCTCATGAGTATGGCCAAGACCGTCTTTGGCCGCTCCCAGATAGTAGGGCCACTGTCTTCAGTCTGAGATGGCTCTATAAAAATGTTCAACCAGCTTTGCAAGTCGACAATGAAAAGCTGTGCGACGAATGGCGGTGAATTTTTGACGACGTTTAATACGTTGAGATAATCACCAAGTTCACTAACCTTTTCGAGCTCCCACCGCAACTGCCTGCCAAGGACACTCTGAACGACATCAGGAAACGCTTTTGTGAGCTGCTCTATCCACTCAGGACAGCCCAGATACTCCAATGGGATGTAATGTGCAGCTGTCCGAGCCTGTGCTTCGCTGATTTTTGTTGCCCAAAGCGGATCTTCGGCTTCCGCCCATAGCGCCGTCAGTCCAAGTTGCCAGCGAACCTGAACAACACGGACTTCGTCTTGCGGTCGATCCATGGGTAAGGTCGGGCATTGTGCCGGCCATAGCGTAAGCATCTTGGTGTGCAAATTATTGGTGACCGAGATGCCAAAGTGCTGCTCCAGAAAACGCCGGTTCCAGCTAGATGCCTGGTTCGACCCAGTTGCCCTTTTCATGATTTCCCAAAGCGCTTCTAGCGTACGCTCGCCAACAGGGGAGTCCAGCACCCCCTCTGGGTCGCCTATCAGCTGGCGCCAGAAATCCATCCAGTACTGTTTCTCGTCGCTGGCACGGCGCTCGGCTATAAGCTTATGCTCCGCATCACGCCTCTCAAATTCCACCATCTGCGCGGACTTGCTTGGTGGCTGCAACGCTTCATCTATCCTCGCCAGTAATGTCTGATCGTCACTAACCAGAGGCCTCAGCGTTTCTACGTAGCTCGCCCATTCCTGAGAACGATCAGCCGCATTCATGAGTGATGCTTCCAACATCAGTTGGCGCATGTCGAGAGAGCGCTGGCGGTCGGCCAGGGCCGCCTGAATCCATTCAGAATCCTGAGCATGATTCAGGTATATCGCCCCGCTAGAATTCGATGCGTATAACCGTGGCCAAGGTTCGCTTTTAGCTTTAAGTCGTTGCCGTAAGCTGTCCTCGCAGGAAAACACAAGCTCTCTTATCTGCGAGGGCGCACTAGCAAACATCGTTTTGATCGATTTGAAGTGTTCGCCGCGAAGGTGAAGTGACGAAGCTATTGCCAAGGCGAGAACGAGTCCTTCGACCACCTCTTGAGTGGCCAGCCCCAAGATAGAGAGCTGCAGCCCCGCTATCGCGAGCAACGGTACAAGATCAGGACGAGATACACAGATGTGCGGCCAATCTTCTGACCAAGACACGCTTTCATTAAGCTGCATCGAGACCGCATCAAACAGTCGCTGGAGCTCATCGGCACTGAGGTTGGCGTCCCGTAGCGTTCGTGTTAGATACCCCATTCGCCCGCTTTCCGGATTCGGAACCACCGGTAGGCTGGCCAACAGTTGCACCAGCACCTCGGGTCCTAAATAGGCTGGAAAAAGCTCATTTATAGCCCCACGAATAAGCCGTTCTGACCAACGTTCAGAAGATTCGTGCATCTCTTGTACGAGCGTTGATAACCGTGGATCAGTCAACTGCACGAGGGCATCGATCGCAGTCAGGCGTTCGTCATCTTCAACAGACGGATCTGTGGCGATCGCATACACGAGGTCACTGCAATCACTCATCTCTGCGTAGGCAACGAGCTGAAGCAGTAGCTGTCGAACTTCCGTATTCTCAATCCCCCGCTCCAGCATCTCCCTGAGCGTTGAAGACAAATCTTGCGAAGCGAAACGGCTAACCTGCAACGACGGTATTTTCAACCCGCGCCAGCCCCCATTGCCGTACCGAGAGACAAAAGCTTGAAGCGCCTCGATTCGCTGCCTTGGGCTTAGGGACTCCGGGTCACCCTCAGAGAGTAAAACTTCGGGTTCACGATTTCGGACTTCTTCGAAAATGCTGGGGTTTAACCGCGCTAACCACGCTGCGATCGGCCGCATGGATGGTTTGATGACTTTGATTTTGTGCGACGTCTCAGCGAACAATAGGCGCTTGACGGCTTTGAGCGACATGCCCAAGGACAAGCGATCGTCGAGGCGGTGAGCCGCCAAGTACTCGACCACCGAACGGTGGTGAAACCGGACACGACCATAGCTTGCGAACCCAAAAATACTACGCTCCAAAAGAGTCTGGATTTCTTTGGCACTCCAGTCGCTCAGTACGCGACCAGGATCTAACGCGATTGATTGCGGGTTGGCCTCCAAATCGGATTCCGTGTTGTGACGAATCGTCAACTTACGGGCCAGCAGCGCTGCGAGGGCAAGTCGGCTAGCGCCCTCCAGCGCACGCGCAGGCGATATCTCGTCAGGTCGATCAGTGCGTGCTTTGAGCTTCACCTGAACATTTTGCGAAACCTGTTCCCGGTGGGTTCGGATGCTTTTTGAGGCTCGCCAGTCAGCGCAGAGTTCAATCAGGTCTTGCGGGCGTCTAGCAAAATCCTGAGCGTTCTTCTCACGAATTGAGGCGACAAAGCCATCGATGTCCGTCACGAGTTGAGTGGCAGCCATTTCTCGAATTTGCGTGTCAGACAGCGGGTGTAGCATGGCAACAAGAAGCTCTGCTGCGCGGCCCACCTTGTCTTCTGCATCTTTTTGTTTACCTTGGCATGATGCGACCTCCGCAAATCGTTCTGCGCTGGGCGAAGCGGTATTTTCGAGGCTGATCTGGCACGGAAAATATTGACGAATCAAATGTTGGTCCACGGGAATCGGCCGGGTCGTAATGACGATGCGTACCCTGTCCAGGTTCCCATGAAGCTTTTTGCTCAGCTTGTTTAATGCGACCTTGAATGAACCCAGCGTGAGCTGTAGCTCATCGATTGAATCCAAAAAAAAAGTCGCGACGTCGGACTGGCTCGTATGCCAAGCATGAAAGCGATTTTCTTCCTCCTGAGACAGGAGATCCTCGAATGGAGACTGCGCCAAATCTGATAACTCCAGGAAAAACGCAGGCTCACCGCCTTCCCAGAGCTGCTGGTGTTGAGTCCGACACTCAAAAGTTTTGCCCGTCCCTGCCTCAGAAACAATTAACACGCGCATTGACTTCAGCAGCGCATCCCAGTCGATGGTTGGAGTCAAACCCAGCTGGTCGCGCAGCATCAGATTCTCGATATCTGCGGCTTTTTCTTGAGAGAGGGTGCCAAAGGTGCGTCGAATGCGTGAGGACTGCGTACTTACTGAGCTCATAGAAAGGATGCCGAGAGACGAAATTTCGCCTTTGTAGTTCATTTCTCAGATGGTGTCTGCAAAATTTCAGACTGAATCGCCCCTAGTTTTGGTAGATAGGCGGAATGACCGCTCCTGGCCGCTAGCGGCCATCGTACACGGTTGCCCTAGGGCACAGGGGCAACGGCTGCGTTACACAGTTCCGTATTGTTACATCACATACACAGAAACTCCCAGCGAAGTGTTACAACTATTTTATTCTTATCTTTCATATAGTTAAGAATTACCGCTACACCTGAAACACCAGTTACACCGCATTTGAAGGGTCTGGCCCCCGCCCCCCTATGAAGTGAGCCCCATCAGCGAATGGAATCCGTTATAAGCCGGGGGCCCCTGAGGACTTCCGATGCATACGGGGCAGGGAACCCGCGCATCTTGAGTAGCCGACGTTTTCACAGCTTAGTGAACTGGTGAACCCGGTGAACTCACCCAATCGGGTGGTGAACCCAGATGTTCATTCCTTCAGCTACTGATCTGCTGCTGTCAACCCGTCAACTGTCAACCAACGTCAACCGATCAACCGCTACCAAAGCCACGCGGGTTTCCTGCCCCGTATCAAAGGCCTTCCTTCAGGGTCCCCAGCCCAAGGTTGGTTGTCAGCGAAAGGAAGCTGCAATGCGCAAGCGCAAACGCCGAAGTAGCATCTAGAAACTCTTCGACCTTGGCTGCACGACTGCGTACACGTGCCACCCATTCGCTTGTGACCTTTCGGTAAGCTCTTTCTCGCTCCTCCTTCCAACCAAGACCCTTCGGGTCTCTAGACAGCGTGTGGGTTAAATAAATACGGTCGATTGCCTGGTCCGAGAAGCGCTGATGGTGATGCACAGAATTCCTAGCTCTCAGTTCCTGATCGAACTCCTTGTCGAACAGCTTTATGTACCTGCCTACGTCTACCTTATTGTTTGACACCGAAGCGTCTAGGGCATTGAGGTAGTTCTTGAGCCGCTCCCTAAACTCATAGAATCGGCCAAAGTACATTTCGCATACGTTCGTTAGGTGATCCGAATGGCTGACAGGCAAACCGCGAAAGGGATACCGTCGGAAGTAATACTCACAGTCGCGCAGTACCTGGATCGTCTGATGAAGGCCCAAGTATTGATAGACGACTGCGTATTGCCCATCCACCTCTGGAGGAAAATTGAAATCTTCGAGCGGCTCGCGCTCCTCGTCTGACAGCCATTCATCGTCAAACAGCACCCTGTCAAGTTTTTTGCGGTTCCACTCTCTCCAGCCTGGGTAGCTATCGAGTCTACGAATCCATTCGTAGACTGCTTCCAGCATTAATTTGTTGTTCGGCCACGGCTCGGTCGAAATTGTACTCACCGGATCAGCCATCTAATCAATTCCCCAGCTCCGCTTATCATTGACGTTATGTACGTCAATTTAGCCGTTTCTTTTGACATTGGCAGACGCAGCGTCCAGCACCCTGTATCCCTGCATGTATCCCCAGAAACTTACAACCCGGCCTCCCCCTTTAAATACGGACACTTTGCCGCCCGGTTCAAACGACCCCGGCCCACCAAATTGCAAATGAAGACGCCCTAGGGCGTCTTTTTTTGTGGCTGAAATTCAGCAAAATCAAGGCCTTAGGGTCTATCAGCGTCCATAGACGTCCGGCATAATCCAGAACATCGGGTATTCCAGATGGTATTCCAAGCCCTTCAGTATTAATTTTTGGAATACCAATTGATGTCATGGAACACCTCATGTGCGCCCAAGCCACCCGCCTCTCTGACCGCCAGCTCAAAGCGGTAAAGCCGAAAGACAAAGACTACGTCCTCAGCGATGGAGACGGTTTACAGCTGCGCGTGAGGATCAATGGCTCGACGCTCTGGAATTTCAACTATCGGCAGCCGATCACCAAGAACCGCATCAATATGGGCCTCGGCACCTATCCAGAGCTCTCACTCGCACAAGCCAGGAAGAAGACGGTCGAAGCCAGAGAGCTTCTCGCCCAGGGCATCGATCCGAAAGAGCAACGTAGCGAGTTGGAGCAGACAAAAAGGCAGGCAACCGAGCACACGTTCGAGAACGTGGCCTCTGCTTGGTTTGAACTGAAAAAAGATTCGGTCACTCAGGCGTATGCCGAGGACATCTGGCGCTCGCTTACGCTGCATGTGTTTCCATCGCTGGGAACAACACCTATCTCGCAGATCAATGCCCCGAGGGTCATCGAGCTGCTGCGCCCTTTGGAAACCAAAGGCAGCCTGGAGACAGTGAAGCGACTGACCCAACGACTCAACGAGATCATGACCTACGGTGTGAACTCGGGAATGATCTTTGCCAATCCGCTCAGCGGCATTCGGGCCGTTTTCAAGAAGCCGAAAAAGCAGAGCATGGCAGCCCTCCGCCCCGAAGAGCTGCCAGAGTTAATGGTCGCCATCGCCAATGCGAGCATAAAGAGAACAACCCGCTGCCTGATCGAATGGCAACTCCACACCATGACCCGCCCTGCGGAAGCCGCCACGACGTCCTGGGCTGACATCGACCTCGACAAGAAAATCTGGACGATCCCGGCGGAACGTATGAAGAAGCGACGCGCTCACGTCATACCGCTGACCGAACACGCACTTGCTCTGATAGAGACGATCAAGCCCTACAGCGGACACAGAGAGTACGTGTTCCCAGCCGGCAGAGACCCACGAACTCACTGCAATAGCCAGACGGCAAACATGGCCCTGAAACGGACGGGCTTTGAAGGGCGCTTGGTGAGCCATGGCATGCGCTCCATGGCCAGTACCATCCTGAACGAACAGGGATGGGACCCCGAGCTGATCGAGGTCGCACTTGCGCACGTGGACAAAGATGAGGTGCGTAGCGCCTACAATCGTGCCGATTACATTGAGAGAAGACGCCCGATGATGATCTGGTGGAGCGAACACGTCCAGCAAGCAGCTACCGGCAACCTGTCGGTATCAGCCATCAAAGAAAATCGGGACAAAAAAGTCGTTTCGATACGCTGATTAAGGGCTTCTACCAGCCGATTCTGTTGAAAAAATCCGGCCGGCCTATCTACAAGTGTCTTATGCGGAAGAAACGCATTTTTCGCAAGCTGCTACGTGAATTCTGAGCCATTGAAACTTCGGGCCAAAACACGGATTTCAATCTCATGCGTACACTTTTCTTCCGTGGAACGTGAGCTGACTTTTTCAACTCATCGGCCAAAAGAGACTCTCGGAAGCATCCACGCAGCCCCGGGCGATTCAAGAGTAGTGGTTGATCAGAAACGATATCGCTTAGCATCTACACACATCCTCTGAAGCAAGTCTTCAGCGCGCGAGGTCTTGGTGACAGCATTCGAGTGGGCTTTCAACATGCGTAAGAGATGAGCATATTCGGTGCGCAGTCCAGTCGCGAAGATGCCGGGGTCGTCTGAGCCGATTACTACGCTAACACCCCTTTCTGTGGACCTTTTTCCCAGGCCCAGCCAGTGCTGAGCGTGGTGCTCCTCGTAGCCCCTGTGGACACTGATCCGCACATTGCTGCTTGGGAGTGTTTCGATAGCAATACAGCGTTCATGCAGGAGTTGCAGAACAGCACTTTGAATCCCGCGCATGACCTTCGGACTGAGAACGTCGTTTTCCTGAGAGACGACGAGATCCTCACGTGCCCGTTTCAGCTCATCGACGGTTGCCCCTTGACCGTGGCGGCGCAAGAAAAGCTCGTGCGCTTTAGGCGCTCGGCTACGCGCCTCCTCGAAACGTCGAACTTCTGCCCTCCGGTTTGGATCTACGTCGTCTTGCCGCAAACCTTGGACGAGCGGGTCAAGCGAGCGAAGTATCCAGGCATCGGCCAGAATTTCTGGTGTGATGCTCGGATTACTCCAGATTCTCATGGACAACCGATGTATCTCTGCCTCAATCAAAGGCAAGCGGTCGATATGTACCCTTACTCGAAGAAGCATCTCCCTGGCGAAGACCAAGTCGTCCAACCGATCCTCGGTTGACATCACCACATATCCCTCAACCGCGGCCCACCAAACCTTCGGATCCAAGCCTGATGCCGTTCCGTGCCCGATACGACAACCTGCATCCAAGTCGAGGTAGAACACTGCCTCGGCCATAGCTCTGAGGCCAGAAGTAAGGTGAGCAAAGTCCTCACCGGCATGATAGGTAAAACGCCGAATTCCGGCATCTCTCATGCGGCGGAATACAGGAGCAAACACCTCAGGCCCTGCGTGGCGTTCGTTACTGGCTGCGTCGATTCCGCGTATAAGCGTATCAAGTCCCGTCGTCCGGCTAATGAGTGCAACCAAGGCACGCGCGCTCTGATCGACCTCTCGCCGCAACTTCACATCGCGGCACATCGAACGAAGCCTCAATGTATTGAAGAAGGCACCCCTTTCCTTGGCGTCTGTCCGCTTAATGAAATGCGGCACGAGTCCGAGGCGCAGGCGCCTCATAGAACGTGAAACTCGACCATCCGCCTCCTCCGTCGTCGAGGCAGACTCCTCACTCCCACTCTCCAGCTCGCGTACAAGCTCTAGCAACTCAGCCAGAGAACCATATTGACCGACCTTCCTTATGATGCCGGCTTGTCCCGCTTCACTTTCACCCAGGAACTCTAAATAGCCACGCAATATGCGACTTATCAGCTCAGCAGAGCCGTCAGGATTGGACTTAGGCGCAAATCGTCCTTCCAGGAAATCTACACCCTTTTGGTGTGCGCGTTCGATCTGACGAAATCGCTCTGCATAATCCTTCTCCGTCGCCTCCCGCAACTCGTTTAGGGTGATGTATTGAAATTGGTCGAAGCCTTTCTGATGCGTTTGCTGGACTAGTAGGCGGCAAAACTGAGCTCTCAACAGGGCGTAGTGCCAGAAGACTAAACCACTGTTGGTCTCCACTCGCCCACTCTCGAAAACTTTCAGAATTGCCACTAGCTGCCACGCTTCTCTAACCACTCGAGGAATTTGGTTAGTCGGAATGTGCGGTAGACAGGCATTTTGCGCACGCCGATAGGCTGCCACTGCGCCTTCACTTTTCTCTGGTTTAACACTCGGAATCGATCCCGGCGCGGCATAGCTCAAAAGCAGAGCCTTCAGTGCAACGGCATCTTCGACCCGCTGCAAAAGCAGATCCGGCGTGAGCTCAGAATCCTCTTGACACAGCAAGCGCCCCACACCACTACCGATTGCCACATGCAAACCGCTGTCTTTCGCTATGGTCTTCGCTGTGAGCCCACCTACAACGCGCTCTGGTCGCTCCAAGGCGTCACACCAGATTTTCTCGGCTTCGGTCGTTCCGTTGAGATGCATGTGGGTTTCGTCCAGCCCTTCGCTGCGGCACAGATGATCAAGAAACGGATCATCATCCACCGGTAGAGTGGAGTCGCACAGCCATCGCCTCATCAGGGACAAAGCCTGCTGCTGCTCACCAAAGGTTAGCGTGGTCACGTCCGTTGAAAAAATCCGCTTCGCCATCCAGGCCGAAGTAATCAGCAACGGTGGGACTACCAGCACAAGATCCTGCCAATGAGCCAACAATCTTGCTCGCACTCTAATCGCCCCATCACGCCCTTCGCACAGGAAGGTCTCGGCAAGGCAGCTCAGCAGCCTAGGAAGTGCCAGCCCCGGATCTTCGAAGGGCTTGACGCACGCGGCCTGAACTTCTCTTGTCATAGGGGGGCTGGACATTGACGCCGCGGGGTCTAATCGCTTTACGGTGCGCGCGATACGATTTTCTAGAGCTTCATCTGTCAAAAGCGGATGCAAGCGGCGCATCTGACTGAAGCGTCCGCGAGCATGGGCATCACTCAGGAGATCATAGCGTTCGCGTGCTATGGGCAAAAGTACCATCCTTACACCTCGCTCTCCCTTCTCCGAACGTTCGAGGGTGCGCAATAGGTCGAGGTTCATGAGCACGGCCTTCGCGTAATCAACCAGCTCCCGTACGTCAATCAGTTCGTCCGTGAGGGGCGGAATCATTTGCGGCTCACTTCGGGGCATAACGTGGTACGACGTTCAGAACGTCAAAGAAACCATCTAGCTCGACAAAACGTTTCGTGACTGTCTTGGGACCAAACTTGACCTGGATTTTCGGCGGCACTAACCAATGGCCGAAGTCAAGTAGGTGGTTGAGTTCGATACCGTTATTCGACGCCTCTTCCTTCCAGCTTTCTAATGCCCTCTCTACCGCCTCTTTCAATTTTCCGGTGGAAGTACCACTGAGGTCGTATTTCTCCTTCGGATTGAGGAATATCCATACCAATGGGCAAGAGAGAAGGATAACCGCTAGCGGATGGAGGGTTTCATTTACCCCAGTTGTTATTTGCCCCAGCGCTTTACCGAAAGGCAAATCGGACATCTTTGGGCTTTCCTTACGGCCTGACAGATTAGATGTAACCACAAGGATGACGTGGAGAATGGTAGTAATCTGCCGGTGCAGAATTTCCCCACTTTTCCAGGACAAGGTGACCTTTTCATCCAATCCCATTAGGTCATCATGGATCCGTGAGGCGATGCTGCCCAGCATCGCCGGAGAAACGGCGGCTCTTGTTGTGTGCTTGCGCGAGAAGGCGTGCCAATTTTTCAGGTTGGTCATGAACTGAGCAAAAGCGACGTTTTGCTCAGCAGTGGTAGCCTCTTCGTCGCTTTCTGTGTCGTCATTGCTCGGTTCGTCGATATCTTCCTCTGTGGTCGGATCATAGTCGTCTGGCGCAGCCACGCTTCCGAAAGCAGGGACGGTTGAAGTTACGGCATGAGCTGCGAAGTCGATAATCTCATCAGTCATTAGTAGATCGCCTATGACGGCGAAGAGTGAGAGAGCCGAAATCGAGCGAAAAGCTTCTCCCCGTTTACTAAAGCGTTTGTAGACGACCCGATTGAGGATGTCGCCAAATTTCTCGCATCGCTCTTCTTGGAGATCGTCGATCGAGAACCATCCAACACCATTTCGAACCAGCAGGTCACCCCCGCCAGCGTTAGAAATTTCATCGATCCAATTTCGGGTAATAACTCCGCCGTTTACCTTTTCTTTAAGCTCATTGACTGTCAGTTTTCCTTTCACATCTTTTACGCCGTAGATGCGCGGCAAAATATCTTCCCTTTTGAATTGGCTGGCCAGCCCGACCGAACCGAAAGAACTTGCGGGCATTCTTCCTATTTCTTGCCAGGACCGGTCAATGGAGCCAATACGCGCTGCGAGTTCTGGCAGTGGCGGCGACGATTGCGTCCAGAGGAAGTCGAAGACTGATTTACGGGTCTTTTCATCACCTAGCTCTGGGCGGTGCATCATGGTGATAGGGAGAGCTAGGGCAAACAGAGCCTGGAGCACTCCACCGTGCCGTACCTCAAGGCCCTGCGAAAGCGCCAACGCCAGGCAGTGAACCACAATTGCTTTGGTCCGATCGGGTGGAACCCCGAAACGGAGCAAATCAGGGGCATTTTCCTGCCTAACCAACCAGTTGAAGGTTGCCCGCAACGCATAGTCATAATTGCCATTATCAATGAGATCGATCGGAACGCCCATAGTCCGTAGCCGAGCCTCGAACACGGTCAGAACCGCTTTGCGGCTTTGCTGCAAATCATCAACGGCAAGAGCTCTCAGGTAGCCGATCACCAGCCGTAAGTGCTCCATGGCGACGAAGTCGAAGAATGGGTGGAGTCGTGAATTGGTGGTTTCAATCAGTTGATCCCGGATTCGTCCACTGGCCCAGGATTTCAGCTCATATGTGCCGTTGTTCGAGCTCAGTACGATTTGAACGTCGCCTTGCCGGCTCTGAATGATGCCGCCTAAAGGTAACATCGAAATTCGGTGCTGCGGCGGGACGACCTTGAGCAGATATTGCTCTTCCAACTCCAGAACTGCATTGGCGACATTTTGCTTGTCGTCCCCAATAATGCCGGGGTCTTGTTTCAGAATTTTGTTGCCAAAAGTATCGTAGATACTGCGGCGTAAAAGCCGCCCATAAAGATCAAGGTCTCCCGACAGAAGCAGAACCAGACGAGGAGACGTCAGGTATTTTCGAATCGTCTCCAGAATCGTGTGTCCTTGAGCGAAATTGGTATCGACATCGTCGAAGGCTAGGACGAAGGCTTGTTTCTTGAGGAGGTTAAGAGCTGCTTCGATGTAGGCACTTAGCTTCCGTTCGAAGAGCCGCCCTTTCATTGCCTTATGTAGGCCACGGCTCATGACCCAGTTAGCGTCTTCCCACTCGCTTCCATAGGCCGAGTTTGCTCCGATCCCATCGAGAAGGCCAAGCCCCTCTGCCAAGGCCTGCTTAGCCTTGTCCAACTGGCCATGATCGCCCGGGACATGCGCAGCCGCCGCCTCAATCATCGAAAGGATGACGATGATGATATTTTCCTTAGTCTCGATCAGTGTGGGGTCGATCATAGGCAGTACATGGAGCTTTTGCGCGATTTCACTGACTTCATCGCGAGCGTCTCTCAGGCGTAGCAGCGCGGTTAGGAGAAACGTTGTTTTGCCGCTGCCGCGCCCCCCTTCGATAAGTACCGCGTTGTGTGTCCTTGGATAGCTCAAGTCGGTATCTCTGATATCGGCGAATGAGTCCTCAGGAATAAAATCCAACTGGTGTTGAATTAGCCTGGCCAGACGCTCGAAAGCACCTCTCTGCAGAATGTCAGCTGGATTTTTAAGCCTTTCCGTCTCGCTTTTGGAAAGGTCGATTACCAGCTTCAGCTCACCCATCGTCAATGCCCTACAGAAATAAGTTAAACGGATTATTATAAGTCGAGTTAGTGGCGAATGCCCGACTTCTCCACCGATTTGAGTAGCACACTGAGGCGACCCAGCCTTATGGAGACCCAATATCGCCCAGCCGTGAGCGCTTCATGCTGCAAGGCTGCTTGAGCTCAGCATCTGATCGCCTATGCCAAAAACCCGCTGCAGCGGCAGACATCAGGCAGAATGCAGTGCGCCGCGTGCCTGCATGCGGTCTTTGTATGAATACATGAACTACCTCTAGGTAGTCCAAGATCACAGGACTCACCGAAATCCATCTCGAAGCCACATTGAATGCGGAGAGGTTCTATCAACGTTGTGGCTTCACAGGAAGCGCCCATGCTGTCTACATCTCCCCCTCAGGGCTACGTTTGGCATGCGTACCTATGCGCAAGCAACTGTAGATCAGACTGGCCGCTGCCCTGCCCCTCATTCAACAAGGCCTGCGCGCGCCGCCCACAGCAAGACCAGCGGCCATGCCCCCCCATCTGACAATCACGTATAGTGGCCATATATCATCACCCCTCTCGACCAAGGCGTGTGCCGTCGATAATGGTTCGGCTGGCATAAGTATGGAAAACTGCACATGCCGCAAAGAAGAAACCTGAAAAACTCTATTTTCATACCCTTGAAGCTCTCTCAACTGATCGGTCTTTTCAGTTGGGTTATCAGTTGGTGCCTGAACCCGTCCATTGATCGATCGCTGGATGTATTCATCTGTTGCGCGCTGACGGGGGCGACGCTGTCGATCATTGTCACGTCCAATAGCAGGAGCATGCTGGCGTGGCGTCTGTTCGGCATTATTTACATGGCGTCACTGACCTTTCTGTTCAATGAACAGATCGAACGCATGGGCGTGGAAGCGTCGATGTGGGGGCTGGTTGTCACCTCCCTGCTCATCACGGGAATGAGCGTGTTCTTCGTCAAGTTTATTGATTACATCGCCGCCACTGCGCTGATCTGGTTGATCATGTGGCACACGGACCTGACGGCCATCGGCGTGGGCCATAAGCCGCTGTTTTATGTGTTCCTGATCAGTTCGACCTTGCTGGGCGGCTGCCTGAATGCGACCTTCCTGGGTCTGATCATGCAGACCATGGCAGCCAGGGACCGCTATCAGGAACTGTCCGAAACCGACACCCTGACGCACGCCCCCAATCGCCGTGCGCTGGTTGACAGTCTGAATACTGCGCTGGCGTCCGCTGAAAAATCGTCGTTGTGGTTTGCCATGCTTGATCTGGATCACTTTAAAAGTATCAACGACACCCATGGGCATGAGGTGGGTGACAATGTCCTTATAAGTTTTGCGACACGCCTCAAAGACACTAAGGGGCGAATCGCTTTTGGGCGCTTGGGTGGGGAAGAGTTTGGTGTGATCTTATCGGCGGCGAACGCCACAGACGCTGTACACGCACTGGAAGAGTTATTGATGCTCACGCAAAAGGATGAAACGGCTCAAGTGCCCTATTCATTTAGTGGCGGTGTTGCAAGTTTGTCGCGGGTTGAAACGTTCAATGACCTGTTGAAAGAGGCTGATGAGAACCTGTATCACGCCAAGCGCAGTGGCAGAAAATGTATCGCCTTTGAAGGCAGGATAGTTTCATCGAGCACTGCCAGCACGACAACGCAGAATCAAGCGATGCAATTAGTTGACGCGCCTACGCATGCGTAGCGCCCGTCTCCCCCTTCAAACATTCCCGCCCCGCCGCACCTTCGAATACCGATCGATATCCTCCCGCAACGTCCACCCCTGCCCGTGCCAATAACGCCCGGCCGCTTCATTACTCTTCATGACGTCCAGGTGACACTTGTAAATACCCAGCGCTTCCAGACACTCGAGGCAGCGTTCAACCAACTCATGGGCAATACCGCGCCGGCGATACTCGGGCAGCACGATCAGATGCTGCAGATAACCGCGGCGTCCGTCGTGCCCGCACATCACACAGCCGCACAGCGCGCCGCCTGCCTCGGCGACGAAGCTCATGCCGGGGTTGCGTTCAAGGTAACGTGCGGTCGCTTCGCGTGAGTCGGCGTCGCGCAGGGAAATGCCCGGCGTGCTGCGCATCAGTTCGATGACCGCATCGTAGTCGTCCAGGGTCATGCGGCGAATCGTGATCATGGGCTAAGCCTAGCCTGCAGTCTTATGGGCTGGACAGGTTAGCAGAGCCGCTTGATGCCTTGATGACAGCGCCGCCAGAGTCTGCCTATCAACCCGTAATGTTCTTTCTATTAGAAATCTTCGCGAAGAAGGCTAATCTGGATAAGCGTCGGTGAGAGCCGCGCGGTTCCACCCTGATAAGGAGATAAGAATGAGCTCAAGTTTGCGACGCACGTTGCGGGCTTGCCTCGCAGCAATCTGATGATCGCTGTGCTGCGTATCTGTAGAGCTGGCCCGATCGTTGACCGAACGGCCGGCATGAACCCAGTGCTGTTGAGTTTCGTCATCACTGTCTGAGGTCCCGCGAGTGGACTGGATGGCCGGATGCAAATGACAAAAAAGGTGTATCAAGCATGTCAACTGAATCGAAATGCCCCTTCAACCACGCTGCTGGCGGCGGCACTACCAACCGTGATTGGTGGCCCAAGCAGCTGAATCTGAAGATTCTGCATCAGCATTCCTCGCTCTCCGACCCGATGGGCGAGAGCTTCGACTATGCCAAGGAATTCAAGAGCCTTGACATCGAAGCGGTCAAACAAGACCTGCGCAACGTCATGACTCAGTCCCAGGACTGGTGGCCGGCAGACTTCGGCCACTATGGCCCGCTGTTCATTCGTATGGCCTGGCACAGCGCCGGTACCTACCGCACAGGCGATGGTCGTGGCGGTGCAGGTGCTGGTCAGCAACGTTTTGCGCCGCTCAACAGTTGGCCTGACAACGTCAGCCTGGACAAGGCGCGCCGCCTGATCTGGCCGGTCAAGCAGAAGTATGGCCGCAAGATTTCCTGGGCTGACCTGATCGTGCTGACCGGTAACGTCGCGCTGGAGTCCATGGGCTTCAAGACCTTCGGTTTCTCCGGTGGTCGTGCGGATGTCTGGGAACCGGAAGAAGACGTGTACTGGGGTTCAGAGACCACCTGGCTGGGTGGTGAAGAGCGCTACGGCGCGCAGAAGAAAATGCAGCAACCGGGCGACGGCACGCTGGTGGCCGAGCCGGAGAACCATGCCAACGAAGAAAGCCGTACTGCCAGCGGCGAACGCAATCTGGAAAACCCGCTCGCCGCCGTGCAGATGGGCTTGATCTATGTGAACCCTGAAGGCCCTGAGGGTGTGCCGGACCCGGTTGCTTCGGCAAGGGATATCCGTGAAACCTTCGGTCGTATGGCGATGAATGACGAAGAGACCGTGGCGCTGATCGCCGGTGGTCACGCCTTCGGCAAGACCCACGGTGCCGGCCCTGCCGACAACGTTGGTCCGGAGCCTGAAGCAGCCGGCCTTGAAGAGCAGGGTTTTGGCTGGAGAAACAAATTCGGCAGCGGCAAGGGTGGCGACACCATCACCAGTGGCCTGGAAGTGACCTGGACTTCGACGCCGACCAAATGGAGCAACGAGTACCTCGAAAACCTCTTTGGCTTCGAATGGGAACTGACCAAGAGCCCGGCAGGCGCGCATCAGTGGACGCCGAAGAACGGCGCTGGCGCGGGCAAGATTCCGGATGCCCACGATCCCTCCAAGCGTCATGCACCGAGCATGCTGACCTCTGACCTGGCGCTGCGCTTCGATCCGGCTTACGAGCAGATCTCCCGCCGTTTCCTGAACAACCCTGAGCAACTGGCCGACGCGTTCGCCCGCGCCTGGTTCAAGCTGACTCACCGTGACATGGGCCCGCTGGCCCGCTACCTCGGCCCGGAAACACCGACCGAAGAGCTGCTGTGGCAGGACCCGATTCCAAACGTTGATCATGCGTTGGTCGATGATCAGGATGTGGCCGCACTCAAGGCCAGGATTCTCGCTTCGGGCCTTTCGGTCTCGCAGCTGGTATCGACGGCTTGGGCGGCAGCTTCTACCTTCCGTGGCTCGGACAAGCGCGGTGGTGCCAATGGCGGCCGTCTGCGTCTGGCTCCGCAGAAGGATTGGGCGGTCAACCAGCCTGACCAACTGGCGGGCGTGCTGAAGACCCTCGAGGGCATTCAGAGCGAATTCAACGCGGGTCAGTCGAGCGGCAAGAAGGTATCAATCGCCGACCTGATCGTCCTGGCGGGTAACGCAGGTGTCGAGCAGGCTGCGAAAAATGCAGGCCAGCACGTCACCGTTCCATTCGCACCGGGCCGCGCCGATGCGTCTCAAGAGCAGACCGATGTTGAGTCGTTCGGCTTCCTTGAGCCAATCGCTGATGGTTTCCGCAACTATCAGAAGGGGCATTACAAGGTCTCGGCAGAATCGTTGCTGGTCGACAAGGCGCAATTGCTGACCCTGACTGCACCGGAAATGACTGTACTGCTGGGCGGCCTGCGGGTCTTGAACATCAACGTCGGACAGAGCAAGCATGGCGTCTTCACTGATCAGCCGGGCACCCTGACCAACGACTTCTTCAAGAACCTGCTGGACATGGGCGTGGAGTGGAAAGCGACTGCAGGTGGCACTGATACCTTCGAGGCCCGTGACCGCAAGACTGGCGCAGTGAAATGGACCGGCACCCGTGTTGACCTGGTCTTCGGCTCGCATGCTCAACTGCGTGCGATTTCCGAGGTATATGGCAGCTCGGATGCGCACGAGAAGTTCGTCAAAGACTTCGTGGCAGCCTGGACCAAGGTGATGAACCTGGACCGCTTCGACCTGGCTTGATGTGTCTGATGTGCTGAGTTGAAAAAACGCCTCCCTTGCGGAGGCGTTTTTTTTGCTGCGATCAAAAAGCGAAGGCTGGTCTCATGAGCGGCTCATCATGCTTGCCGCCTGCTCCGTCGCTTCGGTCGTTCGGGTCGCCAGCTTGCGGACTTCATCTGCCACAACCGCAAAGCCCCGCCCTGCCTCACCGGCGCGCGCAGCTTCGATTGCCGCATTGAGCGCCAGGAGGTTGGTCTGGCTGGCAATGCTCTGGATAGTGCCAACTATCTGGGTCAGTTGAGCGATGTTCTCTTCCAGGTTTTTCTGATGCTGTGCTTCGGTGTCGCGAAGAGCGTCCTGTTCATGCTTCAAATGCACATCCACCAACGCACCCACCACCCTGAGTGGAACACCTTCGGGGTCACGGCGAGTCTGGCCGCGCGCACGGAACCAGCGGTACTCGCCGGTTTTCATCTTCAGGCGGTACTCGATATCGAACGGCGTCTTGCCAGTCCGGTCATTCAGGTGCTCACCAAAAGCCGTCAGACTGCGCTCCTTGTCTTCAGGGTGCAGCCGTGACGCCCAGCTATCCAGTACGTCGGGAAACTCTTCCACCGTTTCAAAACCCAGCAGACGCCTGAATTGTGGAGACCACCAAAAAGGATTGCGCGCATTGACCGGGTCGCCAGCAATGACCTCCATGTCCCAGAGCCCGTCGGAGAGCATCTCCCGGGCCAGTTCGAATCGGGTAATGATCACATCGTGTTCAAGATCACGTTCAAGCTCGTCGTGGATATCCCGAAGAGAGCCGGCGACCCGCAGCGGCGTTCCGCGTGCGTCTCTTAACGTTTCGCCCTGGGCATAGAACCAGCGATACGTGCCATTCTTCATCGCCAGACGATTCTTGACTCGGTACGGCGTGTTGCCGGAACGGTCATTCAGGTGCTTGGCAAATGCGTCGAGCGTGGCTTGTTTATCCTGAGGATGAAGCCGGTCTGCCCAGCTCGCCAGTACGTTGGGGAAGTCGCGCTCGTCGTTGAAACCGAGAAGCGTGCGTAGTTGCTGAGACCACCAGAATCGGTTGTTCGGATTGACCGGATCGCCCGCGACCACCTCCATATCCCAGAGACCCTCGCTCGATGCACGGTTGACCAGATCAAAGCGGGTTTCATAAGCGGCAGCCGAGGCAGAGGCTTCACCCAGTAGATGGCGGGCAGTTTCCAGTTCTTGCTCAAGATCGGCAATACGTTGCTCGTCAAGGCGACGCTGGGTGCTCAGCGAGCTCCAGCATTCAAGTACTGCGGTTTTTTCAGCACATCCCCCTACCGCGGGCTCAGTGCCGCCCTTGAGCGAGGAGATCAGTTGCTGAAGGGCCTTTTTGTCACGACGGGGACTGAACAGGTGAAGCATGCTGTGGGCTCTCAAAGTAGGAGAAGTTGGCCGAGTCCCTGGCACGTCCCGTCTTTATCGTCCTGCCGCCCGGTTTCTGTAATGCCAGATTGCGATCAGATTCACCCCCGCTGCGCAAACCTGCGCAACACAACCACACCCAACACAGCCGACAACACCGAACCGATCAGCACACCCACCTTGACCTCGTCGACCAGTTCCGGCGCGCCCGGAAAAGCCAGTGCGCCGATGAACAGGCTCATGGTGAAGCCGATACCACACAAGGCCGCAACGCCGTAAAGCTGACCCCAGTTGCTGCCGTCCGGCAAACGGGCCAAGCCTGCGCGAATCGCCAGCGCGGCCATGGCGAATATGCCGACCTGCTTGCCGACCAGCAGCCCTAGCGCAACGCCGAGCGGGACCGGGTCCACGAGCTTGTCGGCGGTAATGCCCGACAGTGACACGCCAGCGTTGGCAAAACCAAAGATCGGCACGACGGCAAACGCCACCCAAGGGTGCAGCTTTTCTTCCAGATGCAGCAGTGGCGAGCGAGCCTCTTCATCGGGTTTGCCCAACGGGATGCACAGCGCAAGCGCAACGCCAGCGAGGGTGGCGTGGATGCCGGACTGGAGCATAAAGAACCACAGCAGCGCGCCAACGATGAGGTAAGGCAGCAGTTTTTTAACACCCAGACGATTCAGCGCGACGAGCACGGCTATGGAACCCAGCGCTGCCAGCAACATGGGCATGGAGAGATCGCTGGTGTAGAACAGCGCGATGATCAGTACGGCGCCGAGGTCATCGAGAATCGCCAGTGCAGACAGGAATATCTTCAACGACAGCGGTACGCGCTTGCCCAGCAGGGACAGCACGCCCAAGGCGAATGCGATATCGGTCGCTGCCGGAATGGCCCAGCCGCCGATGGTGTCTGGCCGTCCCCAGTTGAAGGCCACGTAGATCAGCGCCGGAACCACCATGCCGCCCAGTGCCGCAAAGCCTGGCAAGGCTCTCTGGTTCCACGACGCGAGCTGACCGGCGAGCACTTCGCGCTTGATCTCCAGGCCGACGAGCATGAAGAAGATCGCCATCAGACCGTCATTGATCCAGTGCGAAACCGATAACCCGGCGAACACTGCGTGCAGCGCGGCGAAGTAGCTGTCGGCCAGCGGTGAGTTGGCAACGATCAAGGCCGCCAGCGCAGCCGCCATCAACACCAGCCCGCCAGCGGATTCAGCAGCGAAGAAACGCGTGATGAACGCCAGCGCGTTCGGGGATTCGGTACGGGAGGTGGGTTTATGCATGACGGCTCCGCGGGGGTACAGCGCAAAAAAGGCCGCAACCTTACCATCCGCGGAGTCTGTTGAAGGCTTGGTAAACCTGAGGATACAAATTAACGCTTCCCGGCCGAAACCGGGCCGGGAAACGTCGCTGAACAATGCCTGCCGATCAGGCAGATATTGTTCATGTCACTTCTTGACCGTTTCCTCGAGCGTAAAGCGGCCCAGCGGGTTCTGACCGAAGTGCTCGATGTTCTTGCGCGACACACTGATGTAGGGACTGTAGTAGAGGTCGATCCAGTTGACGTCGGCCTTGGCCATTTTCTGCAGGTCGATGTACATCTGCTCGCGCTTTTTCGGGTCCATTTCGACCCGTGCGGCAGCGACCAGCTCCTTGACCTTGTCGTTCTTGTAATGGGTCATGTAGTTATTGTTGGTGTCGTGGCCGAGCACGAAGGTGGTCTTCTGGTCCGGGTCGAGGATGTCGTTGGTCCAGTACATCACGGAGATGTCGTAGTCACCGGCAATCAGCATGTCCCAGCTCTGGCTCGGGTCGACTTTCTGCAGCGTTGTGGTCACGCCGACCTTGGCCAGTTGCTGTTGCAGCATGACCGCGATTTGCTCGTCGACTTCGTTGCCCGCGTTGACCACGTAATTGAGTTTCAGGTCCGACGCGCCGGCGTCCGCCAGCATCTGTTTGGCCTTCACCGGGTCATAAGGGCGTTGCAGGTTGTCGGCGTAGTGGTACAGCGCGCCTTTGGGAATGTAGGAATTGGCCACGGTGCCCAGCCCGAAGGTAGCGGCTTCGACCAGCGATTTCTTGTCGATGGCCATGTCCAGCGCCTGACGCACTTCAGGCTTGGCCAATGCGCCGTGTTCGTGGTTGATCAGCAGGTGATCCTCGCGAGTGGAGGGGTCGAGGTGGACCACCAGATCGGGGTCCTTCTGCAGATTTGCGATGCGCGAGAACGGTATCCATATCGCAGCATCGAGCTCGCCCTTCTGGACCATGAGCGTGCGGGTGTTGTCGTCCGGCACCGAGATCCACTCGACACCGTCCAGGCTCACGCTCGGCGCTTCCCAGAAGTTGGGGTTCTTCGCCAGAATTACCCGGTCACCGCGCCGCCATTCCTTCACAGTAAATGCGCCGGAGCTGACAGGCTGCTCGGCATACGCCTCTTCGCCCATGCTCTTCATGGCTTTCTCGGAGAGAATCGACACGTTGGGCAGGGCCAGTTGCGAGAGGAACGAGGCCGAAGGATTCTTCAGCGTGATGACCAGCGTATGCGGATCTGTCGCAACGGCCTTGTCGATAATCTTGTAGGAATCGCTCCACAGCGAACCCTTGTCGTCGCGAATTCGCAGCAGGCTGAACACTGCGTCACTGGCTGTCAGGTCCGAGCCATCGGAGAATTTGGCCGGGCGCATCTTGAGCGTATAGGTCAGCCCGTCAGGCGAGATCGACCAGCTTTCCGCCAGCCCCGGCACCAGCTTGGTGCCTTTGTCATCTACGCGGATCAGCACATCGTAGACGTTGGAAAACACCCAGTTGTCGATGTTCTGCGCACTTTTGATCGGGTCGAACGTGGTGCCGTCCTCACGACGGCCGATGGTCAGCACGCCCGCAGCTTCGGCAACACCCGCCGCCAGTGAACAGGCCGCCAGCATGGCGACGGTCAGCATTTTCATTGGTCGAGCTTTCATACGCATGAACTCCTTGTCGATGTCGGGACAGATGTCGTTACAGATCAGGATCAAAAAATCGGGGCTTCCAGCACACAGTCGTAGCGCTGCTGGCCGACATGCCGCGTCGGTGGCGCGACGCTGGAACAGGTCGGCCTGGCAAACCGGCAACGCGGATGAAACGCGCAGCCGTCGGGTAGCTGCAGGGGGCTTGGCGGCTCACCCTGCAACGGCTCGCCGGGCAACGGGCGATCCGGATCGATTTCCGGAATCGCCTGAATCAGCGCAGCGGTATAGGGGTGACGCGGCGAGAGAAAGACGTCCTCTACCGGGCCTTCTTCAACAATTTTGCCCAGGTACATGACCGCCACCCGATCGCACAGGCGACGCACGATGGCCAGGTCATGAGCAATGAACAGAATCGCCAGGTTCATGCGCTGGCGCAGCTCCAGCAGCAGGTTGATGATCTGTCCCTGAATGGAGACGTCCAGCGCCGCCACGCATTCGTCGGCAATGATCAGCCGTGGCTCGATGGCCAGCGCGCGGGCGATACCGACACGCTGACATTGTCCGCCACTCAAGGCACCCGGTTTGCGTTCGGCAAATTCGGGCCGCAGACCGACCATGTCGAGCAGCTCGATAACCCGCGCCGGAATGTCGGAAGTGGCGACCTTGCGCTGCACGGCGAGCACCTCGGCCAGCGTCGCACCGATGGTCATGCGCGGGTTGAGCGAAGAGGACGGGTCCTGAAAGACCATCGCGGTTTCGCTGCGCAGGCGTTGCAGATTGATACCGCTGCCCTGGGCCATGTCGACGTCATCGAAGACGATCTGCCCGGAGGTGATGTCATTCAGGCGCAGAATAGCCCGCCCCAGCGTGCTCTTGCCGCTGCCGGACTCGCCGACCAGACCCAGCGTTTCACCCGCACAAATGCTCAGCGACACCCCGTTGACGGCGTGCACCCAACGCTTGTTGAGACCGAGGAAACCCGAGCCGGGGGCCGGGAAGCGCACCACCAGATCATTGACGTTCAGCAGTGTGGTGCCGCTCATGAAACGGCCTCCCGGGATTGCACCAACGGGTGGTGACAGGCCGCAGCATGGGCAACGCCCATCGGCCGCATCAGCGGCAGCTTGTCAGGGCAGTCTGCCCCCGCATGACTGCAGCGGGCATGAAAACGACAACCGCTTGGCAGTGCGTCGAGCAAGGGCGGCTGACCGGGAATGGTCCGTAGCAGTTCGCTGCCCGCGCTGCTGGCGGGCTGGCATTCGATCAGGCCGTGGGTATAAGGATGGCGTGCGCGAGCGAGCACGTCGCGCTTGCTGCCGTGCTCACACAGGCGACCGGCATACATCACCGCGATAGAGTCGCAGGTTTGCGCCACCACGCCGAGGTCGTGGGTGATCATGATCAACGACAGCCCGTGCCGGTCGCGCAAGTCCAGCAACAGACGCAGGATTTGCGCCTGCACCGTCACATCCAGTGCGGTGGTCGGCTCATCGGCGATCAGGACCTGCGGCCCACAGCCCAGCGCTACGGCAATCATTGCGCGCTGGCGCATGCCACCGGAAAATTCGTGGGGGAAGTTATCCACACGCGACGCCGGATCGGGAATGCCGACCTGGCGCAAAAGATCGATGGCCTGCGCCCGGGCTTCACGCTTCGACGCGCCCTGATGCAGACGCACACCTTCGGCGATCTGCTCGCCGATGCGCATCAGCGGGTCCAGGTGGCTGCTGGGATTCTGGAAAATCATGCCGATCCGCCGTCCGCGCATGGCACGCATTGCAGCGGCATCCAGCGTCAACAGATCGACATCATTGAGGCGTACCGAGCCGCCGCGCACGTGCAGATCCGGCGACGGCATCAATTGCATCAACGCCCGGCAGGCCATGGTCTTGCCAGAGCCACTTTCACCGACCAGCCCGAGAATCTCGCCCTGGTGCAGGTCGAACGACAACCGGTCAACCAAGGTCACTTCGCGATTTCGATGGTTCGCTGCATGGCTCGCCACCACGCTCATCTCGCTGACCTGCAGCACGGGCGTACTCATTGCCGTTCTCCCAGGGTTTCGGCGACGCCGTCCGCCAACAGGCTGAAGCCCATAGCCAACGTCACGATGGCCAGGCCCGGAAAGGTGCAGATCCACCACGCCGAGGTGAGGAACGCCTGCCCTTCGGCGACCATGGTCCCCCACTCCGCCATCGGTGGTTGCACACCCAGGCCCAGGTAGCTGACCGATGCGCCGCTGAGCAGCACCAGAACCGCGTCAGACATGGAAAACACAATCGAGCCGAACATCGCGTTGGGCAGCAGATGGCGGAACAGGATACGCAAGTGACCAAAACCCAGGCTTTTGGCCGCCAAGGCAAAATCGCTTTCCTTGAGCACCAGGATCTGTGAGCGGATCAGCCGCGCATAAGACACCCAGCCCACCAGTGCCATGGCGATGTAGAAGCTGCCCAGGCCCGGCCCGAGAATCGCGATGATCGCCAGCATCAACACCAGAAACGGGAACGCCAGCACGATGTCGATCACGCGCATGCACAGGTTGTCGAAGCGCCCGCCAATGTAGCCCGACAAGGCGCCGATGAAGGTCCCGATCATGAACGGGAAGATCACCCCGAGCACGCAGATCTGCAGGTCGACGCGTGCCGCCCAGATCACTCTGGACAGAATGTCGCGACCAAAATTGTCGGTGCCGAACGGATGCGCGAGGTGCGGCGCGAGCATACGCAGCTCGGTGTTCTGGTAGATCGGATCGTAAGGTGCCAGCCATGGCGCAAACAGCGCCAGTATCAGCCACCCGCCCAGTAAGCAGCCGCCCAGCAGCATCGCCAGCCGGCCATTGCGCAAACGCAGGCGCAGCCGGGAACGCCAGTGCGGACGAAGATGCGCATGGGCTACGGTCATTTGATATTCACCCGCGGGTCGATGGCCACCGTGGCCACATCGGCAAGGAAGTTCACGATCACCGTGGCGCATGCCAGCACCATCGCCACACCCTGCACCACCATGTAATCGTGGCTGAAGATGCCGCGCACCAGCAACTGACCGATGCCGGGAATCGCAAACAGACTTTCGATCACCACGGTGCCGCTGATCAGCCAGCCGATGTTCACCGCCAGCAGGTTGATCGAAGGCACCAGCGAATTGGGCAACACGTGGCGCCGAAACAGCGCACTTTCACTGAGGCCACGCGCCCGGGCCGCCGTCACATGATCGGCTTGCAGCTCCACGAGCATGCTCGCACGCAGGTTGCGAATCAGCACCGCAGACAGGGCCAGAGCGATGGTCAGACAGGGCAGCACCAGGTGATGAACCTTGTCCAGCCAGTCGCTGCCGTAGCCCGACACCGGAAACCAGCCAAGCTGCACACTGAACATCAGGATCAGCATGATCCCCAGCCAGAACGCCGGCATGCCCAGCCCGGTGGTGGTGAAGACGCGGATCAGGTTGTCGCTCCAACTGCCTTTGTTGCGCGCCGCGAGCGTGGCGAGGGGCACGGCAATCAGCAACGCCAGCAGAACGCTGCCCAACACCAGAAATACGGTGGGCTCGATCCGTGTGCTGATCAGCTTGAGTACGTCTATCTTGTACAGCAGCGATTTACCCATATCGCCCTGCACCAGGTTTTTCATGAAATACACGTACTGTGTCCACAGAGGCTCATCCAGACCATACTGGGCGCGGATGTTGGCCAAGGCCTGCGGTGTGGAACGCGAACCCAGCAGGATGCGCGCCGGATCGCCGGGGATCGAACGCACCAGAATAAAGGTGACCAGGCTGATGCCGAACAGCACCGGCAGCAGCTGCAACGGACGCTGGAGAATGAAACGATAACGACCCAGATTCATCAGACGCCCCGATGCTGTGACAGAAAATTCAGCAGGACCGGAAAGTACGCCGCCGCCCCCTCTACGTAAAAGGGCAGAGCAAAGTTGTAGTCGAACATTGACCATCCGTCGACTTTGATTGTTTTCAGCTCATCCGGCCTGTGTTCATAGCCCATTGCATTGCACCTTTGCGGACGACGCTCATGGCATCAACCCTATCCTGCAAGGCGAGCGCAGACAGCTAGCAATTCTTATAGGTTTTACAGGACTGTCAGCCGATTGGGCGCACGCGTGGCACCGTCCTTGCTAATTGCTATATTAGGGCCCTACATCGGCTCAATGACAAAGGAGGTCATGCCATGCATATCAGGTTGTCGGATTTCAATTCGCGGCTGCAGTCTGCATCCACGCTGGATCAGCAAATGGATTGCGCGCTGCTGCTGGCATCGGATCTCGGATTCGATGCCGTAATTTATGACTACAGCCCGGTGCCGGTGTCCCATGATGGAGCACTGATCACCCCGTCGCTGCTGTCATTGCGCAATACACCTGCGGACTGGTACGCGCTTTGGTGCAGTCAGGGCTATTACCAGATCGATCCGGTGCAACACCTGGCCGTCGCCAGCGTCTCGCCTTTTGTATGGTCATACCAGCCCAGGGCCGAGACGGTCCTGAAAACCTTCATCACGGATATGCACAAGCCGGTGGTGCGCTATCTGCATGACTCACACATGACCTGTGGCGTGACGGTGCCGATCCACATGCCCAAAGGCGGTTTCGCCACATTGACCGGTCTGTGTGCGGACGGCAGCGACGTCGCCCTTGAGGACGCCCGCCAGAGCCTGGCCGAGTTCGGCCTGCTGGCTCACGCCTTTCAGGAGGTCGCCTACCCGCTGTTCGACCAGAAAATTCGCTCGTGCAATGCGATCAGGCTGACCCCGCGCGAGCGCGAATGCCTGAGCTGGTCTGCCGAGGGACTGACGGCCAGGGAGATTGCCGATCAGCTCAACCGCTCTGTCGCCACGGTGACCTTGCACCTGAATTCGGCCATGCAGAAGCTGGGGGCCAAAAACCGTGTACAGGCGGTAGTGCGTGCCGTTCATTACCGTTTACTCGACCACTGACCGGTTTATCGGCCAAAACCTATCATTTTCTATAGTTATGAGGCGCAAGACGCCGCGCTATGGTGCCCCCAAACTATCCAGCAGGGACCGGCGACATGGCAGATATGACGATCAAGGAAGGTTTTGCGCCTTTTGGCGACTATCAGACGTGGTATCGCATCACAGGCGACCTGCACGGTCCCGGCACACCATTGGTCATTCTGCACGGCGGCCCCGGTTGTACGCACGACTACGTCGATTCGTTCAAGGACATCGCCAGCACCGGCCGGGCCGTTATCCACTACGACCAGTTGGGTAACGGAAAGTCGACCCACTTGCCCGACAAGGGTCGCGACTTCTGGACGGTCAAACTGTTCCTGAGTGAGCTGGATAACCTGCTTGAGCACCTGGGCATCGAAAACAACTACGCATTGCTGGGCCAGTCGTGGGGCGGCATGCTGGCTTCAGAGCATGCCGTGCGTCAGCCCGAAGGGCTGAAAGCGCTGATCATCGCCAACTCCCCCGCAGACATGCGCACCTGGGTAAGTGAGGCCAACCGGCTGCGCGAGGATCTGCCATCTGACGTACAGGCCGCGTTGCTCAAGCATGAAAAAGCGGAAACCTTGAAAGACCCGGAATACCTGAAAGCCTCGCGAGCATTCTATGACCGTCACGTGTGCCGCATCACACCGTGGCCGGAGGAGGTAAAACGTACCTTCGACGCGATTGACGCCGATCCGACCGTATACCACGCCATGAATGGCCCTACCGAGTTTCACGTTATCGGCACGATGAAGGACTGGACCATCGTCGATCGCCTGAAACTCATCAGCGTTCCGACCTTGCTGATTTCCGGTAAGTATGACGAAGCCACACCGCTCGTCGTGAAGCCCTATGTGGATAACGTCCCCACCATCAGTTGGTCTGTTTTCGAAGAGTCCAGTCACATGCCCCATGTAGAAGAGCGAATGGCCTGCATGGGATGCATCGCAGGTTTTCTTGACACGTTGGTCGAATCGGTTGCAGAGTCCGCAGCTTGATGTTCAGGCCTGATGGGTCCACGCCCTGAGAGTTGCATTATTAGAGTGAATACTTTAGTAGCATTCACCCGACTAACGGTTAACTTTGCTCACAGTGTTACTGGAACTTTTTGCCAACATACCGCTGCCTTACAGCAGATAGTTGCAAAAGGCCATTATGAAATAACTTTCATGGCTATTTTGTTAAAGCTCTCTCGTTTTCAGCAGAAAAACAGTTACTGGAAGGAAAGTATTGGCCTTCCGCCTGTTTTGCCGCTGGAGGCAACCATGAACCTCAGATCGTTAAGTATTTCACGCAGGGCCTCCCTGTGCTTTGGCGTCATTACCTTACTGTTGATCGGTCTGGGTGCCTTCTCCTACGTGCAGATCGACCATCTGCGCAAGGCTGAGCAGAACATTGAAGAAAACTCACTGCCCAGCATCCAGGTGGTCGACGACATTCAGATCGCCCTGCTTCACGCTCGCCTGGAAAGCATCAGGATGCTTGCGAGCACCGATCCCGCTGTACACGCCACCGCGGAAGCCAAGGTCCGGGAAGCGATCGAAGCGCTGCGTGCCAACAGCGACTTTTATCAAAAACACCTGCTTTCAGGTGAAGCCGACCGCGCGCAATTCGAAGAAGCCAACAACAAGATGAGCGTATACATTGATGGCTTGAAACAGGTCGTCGCGCTGGACAGCTCTGATCATGAAAGAGCGGTCTCCCTTGCCAACGGAGAGCAGGCCCAAAAGGCCACTGCGTACCAGGAAAAACTTACCAGACTGCGCGAGCAAAATGCCACGGAAGCCGTGAGCTCCGGGAAAGATGCAACCGAGGTCTACAATCACAGCGTCAACGTCCTGATGATTGTGCTGATCGCAGCGTTCCTGCTTACCGTGGTCCTCGCTATTGCCCTGACACGCAGCATCGTCGACCCGATCAGCGTCTCGCTTAAACTCGCAGAAGACATCGCCGCCGGTGACCTGACCCGACAACTTAGCGTTGCCGGCAGTGATGAAGCATCACGCTTGATGACGGCCCTGAATACCATGTCGGGGAACCTGCGCACCACCATTCACGAAATTTCCGGCGCCTCCGCACAACTGAGCACTGCCGCCGTCGAGATGACGTCGATCACCGAAAGTGCCGACCGCACGCTGCAGCAGCAGAACAGCGAAATTGAGCAGGCTGCTACTGCGGTAAACGAAATGAGTGCTGCCGTAGAAGAGGTCGCTCGTAATGCTACGTCGACCTCGCAGGCCGCCCAACAGTCGAGCCTTTCCGCCGACCTGGGTAACCAGCGCGTTAACGAAACCCTGACGGCCATGCAGAACCTGACAGGCCTGGTCGAGGGCTCTTCAGCGCAAGTCACTGCGCTGGCTGGCCAGGCTCAGGACATCAGCAAAGTGCTGGGCGTGATTCGCGGTATTGCCGAACAGACCAACCTGCTGGCACTCAACGCAGCCATCGAAGCGGCGCGTGCCGGTGAACAGGGTCGCGGCTTTGCTGTGGTAGCCGATGAAGTGCGGGCTCTGGCGCATCGCACACAGACGTCCACCCAGGAAGTCGAACAGATGATTTCAGCGATTCAGGCCGGTTCTTCCGCCACGGTCGAGTCCATGCAGAAGAGCACTGAGGAAGTTCACAGCACCCGCAAGACGGCAGAGGACGCCGGAGAGTCGCTGCGTCAGATCACCAACTCGGTACTCGAGATCAATAACCGTAACCTGCAGATCGCAGCGGCCTCCGAGCAGCAGGCGCATGTAGCGCGTGATGTCGACAGAAGCCTGGTCAGCATTCGCGACCTGGCCGTGCAGAGCAGCGAAGGCACCCGTCAGACCCTGATCGCCAGTACCGAACTTTCGCAGTTGGCGGTCAACCTGAATGATCTGGTGCTGCGCTTCAAGACGTAATCCAGAACAACACCCACACATGCCGGGCATGACAGAAGGGCAGCAGATTCGTCTGCTGCCCTTCTTTATATAGCGTCAGTACCGTTTTCGGCAAAAAACCCGCAATGGTTCCTCCAGCCGGCGGTCCCCTCCTCTCAAAAACTGTGAGCCGCGTCTCTCTGCTGACAGCCTTTCAAACACATAGTCTTCATTAGTTGAAATAGGATCCATAAAGACCTATTTACAAGCACAGGCTATTTGAAAAAGCCCGCAACGTTGACAGGGGCATTGAACTCATTCAATAGTTGGCGTCGAACAACACAATATTTATGTAAGCCACGATCAGGTATGACACGATCACTTCCTGCACGGGATCGGCAGCGCCCGGCGTACCGCCAAGGCCGCATCAGTGCTTTTATGACCAGGGTGACACATTTTGAACAACAAACTGACTTCAGCAGAGCTGGCAGTCATCAGTGAAATCGAGGCCACTTCCAGTCTTTTACGACTGGTGACCCGGCTGACCGGGCTGAGATTTGCGGCAATTGCCAAAGTAACCGAGGCCAGCTGGACCGCATGTGCTGTATACGATGAAATCCAGTTCGGGCTGGAACCCGGTCATCAGCTCAAGCTGGAGACCACGTTCTGCAATGAGTTGCGTCAGCACCGCCAGCCTATCGTGATCAACGAAGTCGCGACCGACCCCGTCTACGCAGAGCATCCCATTACTAAAATGTACGGTTTCCAGAGCTACTTCTCGTTGCCGATCATTTTTCCCAACGGAGAGTTCTTCGGCACCCTGTGTGGCCTGGATACCAAGCCTGCGCCACTCGATGACGCCAATACCCTCGATACCCTGAAAGTGTTTTGCACGCTGATCGCCAGCACGCTGTATGCGCACTATCAATTGCAGGAAATGCAGGAAGTCACCGCTTAAGGCATGGAATGCCTCAGACGCGCAGTTTCCGCTCCATGATCAATGTGCGCTCCTCTCCCTCCAGGTGCTCCCGCACCACGTTGAAACCCAGCGCCAAGTAGAACGCCTGCGCAGTCAAGGATGACGGTACAACCATTCGCACCGCGCCCGCATTGCGTGCGACAGCCTCCAGCTCGGCCATCAATAAACGCCCGATCCCTTGCCTATGCCTGTCAGGGTCGACGAATACCGAGCGCACGACCTCCCCCTCCAGACTCGCAGTGCCCACCACCACATTGCCCTCTGACGCCACGAACACCTGACGCTGCAGCATGAACCGCTCGATCGCACCCGGGCCGAAACCCGATTGCACGCGCTCGATCACGCTGACGGGATAATCCCTGGCATTGCTGGTTCGCAAGGCCGCCAATATCACTCGACTGATGGCATCCGCTTCGGCTATGCGGGCGGGTCGTACCTTGATGCTCATGGCGTGGTTCCTGGTTACCCTGCAGTAGGTGAATTCATTTCGAACGCGCAATGGCAAGCAAGACACCGCTCATACGGCGAAGGATTTGCGCACTCCTCATACAAAAAATGTAGGCGAACAGCCCGAATAACGACGTTCGGTCAACTTATTTTCGGCCAGTCGACGAATGGTAGTGCTCACAAGATACCGTAAACAAATGGCCAACCCCTCGCCGTGCGCGGCTTGAACAACGATAGCGTTCAAAAAATCCGATCTGCGGCCGATTAATCGGTATCTCGCCGCTGTGGTCGGAATATTTTCGTCTGTTAAAGTGAGTTTCGTGATGTCATATAGTCATCATCGAGCACCCATTGAGAATTGTCATGAACGCCAGTGCCCCTATTCCCTTGAATGAAACGCAACGTCTGTTGCGCATACGGGAGCTGTGCGTGCTTGAAGATACGTCCGATGACGTATTCGATGAAATCGTCGCGATGACCGCTGCCTTTTTCGAGACGCCGATTGCCTTGATCTCGATCGTCGATGAGCACCGTCAGTGGTTCCGCGCAAGGGTAGGCCTGAATGCCCGCGAAACACCACGCAACGTGTCCTTCTGCGCCTACACCATCCTTTCCGAAACACTGTTCGAGATTCCCGACGCCACGCTCGACGAGCGCTTCGTCAACAACAGCCTGGTGACCGGACACCCTGACATTCGCTACTACGCAGGCGCGCCACTGATCACCGATGACGGCATTGCCCTGGGCAGCCTATGCGTGATCGACACCAAGCCGCGCGAGCCGATGAGCGAGTACCAGACGCAGATGCTCAAGCGCTTTGCGTCGCTGGTCATGAAACGCATTGTCGGCCTCAGGCTCAGTTGCTTTATCGACCAGCCCACCGGCTTGTACAACCGCTCGCGCCTGCAGGAAGATATTCATCAGGCCGTGGCATCCAGTGTCGATTATCAGTTGGTCGTGGTGGATATGATTACCTCCGCGTTCCTCAACGATATCGTCAAGGCCCTGGGTTACAGCTTCTCCCAGGACCTGGTAACAGGTATCAAGAGCCGCTTGGAGCGCCTGTTGCCGCCGACCTGTTCTTTATACAAGGTCAGTCCTACGCGCTTCGGCTTTCTGTTGGCAGGCGACCGTACGCCCGAACACCTGTTCCGCACCATCCTCAAGGATTTCGAGACGCCCGTTGAGTGCCGGGGAATTCCGGTGCAGATGCAGGTCGGCCTGGGCGTCGTGACCCTTAACCGTAATCCGGTCGAAGAACAGGACTGGATGCGCATGGTGATCAGCGCTGCCGACGATGCCCGCGACCGCGACCTCGGCTGGGCGATGTATGAACCGCACTTTGACGCCGCCCAGCAGCGTGCTTTCAAATTGCTCAGTTCGTTGACCGGGGCGGTGCATGCTGACGATCAACTGCGTCTGGTCTACCAACCGCGCATCGACCTCGACTCTGGCCTGTGCACCTCGGTAGAGGCCTTGCTGCGCTGGAATCACCCGACGCTCGGCGCCATCGGGCCTGCCGAGTTCGTGCCGCTGGCCGAGAAGACCGCTCTGATGCGCCCGCTGAGCCTCTGGGTGCTGACCAGTGCAATCGAACAGGCCGCTCGTTGGCAGCAGCAGGGTTTCGATTTCCGTATTGCGATCAACGTGACGCCCGAAGACCTCACCGGCCCGGCGTTCACCGACCGGATGATACGCCTACTGGGCAAGCACAAGATTGACCCCACCCGCTTTGAGCTGGAGTTCACCGAAGGCGCGTTGATGCACAACCCGGCAGAAGTGCGCCACCAGCTGGAGCGCATGCGCCAGGAGGGCATGGATGTGGCGATCGATGACTTCGGTACGGGCTACAGCAACTGGAATTACCTGCGGCAGCTGCCTGCGACGACGGTCAAGCTCGACCAGTCGCTGATCCGCAATCTGGCGTCCGACAAAACCGATCAGCGTCTGGTCAAGGCATTGATCGGTCTGGCCAAGAAACTTGGCTACTGCGTCGTGGCCGAGGGCATCGAAACCGACGAGATTCGTCGCCTGGTCAAGCAGTGGGGCTGCGATGAAGGTCAGGGTTATCTGATCGCCAAACCCATGGAAGCCGAGGCGTTGCTGAACTGGCTGGGCCCCAACCAGCGCCTGCAGAGTGCCTCCGAAGCCGCAGAAGCCGCCATCATCCGCGACAAACGGTTATAACCTTAGAACACATCTTCATAACCGATTACAACGCAAGCCGTTATGCTGCCCGCCACTTTTTGCCTGATGCGTTTGCTTGAAAAAGGTTGGATATGGAAGCGGGTGGTCTGGGTTTCGTAGTTGCAGGACTGGTAGTCGGTTTCATCGTGGGCATGACCGGAGTCGGCGGCGGCTCGCTGATGACTCCGATACTGCTGTGGTTCGGGATCAATCCGGCCACGGCGGTCGGCACGGACTTGCTGTACGCGGCGATTACCAAATCCGGCGGGGTTCTGGTTCATCGCAGGAACGACAACATCGACTGGAAAGTTACCGGGCTGCTGACTCTGGGCAGCGTCCCGGCGGTGCTCATGACACTGTGGTTTCTGAGCACCCTGCACACCGCCCCCGAAGCACTTAACGCGATCATCAAGCAGGCCTTGGGCTATGTGCTGCTGCTTACCGCACTCGCCGTTCTGTTCAAGAAAAAACTGCTGGCCTTCGCTCATCGGCGCGGAGACGGGTACTCGTTTTTCAGCGGCACCAGCCTGACGGTACTGACCGTCATCACCGGTCTGATCCTCGGCACCATGGTTGCACTCACCTCCATCGGTGCAGGCGCGCTGGGCACGGTGGCCCTGTTCATCCTCTATCCATTGCTGCCGACCCGACGTCTGGTGGGTACGGAGATCGCCCATGCGGTCCCGCTCACGCTGGTCGCAGGCCTGGGTCATGCGAGCATGGGCAACATGAACTGGGAGTTGCTGGGCTGGCTGCTGATGGGCTCACTGCCCGGCATCTACCTGGGCAGCCACATGGCCGGCCGCGTCTCCGATGACCTGCTACGGCCCTTCCTGGCCATCATGCTGGGCACCATCGGCTTCAAGCTGGCGTTCTGATCGGCGCCTATCCATCAGCCTGTCACATTTCTGAGTCAGGCTTGCCCACGAACATAGCCTCGAAAGCCGCAGAGCCGGTTTGCTTGCAGGCTGTGCGCACTCATCGGGAATTGTAATTTTTTGTAGCGAGACACCGATTTTCGGCGCAGGATTTCGTGCGTCAGCTTCAGCGCCGATGACCCGGCACAGACTTACCCTCACTGAAAGGAGATGCCAACAATGCTCATCCGAATTGAAGAAGGTGTATATGGCGACGCTTGGGTTGTAATACTGGACGACTACCCGGTCAAATGCCGGAGCTGGCAGGAAGCCAGAGAATTTGCCGACCGCATGAAATCCAGAATCGACGCGCCTCATTCGCTGCCGCATATGGCACGCCGCGCAGCGGCCGAGATAAGCGTTCAGGCGGCCGCCCGCTAGACCGCCCCCTCCCCGCGAATTAATCCCTACAGCGTTGCCAGGCAATGGGCGACGCTGCTTCACCCTGTCATGTTCGCCCTGTCATAACGCCGCTTGAATTATCGAACCACTTCTCGTTTCCATGACATCCGTTTCACATCCCCTTCACGTCCGGCTGCGTAAATTGGCCCTACTCCTTTGATGAATCCCATTTGGCCCACCCCGTTGTGGGCCATTTTTTTGCCTGCAGAAAAGTGCCGGTGCTCCCACGCTGATGCGGCGGGATTACTCGTCTTGCGCTGCGGGCGACGATGATACAGCCAGCACTTGGCTGCCCAATACGCCAGCATTCAGCTCTGCCAGCCGATCACTGCCGGTGCCATTGGCAACGTGATTGCTCCAGCTCGCCACCGAAACTGCCATCCAACCCAGCACAAACAACGCAGCTGCCTGTAACGCCCACTTGGTCATGATCGACATACGCTTTCTCCTTGTTCAGGTCTGGATGGCAAGCATGTAAACACCTCACCATTGCAGAAGAATTGCAGAGATTTTTATTTTTGCCAGCCGACATTCCACCTTTGTGAGCAAAGGTGTCGAAAAACAGGAGGGAGCGATCTACATGAGGAAATACCCACGCCCGCAGGCGGGGTATTTTTGAAAAGCGGGGTCAGTACTTGGTGCTTTGCTGCTCAGGTCTGGCCGGTGTGTCCACATGACTCGGACCCGCAATCAGCAGAGCCAGCACGCCAACGATTGGCACGGCAACAACGACAATGATCCACATCAGCTTGTTGCTGGATTGTGCCTTGCTCTTGCGAATACGCAGTACTGCCCAGATGTCCGAAATCACGATCAGGGCGGTCAGCGCTGCGAACAACCACAAATGATTTTCTGATATCCAACCCATTTGAAATCTCCTGCACCATCAACGAAGGCAACCAGATCGGCTGCCCTACTGTAGAAGAGGTCAAAAAGAGCCTTAAAGTTCAGAGAATATTTCGGATTGTGACCGGGTGCTCAGCGCAGAGGCAAGAGCGTCCAGAACGGCACGCCCAAGCAGAGCATGGGCACGATAGGCGTATTCCTCTGCACATCGCTCCTCACACTCCAGCGTGGGGTTGCCGTTCGTGACGCTGCGCGTCACATCCCCGTCAGGTAATCGGTGCCGGGTTGAAGAGCGTGATGTCGTTGTGCAGCCGGTAATGCTCGGTCCAGGTCTTCTTCTTGCCGCTGGCCACGTCCAGGTAGAAGTGGAAAAGCTCCCAACCCAGGTCCTCGATGCTCGCGCGTCCGGTCGCGATGCGTCCGGCGTCTATGTCGATCAGGTCAGGCCAGCGCTGGGCCAGTTCGGTGCGGGTCGAGACCTTCACCACCGGCGCCATTGCCAGACCGTATGGAGTACCGCGGCCGGTGGTGAACACGTGCAGGTTCATGCCGGCAGCCAGTTGCAAGGTGCCGCAGACAAAGTCACTGGCCGGTGTCGCGCAGAAGATCAAGCCCTTGCCGCTGACCCGCTCGCCCGGGCCGAGTACGCCGTTGATGGCGCTGCTGCCTGACTTGACGATCGACCCTAGAGACTTCTCGACGATGTTCGACAACCCGCCCTTCTTGTTGCCCGGCGTGGTGTTGGCGCTGCGATCAGCCTCGCCTTTGGCCAGATAGCGGTCGTACCAGTCCATTTCCCGCACCAGCGCCTGTGCGACGTCCTGATCCTGTGCGCGGGAAGTCAGCAAATAGATGGCATCCCGCACTTCGGTCACTTCGGAAAACATCACTGTCGCCCCAGCGCGCAACAGCAGATCCGATGCGTAACCCAGCGCCGGGTTGGCGGTAATGCCGGAAAACGCATCACTGCCGCCGCACTGCATGCCCAGAATCAACTCCGACGCCGGAACCGTTTCGCGACGCCGCAGATCCAGCTTTTTCAAACGTGTTTCGGCCAGCTCCATGATCTGTTCGATCATTTCATTGAAGCCATGACTGGAATCCTGCAAGCGATACAGCCAAGGCTCGCTGAGGTCCACCGAGCTGTCGCCCTCATGCATGACCTGTCCGGCCTGCAACTTCTCGCAGCCCAGGCTGATCACCAGCGCTTCGCCGCCCAGGTTCGGGTTGCGCGCCAGGTTGCGTACTGTACGAATCGGGATGTAGGCATCGGTGGCCGTGATTGCCACGCCGCAACCATAGCTATGGGTCAGCGCCACGACGTCATCGACGTTCGGGTACTTGGGCAACAACTCGTCACGGATGCGCTTGACCGCGTGGTCGAGCACACCGGTCACGCACTGCACGGTAGTGGTGATGCCGAGAATGTTGCGAGTGCCCACTGTGCCGTCGGCGTTGCGATAGCCTTCGAAGGTGTAACCCTCGAGCGGCGCCTGCTTTTCCGGCACGGCATCGGACATCGGCAGGCTGTCGAGCGCAGGCGCGGAAGGCATGCGCAACTGGTCTTCCCTGACCCAACTGCCGCGCGGTATTGGTTGCAATGCATAGCCAATGGTGTGGCCGTAACGAATCACGGCTTCGCCCACGGCCAGGTCAACGGTGCTGACCTTGTGGCTCTGCGGTACATTATCGACAGTGACCAGGCCGTTGTCGAATTCGGTTCCGGCCGGCACACCCTGGTCGTTGACCACGACCACGACGTTATCCAGCGGATGCAGCCGGATATAGCGTGGCGAATCGGCATGTTGAATCAGGTTCATCACGGTTTCCTCAGGATTTTGCTTCGGAAAGGTCGCTGACCGAGTCGTTCAGCAATGGCCCCTTGGCAGGCGGCTCTTTCAATTCCACACGCTTGATTTCACCCACGATGAAAATGTAACTGATCACCGCCAGCAGCGCGTTGGCGCCCACGAACACCAGCGCCCATTTGAACGAGCCGGTGCTGCTGATGATGTAGCCAATCACGATCGGAGTGGTGATCGATGCAATGTTACCGAAGGTGTTGAACAGGCCGCCGCTCAAACCGGCGATCTGCTTGGGCGACACGTCGGACATCACAGCCCAGCCCAGCGCACCCACGCCCTTGCCGAAGAATGCCAGGGCCATGAAGCCCACGACCACCCATTCGATGTCGACGTAGTTGCAGGTCACGATCGAGGTCGACAGCAGCAGGCCTCCGATGATCGGCGCCTTGCGGGCGAAGGTCAGCGAATGGCCCTTGCGCAGCAGGTAGTCGGAAATGATCCCGCCCAATACCCCGCCGATGAAGCCGCAGATAGCCGGCAGAGAGGCGATGATGCCAGCCTTGAGTATGGTCATGCCGCGCTCCTGAACCAGGTACACCGGGAACCAGGTCAGGAAGAAGTAGGTGATGCCGTTGATGCAGTATTGGCTGAGGTAGATACCCAGCATCATGCGGTTGGTCAGCAACTGGCGGATGTAATCCCACTTGGGGCCGCTGCTGGCTGTTTTTTGCGCGCCTTTACCCTTGTCCTGATCCAGATCGACCAGCGCGCCATTGCTGGAAATGTGCTCCAGTTCGGCCTCGTTGATCATCGGGTGGTTGCGCGGGCCGTAGATGACCTTCATCCAGATCATGGAGAACACGATACCGAACGCGCCCATCACGACGAACACGTGCTGCCAGCCGTAGGTGTAAACGATCCAGCCCATCAGCGGAGCGAACAGCACGGTGGCGAAGTACTGCGCCGAGTTGAAGATCGCCGAGGCGGTGCCGCGCTCGGCAGTCGGGAACCAGGCGGCGACGATGCGCGCGTTGCCCGGGAAGGACGGCGCTTCGGCCAGACCGACCAGAAAGCGCAGCATGAACAGCGCAACGATTGCCGTGGAGACGCCGAACTCACCCACATAGCCTTGCAGCAGGGTGAACAGCGACCAGGTGAAAATGCTCATGGCATAGACTTTCTTCGACCCGAAACGGTCGAGCAGCCAGCCACCGGGAATCTGACCGGCCACGTAGGCCCAGCCGAATGCGGAGAAAATATAGCCCAGAGTGACGGCACTGATGCCCAGGTCTTTCTGAATGCTGGAACCAGCGATAGCGATGGTGGCGCGGTCGGCGTAGTTGATCGTAGTGACCAGAAACAGCATCAACAGGATCAAATAGCGGACGTGCGTCGGCTTGGACTTTTGCATGGTAGAGCTCCCACTGATTATTTTTTTACGCGGGTAAATCTGTTTTTTGGGTGTAGCGTTACAGGCCCCTTGGCAGTATCACGGCGACGACATCTGCCACCTGTAAGGGTCATGCAGTGCAATGAAAAAACCGCTGATCGCTCAGCGGCTTTGTCGTGGCAGGTGTTATTGCTTGCCTTGCTTGTCCATCAGAGCGGCGAGCATGTCGCACTCGTCTGGCGTCAGATCGGTCAACGGCGCGCGCACCGGACCTGCGTCATAACCTGCGATCTTCGCGCCGGCCTTGACGATACTCACGGCATAGCCAGCCTTGCGGTTGCGGATTTCCAGGTAAGGCAGGAAGAAATCGTCGATGTATTTACCGACCGCCTGATGATCGTCGCGGGCGATGGCGTGGTAGAAGTCCATCGCCAGTTTCGGTACGAAGTTGAACACGGCAGACGAGTAGACCGGCACGCCCAGCGCCTTGTAGGCAGCGGCATAGACTTCAGCGGTCGGCAGCCCGCCCAGGTACGAGAAGCGGTCACCAAGACGGCGGCGGATCGAAACCATCAGCTCGATATCACCCAGGCCATCCTTGTAACCGATCAGGTTCGGGCAACGCTCGGCCAGTTGCTCGAGCAGGGTCGGCGTCAGGCGGCAGACATTACGGTTGTAGACCACCACACCGATCTTCACCGATTTGCACACGGCTTCGACGTGCGCGGCAACGCCGTCCTGGCTGGCTTCGGTCAGGTAGTGCGGCAGTAGCAGCAGACCCTTGGCGCCCAGACGCTCGGCTTCCTGCGCGTACTCGATGGCCTGACGAGTCGGCCCGCCTACACCGGCGAGGATTGGCACACTGGTGGCGCAGGTGTCGACGGCAGTTTTGATGATTTCGGAATACTCGCTGGCAGCCAGTGAGAAAAACTCACCTGTGCCGCCCGCAGCGAACAGAGCGCTTGCGCCGTACGGGGCCAGCCACTCGAGACGTTTAATGTAGCCGGCGCGGTGGAAGTCGCCCTGGGCATTGAAATCGGTAACCGGGAAAGACAGCAGACCGGACGAGAGGATGGACTTCAGTTCTTGTGGATTCATTATTCGAACACCCTGGAGGACTTAATTGTTAGAGGATCACCGGGTCAGCGCCGATGTCGTAAGTCATCGTACAACTGATAATAAAATCACTCAACAGGGATTTTCGGGTTTTTTCAGGGGGAGCGGACAGAGCCCGGTTTTGACTTTTGCGCTGCCGCATAGATGTGTGACGCAGAGCGTCTGGCGCGTGAGGAACGATAGGTGTTCCCCCAGCCATCTATCGTACCCAAGCTCCAGCGTGGGTATGCCGTTCCGGACGCTCCGTGTCCTCTTTTAATCCTCAAGCCCGCTGCGATTCAGCCTCTTCATGCGCATGGCGCAGGCGTTCGCGGCTGTTGGTGAGGTGCAGGCGCATGGCCGCGCGGGCCGCATCGGAATCCTGGCGGGCGATGGCGTCGAAGATTTCTTCGTGCTCACGGCTCAGCCGATCCATGTAGTGCTGCTGGTCATCATGCGCCAGACGCGCGGAATTGAGCCGGGTACGCGGGATGATGCTGGTGCCCAAGTGGGTCATGATGTCCGTGAAGTAGCGATTGCCGGTCGACAAGGCAATCTGCAGATGGAACTGGAAGTCCGACGCCACGGCATCGGTGGCGTGTGCCGCACTTTCATTGAGCGCGTCCAGCGCCGAACGCATGGCTGCCAGTTGTTCATCACTGCGCCGCTGGGCTGCAAGGCCTGCCGACTCGACTTCCAGACTGATGCGCAACTCGAGAATCGCCAGTACATCACGCAGGGTGACGATGGTCGCCGGGTCAATCCGGAAGCCACTGGGGCTCGGCGTGTCGAGCACGAAGGTGCCGATGCCGTGACGGGTCTCGACCAGACCGGAGGCCTGCAGACGCGAAATCGCCTCACGCACGACAGTCCTGCTGACGCCCTGCTCTTCCATGATTGCGGATTCGGTGGGCAGTTTGTCGCCGCGCTTGAGCTGACCGCTGCGAATACGCTCGGACAGCTCTGTCACCAGCTCCTGCGCGAGGCTGCGGTGTTTTCTGCGGGCGCGGGGCAGAGCGCTTTGATTTTCCATCCAACATCGATCTCTGGACTGCTAAACATGGGGCTAATCATAGCTCAGCGGTTGTATGATCACACCCTCAAAAGCGCCGTGTCCCCTATAGCATCGACCTCAAAACGTTGCGAATCACGGTTGCTCGATCAATTTGCCGCCCTCGACACGCACATGCCGGTCATGAAAGCGTTTGAGGCTGCTGCGGTGCCCGACGCTGATCAGCGTCAGGCCCGGCAGCCCGTCGATGACTGCGCGGTGCATGGCCGTCTCGTCATCTTCGTCCATGGCCGAGGTGGCTTCATCCACATACAGCCAGTTCGGCGCGACCAGCAGGGCACGAGCGAACGCCACCCGCTGCTGCTCGCCCGGTGAGAGAAAACGCTGCCAGTGATTACTTTCGTCCAGACGCGGTATCAGGTGCTCCAGACGGCACTGCTCCAGTACCTCGGCAAATCGCTGAGCCGGGTAATGTTCCGCGGGTTGTGGATAACTCATCGCCTCACGCAGTGTGCCAATAGGCAGGTAAGGCCGCTGCGGCAGGAACAGCGCCGTACCAGTGGGCAAGCGAATCTGCCCCGCCCCCTCAGGCCAGAGACCGCCCAACGCCCTCAGCAACGAGCTTTTACCACTGCCCGAACGACCGCTGAGCATCACCCGCTCTCCCGCGCCGACCTGCAGACTCGCGTCGCTCAGCAATTGCCGCCCACCGGCGATGCTCAAGCCCAGATTGCGCAGGTCAAGCGTGTCGTTGGCGTGAATTCTTTCGATGGCCGGCTGCCGATCTTCATTGTCACTCATCGCCTGACGGAAGCTCAGCAGACGGTCGCTGGTGGCGCGCCATGACGCCAGCGTGCCATAGGCGCTGATGAACCAGCTGAAGTTCTCCTGTACATTGCCGAATGCCGAGTTGATCTGCATCACATCACCCAGCTCGATCTTGCCGGCGAAATACCGTGGCGCGGCCACAATGAACGGAAAGATCAGCGCAATCTGCGAATAGCCCGAGGTGAAGAACGTCAGCCGCTTCTGGACCTTCATCGACGCCCGGAAGTTATTCCAGATCATCATGAAACGCGCGCTCAGGCGCTGGTTTTCATTGCGTTCGCCCTCGGACAAGGCAATGCTTTCAGCGTTTTCGCGCACACGCACCAGCGCAAAACGCAGGTCTGCCTCGAATCGCTCCTGCTGGTTGTTCAACGTGATCAGCCGCTTGCCGATCCAGTGGGTCAGCAGGCTGCCCACCAGCGCATAGAGCATGGCCGCCCAGAACATGTAACCGGGAATGGTGACGCCGAACACCTCGATACTGCCCGACACGCCCCAGAGGATCACTGAAAACGACACCAGACTGACCACCGCGCTCATCAAACCCAGGCCCAGGCTGAGCGTGCTGGTGGTGAACTCGTTGAGGTCTTCGGACAGACGCTGGTCAGGGTTATCGGTGTAACCGCCCTGCTCCAGGTGGTAGTAGTTCTTGTCCGCGAGCCAGCGCGCGAAGTGTTTCTCCGTCAGCCAGCGGCGCCAGCGGATGGTCAGCAACTGGGTCAGGTACAAGCGATAGACCGCCGCCAGAATGGCGATCGCGGCGATGCCGCTGAAGTACAGGATCAGGTGGGTGAACGCGGCAAGATCCTTGTTCTGCAGAGCGTTGTAGAAGTCTCGGTACCAGCTGTTGAAGAACACCGAGACCTGCACGCTGAACAGCGACAGCGCGATCACCGAGACCAGCAGCAGCCAGGCAGTGGCCTTTTCCTCACTGCGCCAGTACGGCGTTATCAGCTTCCAGACGCGGGGTAGAAAGGCTCCTTGCACAGTATCGTTGACGGCAGAATATTCAGCATTGCGATTCATGTGGTTCAGGCTCGCTCTCTTCGAAAGTACGATGCCTGAGCACAATGAAGCAAAAAAACGCCTAAAAGATCACTATGAAAAAACCTTCATCAACGCCGCACGGGACGCTTCTGCAACTTGCGCTGCAATGTGCGGCGGTGCATGCCCAGCGCCCGCGCAGTTGCGGAAATATTGCCCTCGTGCTCGGTCAGCACGCGCTGGATATGCTCCCACTGCAAGCGATCCACCGACATCGGATTCTCGGGAACCAGCGTGTCGAGGTTGGCGTGCTCGGACAGCAGGGCCGCCAGTACGTCATCCGCGTCAGCCGGTTTGCACAGGTAGTTGCACGCGCCGCGCTTGATCGCTTCGACCGCCGTGGCGATGCTCGAATAACCGGTGAGAATCACCACGCGCATGTCCGGGTCCATTTCCAGCAGCTTGGGCAGCAGCACCAGACCGGAATCGCCGTCCATCTTCAGGTCCAGCGCGGCATATTCGGGAATGTCCTGTTGCGCCAGGGCCAGACCTTCTTCGGCCGAGCCGGCGGTGCTCACGCGAAAACCACGACGGCTCATGGCCCTCGCCATCACACGGGTGAACGTCGCGTCGTCATCGACCAGCAACAGGTGCGGCAGCTCTTCGCCTTCGACCTGGATGTCATCGTCACTCATGCTTCTTCTCCTCGCGTATCTCGGGGCAGGCGCAGCTCGGTGAGCGTACCGCCTTCTTCATGACTGTAGAGCTTCACCGAGCCACCCGCACGGGTGACGCTGGCCTTGCTCAGGAACAGCCCCAGGCCGAAACCTTTGCCCTTGGTAGTAAAGAACGGCTTGCCGATCTGTTCGGCAATCGCCAGCGGCACACCCGCGCCATGGTCGCGAATGCTGATGCAGACTTCCGCACTGTCCCAGTCCAGATTGACTTCAAGGCCATCGGGGCAGGCATCGGCAGCGTTGTTGAGCAGGTTGAGCAGCGCCTGGGTCAGGTCCGGCGGCGGTGCCAGCATCGGCGCCTCGCCCTTGCCCAACTGATAGAAACGGTAACTCACCTCCGGGCGCATCAGATGCCAGCGGTTGAGGGACTCGTCCAGCCAGCGGGTGGCGGTCTGATATTCGACGGCCATGCGCCGATTGGCTTCGGCGGCACGCACCAGTTGCTGCAGGGTCTGCTTGCACTGTTTGACCTGCTCCTGCAGCACGGACAGATCATCCTGCAACGCTGGGTCGCTGTGATCCTGGCGCATTTCCTTGAGCAGCACGCTCATGGTTGCCAGCGGCGTTCCCAATTCATGGGCGGCCCCTGCAGCCTGGGTCGCGACGGCGAGCAATTGCTGATCACGCAGGCCTTCTTCGCGACGCTCGGCACGCAGTTGCTCCTGGCGGCGCAGCTCCTCGGCCATCTTCGCAGCAAAGAAGGTAATCACCGCAGCGGCCAACGCAAAACTCAGCCACATGCCGTAGATCTGCATGTTTTCCCGGGCAATGGAGTCGGTTTCCAGCGGGTAGGAGCGCACCATCAGCAAGGTGTACATGCTCAGCGCAAAGCCGGACAGAATCAGCGAGTAACGCCATGGCAGCGTGGCGGCGGCAATGGTCAGCGGCACCAGATAATAGGAAACGAACGGGTTGGCCGAGCCGCCCGAGTAATACAGCAGCGCGCTGTGAATCAGCAGGTCCAGCGCCAGTTGTAGCGCATATTCAAGCTCGGTGAGCGGCAGCGAGGTGCGCAGACGAATGACTGTCAGCCCGCAGAGCACCAGCGAACAGCCCAGGGTGATCGACAGTTGCAGCCACGGCAACGGCAGAAAGTCGAACAGCCAGGCCATACCGACCGAGCCGGCCTGAGCGGCCAGCACCAGAATACGGATGAATGTCAGGCGCCACAGGTTTTGCCGTGTGGCTGAAAGCATTTGAACGGGGGCGAGCATGAGCTCTCCTGATGAGTGCTCCAGGCGGATCGCAGCGAGTATAACCAAGCGGGAGACAAAACTGAAAAAGTGCGTCAACGCACCGCACGCCAGAGCACTCGGTCATCGCAGGAACCGGACCAAAGCGCTACAGTCAGAACACTTTGCGCCGCCCGACCATCGTCGGAGGCCGTTTGATAACAAGGAGCTCTCATGTTCAACCTTCGCCCTGCCGCCACCCTCGTCGCGCTGGCTGCGGCTTTGTCCAGCCTGCCCGCCATGGCTGAAGAGGCCCGTTACAACCAGATTTCATTGCGCGCCGAGGTCAATCAGGAGGTGCAGCGCGACCTGATGCTCGTCACGCTGTACACCGAAGCGCAGGACAGCGATCCGGCCAAACTGGCCGCGCAGATCACCGAGACGCTGAACAAGGCGCTGGGGCAGGCGCGCCAGGTCAAGGACGTAAAGATTCGCCAGGGCAGCCGCAACAGCTACCCGGTCTACGACGATAAAGGCCAGAAGATTACCGGCTGGCGTGAACGCGCCGAACTGCGCCTGGAAAGCGCAGACTTTGCTGTGCTGTCCAAGCTGACCGGCGAGCTGCTGACCGACCTGAAAATGGGCGGCATGGACTTCTCGATCTCGCCATCGACGCGCAAGACCAGTGAAGACGCCCTGCTCAAGGACGCCGTGACTGCGTTCAAGGCTCGCGCGCAACTGGTCACCGAGGCGCTGGGCGGTACAGGCTACAAGCTGGTCAACCTGAATCTGAATACCTCGGGCTACCCGCAGCCGTATCTGCGCGCGCCGGTCATGATGATGGCCAAGTCCTCGCGCGAAGACGCAGCTCCGACGCCCGATGTCGAGGCTGGCACCAGCCAGGTCAGCGTCGCCGCGGATGGCGTGATCGAAGTCGCGATACCCTGAGCAGGGTTGATCATTGAGCCCGAGCCCGGAAAAGCGAGCTCCAATCAGCACAACCATCGTTCCCATGCTCGGCGTGGGAACGCAGTTCCGGACGCTCTGCGTCCGATCTTGAGAACGCAGTACCACGCGAGGGATCCATGGGACACACACTTTTCAAACCGCTGCTGTTGACCACCGCGCTGCTGGCCTGCGCACCTTTGGCCCAAGCGGCAAGCACGCTGGTGTATTGCTCGGAAGCAAGCCCGGCCGGTTTCGACCCCAGCCAGTACACCAGCGGCACCGACTTCGATGCCTCGGCCGAAACCGTTTTCAACCGTCTGACCCAGTTCAAGCGTGGCGGTACGGAAGTGGAGCCGGGTCTGGCCACGCGCTGGGACGTTTCGCCGGATGGTCTGACCTACACGTTTCACCTGCGCGACGGCGTGAAATTCCATACCACGGATTATTTCACCCCGACTCGTACGTTCAACGCCGATGACGTGCTGTTCACGTTCAATCGCCTGCTTGATGCCAACCACCCGTTCCGCAAGGCGTATCCGTCCGAGTCGCCCTATTTCACCGATATGGGGCTGAATACGACGATCAAGAGCGTCGAGAAAGTCGACCCGCTGACCGTCAAGTTCACCCTGAACAACATTGATGCCGCCTTTGTGCAGAACCTGGCGATGAGCTTCGCCTCGATCCAGTCTGCCGAGTACGCAGACAAACTGCTCAAGGAAGGCAAGGCCGAGGACTTGAACCAGAAGCCCATCGGCACGGGTCCGTTCGTCTTCAAGCGCTATCAGAAGGATTCACAGATCCGTTACGTCGGCAATACCGAGTACTGGAAGCCGGAGGATGTGAAGATCGACAACCTGATCTTCTCGATCAGCAGCGATGCCGCCGTGCGCCTGCAGAAGCTCAAGGCCAACGAATGCCAGGTCAGCGGCTATCCGCGTCCGCAGGACATCGAGGAGATGAAAAAGGACCCGAAACTCAAGGTCCTCAGTCAGCCGGGCTTCAACCTGGGCTTCCTGGCCTACAACGTTACGCATCCGCCACTGGATCAGCTCAAGGTGCGTCAGGCGCTGGACATGGCCATCGACAAGCCGGCAATCATCAAGGCGGTTTATCAGAGTGCAGGCCAGCTGGCTGAAAATGCCCTGCCGCCGGGTCAGTGGAGCTTCGATCCGACCATCAAGGACGCCCCGCACGACCTGACCAAAGCCAAACAACTGCTCAAGGAAGCAGGTGTGGCACCGGGTACCAAAATCGATCTGTGGGCCATGACCGTCCAGCGCGCGTCGAACCCCAATGCACGCATGTCGGCTCAGATGATTCAGTCCGACTGGGAGAAGATCGGTATCAAGGCCAACATCGTCAGCTATGAATGGGGCGAATACATCAAGCGCGCCAAGGCCGGCGAACATGACGCAATGATCTATGGCTGGACCGGTGACAACGGCGACCCCGACAACTGGCTCGGCGTGCTTTACAGCTGCGCAGCCGTCAAAGGCAGCAACTACGCCAAGTGGTGCGACCCGGCTTACGACAAGCTGGTGCAGAAGGCCAAGCTGACCAGCAACCGCGATGAGCGCATCAAGCTCTATCAGCAGGCTCAGCACATTCTCAAGCAGCAGGTGCCGATCACCCCGATCGCCAACTCCAAGGTGTTTCAGCCAATGCGCCAGGAAGTGCAGGACTTCAAGATCAGCCCCTTCGGCCTGACACCCTTTTATGGTGTCAGCCTGGGAACAGTGAAGTAACAACACAGCGCCAACCGGGTGCATTTTTCTCACCCGGTTGCGCTTATTTGGTGCACGAAACAATTGAAAAAGCGTCGCGCAAACGATCAACTACCAAGAAAGTTACACTTTCGCGACATTCCTGTACGATCGTGCCACTCTTTGTCGCTTCTTTCGCCTCACTGTCTTGCTTTGGGTATGGCCCCTGCATAAGTATCGGACGGATCGGCTCACGAGGTCGTTCCCTCTAATCAAAAATGACAACAACTGAGGCAACCATGCTCAAACACGCGGTCATTCCGTTTCTGGTCGGCGCCAGCTTGCTCGCCAGCGCACCTTTCGCTCACGCTGCATCGAATCTGGTGTTCTGTTCCGAGGGCAGCCCTGCGGGCTTCGATCCAGGTCAATACACCACAGGTACTGACTTCGACGCCTCAGCCGAGACCATTTTCAATCGCTTGAGCCAGTTTGAACGCGGCGGCACCGCCGTGGTGCCAGGTCTGGCAACCAAATGGGACATCTCCGACGATGGCCTGACGTACACCTTCCACCTTCGTGAAGGCGTCAAGTTCCACACCACGCCCTACTTCAAGCCGACCCGTGAATTCAATGCCGATGACGTGCTGTTCACGTTCAATCGCATGATCGACAAGGACATGCCTTACCGCAAAGCGTATCCGACCGAGTTCCCGTACTTCACCGATATGGCGATGGACACCAACATCACCAAAATCGAGAAGATCGACGACCACACCGTCAAGTTCGTTCTGGGCAAGGTCGACGCCGCGTTCATCCAGAACATGGCGATGAGCTTCGCGTCCATCCAGTCCGCAGAATATGCCGCCCAGCTGCTGAAGGAAGGCAAGCCGGAGCTGATCAACCAGCAGCCGATCGGCACTGGCCCGTTCGTGTTCAAGAGCTACCAGAAAGACTCCAACATCCGTTACACCGGCAACAAGGATTACTGGAAGCCTGAGGACGTCAAGGTCGACAACCTGATCTTCGCCATCACCACCGATGCTTCGGTGCGCATGCAGAAGCTCAAGAAAAACGAATGCCAGATCACTGCCTACCCGCGTCCTGCCGACCTCGAACCGCTCAAGGCCGACAAGAACCTGAAGATGCCCGATCAGGCAGGCTTCAACCTGGGGTACATCGCCTACAACGTGATGCCTGAGATCAAGGGCGAAGACCATCCAAATCCCCTGGCTCAGTTGAAAGTGCGTCAGGCGCTGGACATGGCGGTCAACAAGCAGCAGATCATCGACTCGGTTTACCAGGGTGCAGGTCAATTGGCGGTCAACGCCATGCCGCCGACCCAGTGGTCCTATGACACCACCATCAAGGACGCCAAGTACGATCCTGAGAAAGCTCGCGAGCTGCTCAAGGAAGCCGGTATCAAGGAAGGCACCGAAATCACCCTGTGGGCGATGCCGGTTCAGCGTCCTTACAACCCCAACGCCAAACTGATGGCCGAGATGCTCCAGTCCGACTGGAAGAAGATCGGTATCAACGCCAAGATCGTCAGCTATGAATGGGGCGAGTACATCAAGCGCGCCAAGAATGGCGAGAACGGCGCCATGCTGATTGGCTGGAGCGGTGACAATGGTGACCCGGACAACTGGCTCGGCACCCTGTTCGGCTGCGACGCACTGAATGGCAACAACTTTGCCAAATGGTGTGACAAGCCGTTCGACACGCTGATCCATCAGGCCAAGGAAACGTCCGATCAGGCCAAGCGCACCGAGCTGTACAAACAGGCGCAACACCTCCTGAAAGACGCCGTGCCAATGACGCCTATTGCGCACTCGACGGTCTATCAACCCATGCGCACCAGCGTGCAGGACTTCAAGATCAGCCCGTTTGGCTTGAACTCCTTTTACGGTGTGAGCGTGAGCGGCAAGTAAAAAGTGACAGCTTGCTGCGCCGCTCATCCGGCGCAGCAAACCGCTCTACTTGAATAGCAAGCCCCGAGCGATGGGTTGAAAAAGTGCCGATAACGGCATTCTTCTACTATCACTAAGATATTTCCTACGAGCTTTGCAGCCTTCGAGCCTATATACCGCGGGCCTCTGACGACTTACCGTCGAAGGGCAGCGGCAATGGCAGGAAGCCCGTCGCTTCGTGTCCAGGTGCGCCGGGCATGTCGTGCGAAGTTGCGTGGGGCGACGCCTTTGGGCCAGTTAGACATTCGAGCCTCGGCTCATCCTTCGAGGATAGGGATCATCATGCGTAAAACTCTTGCGATGACGTCGTGCCTGGGACTGTTGGCACTGGCCCCGTTTGCCCAGGCGGCAAGCAATCTGGTGTTTTGCTCCGAAGCGAGTCCGGCTGGCTTCGACGGTGCGCAATACACCTCCTCCACCGATAACGATGCATCCGAGCCGATCTACAATCGACTCACCGAATTCAAGCAAGGCGACACCACCGTGGTTCCAGCGCTGGCGACTTCCTGGGACATCTCGGAAGACGGCCTGGTCTACACGTTTCATCTGCGCGAGGGCGTGAAGTTCCACAGCAACAAGAACTTCAAACCCAGCCGTGACTTCAACGCCGACGACGTGCTGTTCACCTTCAATCGCATGCTCAAGCCCGATCATCCGTTCCGTGTCGCTTACCCGACCGAGTTCCCCTACTTCACCAGCATGGGCCTGAACAAGAAGATCAAGTCCGTCGAGAAGACCGACCCGCTGACCGTCGTGTTCACCCTCAATACGGTCGACGCGGCCTTCATTCAGAACATCGCGATGAACTTCGCCGGCATCCTCTCCGCCGAGTACGCCGAACAGCTGATGGCCAAGGGTGACGTACGCGACATCAACCAGCAGCCTATCGGCACAGGCCCGTTCGTGTTTCAGCGTTATCAGAAGGATTCGCAGATTCGCTACAAGGGCAACAAGGAGTTCTGGGACCCGAGCCGGGTGAAAATCGATCAGTTGATCTTCGCCATCGTGACCGACGCCTCTGCGCGCATGCAAAAGCTCAAGGCCAATGAATGCCAGGTCTCGGTCAACCCGCGCCCGGCGGACCTCGCCAGCCTCAAGGCAGACAAAAGCCTGCAGATCATCGAGAAACCAGGCTTCAATCTCGGCTACATCGCCTACAACGTGCGCCACGAACCGTTGGGCAAGCTGGAAGTGCGTCAGGCGCTGGACATGGCCGTCAACAAGAAGGCGATCATCAACGCGGTTTACCAGGGCGCAGGGCAACTGGCAGTCAACGCCATGCCACCGACCCAGTGGTCCTATGACGACACTATCAAGGACGCCCCCTACGACCCGGAAAAAGCCAGGACCCTGTTGCGTGCCGCAGGCGTCAAGGAAGGCACCGAACTGACCCTGTGGGCCATGCCGGTTCAGCGCCCTTACAACCCTAACGCCAAACTGATGGCCGAAATGCTTCAGGCCGACTGGGCCAAGGTCGGCATCAAGGTCAAGATCGTCAGTTACGAATGGGGTGAATACCTCAAACGCACCAAAAATGGCGAGCACGATATCTCGCTGATCGGCTGGACTGGTGACAACGGTGACCCGGACAACTGGCTGGGCACGCTTTACAGCTGCGCCGCGATTGGCGGCAACAACTACTCGATGTGGTGCGACGAAAAATACGACCAACTGGTCAAGGCCGCGGTTGCGACCACTGACCGCGCGAAGCGTATCGACCTGTACCAACAGGCGCAGCGCTACCTCAAGGAGCAGGTGCCAATCACACCGGTTGCCCACTCGACCGTCAATCAGCCATTGCGCGCCGAGGTCAGGGACTTCCACGTCAGCCCGTTCGGTCGCAACAATTTTTCAGGCGTCAGCATCGTCGATTGATCGAAAACTCCGCACGCCCTCGCCGTCTTGTGTCACGGCGAGAGCGGGCACTTGCGCGTCGATACCTATAACAACGCAGGACCCAAAGTCCTGCACCACCAAAAGCCAGGCTTAAAGAACTGGCATATAAAAAAGTGATAAAGGGAGCTGCACATCGTGAAAACAACTAGCACTGCATTATTGGCATTGTCTCTCTCGTCGTTTGGCGCACTGGTTCAGGCTGAACCGGCAAGCCAGACGTTCGTACCGACCGAGCTGAGTTCAAAGAATGCACAGGCCGACGCCAACGGCTTTATCGAAGACCAACACCTGACCGGCACAACCCGTAACTGGTACGCCAATGAACTCAAGCGTCGCGGCGAAGTGTTCCGCTACAACGACAACGGCGTTGCCGAGCAGACCTCGCGTCGCATCAACTGGCAGCAGGGCACGATCGTCAACTACACCTCCGGTTATACGCAGGGCGTTGTAGGTTTCTCCACCGAACTGGCGCTGTACAACGCCATTGCGCTGGACCGTGACACCGACGACTTTGCCGGCAACTCCAACCGTACCCTGGCACACAGTGACGGTGATGCAGTGGGTCAGTGGAGCAAGATGGGCCTGGGCAACGTGAAGGCGCGGGTTTCCAACACCGTCCTGACCATGGGTCGCCAATCGGTGAACACCCCGGTCATCGCCTTCATCGGCAACCGCGCACTGCCGTCCAGTTTCCAGGGTTTTGCAGTCCAGAGCGACGAATTCAACAACCTGTCCCTGCAGGGCGGCAGCTTCGACCGCGTATCGCCACGTATGGAACAGAGCCTGGACAAGTTCCGCTCCGAGTACGGTGATCGCAGCAAGACGGCCGACCGTCTGGACATGTTTGGTGGTGACTACAAGCCGACCGACAGCCTGACCGCCAGCTTCTATGCGTCCAACCTCGAAGACTTCTGGCACCAGTACTACTTCGGCTTCACCCACGAACTGGGTGACAGCAAGGTGTTCGCCCTCAGCACCAACCTGAACTACTACAAGACCAAGGATGCAGGTCAGAGCAAGCTGGGCGCGATCGACAACGATACCTACAGCCTGTCCTTCACCGGTACACATAACGCGCACAGCATCAGCGTTGCGTACCAGGAAGTTAACGGTAACGAGTATTTCGACTACGCCCACGACACCAACGCGATTTTCCTGGCCAACTCCCTGCTCTCGGACTTCAACGGCCCGAACGAGAAGTCCCTGCAGGTCGCTTACGTACTGAACATGGCCGAATATGGCGTGCCGGGCCTGAAATTCAACATCTACCAGGCACGTGGCTGGGACATCGACGGTACGCACTACAAGGGCACCGGCTACACCGACGTACTGGCAATGGACGGCGAGACTCACTACGAATACGGCATTGGTTCGTCGTACTCCGTGCAGTCCGGCCCGCTCAAGGCCACTGCCATCCGCGCCACCTACACCACGCACCGCGCCAGCGAGAATCAGGCTGATGGCAACATCAACGAATTCCGTCTGGTGACCACCGTTCCGTTCAACATTCTTTGATTCGCTGAAAACCGTTGGGGCGCAAGGCAATGGCCTTGCGTCCCATCATCACCATCGGCGTCAACTCTATGGAGGGTTCACAATGAAACTGTTATCGCTACGAAACTCGATCGCCCTGGCCCTGCTCAGCGTCGCCGTCAGTGTTTCGGCAAAACCCCTGGTGGTCTGCACCGAAGCCAGCCCCGAAGGCTTCGACATGGTGCAATACACAACAGCAGTGACGGCCGATGCCGTGGCTGAAACCGTGTTCAACCGCCTCGCGGATTTCAAACCCGGTACCACGGAAGTGATTCCTGCGCTGGCTGACTCCTGGGAGATCAGCGACGACGGCCTGACGTACACCTTCCACCTGCGTAAAGGCGTCAAGTTCCACACCACCGATTACTTCAAACCGACCCGCGACATGAACGCCGACGATGTGCTCTGGAGTTTTCAGCGTCAGCTGGACCCGAAGCACCCGTGGCATGACAAGTCGAGCGTCGGCTTCCCCTACTTTGAAAGCATGGGCTTCAAAGAGCTGCTGAAAAGCGTCGAGAAAACTGACGACTACACCGTCAAGTTCACCCTGACCCGCCGCGAAGCACCATTCCTGGCCGACCTCGCGATGGCCTTCGCGTCGATCTATCCGGCTGAATACGCTGACCAACTGTTGAAAGCCAACAAGACCGGCGACCTCAACAGCAAGCCGATCGGCACCGGCCCGTTCATCTTCCAGCGCTATGCCAAGGATGCGCAGGTACGCTTCAAGGCAAACCCGGACTACTTCCGCGGCAAGCCGCCTGCCGATGCCTTGATTCTGGCAATCGCCACCGACAACAACGTGCGCCTGCAGAAGCTCAAGGCCAACGAATGTCAGATCGCGCTGTATCCGAAGCCGGACGACGTACCGAGCATCAAGAAAGACCCGAATCTGAAAATCGATGAGCTGGAGGCAATGACCACCGGCTACATCGCTATCAACACCACGCACAAGTACCTGAGCGACGTGCGCGTCCGCAAAGCCATTGACATGACGTTCGACAAGAACGCTTATGTCAACGCGGTGTTCGGCAAGGGCAACGCGCTGGTAGCGGTCAACCCGTATCCGCCGACCCTGCTGGGTTATAACAAAGACCTGAAGAACCCACCGATTGACCTCGACAAGGCACGCGCCTTGCTGAAGGAAGCTGGCGTTCCGGAAGGCACCACGTTTACCCTGTTCACCCGCAACGGCGGCGGACCAACCAACCCCAACCCGATGCTCGGCGCGCAAATGATGCAATCCGACCTGGCGAAGATCGGCATCAAGATCGACATCCGCGTCATGGAATGGGGTGAAATGCTCAAACGTGCCAAGAATGGCGAACATGACATGGTGTCTGCTGGCTGGGCAGGCGACAATGGCGACCCTGATAACTTCCTGACTCCGATGCTGAGCTGTGAAGCGGCGAAAAACGGCGAGAACTACGCCCGCTGGTGCAACGCCGATTTCCAGAAGCTGATCGATAAGGCGCGTGAAACAGTGAACCCCGAGGAGCGCGCTGGGCTCTATGAACAGGCCCAGGCCATATTCAACAAGGATCAGCCATGGATCAGCATGGCTCACACCAGAATGTTCACCGCCATGCGTAAAAATGTGGAGGGCTACCAAATCAGCCCGCTCACAACCAACAACTTCGCCACTACCCAGGTGAAGTAGAAAAACAATCCGGCGAGCTCATAACCCGAGACTCGCCGGAGCATGCCTAACCGGCTGATGAGGTACACACCAAGATGTTTAGTTTTATCGCCCGCCGAGTGGGGTTGCTGATACCCACTTTCTTCGGCATCACCTTATTGACCTTCGCCCTGATTCGTCTGATTCCGGGCGACCCGGTCGAAGTCATGATGGGTGAGCGCCGTGTCGATCCGGAAATGCACGCTCAGGCCATGGAACGTCTGGGTCTGAACAAACCCCTCTACGCCCAGTACATCGATTACATCGGCAAGCTCGCCCAGGGCGACCTCGGTGAATCGTTGCGTACACGCACCAGTGTCTGGTCCGAATTCACTTCGCTGTTCCCGGCAACCCTGGAGTTGTCGCTGGCGGCGCTGATTTTCGCGGGTATTCTCGGCCTGCTGGCCGGGGTGATCGCCGCACTCAAGCGAGGGTCCCTGTTCGACCATGGGGTCATGGGGATTTCCCTCGCCGGCTATTCCATGCCGATCTTCTGGTGGGGCCTGATCCTCATCATGTTCTTCTCGGTAACACTGGGATGGACCCCTGTTTCCGGGCGGATCGACCTGCTGTACGACATCCCACCGGTCACCGGCTTCATGCTGATCGACACGCTGCTGAGTGACGAACAGGGTGCGTTTCTCGATGCCCTGCACCACATGATTCTGCCGGCCATCGTGCTGGGTACCATCCCGCTGGCGGTGATCGCCCGGATGACCCGCTCGTCGATGCTCGAAGTATTGCGGGAAGACTACGTGCGAACCGCCCGCGCCAAAGGCCTGTCGCCTGCCCGTGTGGTCTTCGTTCACGGCCTGCGCAACGCGCTGATTCCGGTACTGACCGTGTTCGGCCTGCAAATCGGTACGTTGTTGGCCGGTGCGGTACTCACCGAAACGATCTTCTCCTGGCCGGGTATCGGCAAGTGGTTGATCGAAGCCATTGGCGCCCGGGACTACCCGGTCGTGCAAAACGGCATTCTGCTGATCGCCTGTCTGGTGATCCTGGTCAATTTCGTGGTGGATATCCTCTACGGCTTTGCCAACCCACGCATTCGTCACCAGCGCTGAGATCATCGATATGAGCACCCCTACTCCTGCGGTAGCAGTCGATCAAAGCCTGCTTTACCCATCCCCGTACAAAGAATTCTGGCAAGCCTTCTCGAAAAACAAAGGCGCGGTTGCCGGCCTGCTGTTCATGACCCTGATCGTGTTCTGCGCCCTGTTCGCGCCCTGGGTTGCCCCCCATGACCCGAGCGAGCAATACCGCGACTTCCTGCTCACGCCGCCGGTATGGCTTGAAGGCGGTCAATGGCAATTCATCCTCGGCACCGACGAACTGGGCCGCGACCTGCTGTCACGCCTGATCCAGGGTTCGCGCCTGTCGCTGCTGATCGGTCTGGCATCGGTGGTCATGTCGCTGATCCCAGGCATTCTGCTGGGCCTGCTGGCGGGCTTTTTCCCGCGCATTCTGGGCCCTTCGGTGATGCGTCTGATGGACATCATGCTGGCCCTGCCCTCGCTGCTGCTGGCTGTGGCCATCGTGGCGATCCTCGGCCCTGGCCTGATCAACACCGTGATCGCCATCGCCATCGTGTCGCTGCCTTCCTATGTTCGTCTCACCCGCGCTGCGGTGATGGGCGAACTGAACCGCGACTACGTGACGGCCGCCCGTCTGGCCGGCGCCACCCTGCCGCGCCTGATGTTCATCACCGTGCTGCCCAACTGCATGGCACCGCTGATCGTTCAGGCCACCCTGAGCTTCTCGTCGGCGATTCTCGATGCCGCAGCGCTGGGCTTCCTGGGTCTGGGCGTACAGCCACCGACGCCTGAGTGGGGCACCATGCTCGCCTCGGCGCGCGACTACATCGAACGTGCCTGGTGGGTCGTGAGCCTGCCCGGTCTGACCATTTTGCTCAGCGTGCTGGCAATCAACCTGATGGGCGACGGTCTGCGCGATGCGCTGGACCCGAAACTCAAGAACGCCGCCTGAGGAGATTCGCATGTCACTTCTTGAAATCAAGAATCTCAACGTCCGCTTCGGCGACGCCAAGGCCGTACCTGTTGTGGACGGCCTGTCCCTGAGCGTCGAAAAGGGTGAAGTACTGGCCATCGTCGGCGAATCGGGTTCCGGTAAATCGGTGACCATGATGGCGCTGATGGGGCTGATCGACTCCCCCGGCATCATCACCGCCGACGCGCTCAATTTCGACGGCAACGACCTGCTCAAGCTCAACGCACGGCAGCGTCGACGCATTATCGGCAAAGACCTGGCGATGGTCTTTCAGGACCCGATGACCGCTCTGAACCCCAGTTACACCGTGGGCTTCCAGATCGAGGAAGTGCTGCGCCAGCACCTGAACATGTCGGGCAAGGCTGCACGCCAGCGTGCACTGGAACTGCTGGAAAAGGTCGAGATCCCTGGCGCCGCCGCGCGCCTGAATGCCTACCCGCATCAATTGTCCGGCGGCATGAGCCAGCGTGTGGCGATTGCCATGGCGATTGCCGGCGAACCGAAACTGCTGATCGCCGACGAACCGACCACCGCGCTGGACGTGACCATTCAGGCGCAGATCATGGAGCTGCTGCTGAGCCTGCAGAAAGAGCAGGACATGGCACTGGTGCTGATTACTCACGACCTGGCTGTCGTGGCCGAAACCGCCCAGCGTGTCTGCGTGATGTACGCCGGTCAGGCCGTCGAAGTCGGGCAGGTGCCGGGGCTGTTCGATGTCCCTGCCCACCCGTACAGCGAAGCCTTGCTGGCCGCCATTCCCGAGCACAGCATGGGCGCCGAGCGCCTCGCCACGCTGCCGGGGATGGTCCCGGGCCGCTATGACCGTCCACAGGGTTGCCTGCTGTCACCGCGCTGCCCTTACGTGCGCGACAACTGCCGAATCGAACGCCCTGCCCTTGATCCCAAGGCGCACAGTCTGGCGCGCTGCTTCTATCCCTTGAATCAGGAGGTGGCGTAATGAGCGTCGTACTTACCGCCCGCGACCTTACCCGTCACTACGAAGTCTCCCGCGGCCTGTTCAAGGGCACAGCGCTGGTGCGTGCGCTTAACGGCGTGTCCTTCGAACTGGAAGCCGGCAAGACCCTGGCTGTGGTCGGCGAGTCCGGCTGTGGCAAATCGACACTGGCGCGCGCGCTGACGCTGATCGAAGAGCCTTCATCCGGCTCGCTGAAAATCGCCGGTCAGGAAGTTGCCGGGGCCAGCAAGGCCGAGCGCAAACAGTTGCGCAAGGACGTGCAGATGGTCTTCCAGAGTCCTTATGCCTCGCTCAACCCGAGGCAGAAAGTCGGGGATCAGCTCGGCGAGCCGCTGCTGATCAACACCAGCCTGTCAGCCGCCGAACGCCGCGAGAAAGTCCAGGCGATGATGGCCCAGGTCGGTTTACGCCCTGAGCACTATCAGCGCTACCCGCACATGTTCTCCGGCGGTCAGCGTCAGCGTATCGCGCTGGCTCGGGCGATGATGCTGCAGCCCAAGGTGCTGGTAGCGGACGAGCCGACTTCAGCGCTGGACGTGTCGATTCAGGCGCAGGTACTGAACCTGTTCATGGACCTGCAGCAGGAATTCAACACCGCCTACGTGTTCATCTCCCACAACCTGTCGGTGGTGCGCCATGTCGCCGATACGGTATTGGTGATGTACCTGGGCCGGCCTGCGGAAATGGGTCCCAAGGAAGAGATCTACAACCGTCCGCTGCACCCGTACACCCAGGCGCTGCTGTCGGCGACTCCGACCATCCACCCGGACCCGCTCAAGCCGAAGATCAAGATCGTCGGCGAGCTGCCCAACCCACTCAACCCGCCAAGCGGCTGCGCCTTCCACAAGCGCTGCCCCTATGCGACCGAGCGTTGTGCAGCCGAAGTGCCAGAGCTGCGCCTGGTGGATAACCGCCAGGTGGCTTGCCACTATGCCGAGCAATTTGTAGCGGCGTAGCTAAAAGCCAAAAGACTATCGTGCCCACGCTCCAGCGCTCAGCGTTATACACAAGTACGCTTTTGATTCTGGCCAGCGGCCGTGGGAGCGAGCTTGCTCGCGAAGAGGCCAGTAAATTCCCTGAAGATGGGGCGTCTGGGCCATCGTATTCGTGAGCAAGCTCACTTCCACAGGGCTCTTGGACGCCCCGCGTCCGGTTTTGAGTATGTGGTGCGGCGCAGATTTGTGACGCAGAGCGTCAACCAAGGCATTCCCACGCTGGAGCGTGAGGAACGATACTCTCAACTATCGTGCGATGCTTAATACACATCCCGCCGATAACGCCCTTCCTCGATCAATTCGCTGATCGCCTGCTCGCCCAGCACCTCGTTCAACACCTGATCCACGCCCGCCGCCATACCCCGCAAGCTGCCACAGATGTAAATCGCAGCCCCTTCGTCGAGCCATAGACGCAGTTCCTCGGCCGCCTCGCGCAAACGATCCTGCACGTAGATTTTCTCTGCCTGATCGCGGGAAAAAGCCAGGTCCAGGCGCGTCAGAAGACCAGCCTCCAGCCAGCCCTGCAGCTCAGCGCCGCAATGAAAGTCATGCGCCCGGTTACGTTCGCCGAACAGCAACCAGTTGCGCACCTGACCTTGAGCGATACGCGCCTTGAGCAGGCTGCGTAAACCGGCCAGCCCCGTACCATTGCCCAACAGGATCAGCGGGACAGGTTCGACAGGCAGATGAAAGCTGCTGTTACGGCGCAAACGCAGGCTGACGGCACCGCCCACGGCACAATGTTCGGTAAGCCACCCCGAACCCAGCCCCAGGCTACCGTCGGCATGCACTTCCTGACGCACGATGAGTTGCAGAATGCCGTCCTGCGCAATCGAGGCAATCGAGTATTCACGTACGGAGACCGGCACCAGCGCACCGATTAACGCTTGCGCATGCAGCCCCACCAGATGTGAACGGTTCTGCGGTAACTGGCGGCTTTCCAGCGCCTGCGCGAGCGGTTCCTGCAAGCCATCCACGCTGACCGATGCGCCCGGATCGACACCCAGCCCGGCGAGAAACGGCTCGATGACCTGCAGTGTGTGGCGCGGCATCACCTCGACCAGATCCCCCGCCTGCCAATGCGCAAGGGCTGGCGGCGTCAGGTCCAGCAGATAGACCTCCGAACCACTGCTGCCAGCGTTTAAAAGCACGCGCCGGGCCAGCGTCCAGTTCTCGAAAACCGGTGTCTGCCAGTGCGCTGCCGGCACGGAGCCAGTCAACTGCCCCAATTGCTGCTGCCAGTGTTGCAGGGCCACAGGATCGGCGCTGTCCACTTCAACAGGCGGAAACACGCTGCGCCCGCCCTGCTCGGTCAACCAGTCATGCAAACGATGGGCAAAGCCGCAAAAATGCGGATACTGCCGGTCGCCGAGCGCCAGAACGGCGTAATCGAGCTGGTTCAGTGAAAGCGGACTACCCAGCAGATTGCGCTCAAAACGTCGGGCACTGTCCGGTGCCTCTCCGTCACCAAAGGTACTGACAACGAACAAGGCATTGCGGCTTCGGCATAGCTCTTCTTCGCTCAGATCGCCCAGTTGCTTCACGCGCACCGACAATCCTGAAGCCTGCAACTGGCCAGCGGTCTGCCAGGCCAATTGCTCGGAGAAACCGCTTTGACTGGCGAAACAGACGAGCCAGGATGCGTCATCGTCGTGGTCATCACCCTGAACCTCGCCGCGTGCACGCTCGATATCACGCTTCTTGCGACGTCGATCCAGGTACAGCAACCAGCCAGTAATGAAGAACAGCGGCATCAGCAACGATGCGCCGGTCATGATGATTCGACCGACGAGCCCGAAGTAGCTGCCGACGTGCAGCGCATAATTGCTGGCCAGCAATTGCGCACCGAAACTGCGCTCGGCATAGCGTACAACCGAGCTGACCTGACCATTGGCCGGATCAAGGGTGATGGTGTTCAGCGCGCGCGGGTGCGGTGAATCCTTGAGCAGGTAAAACACCGTGGCAGGCTGACCGCCGGCAGCAGGCAGGCGCAGGTTGTAAGCGCGCAAGTCCGGCCCGGCAGCCTTCTGGATACTGTCCCAGACCGCCACGTAATCGACCACCAAGGGCGATCTTCCAGCAGCCTTGGCTGGCGCAGCTACGTCTTCGTTGAGCGGCGAATCCCCGATCAGTTTATTCAGACCGTTGCTCACCCAGTCATACGACCAAGTGAGTCCCGTGAGGGCGAACAACAGGTAGAACAACAGGCACCAAGTGCCGAAGACCGAATGCAGGTCCCAATTGAAACTTCGGCCTTTCTTTGCCCAGTCAACCGTCAGCCAGACCCGCCAGTTCCGCACTGCGCGAGGCCAGCGCAGGTAAAGCCCGGACAGGCAAAAGAACACCAGAATCAGCGTACACGCCGCCGTAACCTGCTTGCCCGCCTCGCCCATGGCCAGATAACGGTGCAGCTTCAGGACAAAGTCGAAAAAACCCTCCCCTACTGCATTGCCTTTAAGCTCGCCGGTGTAGGGGTCGAAATTGCGTTTGGGGCCTCGACGCTCACCTGCTTTGGGCGTGAAAAACACCTGAGCGACACGGTTGCCAGTGGTTTCGACACGCAGAATAGCGACCGTCAGGCCGGTCGCGGCCTCCAGCCTGCGCACCAGTTCAACGGGTGGCAGCGTGGCACCACGCGACTCGACCAACAGCACATTCGGGTTCAGCGCGTCGAGAATTTCGTCCTCGAACGAATACAGCGCACCGGTCATCCCCATTAGGGTCAACACCAGACCTGCCGTGATCCCGAAGAACCAGTGCAACTGAAACAGGACTTTCTTCAGCACGCTCGCCACTCTCACTCATATTTCGCGGGGCAATTAATGCACTGACGGCCATGGCCTGTCTATCTGTAACGTGTCTTTTGCATGTTTCAACGCTTCGAGCAATTTGCTCATCTCGCGAACGTAATCGGTCTTGCAAAACTCGACCGAGGCAAGGGCCGAGAGCTGGTCACGCTTGCCCACTTCGACGTCCAGCGCTGCATGCTTTTCGTCAACCGCTGCCTGCAGTTCGGTCAACTGCGTTCGCTGCTTTTCCCTCAAGCCTACCAACTGATCCTGGAACGTATCGGGTTTCGGCAAAAAAAACGCTGCACTTATCGTACGGATCAGCGCCTAAAGGCTTGTATAACTATTTTTTTACGGGCAAAAAAAAGCCCACTTTCATGGGCTTTTTCTGACGCAGGTAATTTACAGGTAGAACGACTTCAATGGCGGGAAGCCATTGAATTCCACTGCGCTGTAGCTGGTGGTGTAGGCACCGGTGGACAACCAGTACATACGGTCACCGATGGCCAGGTTGAGTGGCAGACCGTACTTGTAGTTTTCGTACATGATGTCGGCGCTGTCGCAGGTAGGGCCGGCGATGACCACTTCTTCCATTTCGCCTTTTTTCTCGGTCCAGATCGGAAACTTGATGGCTTCGTCCATGGTTTCGATCAGACCGGAGAACTTGCCCACGTCGGTGTATACCCAACGCTCGACCGCAGTACGCGACTTACGGGCGACCAATACCACTTCGCTGACCAGAATACCGGCGTTGGAGATCAGCGAACGGCCTGGCTCCAGAATGATTTCCGGCAGGTCATCACCGAAGTCTTCCTTCAGGAAGCGGATGATCTCTTCAGCGTAGGTTTCGAGGCTGTTGGTGCGGGTGATGTAGTTAGCCGGGAAGCCGCCACCCATGTTGATCAGCTTGAGAACGATGCCGTCTTCTTCTTTCAGACGCTCGAAGATCACTTTGACCTTGGCAATGGCAGCATCCCAGACGCTGATGTCGCGCTGCTGCGAGCCGACGTGGAAGGAGATGCCGTAAGGCACCAGACCCAGGTCGCGGGCAAGAATCAGCAGGTCCATGGCCATGTCGGTCTGGCAGCCGAATTTGCGCGACAGAGGCCAGTCGGCAGTGGTCGAACCTTCGGTCAGAATGCGCACATAGACTTTCGCGCCCGGTGCAGCCTTGGCAATGTTACGCAGGTCGGCTTCGGAGTCGGTCGCAAACAAACGCACGCCCTTCTCGTAGAAGTAGCGAATGTCCTTGGATTTCTTGATGGTGTTGCCGTAGCTCATGCGCTCCGGACCGACACCACAGCTCAGGACCTTGTCCAGCTCGTAGATCGACGCAATGTCGAAGCTCGAACCCTTTTCCTTGAGCAGATTGATGACTTCAACGGCAGGGTTGGCCTTGACCGCATAATAAACCTTGGCGAATTCGAAGCCCGCACGCAGGTCGTCATATGCCTTGCTGATGATGTCAGTATCAATGACCACGAACGGGGTTTCTTGCTTGTCAGCGAACGCCTTCATTTTCTTGAAGGTTTCGGCTGAGTAGTAGTCTTCGACATTGATCGGCATGCTGCTGGAACTCCTATTGGCAAACGGTATTGGTCAATGGGTACAAATGAACGCCCTCCGTATCCCCACTTTGGTTCGCCTACTTCCCAAGGCATGTCGCCGAAAGCAAAAAGGCCCTGAAGGGCTGCCTTCCTGGCCTTGCTGTCTCGTCGTCAGTACTTGAGCCGGATGGATCGTTTCCAGCATGGACGTTCGGCGCGAACTTTAGGACCTGAGGGGCCGGATATCAACAAAAAATGTCGCGTTTTTGCACAGGGCTCTTGAGTTGCCTTCCCAAGGACCTGTTTAACCGACCTGCATGACAGGCAGATGTTCCCCACCTCCGTCGCCAATGCCTTTTCGCAGCACGCTGGGCATCACCTTATTCACCGGCACGCAAAGCAAATCAGCCTGTCAGTTCTGTCAGTAGACGGATGCAGGGGTTGCGCGCTCAATAAACAGCTCAGACCGCCTTTTCAGGTAACGATCATGGATGACCGACACCTTCACGCCGCAAGCTCCGTTGCGCCCAGTGCAGTTCAAGCCCGGTGGCAAGCCTTCGGCTTCGGATCTGCCGAAAGTCATCGCCAACGTCACGCCCGTACCAGGACACACACCGACTTTCAGCCGACTAATATTTATGTAACGAAAGGCGATCGGCTGGAAATCACAGCAACCAGTCTGTACATGAATCTGGTGTCTGCAGTGATCGGGGTGCCAGAACTGGATACCCCCACCTCGTACCCGCTGCACCGTGGCATGAACGTTCTTGTCGCTACCAACACAGGCCTGCTGGGCTTCACCAACCTGGACCCCCTTGGCCACGTGGTTCTGGACATAACAGGACAGTACAACCATGTGCCGTTTTTCAGAATGGATATGACCAATCTGGAATGGGAACAGCAAATGGCGCACTACAGCGAAGCGCCTGTCGTGCTGCTTACCAGCCCGAGGGCTATTGTCGTGGTGCGCTATCAGAGCGCACAGCTCTACCTGACCGATCCCGTAAAGCTGATGGGCAATTTCGATGGTGCCATTAGCGCGCAGGATGGTATTTCAGGCTTGATCGACTACGGCACGATGGAATGGGCGCTTGATCCCAGTAAACATTTCTACGTGGAAGCGGACCGGCTTTACATGTTTGCCACAAACGGTCATATGGGGTTTAACGGATCGGCTGCGCTGGCGCGTTTACTGTCGACCGCCCCTGAAGATGGTTGGGGCCCTTGGCACGAAAGCGGCCATCAACGACAACTCAGCCCTATGACATGGGGCACCGGCACCGGAATGACAGAGGTCACGGTCAATCTCTACTCGATGGCCGCCCAAGAGTTTTTCCTTGGCCGTGCTACAGGCGCCGACTCCAGTTACCCCCCCGTGAAAGAGTACCTGGCCAGTAGCCTGCGAGCGTACGACAACATCAAGGAGGCCGGACACAAGCTTGTCATGCTCTGGCAATTGCGTCTTAGCTTCGGTACTTCGTTCTACCCGCAATTGCACCAGCGCTATCGGCTCATGCACAACCCGCCCACCGTCAGCGACGATAAAGCGCAGCGCTTCATCGTCGAAACCTCGCTGCTGAGCCACCTCAACCTGGCGGAATTCTTTGATCGCTGGGGGTTGTACCCAACCCCTGAAACCCTCAACCAGATCGCCGACCTGCCCGCATTGACGCGGGCCATTTGGGAAAATGACGCTGAGACGACGATCCCGATCGATCTGCCGTTGCTCACTTACACCCCGCCGCTTGCCCATATCCTGTCCAGCGTGCACGCTACCTTTCAAGACCGGATAAAGTTTACCGTTGCCAAGCAATGGTACACGCCATACCGTTACGAAATAACGCTCAACGGCACGTTAGTGGCGTGGGCAGACAACGGCGAACACGTGGGTTGTGAAGCCCGTATCGAGGAAGGCATCGCCTACGTTGAAGCCAGCACTCCCCTCTCCGAAGGGGATGAGGCGTCAGTCAAGGTGTTTGCTGGAGGCAAGCCATACACTGTGGCCAGCACCGCATCACGACCCATCCTGCTGTTCAATATCAAGGCCATGTTTACCGATGACCGTTGTGCTGAACTGAGGCCCGGCATTACCCAGCCAAGGCTTGACGTTCTTTTCTTCAATCTGGAGAAAGAAAAGACCGATGAACTGCACGGCCGACTATTGAACCGTGCACAACGGTTGCTCCTGCAAAAAACCATAAGAAGCGTGATCGTCAGCGCAGGACTTGTCCAAGTGACGTTCGAGGGTGAGGCTTTCAAGAATTATGATTACACGATCGTCTTCGGAGCCCCTCCTTATGCAACGCTTGAGAAGGGCTACCCCAACGGCTCAGGACTTATTGACAACACCTGGATACGCCTCGGCGGCGTAGGCCATCAAGAGGTGACCATCACGGCAATTGCAGGCATAGGGAAACCCTATACCCTGTTCTCCGGCAATGTCGAACAGGCAAAAATCGCCCTGCCCATCCGCCAGCTCTTCACCGACTCAACGATGACCCAACTGGTAGCAGGTGTCGATCAGGCAAGCGTTGATGCCCTGTACATGACCGTCAATGGCAACCCTCTCATCAGCGTGACAAACCGGGCGTCTTACCGTTCTTATCTGGCCATTGCCCAGAGTATGTTGTTGCGACTGACAGTCGCGAAGGTCGTCAGAACAGATGACCTGCTGGAGGTCTATTTCGAGGGAGACACGTTTAAAAAGCTTAACTACAAGCTTTTGGTCAATGACCTCTATGCCTCCGAGATCACCCAAGGCAAAGCCTACTATTCAAGTGTGTCCAACCAGGTCTGGACCAGCAGCAAGAAGTTCGAGGGTAATGACCACTGTAAAGTGAACGTCGAGTATCAGGGGGTCGTGACAACGTTGTATGAGAGCGACGCTGCAGACGCAATGACTGCGTCTGCATTGCAGAAAAACAACGTTACTCAATGTGGCATGGAGAATTTCCAAGTGTGAACATTGCCGCCAGCCATGATGCTGGCGGCAATACATCCGGTCAGGAAGCCACTTGCTCGGCTGGCGAGACAATACTGGTCTTCATGCCACGCGAACGGCCGGAGCTCAGATAAGCCGCAATGGACTCTTGCGTCACTTCACCCAGGAACACGTTCTCGGCGTCCAGCACCGGCAGCCAGGCGCGGTTGAACTCGTACATGCGCGACAGCAGGATGCGCAAGTGCTCGTCGTAAGCGGCGGTGGCGTTGAATTCACGCAGGAACTGCGCGCACGTGCCCTGCTGACGGTGCAGGTCACGACGACGTACATAGCCCATCGCCTTGTTTTCGCTGTCGGTGACCACGATATAGCGACGGTCGTTTTCGTCCATCACTTCCAGCGCATCGGCCACCGGGGTTTCCGGGCTGACCGATGGCGCGTTGTCGGCGGCGTCTTCGGCCTTGACCAACAGCAGACGCTTGAGGGTGCTGTCCTGGCCGACGAAGCTGCTGACGAAGTCGTCGGCCGGATGCGCGAGCAAGGTGTCCGGGTGATCGATCTGCAGCAGTTTGCCACCACGGAAGATCGCGATCTTATCGCCCAGCTTGATGGCTTCATCAATGTCGTGGCTGACCATGATCACGGTCTTGTTCAGCGCGCGCTGCATCTCGAAGAACTCGTTCTGAATCATCTCGCGGTTGATCGGGTCGACCGCACCGAACGGTTCGTCCATCAACAGCAAGGGTGCGTCGGCTGCCAGGGCACGGATCACGCCGATACGCTGTTGCTGACCACCGGACAGTTCACGCGGGTAGCGATGCAGGTACTGTTTGGGCTCCAGCTTGATCATGCTCATCAATTCACGAGCACGGTCATGGCAACGCTGCTTGTCCCAGCCGAGCAGCTTGGGCACGACCACGATGTTTTCTTCGATGGTCATGTTCGGGAACAGACCGATCTGCTGAATCACGTAGCCGATGTTGCGACGCAGGGTCACTTCATCCAGATCAGTGGTGTCTTCGCCATTGATCAGCACTTTGCCGGAGGTCGGCATGATCAGGCGGTTGATCATTTTCAGCGTGGTGCTTTTGCCGCAGCCCGAGGGGCCGAGGAAGACGCAGATTTCGCCTTCGTTGACCGTGAGGCTGACCGAATCGACAGCCTTCACTTCTTTGCCGTTGCTCTGGAAAGTCTTGGAGAGGTTCTGGAGTTCGATCATTTCAGTAATCCTTTTGGAGTCAGCGTGCGTTGCAGCCATTGCAGGAGAAGGTCGGCGATGATGGCCAGAATGCTGACCAGTACCGCGCCGACGATCAGCATCGACATATCGCTGCGGCTGATAGAAGCAAGAATGAGTACACCCAGACCACCGGCACCGATGGTCGCGGCAATGGTCATGACACCGATATTCATCACCACGGCGGTGCGCACACCGGCGAGGATCACAGGCACGGCGATGGGCAGCTCGACCATCCGCAGACGCTGGCCGAAGGTCATGCCGATGCCTTTGGCGGCCTCGCGGATACCCGGTTCTACGCCAGTCAGCGCCAGGTAGGTGTTACGCATGATCGGCAGCAGCGAATAGAGAAACACTGCGGTAATAGCCGGCATCGGGCCAAGGCCCTGGCCGAATTTGGAGTAGAACGGCAGCAACAGGCCGAACAGGGCAATCGACGGCACGGTCAGCAATACCGTGGCGCTTGCCTGCAACGGGCCCGCCAGTGCTGGAAAACGCGTCATCAGCACGCCCAGTGGCACGCCGACGACAATCGCCAGGGTCACGGCGATGCCCACCAGCGTAATGTGCTGCCAGGTCAGTTGCAGAACCTGTGCCCAGTCCAGATGGGAGAAGGCGCTCAAGAAACTCATATCGTCTCCTTCCTTAATTCAATGGGTGCTGGCGCAGAAAGTCTGCAGCAACCGTGGAGGGGCTTTCATGGCCGACGTCGACGCGCGCGTTGAGGTCGATCATGGTCTGGTTGTCCAGCAGGTCAGCCAGCGGCTTGAGCAGCGTGGCGATGTCCGGATGCTTGTCCAGATATTCCTGACGGATCACCGGCGCTGCGGTGTAGTCAGGGAAATAGTGCTTGTCGTCTTCCAGCACTTTCAGCTTGAACGCATTCAGACGACCGTCGGTTGTGTACACCAGACCGGCGAAAACCTGACCGTTGCGCAACGCGGTGTAGACTAGCCCGGCGTCCATCTGCCGGGTGTTTTCACGACCGAGGTTCATGTCGTAGTGCTTGACCATGCCGATCAGGCCGTCGGAACGGTTGGCAAACTCGGTGTCCAGCGCTACGACATGACCCTCTTTGGCTTCGTCCTTGAGCACTTTGGTCAGGTCGGTCATGGTGTTGATCTGCGGGTACTTGTCAGCCACTTTCTGCGGCAGTGCCAACGCGTAGGTGTTGTTGAACTTCGACGGTGAAAGCCAGACCAGGCCTTTCTTCGCATCCACTTCCTTGACCCGCGCATAGGTCTGGGCGCTGTCGAGTTTTTCGTCGATGTGGTTGTAGGCCACCAGCGACACACCGGTGTATTCCCACAGCAGATCCAGCTGACCGCTCTCCTGAGCGCTGCGCGCCAGGTTGCTGCCAAGGCCGCCGGTAATCTGGACGTCGTAGTTCTTGGTCCGCAGGTATTGCGCGGTCAGTTCGGCAAGCATGGTCTGTTCGGTGAACACTCGTGCGCCGATACGTAGCAGCGGCTTTTCCGCAGCCTGGGCAAGTGCCGGAAACAGCAAGGCAAAGCCTAAAAACAAGCATATTCTTTTCATGAGAATTCCTTCGCTCAGCGAGCCAGTCCGCGTTCCAGCCAAAGACGACTGGCCAGTGTCACCAGACCATCGAGCAGCAGCGCCAGCAGAGCGGTACACGCTGCACCCAGCACCAGTTGCGGCTGGTTGTTCAACGCAATGCCCGGGAAAATCAGGCTGCCAAGGCTGTTGGCGCCGATGAGAAACGCCAGTGGCGCGGTCCCGACATTGATCGCCAGCGCGACACGCACACCGCCGACAATGATCGGCACGGCGTTGGGCAGCTCGACACGCCACAGCACCTGACGCGGAGTCATGCCAATACCGACGGCAGCTTCCTTGAGTGAACCCTGGACGTTTTTCAGGCCTTCGTAGGTATTACGCACGATAGGCAACAGAGAGGCGAGGAACAGCGCGAAGATCGCCGGCCCGCTGCCGATCCCGAGAATTCCGAGGGCAATGGCCAGAACGGCGAGAGGAGGAACGGTGTTGCCAATGTTGAAGATCTGCATGAAGCGTTCAGCGCGGCCAACCATGCTCGGTCGGCTGAGGGCAATGCCTGCAGGGATGCCGACCACCAGGGCCGCCAACATTGAAACCAGAACCAGAATCAGGTGAGCCTGAAGGTAGAACAGCAGGTCATCCTGGTATTGCTTGATAGTACTGATGCCGATCCAGTGGATCAGCAGGGCCAGGAGTGCGATCGCAACCGCACCTCCCAATAGCCCCTTGCCATAGCGATTTGCCACAGGCGGACTCCTTATTTCAGTCGGCGAACGCGTTGACCTGGGCGTCCGGAAAGGACGCCGGCAATAACGTTCGCGAAGAGCAGCGGGTGGGTCGCCGGTAAGGGTTTAACCTCGGCGAAAACACAAGCCATAAGCGCAGCTTCGTCAAACCAACATGCTGATGAATCAGCCCCTTGCGTTGGCTTCGTTGCGAGCCTTGACGGGGGAGTGGACGTCTCCACGACCTGAAAGGTTCCCACACGAGACATTATCTGGCCATCGTTTATTGTCTGAACGGTTCGGTTATTGCCGCGAGTTGAGCTATAATCTGCGCCCTTTTTCAATCCCATCCCAGGCGATTTCCCATGACCCAACAGGCCGCCGAAGTCGCGAAACGCCGCACTTTCGCCATTATTTCCCACCCGGATGCGGGTAAAACCACCATCACGGAAAAACTCCTGCTGATGGGCAAGGCCATTTCCGTCGCCGGTACGGTCAAGTCGCGTAAATCCGACCGTCACGCCACCTCCGACTGGATGGAAATGGAGAAACAGCGTGGTATCTCCATTACCACGTCCGTGATGCAGTTTCCGTATCGCGACCACATGATCAACCTGCTCGACACCCCGGGCCACGAAGACTTCTCCGAAGACACCTATCGCACCCTGACGGCAGTCGACTCGGCCTTGATGGTCCTCGACGGCGGTAAAGGCGTCGAGCCACGCACCATCGCGCTGATGGATGTCTGCCGTCTGCGCGACACGCCTATCGTCAGCTTCATCAACAAGCTCGACCGCGATATCCGCGACCCGATCGAGCTGCTCGATGAAATCGAAGCGGTCCTCAAGATCAAGGCGGCACCGATCACCTGGCCGATCGGTTGCTACCGGGACTTCAAGGGTGTCTACCACCTGGCCGACGACTACATCATTGTCTACACCGCAGGTCACGGCCACGAGCGCACCGAAACCAAAATCATCGAGAAGCTCGATTCGGACGAAGCCCGCGCTCACCTGGGCGATGAATACGAGCGCTTCGTCGAGCAACTGGAGTTGGTGCAGGGTGCCTGCCACGAATTCAACCAGCAGGAATTCATCGACGGTCAGCTGACCCCGGTGTTCTTCGGCACCGCACTGGGCAACTTCGGCGTCGATCATGTACTCGATGCCGTGGTGAACTGGGCGCCCAAGCCGCTGGCACGTGTGGCCAACGAGCGCACCGTCGAGCCGGCGGAAGAGAAATTCAGCGGTTTCGTGTTCAAGATCCAGGCAAACATGGACCCCAAGCACCGCGACCGCATCGCCTTCATGCGGATCTGCTCGGGCCGTTACGACAAGGGCATGAAAATGCGCCATGTGCGTCTGGGCAAGGACGTACGGATCGGCGACGCGCTGACGTTCTTCTCGTCGGAGCGCGAACAACTGGAAGAAGCCTATGCCGGTGACATCATCGGTTTGCACAACCACGGCACCATCCAGATCGGCGACACCTTCACCGAAGGCGAAGCGCTGGGCTTCACCGGTATTCCGCACTTCGCACCGGAGCTGTTCCGTCGCGTACGCCTGAAGGACCCGCTCAAGTCCAAGCAATTGCGTCAGGGTCTGCAACAGCTGGCCGAAGAAGGCGCCACGCAGGTGTTCTTCCCGCAGCGCAGCAACGACATCATCCTCGGCGCCGTCGGTGTGCTGCAGTTCGATGTGGTCGCCAGCCGTCTGAAGGAAGAATACAAGGTTGAATGCGCCTACGAGCCGATCACTGTGTGGTCTGCCCGCTGGATCGACTGCGACGACAAGAAGAAGCTCGAAGAGTTTGAGAACAAGGCGGTGGAAAACCTGGCAATGGACGGCGGCGGTCACCTGACCTACCTCGCCCCTACCCGCGTGAACCTGGCGCTGATGGAAGAACGCTGGCCCGACGTGAAATTCCGCGCTACCCGCGAGCATCACTGACAGGCCGACGGCGTCGCTGTGTGACGCAGAGCGTCACGAACGGCATTCCCACGCTGGAGCGTGAGGAACGATAAGCGTCCGAGAGAACACCTATCGTGCCGATGCTCCGCGTCGGCATGCCGTTCTGGACGCTCCGCGTCCTCTCTCGACCGGCATTCGCTGATCTGGATCAACCATTCAGCGCAAAATGAGAATTAATCTCAATAGAGCCTTGCTATTATCCCGATAAGAATTATTCTCATCTAACTTGCACAGGAGATGAGACATGACTTATTTGATCGATGCATGGCTGGACAGACCCCACCCTTACCTGAGAATTCTCCACCGCGAGACGGGGGAAGTGTGTGCCGTACTGGAAGAGGAAGCGCTGGAAGAGTTACGCGATCAGGGCGATCTGGATGTGTGCAGTTTGAGTTCCAGCGAGCCATTGGTGCTCAAGGAACTGGTGAGAAACCTGTTTCTGTTCTGCTACGCGCGGGCGTTGCGCCCCATGAGTGAGTTGCACTGAGCATGAAGCATCAGCACAACTGCGTCGCTGAACGAATCGGCGCGATTCGTTCAGCGACTATCTGCATCGACCGGGTCGCTTACAGAACGTCCAGCAGTTCCACATCAAACACCAGCACGCTGTGCGGTGCGATACTGCCTACGCCCTGAGCGCCGTAAGCCAGCTCGCTCGGCACGTGCAGACGCCATTTGCTGCCGGCGTTCATCAGTTGCAGCGCCTCGGTCCAGCCGGCAATCACGCCGCTGACAGGAAATTCGGCCGGCTCGCCGCGATCGTAGGAGCTGTCGAAGACGTTACCGTCGATCAACGTGCCGTGGTAGTGAACGCGTACCTGATCTTCACGGGTTGGCTTAGGGCCAGTGCCAGCGGTCACGACTTCGAATTGCAGACCCGAAGCCAGGGTGGTCACGCCTTCGCGCTTGGCGTTTTCAGCCAGGTAGGCCTTGCCGGCGCCCGCAGCCTGCTCGGCTTTGGCGGCTGCTTCAGCCTGCATGATTTCGCGGATGACCTTGAAGCTGGCGGACATTTCTTCCTGACCAACACGGCTTGGCTGACCGCCGAACGCATCGCGCAGGCCTGCCACGATGGCTTCCAGATCGACACCCGGTGGCGGGTTGTCGCGCAACTGATCGCCCAACTGACGGCCAATGCCGTAGCTGACGCGGGTTTCGTCGGTGGACAGATTGACTTCGGACATGACACTGCTCCGTAGAGGGGCACGCAGTCGGTATCGCGCAAAACCTGAACGGCAATCACGCTATACGCTGATGCGCCCCGAACCAAAAGGCCGAGCAGCCTAGCACAATTGCCGCTACAGCCCCTACCGCAGCAGCAATACGCGGCTGGCGATCAGGACCAGGAGGAATGAAACGAGATCGGCAGGCGCATTTCAGAGCGGTCATTGACCGGCATGCCGCACAGCTCGTCATGGACCACACAATGGACCAGGTAAAAAGGCACCACCGGTATGTCCTTGAGCAAATCCCGCGCATGCTCCACCGAGCGAAGATGCAGGGTCTTGCCCGCTGGGTCCTTGAGCATCACCGAAGTGCCATTCATGCGCACATCCAGCAGATAGATGCCGCCTTCGATGGAGATCAGGTTCAGCTCATCGACCCGCCCGGCCTGGGCGTGGTCGATAAATTCCTGATAATTCATGATCGAACCTCCTGCGCAAATGCCTGATGCATCGGAACGGACGTTTTACAACACACAGCGCCGACATGCCAGAAACGATAACGCCCGCCCCTTTCATCGCGCGTCGCCTTAGTGCTTGGTGACCTTGTCCAGATAGCCCATCGCAAACGCCGATATCACGAACGTCATGTGGATAATCACGTACCACATCAGGTATTCGGGCTTGATGTTGGTGGCATCCATGAACACCCGCAACAGGTGGATGGAGGAAATCGCGACAATGGATGCTGCAACTTTCATCTTCAACGAAGACGAATCCATAGTGCCCAGCCAGTTGAGCTTTTCCTTGTCCTCGTCGATGTCCAGCTGCGACACGAAATTCTCGTAGCCGGAGATCATCACCATCACCAGCAAGCCACCGACCAGCGCCATGTCGATCAACGACAGCAGCACCAGAATCAGGTCAGCTTCGGCCAGCGAGAAGATGTTGGGAATGACATGAAAGATTTCCTGGAAAAACTTCAGACACAACGCCAACAGGCCAAGGGAGAGGCCGAAATAGATCGGCGCCAGCAGCCAGCGCGATGCGTACATGGCATTTTCAAAAAAACGTTCCATTGATACTCGCAAGGTGTTTTGAAGGAGCGGGCGAGTATATCAGCGGTAATGCACCGCTCTGGCCGTGCGACAAAATATCGCACAGCGGCAGTTAGCGCACTTGAGGAACCGGATTGAAGGCTAGGCTCTGTACGAAAAGTCGGCGAGCGAAGGCCAAGCGAGCCTGTTTTTAACGAAGCATCACCGAGCGCAGACACTTTTCGTACAGAGCCTAGAACAGCGACGAGCTTTGACAGACCGTCCTGCCGCTATCGATACGACGCAGTTCGGCCTGAATGTGCAGCATCCAGATAGGTACGTCATCGGCACATTGATAACCATGCAACGACAGGCTTTCGAGAATGCTGGTCAGCACCGATTGCGCTGCGGGCAGGCCCTTGAAAGGCCCTTGGGTCTTGATTGCGGAAGGCTGTTCCTCGGCCATTCCGGCCGCGAAGAGCACCATCCATTGTCCGCTGTCATGAGGGAGGGGCCGGATGACGCACTCGATACGTGTCATCAGCCCCATGCATTCTCGGGTAAGGCAAAGGCTACGCTGCATGATGCGCTCCTGATCAGCAACACTATTCATCCTTCTCGTGAAACAGGATTTACGCCAATCTCTTTGGCCACTGCGATCACTTCAAGACTAGAAGAAAACCGCTCTGCGAGAAACTATCCCTGATGAACGGAGCACCGGGCGGCCCTCACCGCCCGGCTCCTGCGCTGTCAGACCTTGAGTTCAGGCTGCAACTGCGCAGGCTCCTTTTCCAGCTCTTCCTTGAGGTCTTCATCACTGAGCATCTCTGCGATATCGCGCAGACGCTCCACGACGCGTGCATTGACGCTGCCCTCAGGGAATTCGCCATGCTCGTCAGGCGCACCGGCAGGTTCGCCCACCAGCAGGCTCAGCGCCTCATCGGCCTGACGTACGGCATAGATGTGGAATTGCCCGGCACGAACAGCCTGCACCACGCGCTCGTCAAGCATCAGCGTGGTGACGTTGGCGTGCGGGATGATCGCGCCCTGCTCGCCAGTCAGCCCACGTGCTTCGCAGAGACGGAAGAAGCCCTCGATCTTTTCATTGACCCCGCCCACCGCCTGAACTTCACCAAACTGGTTGATGGAACCGGTAATCGCGAAGCACTGCTTGAGTGGCGTGCGTGACAGCGCCGAGATCAGCGTGCAGACCTCGCCAAGCGACGCACTGTCGCCATCCACGTAACCGTAGGACTGCTCGAGCGCGATACTTGCGGAAATCGCCAGCGGAAATTCCTGGGCATAACGGCTGCCAAGGTAGCCGGTGAGGATCATCACGCCCTTGGAGTGGATCGGCTGGCCAAGATTGACCTCGCGCTCGATGTCGACAATCCCGCTGCCGCCCGGGTACACCGTGGCGGAAATGCGCGCGGGCACGCCGAAGGCCGAGTCGCCGACCTCCAGCACCGTCAGGCCGTTGCATTTGCCGACGGCCGCGCCGTCAGTGTCGATCAGAATCACACCAGCCATCATGTCATCGAGAATCCGCGCCGAGACCCGCCCGGTACGGGTGGCTTTGGCCTTGAGCGCACGTTCGATATGCCCGGCGTCGGTCTTGTCGTCGTTGGCCAGCTGGCGGATGAAATCGGCCTCGCTGACCAATTGGAACAGGTCACCGATACGCGCCGACAAACGCCCTTGGTGCTCGGCCAAACGGGCGCTGTAAGTCGCCAGTCGTGCCACCGCATCGGCGGTCAGCGGCGCCATGCCCTCTTCCGAGGTCCGGGTCTTGAGTAGCTGAGCGAATTGCTCGAGCGTCTCGTCGACCATCGGAATCTCTTCGTCAAAGTCGACCAGCACCCGGAACATCTCCTGAAAGTCAGGATCGAGGTCTTGCAGGGTGTAATACAGCGAGCGGGAACCGATGATGATGATTTTGACGTTCCACGGGATCACCTGCGGCGTCAGGCTCACGGTTGCAACGCGGCCGAGCTCGCCCAGCGGCGACTCCATCTTCAGCTTGCGCGATTGCAGGGTACGCTTGAGCGCATCCCAGACGAACGGCTCGCCCAGCATCTTCTCGGCTTCCAGAATCAGGAAACCGCCGTTGGCACGATGCAGCGCGCCGGGGCGCAGTTGCCGGTACGTGGTGTACAGCGCGCCCTGATCGGTGCTGTATTCGATGCGTCCGAACAGGTTGTCGTAGGTGGGGTGCTGTTCGAAAACCACGGGCGCACCGCCATCACGAGTATGCCCGACCACCAGACTCGGGCTGTATTGCTCTTCCAGCAGCTTGCGCGCCTGAGCGTCGGTCTTGGCGTCATCGACCAACTGCTCGACCAGAGTCTTGAGCAGGTAAACCTGCATGGCCTGCAGGTAGGCGCAGACCGCAGCGTTCTCGGCGTACTTTTCAGAAAGCGGTGCCAGCAAGGGCTGCAGGGTCAGGGTGATGGTCTCTTCATTCAACTGACGCAGCTGATTGTTGGACTCGCGCTTCCACTGCGGCAGGCTGGCCAGTTCTTCGTTGAGACGCTCCTCGAGCGCGGAGATATCTTCGTGGAAGCGCTCGCGATCCGCTTCGGGTAACTGGGAAAACTCGGCCTCATCCAGCGCCTTGCCATCGGCCATCGGCGTGAACGCGATGTTGGAGCTGTCGCGATACAGCGCGATGTCCTTTTCCAGCGACAGGCGCTCGATGACGTCCAGGGCGCGGTCATAGCGCTGATTGAACGCACGGTCGATCGAGCTTTTCTTCTGCTGATACGACGGGTGCTCGAAAACCGCCGGGAAGGTCACCAGCAGGTTGTCGATCAGGCCACCGATGTCGGCGGTGAACTCATGGGCAGTGCCAGGTGGCAGCTCCAGCGCCTTTGGCTCGCGGGGCTCGTCGAAGTTGTTGACGTAGACCCAGTCCGACGGCGTCTGCATCCGTTTGCCTTCGGCCTTGAGATAGCGTTTTACGAACGAAAAGCGCCCGGTGCCGGGCTCGCCCATGACAAACACGTTGTAACCGGGGCGCGGCATCGCAACGCCGAACTGCAGGGCCTCTACGGCTCTCTCCTGGCCAAGGACACCGCGAAAGGGTTCGAGCTCGTGGGTGGTCGCAAAGCTGAACTGCTCAGCGGAAAACGGACGGGTCAGCGCGTTGGGCGCCAGGCGTAGGTTGGCTGCGACAGAATCGGGCATCAGTAATCCTTACATCAGGCGGGGCAGATGTCGGCATTCTGGCGCTCGCTGTGCACGACTTGCAAGGCAGGAAAGAGCCGAAAAGCATTTGCGTGTGTAGCGTCACCCGCCGCGTTCTGAAAAAAGCCGTTTTCAAGTAATAATCTGTAATCCCTCACGGAACCCTTGGAACCTGCCTAAACTCCAAACTGCACAGGTGGCTGCTGGCTAACCATCTGTCTTGATGTGACAACTCAAGAAACTCGACCCTTGGCTGAACTAAAAAGAGAAAAAGCTATGAAACGGATTCTTCTTGGAACGCTCTTCGCCGCTGTATCGATCAACGCTATGGCTCAAGCACCAGGCGGTCCTGACTGCGGTTGGGGCAACATGCTGTTTGAAGGCCAACGCGGTACTCCAGCTCACTTCCTCGCTTCGACCACCAACGGTACATCGGGTAACGCCACCTTCGGCATGACCTCCGGCACCAACGGCTGCTCGACCAACGGCGCGCTGACTTATGGCGGTAAATCCTGGCTTGCCATGAACGGCATGATGGATGAACTCTCCAAAGACATGGCCATGGGTCAGGGCGAAGCACTGACTACCTACGCTGTGGTACTGGGCGTTGCACCAGAAGACCGCGAGCACTTTGCCGCCGTCACTCACGAGCACTTCTCGCAAATCTTCAGCAAGGCCGACGCCACTGCCGAAGACGTTCACACCAACACCGTCAATGTTCTGAAAAACGATCCGACTCTGGCCAAGTACGCTACCCAGGCTTAAAGTCGTTCGCCCGCCCTTTCTTCGCAAAGGGCGGGATCCCCTTTTCTGACTAGTTGCCCTCTATGCTCAAACGTCTTGTATCGCTGGCGCTGTTCGTCTGTGCCCCCTTGTCTGCGGCACCTCATGCCAGCGCTGACCGTTTGCAGCAATTGGCCAATGAGCCGTTCTGGATTTCCCTGGGTCACTACGAAGCCGGCAAGCTCGGTGGCTGGCGCAGCTATGTCACAGACCCGAAATTCTTTCTCGCCGCCAACGGTGCACACGACCCGCAGGCAGAGCTGAGCGCGACACTCGACGCTATTTACGCACCGGTCAGCAACGAACAGACTCACGCCCAGTGCGTATACCCGGCACGCACCCGCTGGCTGCGTGACCAGTTGCACCTGACTGACCTGCCGACGCCGGACTGTAAGGAATTCAAGGCCTGGTACAAGGATGTGGCCCCGGACAGCACAGTGCTGATTTTCCCGGCCGCCTACCTCAACAGCCCCTCGTCGATGTTTGGCCATACGCTGCTGCGCATCGATCCGGCCAGCGCGAAGACCAACAACACCACCTTGCTGAGCTACGCGATCAACTTCGGTGCCTATATCGAAGGCATGGACAACAGCATTCTGTACGCGTGGAAAGGTCTGGCAGGCGGCTACCCGGGGTTGTTTGCGCTGGTGCCGTATCAGGAAAAACTGTCGGAATACCGCAGCCTGGAAAACCGTGACCTGTGGGAATACCGCCTGAACCTGACTGCGGAAGAAACCGGGCGCATGGTCGAGCATGTCTGGGAGCTGAAACAGATCCGTTTCAGTTATTTCTTCTTCGACGAAAACTGCTCCTACCGGCTGCTGGAATTGCTGCAGGTCGCCCGACCGGGCCTGAAGCTTACCGATCAGTTTGGCCTGACCGCGATCCCGACCGATACGGTCAAGGCGATCAAGGCCGCCGGGCTGGTGGAGAAGATCGACTATCGCCCGTCACGCGAACGCGAGTTGCTGAGCCGCGCCGAACCGCTCGATGCAGACGAGCAACAGTGGGTATTGAAGGTCAGCGCCGATCAGAAACAACTGCACAACAGCGAGTACCTCGCGCAGCCCAAAGAACGCCGCGCGTTGATTCAGGACGCTGCCTATCGTCTGGAGCGCTATCGCGCCAACGGTCTTGAGCGCGATACACAACGCTCGCAACGCAGCTTCGAGCTGTTGCAGGCGATCAATCAGAACCCGCCGCCACAGCTGGACATCCCGCGCCCCGGCCTGCCGGAAGAAGGCCATGAATCACGTACCTGGCAGTTGGGTGCGGGCACACGCGGTGACAAGGCGTTCGCTGAATATGGTCTGCGCATGGCCTATCACGACCTGAACGACAATGCCTACGGTTTCCCGCTGGGTGCGCAGATCGAGATCCTTCAGCTCAAGGTGCGTCAATACGAAGGCAATGACTGGCAGGTGCAACAACTGGACCTGGCCACCATTCGCTCACTGACCCCGCGCACCGAACTGCTGAAACCCTGGTCATGGCAAGTCACCGGGGGGCTGGAGCGGGTTCTCGGCAAGCACGGCGACGAAAACCTCGTCAGCCACGTCAACGGTGGTGGCGGCGGCACCTGGCAGCTGTCCGACGATATGCTCGGCTTTGCACTGGGCACCGTGCGAGTCGAGCACAATAACGATTTCGCCGAATTCATCTCCCCCGCCGCAGGCTTCAACACCGGCGTGCTGTGGCGCAACCCGCTGGGCAACCTGAGCCTGGAAGCCAAGGGCGACTATTTCACCAATGGCGAAGTGCGCCGCAGCGTCAGCCTCAACCAGCAATGGGAGCTGTCGCGCAACCTTGGTCTGCGCCTGAGCGCCCAGCGCGAATTCAGCCAGATGAGCTCGCCGCAGAACGAGGTGATGCTTGAGGTGAAGTGGTATCACTACTGACCGGATCAGTGTCAATTGCCGGCAGTGTGCCTGGAAAAAACCGGCACACTGCTATTACACGTTCCCTACATCGCTTTTACGAATAACTCACAAATTACCTTCTAGACTCCTCTCATAAGCAGAGGGAATCACCATGAAGCGGTATTGGCTGTTGTTGTCGCTGGCCATCGTGCTGGCGGGTTGTCAGTCCACCCGTGACCAGATGCTGGCCGAGGGTTATCCGCCGGGTTTTGCAGACGGCTATCAGGACGGTTGCAGCAGCGGCAGGGACGCAGCAGGTGCCACTACCGGCCAATTTCGCAAGAACGTGCCCCGCTATCTGAAGGACAAGCTCTACGCCCAGGGCTGGACCGATGGCTTTCGTCAGTGCGAGACCTCGCAGGACAATCGCGACCGGCTCGACCCCGGCCAGGTCTTCAATGAGCGTGACCGTGCCTGGGAGCAGGAAAAAACCCGCAGCGCGGCCAAGGCCTATCGTCCCAACTGATCAGGCATCGGTGCAATCCGACGAAACCAATGATGTCCTGCTGTGGCCCAAAGCCTATTAGGGAGGACTCTTCATGAGCCGCGCATTCGTAAACGAAGACAACGCTGCCGCCGAGGCCGAACAACCGGTCGAGCGGCTGGTCAGTACACAGATCAACTACGTCACGGCCGAAGGCCTGATCTTGTTGAAGAAACACGTCAATAGCCTGCAGGCGCAGCACAGCGCGCAAACCGCGTTGGGCGAAGCGGCGGACAAGCAGCGACTGGCCGACCTGGAACGCGACCTGCGTTACTTCAATCAGCGCCTGCAAAGCGCGCAGGTCGTCGCCCCGGCTGTGTCGACCGAAAAGGTGCAGATCGGCAGCTGGGTGACGTTCGCGGATGAACAGGATAACCAGCAGCGCGTGCATCTGGTCGGAGAGGATCAGGCCGATGCAGCCAACGGGCTGATCAATTGGGGATCGCCACTGGGCCGCGCCCTGATCGGCGCGCAGAAAGGCGATGAAGTGTTGTGGCAGCGCCCGGCGGGCGATCAATCGATTGAAGTGCTGCTGATCGAACCTGACGCGTGAGCCAGGCCAGCCAACGGCAGCGCCGCTCCTTGCAAGGAGCGGCGCGTGCCTGAACGCTGATCAGGCCAGCTTTTTGTGACGCACGCGATGCGGCTGAGCAGCCGCTTCGCCCAGACGCTTCTTGCGATCGGCTTCATACTCGGTGTAGTTGCCTTCGAAGAAGATCGCTTGCGAATCGTCTTCGTACGCCAGGATGTGCGTGGCTACACGGTCAAGGAACCACCGATCGTGAGAGATCACAATGGCAGCGCCCGGGAAGTCCAGCAGCGCTTCTTCCAGTGAACGCAGGGTTTCCACGTCGAGGTCGTTGGACGGTTCGTCGAGCAGCAGCACGTTGCCGCCCTCTTTCAGGGTCAGCGCCAGGTGCAGACGACCACGCTCACCACCGGACAGGTCCTTGACGAACTTCTGCTGATCGCCGCCCTTGAAGTTGAAGCGACCGACGTAGGTGCGCGACGGAATCTCATAGTTACCGATACGGATCACATCGGAACCGTCGGATACCGCCTGGAATACCGACTTGCTGCCGTCCAGGTCATCACGGCTCTGGTCCACGCAGGCCAGTTGTACGGTTTCACCGACTTCGATGCTGCCCGAATCCGGCTGCTCCTTGCCCATCAGCATGCGGAACAGGGTCGACTTACCGGCACCGTTACCGCCGATCACGCCAACGATGGCGCCTTTGGGCATGGAGAACGACAGGTTGTCGATCAGCACGCGGTCGCCATAGCCCTTGGTGACGTTCTTGAACTCGATAACCTTGTCGCCCAGGCGCGGACCGGCCGGGATGTAGATCTCGTTGGTCTCGCTGCGCTTCTGGAACTCCTGCGACTGCATCTCTTCGAAGCGTTGCAGACGCGCCTTGGATTTGGACTGACGCGCCTTGGCACCCTTGCGAACCCACTCCAGCTCGTCTTTCATGGCCTTTTCGTGAGCAGTCTGCTGCTTGGATTCCTGCGCCAGACGGTCGGACTTGGCTTCAAGCCAGCCGGAATAGTTGCCTTCGTAAGGAATGCCCGCGCCGCGGTCGAGTTCCAGAATCCAGCCAGCCACGTTGTCCAGGAAGTAACGGTCGTGCGTGATCGCAACCACAGTTCCCGGGAAGTCGTGGAGGAAGTGCTCCAGCCAGGCGACAGAGTCGGCATCCAGGTGGTTGGTCGGTTCGTCGAGGAGCAGCATGTCCGGGGCGGAGAGCAGCAGGCGGCACAGCGCGACACGGCGCTTCTCACCACCGGAAAGGACCGAAACCTTCGCATCCCAGGCCGGCAGACGCAGCGCATCGGCGGCGACTTCCAGCTGGCGCTCCAGGTTATGGCCATCGCTGGCCTGCAGGATGGCTTCGAGCTTGGCCTGCTCGGCCGCCAGCTTGTCGAAATCAGCGTCCGGCTCGGCGTACTCGGCGTAGACCTGATCGAGACGCGCCTGTGCGTCCTTGATCACGCTGACCGCCTCTTCCACGACCTCACGGACCGTCTTGTTCGGGTCAAGTTGTGGCTCCTGCGGCAGATAACCCACATTGAGCTCCGGCATCGGACGCGCTTCGCCATCAAACTCGGTGTCGACACCCGCCATGATTTTCAACAGCGTGGATTTACCCGAACCGTTGAGGCCCAGCACACCGATCTTGGCACCGGGAAAGAATGACAGAGAGATGTTTTTCAGGATTTCACGCTTCGGCGGCACAACTTTGCTCAGCCGATGCATGGTGTAGACGTATTGAGCCATGAAATGAAAACCTAGCGTCTGTAATGAGGACCGATTTGGGTAACGAGCTTAAAGCTCCGGCCGGAAAAAAGCTTTTATTTGTCCTTGAGACTTGCCGCGAGACCGTTCCGAGCCTTGAATAAACTCAGTGGTAAACCTGTCGGGGCAGTGCTGGCAAATATAAAGCCTGATCGATATTGCAAAAAGTGGAGTCACTCATGCAGGAGTCGGTGGATACCACGCGTTGCGCAAAGCTACCCGAATGCGTCGTGCAGGGCAAACGATACGGCCCAACGGGGCTGGCACTTTGCCACAACTAAAGGCATGCTAGCCGCCCTCTTTGAGCGACCCGCCTATTTTACATAAAGCACCACTGCTTCAGTCCAGCAGTCAGGAACAGCGATTTGCCCACTTTAACGCCTCTGTCGTCATCCAGTGTCGCTCCAGACAGTGCGACCAGGCCTTTGCGTGGGTCAGTGAAAGGCATGCTGGCGGGCCTGGTTCTGGTGGTGCTTGCCCTGTTGCTCTGGCAACTGATCGAGCAGTTCCACCAGACCCAGGAACGTCAGCGTCAGCGCAGTCTGGAGTACAGCGTCCAACTGTCCGACCGGATGAGTCTGAACATGGCGCTCAAGGCGCAGATCGCCATGAACCTGCTGGACGAGGCGCTATCCGCCGGAGAGCGACTGGAGCAGTCGACCACGCTGGTGAACCTGCGCACTGCCCTGCCCGCGCTGCGCAGCGTCGCTCGCCTGAACCGGGAGGGTGAAATTGTCAGTGACAGCGCCGAGGCCTCGCGCGACAGTGAGTTTCTTGAACAAGCCATGAAACAGGCGCGAGGTCGCCCCTACTTCTATACCGGCTCGGAAGACGGCAACCAGATTTATATACTGATTCGCCTGGGCAACGGCGTGAGCGGCGATTACTGGGCATTGCGCGTGGCCCCCGAAGCCTTGAAGGAACTTGCCAGCCAGCCGGCTCAGGACTTTCAGCACCTGTGGCGTCTTGAACAGCGCAAGACGCAGCGGGTCATTCTCCATGAACCGGTGCCCGCCAACGAAGCGGAGAGTGGCCTGTCCGATACCATTCTGCTTCAACCACTGAGCAATAGTGACTGGCAACTGCGGGGGCTGTTCGACACCTACAAGGCGCGCAGCGAACTGCTCGCGCCACTGATCGGCAAGTGCCTGATCGGCCTGCTGCTGTCGATCCTGCCGCTGATCGCGCTGATGAGCCTGCGCAGGCGCCAGCGCCAGATGCTGCAGAGCCGACGCCGCTATCGGGATATCTTCGAGGGCGCGGGCGTCGCCATCTGTGTCATGGACATGTCCGGCCTTCAGGAGCAACTTGAAGCACTCGAGGTCAGCACCGGCGAGGACTTCGAGCGCCTGCTCAAAAGCCAGCCAGCCGCTCTGAAACGCCTTTTGCAGCAATTGCGCATCAGCGAACTCAATGAAGTCGCCCTGAGCCTGCTGGACATCGAGCACCGCGAACAGGCATGGCAACCGTTGATCGAGGGCGAGTCGCGCTCGCGTCCGGGCGTCGGCATTCCGATCATCCAGGCGGTGCTTTCCGGACAGCCACGACTGGAACTGGAAATCTGCCTGACCCGTGCGGGTGGTCATGACCAGCACCTGTGGCTGGTCATGCGCCTGCCCGAGACACGCAGTGACTTCGATGCGGTGATTCTCAGTATTGGCGATATCACCAGCCGCAAACAGGTCGAGCTGTCGTTGCTGGACCGCGAGAGCTTCTGGTCCGACGTGGTACGAACCGTACCGGACCATTTGTACGTTCAGGATGTGCTCAGCCAGCGGGTGATCTACAGCAACCACCACTTTGGCTATACGCTGGGTTACAGCAAGTCAGAACTGCACGCCATGGGCGAGTTCTTCTGGGAAGTCCTGCTGCACCCCGACGACGCCCGAAACTATCAGGACATGCGCCTGCGCCAGCGTCACCACGGGCACAATGAATTACTGCAACGCGTGCTGCGCTTTCGGGACCGCGAGAGCAACTGGCGGTCCTTCGACATTCGCGAGCAGGCACTGGCCTGGGACGAAGAAGACCGGGTCACGCGTATCATCGGCATTGCCAAGGACATTACCGAACAGGTCGCGTCCAGCCAGTCGCTGCGTGACAGCGAACAGCGTTACCGCATGCTGGCCGAAAGCATCAGTGATGTGATTTTCTCCACCGACGGCCGGTTGGCAGTCAACTACGTCAGCCCTTCGGTAGAACGTGCGTTGGGCTACAGCGCCGAGTGGATCCTGCAGAACGGCTGGTCCGCCGCCATTGCCAACCCCCAGCAAACAGTCGGTTTTGATGCGCTCATGGGCCGCATCGACAAGGTCCTCGACAAACCTCAGGAACTCGCCAGGCTGCGCGAAGAAGTCACCACCAGAATGTTTCTGTTCGACTGCCTGCGTGCCGACGGTCGCAAGATTCCGGTGGAGCTGCGCGTGGTCCTGGTGTGGGGCGAAAACGGCAACTTTGAAGGCATCTTCGGGGTAGGCCGCGACATCAGTCAGCAGCGTCGGGCCGAGAAAGACCTGCGCATGGCTGCCACGGTATTCGAGCATTCCACATCCGCCATCCTGATTACCGACCCCGCCGGCTATATCGTGCAGGCCAACGAGGCCTTTACCCGCGTCAGTGGCTATGAAGTAGCTCAGGTGCTCGATCAGTTGCCGGGCATGCTCACCGTGGAAGCCGAACAGGAAACCCGTCTGCGCCATATCCTCAGGCAACTGAACGGACAAGGCACGTGGGAAGGTGAAATCCGGCTCAAGCGGCGTAACGGCGAACACTATCCGGCCTGGGTCGGCATTACCGCGGTCCTCGACGATGAAGGCGATCTGGCCAGCTACGTGTGCTTCTTCAGCGATATCAGCGAGCGCAAGGCCAGCGAGGACCGTATCCACCGCCTGGCCTACTACGACGCGCTGACTCATCTGCCCAACCGCACCCTGTTTCAGGATCGTCTGCACTCGGCGCTGCAGCACGCCGAGCGCCAGCAGGCCTGGGTCGTACTGATGTTCCTCGACCTCGACCGTTTCAAACCGATCAACGATTCTCTGGGCCATGCCGCTGGCGACCGGATGCTGCAGGAAATGGCCACGCGGCTGCTTGCCTGTGTGTCGGTGGATGACACCGTGGCCCGCATGGGCGGGGATGAATTCACCCTGCTGCTGGAACCGGATGAAACCCGTGAAGCCGCGCTGAGCCGCGCCATTCACGTTGCCGAACGTATTCTGACCAGCCTGATCACACCGTTCGTGCTGGAAGGCCGCGAGTTCTTTGTGACCGCCAGTATCGGCATCGCCCTCAGCCCGCAGGACGGCAAGGAACTCAGCCAGTTGATGAAGAACGCCGACACGGCGATGTATCACGCCAAAGAGCGTGGCAAGAACAACTTCCAGTTCTATCAGGCGGACATGAACGCCACCGCGCTGGAGCGTCTGGAGCTGGAAAGCGACTTGCGCCACGCCCTGGAGCAGAAGGAGTTCACCCTCTTCTACCAACCGCAGTTCAGCGGCGACGGCAAACGCCTGACAGGCGCGGAAGCCCTGCTGCGCTGGCGCCATCCACGCCGCGGGCTGGTGCCGCCCAACGACTTCATCCCGGTGCTCGAAGAGCTCGGGCTGGTCGTAGAGGTCGGCGATTGGGTCCTGGCCGAAGCCTGCCGCCAACTCAAACACTGGCATCAGGCAAGGGTTCGCGTGCCCAAGGTGTCGGTCAACATCTCGGCACGGCAGTTCTCGGACGGCCAGCTCGGCAAGCGCATCGCCCACATACTCGAACAGACCGGCCTGTCACCCGCCTGCCTGGAGCTGGAACTGACCGAAAGCATCCTGATGCGTGAGGTCAACGAGGCCATGCAGATACTCGACGGCCTCAAGAACCTCGGCCTGAGCATCGCTGTCGATGACTTCGGCACCGGCTACTCGTCGCTGAACTACCTCAAACAGTTCCCGATCGACGTGCTGAAGATCGACCGCACCTTCGTCGATGGCCTGCCATCCGGCGAGCAGGACGCCCAGATCGCCCGCGCCATCATCGCCATGGCCCACAGCCTGAACCTCTCGGTGATCGCCGAAGGCGTGGAGACCCATGAGCAACTGGAGTTTCTTCGCGAACACGACTGCGACGAAGTGCAGGGCTACCTGTTCGGCCGCCCGATGCCCCCCGCCCAGTTCGAAGCGCAATTCAGCAATGATGCGCTGTTCATGCTGGATTGAGGGCGAGCCTTGCGACCCGGCCATCGTCCATTTGAACGATAGCCGAACCCTTGAATATGAGTAGACTTGAGCCACTGCCTCGCACAGCGTCAATGACAGCGAGCGCTCTACCCATAACAAAGAACACAAGGGGGTAGCATGATCAGCGATACAACGTCCCTGGACAGTGTTTCCTGTCAGGTCGTCGAAGCCTTGAACAAGGTGATTCTCGAGCTTCAGACCGAGGTCAGCAGCGCGTCGATCTCTACATTCCATCAACAGGCGCTTGAACGGGTGCGCGCACTGGTGCAGTTCGACAAGGCCTGGTGGGGAAGATCTACCTGGCGTGACAACTGGCCCGTCGAGCACAGTTCCTTTTTGCTGGGCCTGCCCAACGGTTACGCCGCCGAGTGGGAGCAACTCAAGACCTCGGACGCCAGCGTCGGCAAAATGCATCAGACTCAGGGCGTCTGTCAGGTCATTCACTGCACGGCAGCGGATGCACCTCCTGCGCTTGCCGACCTCGGTCGCCAATACGATCTTTGCTTCGCGCTGGGCATTGTCCTGACCGACCCTCACACCCAGCAGGGCGTGCATCTGACACTGTTTCGCTCGGCTGGCCACACGCCCTTCTCGCCCTTGGACAAACGCCTGATCGAGTGGCTGATGCCGCATCTGATCGCCGCTGAACAGGCCAGTTATCTGCGTACGCTCACGACTCTGCGGGAAACTCAGGGCGCCTACGATGAGACCGCCATGGCGGTGAGCGACCGTTACGGCGTGCTGCTTTCCATGGAGCCTGCGTTCTCGTCGATGCTGGGCTCGGAATGGCCCGACAGACCGTCCAATCGTCTGCCCCGACAGTGCAACCCTCAAGAGGGCTATTCGAGTCATAACCTGCACATCACGTCGCAGCCGGTGGGCGACCTCGTTCTATTGACGGCGCGGCGACGCAGCAGTCTGGAGCTGTTGAGCACGCGCGAGCTTCAGGTTGCCCGAGGCTTTGCGGTCGGACAGACGTACAAGGAAGTCGCGCGCAACATCGGTGTATCCCCCTGCACCGTCCGGCACCACTTGAGAAAGATCTACAACAAGCTCGGTGTCACCCGTAAAGCGCAGATCGCCCAGTTACTGCATTTGACTGACGGCTGACGCCAACGCGCTCTACCCCATTTCCGGTTTTTCCAATAACTGCCACCCCGCAAGGGAGGGCTGTGCTCGCCCATAAAAATAACAAGGCACTTACCGATGTCATTAAAAAACCACTTCCTTAGCGCTTCAGGGCTCGCCATGGCGATCCTGTGGTTATCGTCCACGGCCTGTGCCACCGAAAATGCTGCGCCCACGACAGCTGCTGGCGTTTTCGACTTTGGCGCAGGCTTCATGCCGCCCACCACCCCCAATGGCACCGTCGGCCTGCGCATCAGCAACTACCACGCGGATGTCATCAAGGACAGCCACGGCAATGACAGCCCCAACGACTTCCAGATCAACGTCCTGGCGATCGGCCTCGCCTACTTGCGAATGACCGAGCAGGAGTTTTTGGGTGCCCGCTATGGTTTCGCGGTGGTGCCGGTCTTTTTCAAGATGGATGCCGACCTGGGCGTGAACGTCGGGGGGCAGCGGGTATTCAGCGACAGTGCATCGCTGTTTCGTCAGGCGGACCTGCAAGTGGTGCCGATCATCCTGGACTGGAAGCTCGCGCCTGGGCTGGGCATCAATACCCAACTGATGATTCAGGCGCCCACGGGGGACTACGACAAAAACCGTCTGGTCAGCCCTGGCACCCATCACTGGACGGTTTCTCCGCTGTTGAATGCGACCTACATTTCACCCGGCGGCTTCGAGGTTTCCTCGAGTTTCCAGATCGATATAAATGCGCGTAACCCCGACACCGATTACCGCAGTGGCGTTGAGTACCGACATGAGTTTGCAGTGGGCCAGCATGTCGGCGACTGGACCGTCGGCGTGGGCGGCTACTACTACCGGCAGCTGTCGGACGACGACGCGCCGGGGCTGACCCGCGGCAATCGCGCCCGGGTAATCGCCGCAGGCCCTGCAGTAAGTTACTTCAAACCCGGCGCCGGGCTGCCCCCCATCTGGTTGCACGCCTACAAGGAGTTCGACGCCCACAACCGTGCCGAGGGCTACACCGTGGCGCTGCGTACCGGAATCAGCTTTTAAGTGGCGCGCGTAACGCGACGACACGCTTTCAATCCTGGAGACCATCGATGAAAGACCTGCACGAATTATTCAATACGCTGGACGGCCGTGGCCTGGCAACACTGGTACGCAATGGCGAGGTGAGCCCCGGCGAGCTGCTGGAAACCGCCATCGCACGGGTCGAGCAGGTCGAGCCCGGCCTGAACGCCGTCAGCGAAAGGCTTTACGATCAGGCGCGCAGCCAGGCGAGCGGGAGTAGCGTCAGACAGGGCGTCATGGCAGGCGTACCGACCCTGGTGAAAGACATGTTCACCCCCATGACCGGGGCACGGATGACCAGTGGCTCGCATGCGCTGGGCGAGTTTCGCTCAGACATCGACTGCGAAATCGTCAGTCGGCTGCGTCATGCAGGCTGCCAACTGCTCGGCACGACCACCGCTCCAGAATTCGGCGTGTCCTACAGCACCGAATCGCAACGCTTCGGCGCGACCCGCAACCCCTGGAATCCGCAACACAGCGCGGGCGGTTCCAGTGGGGGCGCAGCCGCTCTGGTTGCGGCACGCGCCATCCCTTTCGCGCATGGCAACGATGGCGGCGGCTCGCTTCGCGTACCGGCCTCCTGCTGTGGCGTATTCGGCTTCAAGCCATCACGCGGCCTGCTGCCTTCAGGCCCGATGGTCGGCGAGGGCTGGGCAGGCCTGAGCACCGCTCACGCGATTACCCTGTCGGTAGGCGACAGCGCCGCCCTGCTCGACGCCACTGCCGGGAGTGACCTGGGGGCTCCCTACGCCGCGCCCATGCCAGCGACGCCCTTTGCACACGCCGCAGGACGCGATCCCAAGCGTCTGAAAATCGCCCTGATCTCGGCAATATCGCCGTGGCCGGCAGAACCGGAGGCCCTGGCTGCACTGCAACACACTGCGGCCTTGCTGGAGGCGCTCGGGCATTACGTGGTCCCGGCGACGTTGCCGGTCCGGCTGCCTGAATTCCTCGACGCGACGTTCGACATCATCGGTTCACACACCCAGGGCTACCTCGATCTGCTGGGCAAAATGCGCGGCTTCCCGGTCGCCATGGACGAACTGGAGCCGCGCACCCGAGTCATTCTGCGTGAACGCGGGCAACTGCCTGCGACACGCTACATTTCCGCGGTCGAGTCGATGCATGCACTGGGCCGGGCGATGGCCGGTTTCTTCGAAGAGTACGATATTGTTCTCACCCCGACGCTCAACCGCGCGCCACCCCGCCTGGGAGAACTGGCCTTCGATGACGACAGCCGGTCCCTGCAGGACTTCATCGCGCTTTCGCACAGCTACTCGCCCTACACGGCGATCTTCAACGCGACTGGCCAGCCAGCCATGTCCGTGCCCCTCTATTGGACAGCCGATTCGCTGCCGCTGGGTTCTCACTTTGCCGCGCGGTTTGGCGACGAACTGACCTTGCTGAGCCTTGCCGGGCAACTGGAGCGCGCCCAGCCGTGGGCCGCACGCAGGCCGCCGTTAAACGCTTGCGCGGGTTGATGCGAAGGGATTATTGGCGGTGATGGTGGTAAGCCAGGCAAGACCACCGCCTGCGTTGCTGGCGGCGGTCTACCGGCTACAGGCTTATGGCTCGCCAGCCGCTTGCGGTGCAGGCGCCGGGTGCGACCAGGTCAGGTACCGGAAGCGGTCGTAGAGACCCGCCACGACCTGCCCGCCTGCAATCCTGCCCGGAATTGCCGTTTGCAGGGTGCCGACCGCGCTCCCCAAACGCGAGGTGCTGACGTAATCTCCGGCCCAGGACGCTGCCGCCCTGCCGGCCTGATGCGCCGCCTTGCCTTTGTCAGTCAGGTAGCTCAACCCCTTGCCGGCTGCTGCGCCAGCCACTTCTCCAACCATACCGGGAAGTGTGAGGTTGGCTGCGGTCAGGACCGCAGCACCGGAGGCGTAGCCTTTGATCCCCTTGTCGAGAAAATTCCAGACTTTGTTGACGCCCAGAAACCCCGTCATCACCAGATTCAGACCGACGATTTCCTTGAAGACCTGAACCGCCTTTTGCATATCGACTTCAGGGTTCATGGCCAGTTTGAGCATCTCCGATACGCACCAGACGCCATCCGCCGCGTAATCGGCTTTGCCGACCATGCTTTTCATCAACATCACCAGCGCCGCACCGATACTCGCCGTCAAGGCCACCAGGCCCAGCTTGGTGTAGAAGTCAGGGTCCGCCTTGCGCTCCCCCTCGGCCAGTTGCAGCCCTGCGCGCAGGGCATCGGCGACTTCGAACCTGGCCTGGAACTCGCTGCTTTGGGTGCCCAGGTATGTCAGGCTCGAGTTCATGATGTCGGTGATGCTTTTGTCTTGCTTGTACAATTCGGTCGCCACTTTCATCTGCTGGGCAAAATGCTCGCTGACGTCGAAATGCTTGACCACGGCCAGATGGTCTTCCTCCGGGATGCGGGCGTTCCCGGTGTCTTGCCTGGAAAGCTTGCTCTTGGCGAGCTTGAAGGCAGCGACGATCGATTCACGGTTGAATACGCCCAGCGTGGCTGCGCCCGATGCCACGGCCGTTGCGATACCGAAGCCGACCTGCTCCAGCAGGTGTTCGTTCCTGGCAAAGGTGGGCTGCGCCACGATGGCGTTGGCCAGCACGGTGACGAAGTAGCGGTTCAGGCCATGATCGACATTGGTCCGCGCGTTGGTCAGCTCGTTCATCATCAGGCCAGCCATGAACACCGCGTTCTTGGTGAAGTGGGCAACCAGCGATGAGCTGTAGGAGTTGTCCTTGCTGACGAACGCCACGGCCAGTGGCAAGGGTGCCAGCGCGAGCAGCATCGCCGGGCTTGCAAGGACGCGACTCTTGAGCGAGGCGCCGTTCTTGAGCGTGCCCAGTTCGGCATTCATGCTTTTGTTGAGGCTGAGCAACTCGTCTTTCACATCAGAGGGCAGCCCCGAGCGGCTCAAGACTGCAGGCAACTGTTCGTTGTGAGCGCGCCAGGCGTCGAGTTGCCCCTGAGCATTGGCGTGAACGATTGCGCCCAACATGTCACGCTCGGCTTCGCTCAGCGCAGACGATGGCTTTTCCAGCAGCGTCTTCACAACGTCGGACGTCGTGGTAGCGGCACTTGGCAAATCACCAAGACGGGCCAGTTGCTCCTCGCTCAACACCAGCGAACCGTTGGCCAGCGCCAATCGCAGTTTTTCATCGAAACCCATGCCGCACCTGGCCTCGATGTCTTCTTCAGGGGCGAAGGGCAGCGGGGTATTGCTGACGATATCGCGTTGTTCTTGCGTGAGATGCAGCACATGCTTGTTCAGGAAGGCATGCATCTGATCGGGCGACAGGTGTGGCGCCGGGGTGCGCATCAAAGCCAGCAACGCCTTGTCATCCATCGGCGCGAGCGCCCCGTAGGCATCAAACTTGCGCACCAGATTGCCGCCGGCCTTGAGCAATGCCTGGCGTGTGGTCAGCCTGGGCTCGGCAGGCTCGTGGCCAGGTGCAGGTGCCTCGCCTGGCTCAATGGAGATTTCTTCCAGCCTCGGCAAAAGATCGTGTTCGCGCAATAGCTGCAGCAGCGCCCCCGCCACTTCCGCCAGCTCGCGCAATTCATTGCAGGCTGGCGCGTCCTGGCAATTTTCGGTCAATGCCTGCAATGCGCCCGGCAACATCTCCAGATCATTGAGCGTGTCGGCATGTGAGCGCAGCAGACTGACGACCGCGTCGGGTTGACGCTGGAGGCTGTCATTCAAATCCGCCGTACGCTGCTTGGCCGTGCGAACGAAATGACTGAAGAGCGTGTAAGACGAAACAACGGGGGGCTCTGCGCCAAGCGTCTCGGGATCCAGATGAGTCAACGTCAGCAGATCCGGAACCGCACGGGCCAGGGCGGACGGTCGGGCGGTCAAACGAGCGACGGATTGGTGCAGCCGTGCCGTCCTGAGCCCTTCACAGGCCAGCGACAGCGAGTCGTGAGATGCGTGAGAGGCCGGCATATCGGCCAGCCGGTGAGTACAACGGTCAAGCAGTTCTCTCAGCGCCGGCACCTGATCCTCGCTTGCCAGTTGATGCCAGCCCTGCTCGGTCGTGCCGACCTCGGCGAGGCTCTGACAGAGTTGAGCAACGGTGTGCCAGGACGGATGCTGTTTATCCAGCTCACGCTGAAGGGCAGACAATAGACGCACAGAGTCCTGCGCTGGCGCAGCCGAGGTGCGACCAAATGCCACGGCCAGCTCGCCGGAGGCAAAAAACGCTACGGTACGAGCCTGCTGCGGAGTTTGCTCACTAACGCCGGTTGCATCGCCGGACGCAGGAGCAACCTCCGGCAATGAGGAATGAGAGGAGCGCGTGATCTGAGAGGGCATCATGGCGTTTTTACCTACTGTCGGTGGGTATGGGCAACAGACCGACTGAGTGTCGTCCGGCCCGGAACGGTTCCGGCAGTTGAAGGTAAATAGATGCGTGATCGCTGAAAATTCGAGTGGATGTGCCCGGTTCACGCCGCCGATGACTAAATCGATCTCGACCCTCTCATGTGGGCGAGCACCCTACAGAACGAGCCTTGCGCCTGCGGCACGTCCATGATTTGAGGCCTTGTCGAAACCCGCGTGAACGGCGTCACTGGTCAAGATGACTGCCTTTCATATGCCAGATAAAACCCGATGGGGTAGAATAGCCGCCTTTTCCGCCATGCCCCCTTGAGGACTGCCATGTTCAGCCGTGATTTGACTATCGCCAAGTACGACGCCGATCTGTTTGCCGCCATGGAGCAAGAAGCTCTGCGTCAGGAAGAACACATCGAGCTGATTGCCTCGGAAAACTACACCAGTCCGGCCGTCATGGAAGCTCAGGGCTCGGCCCTGACCAACAAGTACGCCGAAGGCTATCCAGGCAAGCGCTACTACGGTGGTTGCGAGTACGTCGACGTTATCGAACAACTGGCCATCGACCGCGCCAAGGAGCTGTTCGGCGCTGATTACGCCAACGTCCAGCCACACGCGGGTTCGCAAGCCAACTCGGCGGTCTACCTGGCCCTGCTGCAAGGCGGCGACACCATTCTGGGCATGAGCCTGGCTCACGGTGGTCACCTGACCCACGGCGCCAGCGTTTCGTCCTCGGGCAAGCTGTACAACGCCGTTCAGTACGGTATCGATGCCAACGGCATGATCGACTATGACGAAGTCGAGCGCCTGGCTGTCGAGCACAAGCCAAAAATGATCGTCGCCGGCTTCTCTGCCTACTCGCAGATCCTCGACTTCCCGCGCTTCCGTGCAATCGCTGACAAGGTCGGTGCCTACCTGTTCGTCGACATGGCTCACGTAGCCGGTCTGGTCGCCGCAGGCGTCTACCCGAACCCGGTGCCATTCGCTGACGTCGTGACCACCACCACGCACAAGACCCTGCGCGGTCCACGTGGCGGCCTGATCCTGGCGCGCGCCAACGCCGAAATCGAGAAGAAGCTGAACTCCGCAGTATTCCCTGGCTCCCAGGGCGGCCCGCTGGAGCACGTCATCGCAGCCAAGGCCGTGTGCTTCAAGGAAGCGCTGCAGCCTGAGTTCAAGACCTACCAGCAGCAAGTGGTCAAGAACGCCAAGGCGATGGCCGGTGTGTTCATCGAGCGTGGCTTCGACGTGGTTTCCGGCGGTACTGAAAACCACCTGTTCCTGCTGTCGCTGATCAAACAGGACATCTCCGGTAAAGACGCCGACGCCGCTCTGGGTCGCGCCTTCATCACCGTCAACAAGAACTCCGTTCCAAACGACCCACGCTCGCCGTTCGTCACCTCCGGCCTGCGCTTCGGCACCCCGGCAGTGACCACTCGCGGCTTCAAGGAAGCTGAGTGCAAGGAACTGGCGGGCTGGATCTGCGACATCCTGGCTGACCTGAACAACGAAGCCGTGATCGACGCTGTTCGCGAGAAGGTCAAGGCCATCTGCGCGAAGCTGCCGGTTTACGGCGCTTGATAAGCCTGGTTTAAACGCAGTACCAAAAAGCCCCGGCTCGTGAGAGTCGGGGCTTTTTGTTGGGCAGATCACTCTATGGGCAGAAGCTCAGCCGCTGCCTGACCTCTCAGCCGCATACCCTCTCGAACCCCGCCCGGATCTTCTCCTCCGGCAATTCATCGGCAATGAACACGATCACGCTCTCGCGTTTTTCGCCTTCGGCCCACTCGGTGTCCCAGTCAAAGCCGTACAGCTTGAGCACGCCCTGAAACACCATCTTGCGCGGTTCGTATTCGATGTTGAGCACGCCCTTGTAACGCAGCAGTTGCTTGCCATGGTCTTCCAGCAGTTCGTTCATGAACTCGCTGAGGCGGTCCAGGTTCAGCGGTTTTTCACTGCGCAGGACCAGGCTGCTGATGCGGTCAGCGGAATTGCCGGTCGGGGCCAGTGGGCGCAGGATCATGCCGCCGCCGAGGTCGGCGTTGAGGTTGAAGCCGCGTACGTCGAGCAGTTCGGCGAGGTCGATCCTGCCGTGCTCGACGATACGGATCGGCGCGCGGCGGTTGATGCGGGTCAGGCGCGCGCTCAGGGCATCGAAGGCTGCATCGTCGACCAGATCACGCTTGCTGACCAGCAACCGGTCGGCAAAGCCGATCTGCGCCTGGGCGATGGTTTGCGCCAGGTGAGTATCGGCGTGCGCGGCGTCGACCAGGGTGATGATGCCGTCGAGGATGTAACGCTCGCGCAGCTCTTCATCGATGAAAAAGGTCTGCGCGACCGGCGCGGGATCGGCCAGCCCGGTGCATTCGATCACCAGCCGGTCGAACACGATCTCGCCGCTGTCAAGACGCTCCAGCAGCAGGTAGAGCGCCTTGGTCAGGTCAGTGTGGATGGTGCAGCACACGCAACCGTTGGACAGGGTCATGATCTGCACGGGATCCGTGCCGAGCAACTGGCTGTCGATGCCTGCATCGCTGAATTCGTTTTCGATCACGGCGATTTTCAGGCCGTGTTCGGCCTTGAGCAGGTGGCGCAGCAAGGTGGTCTTGCCGGCGCCCAGAAAGCCGGTCAGCACGGTCACGGGGATGGGTTGCAACTCAGTCATAAGGCTCCTGGCGTGAGGCATTCAGCTGAAATGAAAACGCGCCACAGGTGATGGCCTGCGGCGCGTCGGATCAAACAATAACGCAGATCAGCGGATCAACAGCATTTCGGACCGGCCTTGCCGCCGTAACGGGCCTCTTGCCGCTCCCGAAAGAACTGCTCATAGGTCATCACCGGCTTGTCCGGGTGGGTGTTCTGCATGTGCTCTACGTAAGTGTCGTAGTCCGGCATGCCCACCATCAGGCGCGCGGCCTGACCGAGGTATTTGCCGAGGCGACTCAGGTCATTGAACATGGGCAAATCCTCTATGGGTAAGCATGGTCACACCTGCGACGCTGGCGGCATGGCCTGAAACGGAGCTTCCTTGTCGGTGCGCTCCTTGGTGCTCCAGGCCGCTCGGCCGACTTTAATGGCGTAGAACAGGATGCTGAACACCACGAACAGGAACAGCACGGTCAGCCCGGCGTTGGTGTAAGCGTTGAAGATCACATGCTGCATCTGATCCATGGTCTTGGCCGGGGCCAGAATCTGACCGGCATCGGCCGCCGCGCTGTATTTCTTGGCCAGGGCCAGGAAACCTACCGCAGGGTTGGCATCGAACAGCTTGATCAAGCCAGCCGTCACGGTGCAGATCAGCAGCCAGGTGGCAGGCAGCACGGTCACCCAGACATAGCGCTGGCGCTTCATCTTGATCAGCACCACGCTGGCGAGCATCAGGGCGATACCGGCGAGCATCTGGTTGGAGATACCGAACAGTGGCCACAAGGTATTGATGCCACCCAGCGGATCGATTACACCCTGATACAGCAGATAGCCCCACAGCGCTACGCAACCGCCGGTGCCGATGGCGTTGGCCGTCCACGACTCGGTGCGCTTCAAGGCCGGGACGAAGCTGCCCAGCAGGTCCTGCAGCATGAAGCGTCCGGCACGTGTACCGGCGTCGACGGCGGTCAGAATGAACAGCGCCTCGAACAGAATCGCAAAGTGGTACCAGAACGCCATGGTGTTTTCACCCGGCAGCACCTGATGGAGGATCTGCGCGATACCGACGGCCAGCGTCGGAGCACCGCCGGCACGGGCCAGCACGGTGTTTTCACCGATGTCTTTCGCAACAGCGGTCAGTTGCTCCGGCGTGATGGCAAAGCCCCAGCTGGACACGGTCTGCGCCACTGTTACCACGTCACTGCCGACCACCGCAGCAGGGCTGTTCATGGCGAAGTACACACCCGGCTCGATCACCGAAGCGGCAACCATTGCCATGATGGCCACGAAGGATTCCATCAGCATGCCGCCGTAACCGATGTAGCGGGCGTTCTTTTCGTTATCCAGCAGCTTGGGCGTCGTGCCCGACGAGATCAGTGCGTGGAAACCCGATACCGCACCGCAGGCAATGGTGATGAACAGGAACGGGAACAATGCGCCCTTCCAGACCGGGCCTGTGCCGTTGGTGAACTGGGTCAGGGCCGGCATTTTCAGCTCGGGCGCCAGAATCAGGATGCCGATTGCCAGCGCCAGAATGGTGCCGATTTTCAGGAAGGTCGACAGGTAGTCACGTGGCGCAAGCAGCAGCCAGACCGGCAGCATGGCCGCGACAAAACCGTAGCCGACCAGCATCCAGGTGATCTGCACACCGGTGAACGTGAACATCGGACCCCAGGTCGGATCCGCCGCGACCATGCCGCCGACCCAGATCGAACCGAGCAACAGAATGACGCCGACGATGGAGATCTCACCAATGCGTCCCGGACGGATGTAGCGCATATAAATGCCCATGAACATCGCGATCGGGATCGTCGCCATGACCGTGAACATGCCCCAAGGGCTCTCGGCCAGGGCCTTGACCACGATCAGCGCCAGCACCGCAAGGATGATGATCATGATCAGGAAACAGCCGAACAGCGCGATGGTGCCGGGAATACGGCCCATTTCCTCGCGCACCATGTCGCCCAGCGAGCGACCGTTACGGCGTGTGGAAAGGAACAGGATCATGAAGTCCTGCACCGCACCGGCCAGCACCACGCCGGCAATCAGCCAGAGCGTACCGGGTAGATAGCCCATTTGCGCTGCCAGTACCGGGCCGACCAGCGGGCCTGCGCCGGCGATGGCTGCAAAGTGGTGACCGAAGAGGATGTGTTTGTTGGTCGGCACATAGTCCAGACCGTCGTTGTTGACCACTGCCGGTGTCGCACGCAGCGGATCGAGCTGCATGACGTGAGTGGCGATGAAAAGACTGTAGTAACGATAGGCAACCAGGTAGATAGCTACCGCAGCGACCACTATCCACAAGGCGTTGATCGCCTCTCCGCGACGCAAGGCCACGACCCCAAGGGCACATGCCCCGACAATGGCGATGATGAGCCAGGGAACATGGCGCATCAGACTATTATTATTTTTCATTTTTTTTATTCCAGCAGAGTTGACTAGAAGGCAAGCCATGCGAGTTTAGCGCCGGATCAGCGAAAGACCACCCCCAACCAAGGTCTAGGTCGAAATTTGATCAATTGCGGCAGATACCCGGCATAGAGGGCTGGAATGGCCTCGACAGATGGCGTCCCGATCACAAAACCGTGATGCGGAACTGTTCTGCAATTGCTTTACGGTCTATCGTGCATGGACAACAGAATCGATCAGATAACGACCTGCACGCTGACTCCGGCGGCGGTCAACAAGAGAGTTCATTCGATGACCGACTCACCTGCAGATCGCCGTCGTTTCAAACGCATTGCCTTTGATGCCAAGACCGATCTGAAGCAAGGCGACAAAAGCTGGAAAGTGCAACTGGTCGACCTGTCCCTCAAAGGGCTGCTGATCGAACGGCCTGATCCGTGGAACGGTGATCAGACGCAGCCCTTTGAAGTCGACATCATTCTAAGCAACGATGCCCATGTGAAAATGGATGTCGAAATCACTCATGACAACAAACGGCAACTGGGATGCGTTTGCCGGCACATAGGGCTGGACTCGATCAGCCACCTGAGGCGGCTGGTCGAATTGAACCTCGGAGACCCCGAGGAACTGGATCGGGAACTGGCAGCCTTGATCGAACTGCAGGAATAATCCTCAGGGCGAGGTTACTCGAACAGCGCATCCAGGGCCTGTTCCAGTCGCGTAACGGCAATGATCTGCAAACCGGGCGGCGCCTCCTTAGGCGCATTGCCCTTGGGCACGATGGCGCGTTTGAAGCCGTGCTTGGCGGCCTCCTTGAGGCGCTCCTGCCCACTGGGCACCGGCCTGACTTCACCCGACAGCCCCACCTCACCGAACACCAGCAAGTCATGCGGTAGCGGACGATTGCGCAGGCTGGACATTACGGCTGCCATCAAGGCCAGGTCGGATGCGGTTTCCAGCACCTTCACCCCACCTACCACGTTGAGAAACACGTCCTGGTCGTGAGTGGGAATGCCGCCGTGGCGGTGCAGAACAGCCAGCAGCATGGCCAGACGATTCTGATCCAGACCCAGCGTCACGCGGCGCGGGTTGGACATGTGACTGTCGTCCACCAGCGCCTGCACCTCCACCAGCATCGGCCGCGTGCCTTCCCAGGTCGCCATGACCACACTGCCCGGCACTTCTTCCTGCGCACGGGTAAGAAAGATCGCAGACGGATTGGAGACTTCCTTCAGGCCCTTGTCGGTCATGCCGAACACGCCCAGCTCGTTGACCGCGCCAAAGCGGTTCTTCACCGCCCGCAGCAGGCGCAGGCGCCCGTCCGACTCGCCCTCGAAATACAACACGGTGTCGACCATGTGCTCAAGCACGCGCGGACCGGCCAAGGCGCCTTCCTTGGTGACGTGACCGACCAGGAAGATCGCCGTGCCGCTCTGCTTGGCGTAACGCACCAGCAAGGCAGCGCTTTCGCGAACCTGCGACACGCCGCCGGGGGCCGACTGCAACTGTTCGGTGAAAATCGTCTGGATCGAATCGATCACCATCACCTTGGGCTTCTCGACCTTGGCGGTGGCAATGATGGTCTCGATGCAGGTTTCGGTCATGACCCGCAGCTTGTCCTGCGGCAGTCCCAGACGACGGGCACGCATGGCGACCTGCTGCTGGGATTCCTCACCGGTGACGTACAACGCGGGCATGCGCTGGGCAATGTTGCACAGCGTCTGCAAGAGGATCGTGGACTTGCCGATGCCGGGGTCACCGCCGATCAGCACCACCGAACCATCAACCAGACCGCCGCCGAGCACCCTGTCCAGCTCGGTGGAGTTGGTGGAGAAGCGCGGAATCTCTTCGACACTGACCTCCGCCAGGGTCCTGATCTGCGCCTGGGAACCGGTCCAGCCGGTACGCCCGGTAGGCGGCGCGGCGGCACCGCTTTCAATCATGGTTTCGACCAGTGTGTTCCAGGCACCGCATTCGCTGCACTGGCCCGCCCACTTGGGAAATGTCGCGCCGCACTCGGTGCAGCCGTACAAGCGTTTGGCCTTGGCCATGACAACCCCAGTCGTTAGAAAACGCCCATGATAACGCAGGTTGCAACACCTGCCAGTCGCAGGGCGACGACTGCTTTTGAAAACCGGATAAAACTTACGCGGACGACTCCGGTCGATTGAAAGTGGCACGGGCGGCAGCAGTACGTCTGGGCTACACTCATCCGGATCAAATTTATCTGCTACAAGGAATTACCCCATGAGCGTGCTTAAGGAATTCAAGGCATTCGCGGTCAAAGGCAACGTAGTTGATATGGCCGTCGGTATTATCATCGGCGCGGCATTCGGCAAGATCGTTTCTTCGTTCGTCGGCGATGTCATCATGCCGCCGCTGGGCCTGTTGATTGGCGGCGTCGACTTCAGTGACCTGGCGGTCACCCTGCGCCCCGCGCAAGGGACCGCACCTGCGGTACTGCTGGCTTACGGCAAGTTCATCCAGACCGTTATCGACTTCATCATCGTCGCGTTCGCGATCTTCATGGGCGTCAAGGCCATCAACCGCCTGAAACGCGAAGAAGCCAAAGCGCCTACCCTGCCGCCAACGCCCACCAAGCAGGAAATCCTGCTGAGCGAAATCCGCGACCTGCTCAAGGAGCAGAGCAAACCGGCAGCGCCCATTACCGTGGATCCTGCGCGTACGCCTTGATTGAGTAAGGCCTGCACCTGCAGGCCATCGCCCCCACGCAGCGCCTTTCAACCGCGATGTCACTAATGACGCAAATTGCGACGTAAGTGACGGCTGCGTCCTGGCGCTGATCCGCCTGACAAAGAAAAGCCGCTGTGTGACGCGGAGCGTCATGAACTGCATTCCCACGCGGAGCGTGAGGAACGATAGTTATGTGACTATCGTGCCAATGCTCGGCACGATAGCCATAGCCAGCTGCCAGCCATCACCAATACGTTTCCACCGCCACTTGCCCCGGCTTGCGTGACAGGCTCAAGCGCATCTCGCGCTGCTTGAGAATCGCCCGAGTGTCATCGATCATCTGCGGATTGCCACACAACATCACCCGCGAATGCTCCGGCGTGAGGGCAATACCGGCAGCGCGCTCCAGCTCTCCGTTTTCGATCAACTGCGTGATACGCCCATTCAATGCACCCGGATGCTGCTCGCGGGTCACCGTAGGCAAAAACAGAAACTTGTCCGCGTATTCAGCCAGGTACTCACGCTGCATCAGTTCGGCAATCAATTGCTGATAGGCCAGCTCGCGCGACTCACGAACGCTGTACACCAGAATCACCCGCTCGAACTTCTCCCAGACCTCGAAATCCTGAAGGATCGACAGAAACGGTGCGACCCCAGTGCCTGTGGATAACAGCCAGAGATCGCGACCGTCAATGAAACGATCCAGAGTCAGATAACCAAACGCCTGCTTTTCCACCAACAGACTGTCGCCCTCCCGCAAGCGGCTCAACTCGCTGGTGAATTCGCCATCCGGCACCACGATGGAAAAAAACTCCAGAAACTCATCGTGCGGAGAAGAAACCATCGAATAGGCACGCCATACCACCGTGCCGTCGGCCTTGGTCACCCCGAGACGCGCAAACTGTCCGGCACGAAAGCGAAAACCGGGATCACGCGTGGTACGCAGGGTGAACAGGTTCGCGGTCAGCGGCGTGACACGCTGCAGTGTCTGTCGGGTGAATTTGTCGTCACTGACGGTCATGGTGCGCTTTGAACTCCTGAATATGGAAAGCAGCGCCCAGTGTCCCGCAAAGCAGGCTCGATAAACACCGGCTGTTTGTGATGGATTACCCGGCAACGGGCTCTGCAGCTTAGAGTATTTGGTTCTTGGATCAGCCCTTGCAGGGTCGAACATCCACAGAGCCGATTACCCCGACCCTTCTCGCGCGAGGGTTTCAGCCGACAGCCCCAGAACACGCTGCCAAGTGCCATCAGCCCATCCGTCCGGCTGATCCGCGCCACCACGGACTGTCATGTATTTGTCCCTAAACTGGATAAACACCCAGCAAGGTCTGTACACGTACTGCAAGGAGGCTACATGAACACGATGGACATAAATTTCTCACAGCCCTCGCCAGCAAAAAACCTGACTCAGAGAGAAATCGAAGTCCTCAAATGGTCCGCTGAAGGCAAAACAGCTGGCGACATCGCAATGATCCTCTGCCTGAAGGAGCGCACCATTCACTTCCACATTGCCAGCGCCATTCAAAAAATGGGCGTTTGCAACAAGACGGCTGCCGCCGTACAAGCCGCACTCAGCGGGATGTTCTGACAAAACGGGCAATCACCGCGTAATCAGACAGGTATCGAAACGAAAAAATACGTAAAATCGTCTGTCTCAGCGAGCCCACCTGTCATCGGGCTCACTGACATACCTTCGATTGCACAGAGTTTTCCCGCCAATGCCCCTGCTCATCAGTCCCTTCGCTGAACTTGATCTCATTCGCCAACCCGAGCAACAGGATGAGCCCCTGCAGGCCTTCGATGCCGCTGACGAGTACCTGCTCAATCATGTTGCAGAAGCAGGGCTGAGCCTGCAAAGCCGGGTTCTGGTGCTCAATGACAGTTTCGGCGCGTTGGCGGCAAGTCTCGCGCCACATGCCACGGTGATCAGCAGCACCGACTCGTTTCTGGCGGCGCAGGGGCTGGAAAAAAATCTGGCACGCAACGGCATGAGCTACGACGCAGTACCGCACATACCGGCCAGCGAAGCGTTGCAGGGGCCATTCGACTGGGTGCTGATCCGGGTGCCCAAGACCCTGGCGCTGCTCGAAGAGCAACTGATACGCCTGCAAGGTCAACTGGCCCCCGGCGCTCGGGTCATCGCTGCGGCAATGGTCAAGCATTTGCCGCGCTCGGCGGGCGACTTGCTGGAGGAATATGTCGGACCGGTACAGGCCTCGCTGGCAGTGAAAAAAGCCAGATTGCTGTTCGCCACGCCACAGCCCATGGAAGTGCGCACCTCGCCCTACCCGACGCGCTACCGGCTGGATGATCCGGCCATCGAACTGCTCAACCATGCCAATGTGTTCTGCCGCGACGGGCTGGACATCGGCACCCGCGCCTTCCTGCCGCATCTGCCGAAAAACCTTGGTACGGCAAGGGTCGCAGACCTGGGTTGCGGTAACGGCGTGCTGGCCATTGCCAGCGCGCTGGACAACCCGCAGGCGCACTACACGCTGGTCGACGAGTCGTTCATGGCCGTGCAATCGGCAGCCGAGAACTGGCAAGCGACGCTGGGGGATCGCGACGTACAGCTTCGCGCAGGCGACGGTCTGGAGATGCAGGAGCCTGACTCGCTGGATGTGGTGCTGTGCAACCCGCCCTTCCACCAGCAGCAAGTGGTTGGCGACTTTCTTGCCTGGCGGATGTTTCTTCAGGCCCGGGCCGCTCTGGTGACCGGCGGGGCGCTGTATATCGTCGGCAATCGCCACCTGGGTTATCACACCAAGCTGTCGCGCCTGTTCCGCGGCGTCGAGCAAGTCGCCGCCACGCCGAAATTCGTGATTCTGAAAGCCCGCAAGTAACCCAGGCCCACGGCAAAAAAAAAGACCCCCTTGCCACGCGAGTGGCAAGAGGGTCGCAAAACGTGTCCGGAGGACACGAACGGGAATTCAGTATCAGTGTGTCGTCAGGCCCGCTGCACTCATGAACATGCGCATCAGGCTGGCCACGATGAACAGCGCAAATACGCTGCCCGCCCAGATTCCGACCAGCCAGGCCAGTCGTTGCCAGAGCGGCTTGCTCAGTGCCGGATCAGGATCGTGCATGGAATGCTTACCAGACATCGTCATTCTCCTCGGTTCGGACTAGTGATAACCGTCTGCAGCCGTCACCTTGCCGCGGAACACGTAGTAGCTCCAGAAGGTGTAGCCCAGGATGAACGGAATGATGAACAGCGTGCCCACCAGCATGAAGCCCTGGCTCTGCGGCGGTGCGGCGGCTGCCCAGATCGATACCGAAGGCGGAATGATGTTCGGCCACAGGCTGATCCCCAGACCGCTGTAGCCCAGAAAAATCAGCAACAGGGTCAGCAGAAACGGCGTGTAGTGAGCATTGCGGGCCACCGCCTTGAACAGACCGTACATGGTCACCAGCACCAGAATGGGTACCGGCATGAACCAGAACAGGTTGGGCGTGCTGAACCAGCGATGCGCGATATCAGCATGAGCCAGCGGCGTCCACAGGCTGACCACGGCCATGACCGCGAGCACTGCAAGGGCCAGCGGACGTGCCAGATCATGCATCGCCTTCTGCAGCGAGCCTTCGGTTTTCATGATCAGCCAGGTGCAGCCCAGCAGCGCATAGGCAACGATCAAGGCCAGCCCGCAGAACATCGGGAACGGCGAGAGCCAGTCCAGCGAGCCTCCGGCAAACTGGCGATCGACCACCGGAATGCCTTCAATGTAGGCGCCCAGTGCCACGCCTTGGAAGAAGGTCGCAGCCAGCGAGCCGCCAATGAACGCCTTGTCCCACCAGTGGCGCTTCAGCTCGGTCGCCTTGAAGCGGAACTCGAATGCCACGCCACGGAAGATCAGGCCCATGAGCATGAACATCAGCGGCAGGTACAGCGCAGACAGGACCACCGAGTAGGCCAGCGGGAAAGCACCGAACAATGCCGCACCGCCCAGCACCAGCCAGGTTTCGTTGCCGTCCCAGACCGGCGCGACGGTGTTCATCATCACGTCGCGGTCGGAGCTGTCCTTCATGAACGGGAAGAGAATCCCGATACCCAGATCGAAGCCGTCCATCACCACGTACATCATGATGCCGAAGACGATGATGACGGCCCAGATCAGCGGAAGATCGATACCCATGGCTTAAATCCCCTTGCCGAGCGGGTCAAGATTGCCGCCATCTTCTTCGCCTTCAACAGCGGCGGAGAGCGGACGGGCCGGTGTGCGTTGCTGGCCGGGACCACCGTGAGGCACATGTTCGATGTAGGCTTTCGGCCCTTTGCGAACCAGACGCATCATGTAGCCAAGACCTGTACCGAAGAGCACGAAGTAGACGACCACGAACAGCACCAGGGTGATGCTCATCTGCGCCACGCTGTGCCCGGACGACGCATCCGCGGTACGCATCAGGCCGTACACGACCCACGGCTGACGACCGATTTCGGTGGTGAACCAGCCGGCGAGAATCGCGATCAGGCCAGACGGCCCCATCCACAACGCCAGGTACAGGAACGGACGCGAGTTATACAGCGTGCCGCGCTTGCGCAGCCACAGGCTCCACAGGCCGGTGAAGATCATCAGCATGCCGAGGGCGACCATGACCCGGAACGACCAGAACACGATTGTCGAGTTAGGGCGATCCTCAGGCTTGAACTCCTTGAGCGCCGGCACCTGCTTGTCGAGACTGTGAGTCAGGATCAGGCTGCCCAGGTACGGAATTTCCACCGCGAACTTGGTCCGCTCTTCCTTCATGTCGGGAATGCCGAACAGGATCAGCGGGGTCGGTTCGTCACCGACGTTCTCCCAGTGACCTTCGATGGCCGCGATCTTCGCAGGCTGATGCTTGAGCGTATTCAGACCGTGGAAGTCACCGACGACAGCCTGGACAGGCGCCACCAGCAGGGCCATCCACATGGCCATCGAGAGCATCTTGCGTACCGCAGGTGTGTCACGGCCCCGCAACAGGTGCCAGGCAGCCGAAGAACCGACGAAGAACGCCGTCGCCACGAATGCGGCAATCGCCATGTGCGTCAGGCGATAAGGGAACGACGGGTTGAAGACCACGGCGAACCAGTCAGTGGGAATGACCCGACCGTCAATGATCTCGAACCCTTGCGGCGTCTGCATCCAGCTGTTGGACGACAGAATCCAGAAGGTGGAGATCAGCGTGCCGATGGCGACCATTACCGTGGAGAAGAAGTGCAGGTTGCGGCCGACACGATTCCAGCCGAACAGCATGACGCCGAGGAAGCCCGCTTCGAGGAAGAACGCGGTCAGCACCTCGTAGGTCAGCAACGGGCCGGTCACAGCACCTGCGAAGTCGGAGAAGCGGCTCCAGTTGGTGCCGAACTGGTAGGCCATGACGAGCCCGGAAACCACGCCCATGCCGAAGTTGACAGCAAAAATCTTCGACCAGAAGTGGTACAGGTCACGGTAGACGTCATCGCGGGTCTTCAGCCACAGGCCTTCGAGCACAGCCAGGTAACTTGCCAGACCAATAGTGATGGCAGGAAACAGGATGTGAAACGAAATCGTGAATGCGAACTGGATCCGGGCGAGATCTATAGCCTCTAAACCGAACATAGGATGTTCCTCTCTCAGATGAAACCTGCTGCCGGCCGCAAGCCAACAGCGATTGCCCCCACGGTAATGAGTGCTTATGTTTCTTTATTCTGGCGTTTCCAATGGCGAAAACGCTGGTCGATGCACCGATCATTGCCTGAACGCAATGATGCAGATCAATCGACCATCAAAGAGTAGTCCTGTTCAGCCATTAAAGTCGTGTGGTCTATTGTCGCGTGGCGGGTTGTCTCACCTGCACAGCGCTTGCAGATGCGGAGTCCTTCCGGGCACCTATCGTTCCTCACACTCCGCGTGGGAATGCCGTTCGTGACGCTCCGCGTCACACCTGCGCCGCACTGCCTGCGCAGGAGGATGTAGAGCGTCACGCACTGCATGCCAATGCAGAGCATTGGCATGATAGGCCGTTGGATTTGCGGTCGCTGTTACAACAGCTTATCCAACGTGATCGGAAACTCGCGGATCCGCTTGCCGGTGGCGTGATAGATCGCGTTGGCGATCGCTGCCGGGACGCCTACGATGCCGATTTCACCGACGCCCTTGGAGCCCAGCGCGTTGACGATATCGTCGTGTTCTTCGACAAACAGCACGTCGATGTCGCCGATGTCAGCGTTCACCGGGATGTGGTACTCGGCCAGGCTGTGGTTCATCGGACGGCCCAGGTCGTGGTCAAGCATCGCCTCTTCCTGAAGCGCCATGCCCATGCCCCAGACAACGCCACCCAGAATCTGGCTGCGCGCCATTTTCGGGTTCACGACCCTGCCCGCTGCCACGGCACTGACCACACGATTGACCTTGATAGTGCCCAGATCCTCGTCAACCAACACTTCGACGAACACCGCCGAGTGCGTCGCTGCCGCATAGGCTTCGCGCTTCTTGTCCGGCTCGGAGTCGACTTGCACCTCGATGACACCGTGAGCCTGAGACGCTGCCAGTTCAGCCATCGATAGCGCCTGATCGCCTATGTGCAGCTTGCCCGCTTCGAAGCGAACCTGATCCGGCGTCACGGAAGCGAATTGTGGATGCTGCCCCTTGGCAACTTCCAGTACCTGACGCTGCAAAGCCTGACAGGCCTGTTGCACCGCAGTACCGACTGAAGAAACCGTGAACGAGCCACCCTGCAACGGCGCAGTCGGCAATGAAGAATCACCCAGCAGGAAGCTGACGTTATCCACTTCGATACCCGACGATTCTGCAGCGATCTGCGTCATGACGGTATAAGTGCCGGTGCCGATGTCGGTGGTAGCACTACTGACCACCAGCTTGCCGTCACCTTGCAGACGCGCCTTGGCGCTGGCCTTCATCTGCATGGCCTCCCAGACACCGCCGGCCATGCCCCAGCCGACCAGTTGACGGCCCTGGCGCATGCTGCGTGGCTCAGGGTTACGGCTGGACCAGCCAAAGCGTTCGGCACCCTGGGCGTAGCATTCGCGCAATTCCTTGCTCGAATACGGCTTGTCTTCGTTACCGTTGCGCTCGGCGTAGTTGGTCAGACGCAGGCGCACCGGGTCGATGGCCAAGGCGTAAGCCAGCTCGTCCATGGCGCATTCCAGGCCAATCATGCCCAGGGCAGCACCTGGCGCACGCATGTCGAGCGGCGTGAACACATCCAGCGGCACCAGCTTATAGGTCAACTTCACGTTGTCGCAGTGATAGAGCATGCCGCTCCATTCCACCACGTGTTCGCTGAAATCTTCGAAGCGCGAAGTCTGCCCGATGGCCTCATGACCGACCGCCAGCAAACGGCCGTTGGCAGCCGCACCCAGACGCAGACGCTGAATGGTGCGCGGGCGATAACCGAAGGTGAACATTTGCTGCCGGGTCAGCGTCAGGCGCACGGAACGCTTGAGGTGCAATGCAGCCATCACCGCCAGCGGCAACTGATATTGCGGGCGCAGGCCGGAGCCGAAGGCACCACCGACAAAGGCGGCCAGCACACGGATCTTGTCCTTTTCCAGGCCAAAGACCTTGTGCAGGTAGTCCTGACAGTTTTGCGTACCCTGCGTCTTGTCGTGAATCTGCAAGCTGCCGTCGGCCTGATACAGGACGGTCGACGCGTGCGGCTCCATTGGGTTGTGGTATTCGCTGGGCGTGCTGTATGTCACGTCCACACTCAGCGCAGAGCTGGCCAGTTCACCCTCAAAGTTGCCACGCGGCGGCGGCAATTCGGCAGGCGCGTCATAAGCGGTGTCGAGCATGGCCTGCAGATCGGTCTGGTGCTCCTGCTGCTCGTATTCGATACGCACCAACGAGCCCGCATGCCGCGCCAGCTCCAGCGTATCGGCAACGACCAGCGCGAGCGGTTGGCCGCTGTACATCACGTTGTCGTTGTAGAAAGGACGAAACGGCGACCCGTCAGCCGAATCGGCGTCCTCATAGTTTTCGTCGTAGCTGGCCAGCGAAGGACGATTGGTGTGGTCAATGACCGCGACCACACCCGGCACCTTCATTGCCTCGCTCGTATCGATGCTGGCGACGCGCCCGTTGGCGATGGTGCTGGAGACCACGCTGCCGTACAGCAACCCTTCTTCAGGGTATTCACCGGCGTAACGTGCGCCACCGGTCACTTTCAATCGGCCGTCGACGCGGTCCACAGGCTTGCCCATTGGCGAAAATGGCTGGTTCATTGGGCGCTCCCTCCTGTTGCGGCATCGCTCAAGGCACGAATGATCGCGCGGCGGGCCAGTCTGACCTTGAAACCGTTGTGCTCCAGAGGCTGAGCATCTTCCAGCATGGCGTCTGCGGCAGCGGCGAAGTTCTCGCGGGTGACCGGCTTGCCGATCAGCAGCGCTTCGACCGCCTTGTCGCGCCATGGCTTGTGCGCGACACCGCCCAACGCCAGACGCACGTCGCGAATCACCTCGCCGTCCAGTTCGATGGCGGCAGCCACCGATATCAGGGCAAACGCGTAGGACGCACGGTCGCGGATTTTCAGATAAGCGTTGTGGCTGACAAAGCCGTTTGCAGGCAGCTCGACAGCAATGATCAACTCATCGTCGGCCAACTGATTGTCACGCTGCGGCGCATCACCCGGCAGGCGGTGGAAATCCGCGAACTCGATGGTGCGACGACCGGCACGTCCCTGGACATGCACCACCGCTTCCAGCGCAGCCAGGGCCACGCACATGTCGGAAGGGTGAGTCGCGACGCAATCTTCGCTGGCACCGAGAATCGCGTGAATGCGATTCACGCCGGTGCGCGCCGGGCAGCCGCTGCCCGGTTCGCGCTTGTTGCACGGCACGCCGGTGTCATAGAAGTAATAGCAGCGGGTGCGTTGCAGCAGGTTGCCGCCAGTGCTGGCCATGTTGCGCAACTGCGGCGACGCACCGGCCAACACCGCTTTGCTCAGCAGCGGGTAACGCGCTTCGATCAACGGGTGATAGGCCAGGTCGGCGTTGCTGACCAACGCACCGATCATCAGACCGCCCGAGGCGGTTTCAGTGACATCCCTTAAAGGCAGGCCGGTGATGTCGATCAGGTGCTCGGGCGTGGCGACGTTTTCTTTCATCAGGTCGAGCAGGTTGGTGCCGCCCGCAATGAAGCGCGTGGCCGGGCCGCTCAGGTTGACCGCTGCGGTGATGTCGGTCGGCTTGCTGTAGGTAAACGGATTCATGCGTTCACCTCCGGCTTCGGCGCCGCATTGTGGAACTGTGGCAACGCCTCTTCGACGGCGGCGAGAATATTGCTGTAGGCACCGCAGCGGCACAGGTTACCGCTCATCAGTTCCTGAATCTCGGCACGCGTGCTGGCGCGACCTTCATTGGCAAGCCCGACAGCCGAGCAGATCTGCCCGGGCGTGCAGTAGCCGCACTGGAACGCATCGTTCTTGATGAACGCCTGCTGCATGGGGTGCAACTGGTCGCCATCGGCCAGGCCTTCAATGGTGGTCAGCTCGGCGCCGTCACACATGATCGCCAGCGTCAGGCAGGCATTGATGCGCGTGCCGTCGCGCAGTACGGTACATGCACCGCACTGGCCGTGGTCGCAGCCTTTCTTGGTGCCGACCAGATCGAGCTGATCGCGCAGCAGGTCAAGCAAGGTGGTCCAGGGCAGCACATCCAGTTGGCGGAGCTGTCCGTTCAGGGTCAGAGAAATCGCGTGGGTGGCGAAGTCCTGGGGGTTCGGGGTCGTTGCACTCATGGAAACCTCACGGTAGGCGGTCGCTTAGCGCACTTTTTATGCGTCTTAAGGGGTGGGACTTCGCGAGGTTTGCAACGTTCAGGCTTTCTTGATGAGCGTACTTGTCATCGAAAGGCCGTCATCCACAGGCAGCCATCCCGCCAAGCTGCTGGTATGATGCGCGGCTTTTTCCGAGCCGCAAAAATCAAACGGGCTGCCCTGCAGTCTGTGCTTTGCTGCTGGAGTCGATCATTCACGACGCGCGCCGCGTCACGGAGAGCCAGACATGCTGGAAAGGCTGTTTCAACTCAAGGCACACAACACCAACGTGCGGACCGAGATTCTTGCGGGCGTCACGACTTTCCTGGCGATGGCTTACATCCTGTTCGTCAACCCGAGCATCCTCGGCGAAACCGGCATGGACAAGGGCGCCGTGTTCGTCGCCACCTGCCTGGCAGCGGCCATCGGCTCGACGGTCATGGGCCTGATCGCCAACTACCCGATCGCCCTGGCACCGGGCATGGGTTTGAACGCATTCTTTACCTACACCGTGGTCCTGCACATGGGTCACAGCTGGCAGGTGGCGCTGGGCGCGGTGTTCATTTCAGCGGTGATGTTCTTCATCCTGTCGATCTTCCGGATCCGTGAATGGATCATCAACAGCATTCCCCTGCCCCTGCGCTCGGCGATTGCAGCCGGTATCGGCCTGTTTCTGGCGCTGATCGCCCTGCGTAACGCCGGTATCGTGGTCAGCAACCCGGCGACCATGGTCGGCATGGGCGATCTCAAACAGCCAGCCCCGGTACTGGCGACGCTGGGATTCTTTTTGATCGTGGCCCTGGATTACCTCAAAGTGCGCGGCGCCGTGCTGATCGGCATCCTCGCGGTCACCCTGGTGTCCATCGCCCTGGGCTTTTCGCCGTTTGGCGGTGTGGTGTCGATGCCGCCTTCGCTGGCACCCACGTTCATGCAACTGGACATCATGGGTGCGCTGGACGTCGGTCTGGTCAGCATCATCTTCGCCTTCCTGTTCGTCGATATCTTCGACAACTCCGGCACCCTCATCGGCGTGGCCAAACGCGCCGGGCTGATGGGCAAGGACGGGCACATGCCGAAGATGGGCCGTGCGCTGATCGCCGACAGTACTGCCGCAATGGCCGGCTCCCTGCTGGGCACCTCGACCACCACCAGCTACATCGAGTCGGCTGCAGGCGTAAGTGCGGGTGGCCGCACAGGTCTGACCGCCGTAGTGGTCGCCGTGCTGTTCCTGCTGGCGCTGTTCTTCGCCCCGCTGGCCGGCAGCGTGCCGGCCTTCGCGACCGCACCCGCGCTGCTGTTCGTCGCCGTATTGATGGCGTCCGGCATGGCGGAAATCGACTGGGATGACATCACAGTCGCAGCGCCAGTAGTCATCACTGCCCTGGCCATGCCATTCACCTACTCCATTGCCAACGGCATCGCCTTTGGCTTCATTTCCTGGACCGCGATCAAACTGCTGTCGGGACGCTGGCGCGAGCTGAATTCAGCGCTGGTGATCCTGTCGATCCTGTTCGTGATCAAGCTGGGCTGGTTCAACGCATGAGTGTTCCCTTCGACCCTGCGAGCTACGACCGTCAGCTCGAAGAAAAAACCGTCCGCCTGCGCGAGTTACTGGCGCCGTTCGATGCACCCGAGCCGCAGGTGTTCGACTCGCCACGCGAACACTATCGGCTGCGCGCCGAGTTCCGCCTGTGGCGCGAAGACCAGAAGCGCTACTACGCGATGTTCGCGCCGGGCGACAACAGGACGCCGATCCTGCTCGAAGGCCTGCCGATCGCCAGCGAGCGTATCAACGCGCTGATGCCGGTGCTGCGCGAACGCTGGGAAGCCAGCCCGACGTTGAACCACAAGCTGTTTCAGGTGGACTTTCTGACCACGCTGGCAGGCGACGCGATGATTACCCTGTGTTATCACCGCCCGCTGGACGCCGAATGGCAGGCCGCAGCCGAGCAATTGGCTGCCGAACTGGACGTCAGCCTGATTGGCCGCTCCAAGGGTCAGAAGCTGGTCATCGGTCATGATTACGTGACCGAGAAGCTCGACGTGGCTGGCCGTACGTTCAGCTACCGGCAACCGGAAGGCGCTTTCACTCAGCCCAACGGCACGGTGAACGGCAAGATGCTCAACTGGGCCTTCGACGCGCTGGGCGAGCGGCAGGACGACCTGCTGGAGCTGTATTGCGGCAATGGCAACTTCACCCTGCCGCTGGCCACCCGCGTGCGCAAGGTGCTGGCGACCGAAATCAGCAAGACCTCGGTCAACGCGGCGCTGAGCAACCTGGATGACAACGGCGTGGACAACGTCACGCTGGTGCGCCTGTCAGCCGAAGAACTGACCGAAGCCCTGAATGAAGTGCGCCCGTTCCGTCGTCTGCACGGCGTGGACTTGAAGAGCTACGATTTCGGCAGCGTGTTCGTCGACCCGCCCCGCGCCGGCATGGACCCGGACACCTGCGAACTGACCCGGCGCTTCGAACGCATTCTGTACATTTCCTGCAACCCGGAAACCCTGGCCGCCAACATCGCCCAACTGCACGACACCCACCGGGTCGAGCGCTGCGCGCTGTTCGATCAGTTTCCGTACACCCACCACATGGAATCGGGCGTGCTGCTGGTTCGCCGTTGAAGCTCCCCGGACGCCACTATCGTGCGACGCTCCGCGTCTTCTTGCGACGCAGAGCGTCGTGAACTGCATTCCCACGCAGGAGCGTGAGGAACGATAATCTCACTATCGTGCGGCGCTCTGCGTCGCATGCCGTTCCGGACGCTCCGCGTCCTATCCTGTACATGCGACGCGGCGCAGATTCTTTCATACCCGTCACGGCGAAACTGTCAGAATATTTATTAGCTTCCTATCGATACGCTGGGGTATAAACCAAAAACCTGAATCAGCTGCTTCGATGGGATCCTTTTTCTTGAGCTCCGAGTCTTCCGCGCCTTCTGCCCCGGTCAAGTTGTCCAGCCAGCCCGGTTTCGTCAGTTTTATCCTCTCGCGTCTGATGGCGGTGTTTGCCATGCAGATTCAGGCGGTGGTCGTTGCCTGGCAGGTGTATGACATGACCCGCGAGCCGATGGCGCTGGCGTATGTGGGCCTTGCTCAGTTCATTCCCATGTTGCTGCTGTTGATGCCTGCCGGGGATCTGATCGACCGCTACAACCGCAAGATCATCCTGATGCTCAGCTGGGGGGTGCAGGCGATTTGTGGCGTCATTCTGCTGGTGTTCTCGGCGCTGAAGCTGCAAGACCTGCGGCTGATCTACGGCGCGCTGATGCTGTATGGCTGCGCCCGCGCCTTTACCGGTCCGGCGCTGCAAAGCCTGTTGCCGCAGATTGTCCCGCGCGACCAGCTGCCCTCGGCCATTGCCACCAACAGCGTGATCATGCGCTGCTCGACCGTCGGTGGCCCGCTGATCGGTGGCTATCTGTACTGGCTGGGCGGCGCAGAGCTGACGTATTCGGTCTGCGTCGCAGCCTTCATTGCCGGCATCCTGTTTCTGTCCCCCGTGGCAACGCCCTTTGCCGGTAAACCGGTGGAACTGGGCTCCAGCGCCTGGGGCCGGTTCACCGCAGGTATCGCCTTCATTCGCTCGCGGCCAATCATCCTTGGCACCATTTCGCTGGACCTGTTCGCCGTGCTGCTCGGCGGCGTGGTGGCGCTGCTGCCGATCTACGCCCATGAAGTGCTGCACCTCGGACCGCAAGGGCTGGGCATGCTGCGGGCGTCGATGAGCCTGGGAGAACTGGGCGTGGGCATTTACCTGAGCATGCGCCCGCTGCAGCGCAACGTCGGCATGACCATGTTTCTCGCCGTCGGCCTGTTCGGCGTAGCGAATCTGGTGTTTGCACTGTCGACGCTGTTCTGGCTGTCATGCCTGGCCCTGCTGATCGCGGGCGCGGCGGACATGGTCAGCGTGTTCATTCGTTCGGCGCTGGTGCAGTTCTCGACGCCGGACAACATGCGCGGCCGGGTCAATGCCGTGAACATGCTGTTTATTGGCTCCTCCAACGAGCTGGGCGAGTTCCGCGCAGGCACCAGTGCCTCGCTGGTCGGCGCAATCCCTGCCGCAATCATGGGTGGCGTCTGCACGCTGGGCGTGGTCGGTGCCTGGATGACGGGCTTCAAATCGTTGCGCCAGGTCGACCGTTTTGCCGACGCCTCGCCGCCGGACGTGCTCAACGCGCAGACCGTCAAACAGGCCTGACAGCGGCGGATTTCAGCAAAACACAGCCACGGTACAGCTTGCGCGAACCAATCAGCCCCGGCGCACCTCTATACCCTCGCATTCTGCACACGACGCTGGCCGGAACACGCCGGACTGGCGTATTCGCGTATCAGCAGCGACACTCATTGCACGAAAAGAAGAGGGATCCGACATGCTCTGGAAAAAAGGCCGACGCAGCGACAACGTAGTCGATGCGCGCGATGGCGGCAGCAGTGGTGGCGGCGGTGGCATGCGCATCGGCGGCAAGGGCCTGGGTCTGGGCGGCATCGTCATCATCGTCGCCATCGGCCTGCTCACCGGTCAGGACCCGATGCAGATTCTCGGGCAACTGACCGGGCAAGTAACCGAGCAAAGCGCTCCACCCAGCGCGCAGACGCGTGAAGCGCCGCCGGCCAACGACCAGCAAGCCGAATTCGTGCGCAGCATCCTTGGCGATACCGAGGACACCTGGCGTGCCGTGTTCGCCCAGAATGGTCGCGAATACAAGGACCCTACGCTGGTGCTGTTCAGCGGCCAGGTGAACTCGGCCTGCGGTCGCGCGACCTCGGCAACCGGTCCGTTCTATTGCCCGGCTGACCAGCAGGTCTATCTGGACATGGACTTCTTCCGTGAAATGGCCCAGCGCTTTTCCGCCGCTGGCGACTTCGCTCAGGCTTACGTGATCGCTCACGAAGTCGGGCACCATGTGCAGACCCTGCTGGGCATTTCCGCCAAGGTCGACAAGGCTCGCCAGGCCGGGCAGAAAATGGAAGGTGCCAACGGTTTACTGGTCCGCCAGGAGCTGCAGGCGGACTGCTTTGCCGGTGTTTGGGCGTACAACGCACAAAATCGTTTGAACTGGCTCGAGCCGGGTGATATTGAAGAAGCATTGAACGCGGCCAACGCTATCGGCGATGATCGCTTGCAACAGCAAAGCAGTGGTCGAGTCGCTCCGGACTCCTTCACTCACGGCACGTCTGCACAGCGTGTACGCTGGTTCAAGGCAGGCTTTGCCCAAGGTCAAATCAATCAATGCGATACGTTCGCCGCCAAGAGTCTCTGAGCACATGATTAAACCGCTTCTGGTCCTGTTGTTGAGCACTGCCTTCGTGAGCCTCGGGGCGCATGCCGAGGATCAAGCGGTCAATTCCATCAGCCCGGATCGCCTCGCCATCAATGGCGCTGAGGCGACTCTGGGGTTGAGCCAGGAGTGGGTACACCCCAAACCGAAGATCGAGCGCGTAGTGATCGTCCTGCACGGTCGCCTGCGCAATGCGCAAACCTACCTGCGCAGCATCGAACGTGCGGCCAACCAGTCCAGAGAGCGCAGCAAGACCCTGCTGATCGCCCCGCAATTTCTGGATGAAAAGGATATCGTCGCGCACCACCTGCCGGACTCTATCCTGCGCTGGCGCCAGAACAGCTGGATGGAAGGTGCAACCTCCACCGATCCCAAGCCGGTCAGCTCGTTTCTGGTGCTGGACCACATCCTCAAGCGCCTGAGCGACAGCAAGCTGTTTCCAAACCTGAAGGAAATCGTCATTGCCGGGCACTCCGGTGGTGCCCAGGTGGTCCAGCGCTACGCGATGATCGGCGGCAAGGAAGACGCCTTGCTGCAACGTGAAGGCGTGAAGCTGCGCTACGTGATCGCCAACCCGTCGTCCTACGCTTATTTCGACGCGGAACGGCCTGAGCCGGTAACCGCGCAGAGCTGCCCGAACTTCAACGACTGGAAATACGGCCTCAACAAGATGCCGTTCTACTCGGGCAAGGAAAAGCCGGCTGACATCGAGAAGAATTACGTGAAGCGCGACATCACTTACCTGATGGGCGAGCTGGACACCGACCGCAACCACCCGGCGCTGGACAAGACCTGTGCCGCCGAAGCGCAAGGTCCCTACCGCCTGATTCGCGGACAGAACTACTTCAACTATCTGCAGAAGCGTCACCCGGAAGGGCTGAACCAGCGTCTGGTGATCGTGCCGAAAGTCGGCCACAACGGCGACGGGATCTTCACTTCACCGGAAGGCCAGGCGGTGCTGTTCAAGCCGTTTTGAGTGATAGGGATATAACTATCGTCCCCACGCTCCGCGTGCAACGCCACATACAAGTCCGCTTTTGATTCTGGCCGGAGGCCGTGGGAGCGAACTTGTTCGCGAAAGGGTCAACATAATCGTCGAAAATGCATCGACTGAAATACCGTCTTCGCGAGCAATGCGGATCGCCGCCCCGGTCGCTCCCACAAAGACTTGTGGATAACGGTGAGCGCTCCGCATTGGCACGGTAGGCAGCTCAGATCACCTCAGCATCCCGCGCAGCACTGTGCAATCCTCCGCATGCCAGTCAGTCAGCTCCGGCCAGGGGTTGTCCTTCAGGTTGACCAGAACAGTCTTGGCGCCCGCCGCACGGCCGCAGTTCAGGTCATGCATGTAGTCGCCGATCATGACCATCTGCTTCGGCTCGACACTCCAGCGAGTGGCCAGTTTCAGCAAACCTGCAGGGTCCGGTTTGGGGGTCGCCTCGTCGCGGCCCAGGACATCCTCCACCGCAAAGCAGTCATCCAGGCCGATAGCCTTCAAGGTGATATACGCCAGCTCCTGAGCGTTACGGGTGAGTATGCCCAGTCGATAACCGCGCGCCGATAACTCGCGAACCAGCTCGACCGCGCCCTCGGCAGGCTGCGAAGCCAGCGCCAGCTCGCGTTCATGCTCCAGCAGCCAAGCGTGCTTGGCCGCCGATTCCTCAGCAGGCAACGCAGCAAGATGCCCGAGAATGTCATCGTCCTGAGGGATGCCCAATTCACGTTTGATGGCCGGGAAGTCGTGGATAGGGACGGTCAAGGTACCGTCCATGTCGAACACCCAGTGCCGTATACCTTCGAGTGTCATGCCCAATCCTTACGATGGCGGATCAGCCCTTCCTGACTGACCGATGCGACCAGTTGCCCGGCGCGGTTGAAGATACTGCCGCGCGAGAAGCCGCGCGAATTGCCTGCCCAGGGGCTGTCCATCGCGTAGAGCAGCCAGTCATCGGTGCGCAGGTCGTTGTGAAACCACAGCGAATGGTCAAGGCTGGCAACCTGCATATCGCGCTGCCAGACCGTCTTGCCATGTGGCAGCAGCGACGTGGTCAGCAAGTTGAAGTCGGAGGCATAGGCGAGCATGTAACGATGCAGTGCCTGCACGTCCGGGAGGCTGCCATCGGCGCGGAACCACACGTACTTCACGGGCTCGCCGGGCTTGGGATCGTACGGATCCTCGGAGGTCACCGGACGGAACTGGATCGGTTTGGGACGCAGAAACTTGTCGTGCATCGCTTCAGGGATCAGGTGTGCGCGGCGGGTCAACAACTCGAGCTCGGACGGCAGGTTTTCCGGACCGACAATCTGCGGCATCGGTGCCTGATGCTCGAAGCCCTCTTCATCGTACTGAAACGACGCGCTGCAAGTGAAGATCGGCTTGCCCTTCTGGATGGCAGTGACGCGGCGCGTGCTGAAACTGCCGCCGTCACGTACGCGATCCACCTGATAGACCACCGGCAAACCGGCATCGCCGGGACGCAGAAAGTAGCCGTGCAGCGAGTGAACATGACGGTCCTCTTCAACCGTCTGACTGGCGGCAGACAGCGACTGACCCAGCACCTGACCACCAAACAACTGGCGAAAGCCCAGATCCTGGCTATGCCCGCGGAACAGGTTTTCTTCAATGGCTTCCAGCGTCAGCAACTCAACCAGATCATCCAGCACTTGGCTCATTCTCATTCCTCTCATACATCGACTTTGCACTGGTACGGCAACGGCAGTCGCTGCATTTTCCGACAGGCCTCAAGCCCATCCCACTGGAATGGAATGATACAGATTTAAAATGGTTGGCTTAATTCAATCTACACCCTGATCAAGGCTTCAGCGTCTTGAGCCACTGCTCATGACTGATCCGGTACAGCACGTGCGGCTTGAGCGGGTGGCCGTCCTCCAGATTGGGGTGATCGAAGTTGCCGGACTCATCCTGCTGCATGCCGATTGCCTGCATGACCTTTTGCGACGGCTGATTATTGACCGCGGTAAACGACACGATCTCCTTCAGCTCCAGGCGTTCGAAACCACAGCCCAGCGCGGTCCAGGCCGCCTCGCTGGCAAAGCCCAGGCCCCAGTGGTCATAAGCCAGCCGCCAACCGATTTCCACAGCGGGCGTAAAAGGTGCCTTGAAACCCACGACATGCAGCCCGGTAAAACCGATGAATTCGCCGGTATCCTTGCGCTCCAGCGCCCAGAACCCGAAGCCCAGCTCGGCAAAATGACCACGCAACCGTCCGATCATGGCAGCACTTTCAAGACGGCTAAGGGGTTGCGGAAAATAGCGCATGACACGAAGGTCCGCACACATGTCGGCGAACGCTGGCAAGTCATCGTCACGCCACTGCCGCATCAGCAGTCGGGCGCTATCAAGCTTGAGTATCGGTTCCATCGATTCCCCCGTGTAACGAGACATGAGTGGGCGTCAGTGCGGGTATCCAGTGCGCCACACAACTGGGCGTGCGGATACTTTACTGGCACTATCGGGTTTCGGCCCTTCAACGGACGCAAAATGTCCCTACCGCTTATCTACCACGAAGACTACAGCCCGGATTTCCCGGCGGATCATCGCTTCCCGATGGACAAGTTTCGTTTGTTGCGCGATTACTTGATCGACAGCGGCCTGACCAGTGACGTTCAATTAATGCGTCCCGAGTTGTGCCCGGCGGACATTCTGGCGCTGGCTCACGATCCTTCCTACATTAACCGCTACCTTGACGGCGATCTGTCGCGCGAAGACCAGCGACGTCTCGGGCTGCCATGGAGCGAGGCTCTGGCACGCCGAACCATCCGTGCGGTGGGCGGCTCACTGCTGACTGCCGAGCAGGCTCTCAAGCATGGTCTGGCCTGCCATCTGGCGGGCGGCACCCACCATGCGCACTATGACTACCCGGCGGGTTTCTGCATTTTCAATGACCTGGCGGTGATCAGTCAGTTCCTGCTGCAAAGCGGCCGCGTGGACAAGGTGCTGATCTTCGACTGCGATGTGCATCAGGGTGACGGCACGGCGCGCATTCTGGCTGATACCGAGGACGCCATTACCGTCTCGCTGCACTGCGAAAAGAACTTCCCGGCACGCAAGGCGCAGAGCGACTGGGACATCCCGCTGCCGATGGGCATGGGCGACGCCGATTACCTCAACGTGGTCGACGACCTGCTCAACTACCTGCTGCCGTTCTACAAGCCGGACCTGGTGCTGTATGACGCAGGGGTCGATGTCCACAAGGATGATGCGCTGGGTTATCTGCAGCTCACCGACCAGGGGCTGGCCAATCGCGACGAAGCGGTGCTGCGCCATTGTCTGGGCCGCGACATTCCGGTCATGGGCGTGATTGGCGGTGGCTACAGCAAGGACCGCCGGGCACTGGCAAGACGCCACGGGATTCTCCACCACAGTGCACAACGGGTCTGGAACGACATGGGCTTGTGACCCCGCTCGGTACTTCGCTTGAGTCGCAGGCCATGACGTGCGCCACACCTTGAAAGAACGCTCGGGTAGAATGCCCCACCCCTCTGCTATCGATATTTCGCTGACCATGACCGACCTCGCCCCCTCCGCTGCCCGAACCGTCGCCATCATCGGAGGCGGCCCTGCAGGGTTGATGGCAGCAGAAGTATTGAGCCAGGCCGGGCTGAAGGTCGATCTGTACGACGCCATGCCGTCGGTTGGGCGCAAGTTTCTGCTCGCCGGGGTGGGCGGTATGAATATCACCCACTCCGAGCCCTACCCGGCATTTCTGGCGCGCTATGCCGAACGTTCGCCAATGATCGCACCGCTGTTGCGCGGCTTTGACGCTGATGCCCTGTGCCAGTGGATTCATGCGCTGGGTATCGAGACCTTTGTCGGCAGCTCGGGGCGCGTGTTTCCCACAGACATGAAAGCAGCCCCCCTGCTACGCGCCTGGCTCAAGCGGCTGCGTGATGCGGGTGTCACGATTCACACGCGGCATCGCTGGTTAGGCTGGAAGGCTGATGGCAGCCTGCGCATCACTCATGCTGACGATGAACTGGCAATCAAACCTGCAGCCACGTTGCTGGCGCTGGGCGGTGCCAGTTGGGCGCGGCTGGGGTCTGACGGGGCCTGGCTGCCATGGCTGCAAGCACAGCAGGTCGAGGTTGCGCCTTTGCAGGCCGCCAACTGTGGTTTCGAGGTGAGCGCCTGGAGCGACCTGCTGCGCGACAAGTTTGCCGGTGCGCCGCTGAAGAATATCGCGATGGGCCTGCATGGCCACGCTCTGCGCCTGGGCGAATGCGTGCTGACTGCGACGGGTGTCGAAGGCAGCCTGGTGTATGCGCTGTCGGCGCAGATTCGTGAACAAATCAACCTGCACGGCTCAGCGGTTGTGGATATCGATCTGCTGCCCGGCAAAACGCTGTCGGACATTCACAAAGCCCTGAGCAAACCGCGCGGCTCGCGCTCGATGTCCAAGCATTTGCACAGCCAATTGGGGCTGGACGGCGCGAAGGCAGCGCTGCTGCGCGAGCTTGCGCCTCGTGAAGCGTTTGCCGATCCGCTGTTGTTGAGCGAGGCGATCAAGGCGTTGCCACTGCCCCTGATCAAACCACGCCCCATCGATGAGGCCATCAGCACCGCAGGGGGCGTCACCTTCGAGGCCATGGACGAACGTCTGATGCTCAGGCAATTGCCAGGCGTATTCTGCGCCGGTGAAATGCTCGACTGGGAAGCGCCAACCGGCGGCTACCTGCTGACCGCCTGCTTCGCCAGCGGCCGCGCTGCGGGGTTGGGGATGGTGGAGTGGCTGAACTCACAGTGATTCCTGTGCGTATGCTCTGCGCTCAGCGTTATACATAAATCCTTCTGTGGGAGTGAGCTTGCTCACGAAGACGATGGTCCTGCCGCCCTACTTCCAAAGTCTGTCATGGCCTCTTAGGGAGCAAGCGAAGCGTCGCCCGGCTCGCTCTCACATGTGTATATCACGGCTTCTTCTTGCGCGGGCCGGTGTTGAAAACCGGGACCTTGCGTACCGGTTTGACCACCGGCGCAGGCTCGGACTCGCCGCTGTCGACCCATTTGCCCAGGTTGCGCTTGCTGCCCGACACTTTGGGTTTTTTCGGTTTCTTGGGCTTTTTCAGGATCTGGCCGCTGGCATCCGTACTCGGCACGCGATGCTCCGGTTCGAAGTCCTGCTCTTCCTTGCGCTCCAGGGTCTGGCGGGTCAGCACTTCGATGGCTGACAGCAACTCGACCTCATCGGCACACACCAGCGAAATCGCCTCGCCCGTCAGCCCCGCACGGCCGGTGCGGCCAATACGGTGAATGTAATCCTCGGCCACGATCGGCAGGTCCAGGTTGACCACAGTCGGCAGGTCATCGATGTCCAGACCGCGCGCCGCCACGTCGGTGGCCACCAGAATCTTCACTTCGTTGCTCTTGAAGCGGTCCAGCGCACGCTGGCGGGTGGCCTGCGGCTTGTCGCCGTGAATACCGTCGGCGTTCATGCCCAGCGCCTGCAAGCGATCCACCAGTTGATCGACGCCAACCCGGGTCTTGGCGAACACCAGCACCTGACCCCAGCGATGTTTCTTCATCAGATGGATGAACAGATCCGCCTTGCGTTTCTTGTCGACGGTCACGACCCATTGCTTGACCGAAGACGCCGCGACGTTGCGCGGGCTGACTTCGATGGTCAGCGGGTCATTGAGCATCTGCGCGGCCAGCAGACGAATCTCGTCGGAGAACGTCGCAGAGAACAGCAGTGTCTGGCGCTGCTTGGGCAGCACGGCATAGATACCGCGCAATTCCTCGGCAAAGCCCAGGTCGAGCATACGGTCGGCTTCATCGAGGATCAGCGTCTGCAACTGGGAGAACTTGACCGCGTTCTGACGATGCAGATCGAGCAAGCGACCGGGGGTCGCGACCAGCACGTCCACGCCCCTGCGCAGCTTCATCATCTGCGGGTTGATGCTCACGCCGCCGTAAGCCGCGTAGGTGGTCAGCGGCAGGTGCTCGGCGTACTGACGAATACTTTCGTGAACCTGATCGGCCAGCTCACGGGTCGGCGCCAGCACCAGCGCGCGAATTGAGTTGGGAGCGACTTTCGGGCCTTCCATGGTCAGCCGTTGCAGCAGCGGCAGGGCAAAACCTGCGGTCTTGCCGGTGCCGGTCTGCGCAGCTGCCATCAGATCGCGGCCCGCCAGTACCGGAGGAATTGCCTGGGTCTGTACAGGCGTCGGAGTCTGGTAACCGAGCGCTTCGAGGGCGCGCAGCAAGGGTTCGATCAGGCCGAGAGAGGCGAATGTCATGGTAATACCGTAGGAAAGATTCAACGCAAGGCGCGCAGTTTAACCTGTCCGGCGCGCCTCGGTTAGCTTGTGCGTGTCGATACAACCTCTTGCGGCGGCGACCTGCGCCATTGCGGCAGGCCAATCAGCACGACGGCGCTGATGATCACCACCATGGCCATGCACTCTTCGACACCGATCGTTTCGCCAGCGAACACCACGCCGAGCATCACTGCCACGGCCGGGTTGACGTAGGCGTAGCTGGTCGCCGCAGCCGGACGCACGTTCTTGAGCAAGTACATATAAGCGCTGAACGCGACGATAGAGCCGAACACCACCAGATACAGCAGCGCACCCCAGCCCGCCGCCGTCGGCATATGCGCCAGACGCTCGCCACTCAAGGCACTGCCGATCAGCAGCGTCGCTCCCGCCGTGATCATTTCCGCCGCACTGGCCATCGGGCCTTTCGGCAACGGCAAGTGCTTGCTCAGCACCGAACCGAACGCCCAGGCTGCGGCGGCAAAGATCACCACGGCGGCGCCATAAGGGCTGGCCTGCAAATTGGAGCCGAGGTTCAGCAGGCCGATGCCGATCAGGCCCAGCACGATGCCCGCCCACTCAAGGTTAGTGGTGCGATTGCCCCAGAACAGGCCGAACAGCAGGGTAAACAGCGGCATGGTCGCCACCGCCAGTGCTGCAACGCCAGATGCAACGCCTGCGTGTTCAGCCAGGGTCACACCGCCGTTACCGCAGGCCAGCAGCAGGAAGCCGATCACGAACGCGGCTTTCCACTCGCGCCAGGTCGGCGCAGGCACGCCGCGAAACCGCAGAAAGCCATACATCAGGCAGCCGGCAATCAGAAAGCGCACACCCGCCATCATCAACGGTGGCCATGACTCCACACCAATGCGGATCACCAGATAGGTAGAACCCCAGATCAGGTACAAGGCCAGAAAGGCACCGATGAGCAAAGGTGAAACACGAACGGACTGAGGCATGGCAAGGCCCTGGGATCATTGTTATGGTTGACCTATTGTATGAAGGCCCAAGGCAGATATTAAGCAGACAAACCTGTTTAAACCGCGCTGAAACTTACGATTCAATGCTTGTAAGACCTGCTTTCCTTTTATTTTAAAATTGCCTACCGCACGGTACGAGGCACGCCATGACCCTGGATAAATACGATCGGATTCTGCTTGATGAGCTGCTGAAAAATGGCCGGGCGTCTTTTGCGCAGTTGGCGAAGCTGGTCAATCTGTCCGCGCCCGCCGTGGCCGAGCGGGTCGCCAAGCTGGAGGCCAGTGGTGTGATTACCGGCTACGAAGCGAAGGTTGACCTGTCGAAAGTCGGCTTGCCGATTCAGTGCCTGATCGAGTTGCGCATGGGCAGTCACGGCAATCAGCAGGCGTACAAGGAACTGTGGAAAGTCCCCGAACTGATCCAGTGCTACCGGGTGACGGGCGACCCATGTGTGATCATGCGCGCGGCGGTCGATTCGATGCCGCACCTGGAAGACCTGATCAACCGGATCGCCAAGTTTGGCTTCAGCAAGACATCAATCGTGCTGTCAACGGCAGTGGAACGCAGCCTGCCGGCCGATTACTTGATCAGCAATGGCAAGCAAGAGCACTGACCGGTCAGACGCCGCGCTGACGCTTCAGCGTTTCGTTGATCTTCGCGGCGGGGACTTTCTGCAGGGAGCACAGCATCTGGTGGGAGATGGCTGAGATACCGTGGGTCTGGCGCAATTCGTTGGTCAGGTACGCCGTCAGGTTGGCCGCCATTTCCGCATCGGCCATCGCCCGGTGAGCCTTGCCGGTGTCGGGCAGGCGCGCATAGCGGGTCAACGTGCCGAGCTTGTGGTTCGGTGCGCCCGGCATCAGACGTCGGGCCAGCAGCAGTGAACAGGCAAAGCTCTGTTCGCGCGTGCGCTGGATACGTGACAGCTCGTAATCCCAGAACTTCTGGTCGAACGAGGCGTTGTGCGCCACCAGCGGTGTCGAGCCGACGAAATCCGCCACATCGCCCATCACCCGCTCGGCGCTGGGGGCGGTACGAATCATGTTGTTGCTGATGCCGGTCAACCCTTCGATGAACGCAGGAATACGCACGCCCGCATTCATCAAGCTCTGAAAACGCTCGACGATACGCCCCTGCTCCATGATCACCACCGCAATCTCGGTCGCCCGGCAGCTATGGCCTGGGGAGATACCGGTGGTTTCAAAGTCGATGACTGCAATACGTTCCAACACTGGCCTGGCCCTGTAAATTCATTTCAACAACAACGCGCCTTCGATCGGCACGTAACGGCTGGCGGCGCGTATCAACGAATTCGCGGTCAGCCCCGGTACGCCGTAGGCGACCGCCTCGACCCCATGCTTGCTGATCACGCGTTCGAGCAACATGTCGAAATCGCCATCACCCGACGCCAGCACGATTTCGTCCACTTGCGGCGCGAAATCCATAATATCGATGGTGATGCCGACATCCCAGTCCCCTTTGGCCGAACCGTCGCTGCGCTGGATGTACGGCTTGAGCCTGACCGTGAACCCCAGATTGCGCAGGATCTGTTGGAACTGCTGTTGCTTGCTGTCGCCACGATCAATGGCATACGCAAACGCGTGAACGATCTCGCCGCGCTTGCTGATATCCGCCCACAAGGCGGCGTAATTGAAATGACAGCCATGCGCCTGGCGCACGGTGTAATACAGGTTCTGCACGTCGGCGAACACCGCGATCTTCTTCACCGCAATTCCTCATGGCGGGCAACATGCCCACGGGTTACAGCGATCCGGAACGTGAATCGGCGCCCAGTATGCCAGTTTGAGGAAGGAATTGAGGGATGGATCGGTATCGGCCGCTGCGAGGCCCGAGCGGCATGGCACAGATTATCGTTCCCACGCTCCAGCGCTCATCGTTATACACAAGTCTGCTCTTGATTCTGGCCGCAGGCCGTGGGAGCGAACTTGCTCGCGAAGAGGTCGGTAACCCCTGAAAATGGAGCATCTGCACCATCGTATTCGTGAGCAAAGCGGATCGCCGCCCCCGACCTGCGGGCAGAAGCCCGAAAGTCACGCTTTTCGGGCTCTTGGAGATTTGTGCATAACGATGAGCGCTGGAACGTGAAGAACGACCGTCACGTCCTCAAACGAACGAATCATCGTCAGAGAACATGTCACCACCATCGTCGAAACTGTCGTCAGCCGTGTACTGCTGATCCGGCTGTCCCCAACCGCCCTGATCATTGAACGAGCCGGTGTCCTGAGCCTGTGGCGCGTCGTGAATGACTTCGACGATCTCCTGCGGCTGGCTGTGGTGGCTGAACATGCTGCTGATGCCCTCTGCCAGCAGCACACCGCCCGCTACACCGGCCGCGGTCTTCAGCGCCCCGCCAAGAAAGCCGCTGCCGGCAGCCGGAGCAGGCGCGGCATAACCGCCCTGTGGCGCTGCGGGCGCAGGTGCAGGATTGAAACCACCACCATCACGCCAGCCGCCACTGGAAGGCTGGCTCGGTTGCGGCTGCGAGGCGCGCGGTGCGCTGCTGCCAAAGATACTCGACAAAAACCCGCCACTCGCTGGCGCGGACGAGGACTGCCCCCTGGCCTGCTGAAGCTCGGCCTGCAACTGCTGAATCTGCTCATCACGCTGTTTTACCTGCTGATTGAGCTGATTGACGGCTGCTTCCTGAACCAGAATCGCCTGCGTCATGTAGTACGGCGCAGCGGGCTGGCGGGTCAAATGCTCCTTGATACGCGCCTCGGCCGCAGCATCTCGCGGGGCGGATGCCGTTTCAGCGTCTTTCAGTTTCGAGAAAAGACCATCAATCAGGGTTTGCTCTTCGCTGTTCATGACCACCTCACTGAGTTGCCACTGGAATTCTTCCCTGCCGCAATAGCAGGACCATGTGCAGAAAATGGGGCCTCATCGACGCGCTTCAATGACATGAAGAAAAAGATAACAAGCCGTGCGCCGAAAACCACTGCGCTTGGTTAGACAGGGGGCATGGGCTAAAGTGTGCGCCTGCTTTTAGCCTGCGATCTATCTCCATGAACCCGTTGAACATCATCCAGGATTCGCTTTATTTCTTTCGGCGTAATCTGGGCAGCATCGCGCTGCTGTGCCTGCCTGTCGTGATCCTTGAAGTGCTGGCCAAACAAGCGCTGGGCAGCGCCATGTCCGCCGACACTTCGCCTGCCTATGCATTGGTGATCGGACTGTTCTTCTACCCTGTCTATACAGCCGCGCTGATCCTGTTTCTCGACGCACGCAGCCGTGGCGAGGACGTACACACCCGCGATGTACTGGCCATGGCCGTGCGCCTGTGGCCGACCTTCGCCGTGCTGTCGGCCATGAGCACCCTGCTGATCATGTTCGGCCTCTCACTGTTTGTGGTACCCGGCATCTGGGTAATGATCAAACTGGCGTTCAGCGAATACCTGCTGGTTCTGCGCAAACTCACGCCGTTCATGGCCATGCGCGAAAGCATGCAGATGACCACCGGACACTTCACGCGCATTCTGGTGTGCGTACTGAGCGTCTACATTCCCCTGTGGCTGCTCGAGGGCGCCAGCCTATACCTGTTTCCGGAACCGCAAAGCGCAGCGGTTTCCGTGATCACCGACAGCATCGGCAGCTTCCTGCAACTGTTCACCACCATCGTGACGTTCCGCCTGTTCATGCTGATCAGCGAACCCGCACACCGCGCCTGAAGCAAAGGCTGACGTCAGGTGCGTCGATTCGGTATGCTCAATGCCGAATCCCTCACTGAGCGCCAGGCGCTCCAAGTCGAGCCGATGCCCCGTTTACTGCTACGTCTGACCCTGTACGGCTTGCTGCTGGTCGCCGTATTGCTGTTACTGGTTTTCCAACTGACCTGGCGCCCTCCAGCCCGTGAATTACTCACGGCGAGCTGCAACCCAGCGGTCGAAGCACCGAAACTGGTGCCGGGGCAAGCGCTGAAAGTCATGACCTGGAACATCCAGTACCTGGCGGGTAAACGCTATGTGTTCTGGTACGACATGGCCGACGGCAGCGGCCCGGACGAACGCCCGACCCATGAAGACCTTGCCTACAATCTGGATGAAGTGGCGCGGGTCATCCGTGACGAACAGCCCGACATCGTGCTGCTGCAAGGCGTCGACGATGGCGCCAAGAACTCCGACTATCAGGATCAGCTGGCGCTGATCAAGGAACGTGTGGCGGACCTCTACCCGTGCAGCACGCAGGCCTTCTACTGGAAGGCAGAGTTCGTACCCAACCCGCATATCTGGGGCAGCGTCGGCAGAAAACTCGCGACCCTCAGCCGCTTCCACATCGACAGCGCCGAACGTATACAACTGCCGGTGCCCGACGCCAACATCATCAGCCGTCAGTTCCAGCCAAAGGATGCCTTGCTGGTCAGCTACCTACCCTTGCGTGACGGCGGCAAACTGGCCGTCATCAACACCAGCCTGACCACCGCCAGACACGCCGGCGACACCGCACAAAAACAGGTCGCGGCCACTGAAACGCAGCTGGACAAGCTGGAAAGCGGCGGCACGCCCTGGCTGATCGGCGGCGACTTCAACCTGCTGCCGCTGGGCCAATACCAGCGCCTCCCCGAGCAGCAACGCCTCGGCTACGCCGCCGACAGCGAGCTGCACGCGCTGTGGGAAAAATACCCGATGATCCCCGACAACGCCGAATCCAGCGGCATCGACCGCAGCAAATGGCTGACGCGCTTCCCCAACGACAGCCGCATCAACGGGCCGGACCGGACGGTGGATTACCTGTTTTACAGCCCGAGTTTGAAGCGAGTGAGTGCGAGGGTGCGCAGGGATGACACGTTGTTGATCTCTGATCACTTGCCGGTGATCGGGCGGTTTTTGTTGCCGGTTTTGCCTTGAGGGAGCGAGCAGCATTCAGGTTTCAATACTCTGGCTGGCCACCAAACTTTCGAATAGCGCTCTCACAGCCGACAGTGTCAAAACAGTTTGAACCGTTTCTCAGCGCGTTCGCCTAATGATTAGCCCATGGATACTTCCATGGACGTCGTGCCAATACCGGCATACACCAAAGGGTGATCAACGTGGCTAAAGATGACAAGAAAAGCAAAGGCGAAGCCTCGAAAGCCAGCAAGGATCTGAAAGACAAGAAAGCATCACCGGCCAAGAAATCTGAAGCGGCCTCGACGCTTTCCAAGTCTTCCGAAAAGAAAGACAAGAAAAAAGACACCGAGCCAAAGAAAGCTGCCAAAAAAGCTGATAGCAAGCCGGAAAAGGCCAAGAAATCAGAAAAGGCTGAAAAGCCGGCTAAAAAGAAAAAGTGACATCTGCTGCCTGCCAGGGCTTTGCGCCCTGGTGTTCTGTGGTTCTTTGGATATCCAACATCTGATCAGGTGTTCCAAGCCAGATACATTGCACAGCAAGTTTGCGCAGCTATAGCGCAGAATGCTCATATTGGTCTCAAAATCAGTGCATTGGTTTACAGACCTCAAGTGCCCCTAGGCTTGACCCGAGCCGTAGCCTCCGCCACCAATGGATCATCTGGCCAGTAATGCTTGGGATAACGCCCCTTCAAGTCCTTCTTCACATCTATATAGGTCGACCGCCAAAAGTTAGCCAGGTCCTGCGTCACCTGCACCGGGCGGCGTGCCGGGGACAGCAAGTGCAGTTTCAGCACCTGCCGCCCATTGGCGATACGCGGCGTATCGGACAAGCCAAACAGCTCTTGCAGCCGCACCGACAGAATCGGCGGATGCTCGCTGTAGTCGATACGGATATTCGAGCCGGAGGGCACTTGCAGAGTCTGGGGTGCCTGCGCCTCCAACTGTTGCGGCAATGGCCATGGCAGGAGGTTGCGCAGGATGGATGACAGGTCGAGCTGGCTGAAATGGCTGAGCCGGGTGACTTTGCCCAGGTAGGGCATCAGCCAGTTTTCGAGTGTCGCCAGCAGTTGTGCGTCGCTCAGATCAGGCCACTCGCTCGCTGAGCTTTTCTCGATATCCAGGCTGCGCAACAGCGCGACACGCGCCTGCCACTGGCGCAGTTCGGGCGTCCACGGCAGCAATTCCAGGCCTTTGCGACGCACCAGCGCCAGCAACGCATGGCTGCGGGTTGCGTCGTCGAGGCCGGTCAGTGGTTCGCGACTGATGATCAGTTCACCGACTTTGCGCTGTCGTTCGGCGCGGAATACACCTTCGCGTTCGTCCCAGTCGATCTGGTCCACGCTGATGACCTGCTCGGCCAACACCGAGTCGAACAGTGCCGGATCGAACTCGGCGGCGAGGTAAATGCGTTCTTCACGCTGGCCCTGGCGGCTGCCCAAATCCGCGATGACCAGCCATGGCTGTTTCATCAGCGCATCCGCCTCGGCGAACAGTGCCGCGCGGCCGTTGGCCAATCGGTATTCCGCTCCGCCCGCTCGGCGTTGCTGTGCGACGCGATCCGGGTAAGCCAGCGCCAGCAAGGCGCCCAGCCAGCGGGAGTGGTCCGGATCGCTGACCGGGCTGCTCGCCGCGCCGCGCAGATAACCGCGATATTGCCGCGACAGTTGTCTGGCCCGTTGTACCCCGCCTTGTGCGCCGCGCGCCGCGCGTTCGGTGCCGGCCAGCAGGGTCAGGCGGCTGTGCAGGTCCGCGCCAGCGCCGCGCAAGATATCGCGCTCGCCCAGCAAGGCCGCCACGTCGCACGCCAGTTCGCCCAGCCCTAGCGCATGGCCGCGCAACAGCAGATGGGCGATGCGCGGATGAGCAGGCAGCTCAGCCATCGCCTGACCGTGTGGCGTCAGGGCTGGCGGCTGACCCGGCTGATTGTTCAATGCCTCCAGACGCACCAACAAATCCTGCGCCTGTGCATAAGCCGCGGCTGGCGGTACATCCAGCCAGACCAGTTGCGCAGGCGTGACGCCCCAGCTAGCCAGTTGCAGCGCGAGCCCGGCGAGGTCCGCCTGAAGAATTTCTGCCGCCCCGTAGGCGGCCAGTTGATCGTGCTGCGCTTCGGACCACAGCCGGTAACACACGCCCGGCTCCAGCCGCCCTGCCCGCCCGGCGCGCTGGGTGGCGCTGGCACGGGAGATACGCTGTGTTTCCAGACGCGTCATGCCGCTGCCCGGATCGAAACGCGGCACCCGCGCCAAGCCGGCATCGATCACCACGCGCACGCCGTCGATGGTCAGACTGGTTTCCGCAATGTTGGTCGCCAGCACCACCTTGCGCGTGCCCTTGGGAGACGGTTCGATAGCCGCGCGTTGCGCATTCAGATCAAGCTCGCCGTGCAAAGGGCACAGCAGAATGTCGGCGCGCTCACCCAGTGCTTCCGCCAGTTGCTGGTTGACCCGACGAATCTCGGCCTGCCCCGGCAGAAACACAAGCAGGCTGCCGGACTCGCTGCCCAGCGCATCCAGCACCGTCTGCACGACACGCGGCTCGATGAATTCACCCGGCTGAAAAGGACGCCCCCACTGCATCGTCACCGGAAACATCCGCCCGTCGCTGCGCACTACCGGCGCATCGTCCAGCAACGCCGCCAGCCGCTCGCCTTCCAGCGTGGCCGACATCAGCAGAATCTTCAGCGGCTGATCGTCACGAAACAGCTCACGACCATTGAGGCTCAGGGCCAATGCCAGATCGGCGTCCAGACTGCGCTCGTGAAACTCATCGAAAATCAGCAGCCCCACACCTTCCAGCGCAGGGTCGTCCTGCAAACGACGCGTGAGAATCCCCTCAGTCACCACTTCAATACGCGTCTTCGGGCCGACCCGACTTTCCAGACGGATTCGATAACCCACCGTCTCACCGACCTTCTCGCCCAGCTCACTGGCCAACCGCTCGGCGGCTGCTCTTGCGGCCAGTCGCCGAGGCTCCAGCATCAGAATGGTCTGCGCGGCCAGCCAAGTCTCCTCAAGCAGCGCAAGCGGCACGCGCGTGGTCTTGCCCGCGCCGGGAGGGGCTTCGAGTACGGCTTCATGGCGCGTGATCAGGGCCTGGCGCAGGGCTGGCAGGACGGCATCGATGGGTAACGAGGTCATGGGGGCTCCCAAGTAAGCTGGCTATTGTAACGGGTAACCATCCCAACTTCGCCTGACGCCTTTCACTCCAAGCGCGCTAACGCATAAGTTGCCGGTGCCATGAAAACCCCGTGAGATGTTCGCACAGAGTCCGCCCCGCCCAAAGCTTCGCATCTGCATCAAATAGGTCACGAGAGACAGTGCGAGACTTGATCTCATCGATATCCTGTATATCCGTTGCAAATACGTAGCGGTTGGCACCATTGAGGATCATCGTCCAAATAAATGCTGCTTCGGTAAGACTCAGCGTGGTGCCTCGTTGAGGGGGTCGATAGCCAACACAAGCGAATAGAAGATGCCTGGGGCTCAAAGGAAGGAAAAGTTTTGTGTCTGGCACACCCCTGCCACCTTCAAGGCTCAGTTTGCCGTTCGCTCCAACGCCGAGCCTCGTGAACGGGTTATCGGTGGTTGGCCAAGTAATTCCAAGTGGAACCTACAGGAGGGTCCATCGATAAGTTGGCATACGATGGATTGTGCCCTTGAGGATGTGTTCGAGCTGTAAGCGTACGGGCATCCCCCCCTTTTCTGAACACACTGAGTCAGGCTGAATATTGAGACTAATCGTGTGCGCTTTGCCAATTCAGTCATTTGGGACGTTTAATGCCGGGAACAACCATTACGCTTGAGGCAATCCCGATTTATCGGAATTGCCGCGTAATCAGAAAACCTGAGCATTTCGGGCACGTTGCTTTCAGTGCCTGGCTAGTCCGAGGTTAGCCCTCAGCTTCCCTAAAGCCTTTGTCATACCACAAATCGGTTAACCAACTGATTCAGGTTAACAGCCAGTTTTGACATTTCACCGCATGCACTTGCTGTCTGGCTGGCACCCGCAGCGTTTTGCGCTGCTAACTCGCGGATACTGACCAGATTGCGATCAACCTCGCGGGCTACATGCGATTGTTCTTCAGAGGCCGTCGCGATCATGAGGTTACGTTCATTGATCTGAACAATGGCCGTGGCTATCTGATCCAGCGAGGTACTGGCTTCCTGGGCGACGCCAAGCGATTCGGTCGCAAGGTCTCGGCTCGTGTTCATTGCCTTCACGGCCAGATCAGAATCGTTCTGGATGGCAGCGATCATCTGCTCGATTTCCTGGGTCGACACTTGAGTGCGATGGGCCAAAGCTCTTACTTCGTCCGCAACCACCGCAAACCCACGACCTTGCTCGCCTGCGCGTGCTGCCTCAATGGCTGCGTTCAAAGCCAACAGGTTGGTTTGTTCTGCAATTGCCCGAATCACCTCGACCACTTTAGTGATGCTCTGGGCACGATCTGACAACCCTTGAATCTGCTCGCTGGTGTTTTCAACGTTACCGTTCAGCGTTTGAATTGACTTTAACGTCTGAGCCACCCGCGCCAAACCGACCTCTGTATACCCTTGGGTACGCTTCGACTCTTCAGAAGCTGACTCCGCATTACGTGCGACCTCATCAACTGCCGCGCTCATTTCTGTGACCGCTGTGGCTGCTTGATTGACCTCGTCATTTTGGGCGACAAGACCACGACTCGACTCCTCAGTGACCGCTGTCATCTCTTCTGACGCAGAGGCCAGTTGGGTGGACGAGTCGGATATCTGCAGAATCGTGTTGCGCAGGTTTGTCTGCATCTGCGCAAGTGCTTTCAACAATCGCCCTGCTTCATCAGTCCCGCTAACCAATACCTCCTTGGAGAGGTCACTGGCCGCGATACGCTCCGCGACGGACAACGCATCGTTAATCGGAGAGGTAATACTTTTCGTCAGCAGTAATGCCAAGCCAATCGTCAAAATGACTACGCCCGTTATAAGGCCAACGACAAGCCACAGGCCGTTGTTATAGAGATCGGTTGCGGTTTGCCCAGCCCGAGCTGCACCCTCGTTGTTAAAATTGGTCAAGTCTTTAATCTGCTGCTCCATCGCATTCGTGAGCGGGCGGATACCTGTACTCACCAGGTTGACCGCTGAGGCTATGTCACCTTGTCTCATCAACGGTTCGAGAATATCCAGTTGTTTGGAATAGGCATCGGCGCTGTTTTTTACTGGCGTGTAAAACGAGCGCTCTTTATCGCTCGCTATCAGTGGCTCATAGCCCGCCACCACATCGGTGAAAGCCTTGCGATAGCCAGCGAAGTTTTCAATGTTCTTTTGAATGGATTGAGGGTCAGCGAGGCCTCGCTGGGTCTCGAGCCTCAGGCGAAGTGTCGCTTTGTCCATCAACGCAGTTTGTCGGATGCTGGCCATCCAATTGAGTTCGACGTCTTTTTCGGCATCCCGTAGCTTGCCCATTTGGAGGACTGCGAATATACCCAGCACAAAAACTAGAATGATGATTGAAGTGAAAAACAGGGCCGCTCGTGGCGCTAAATTGAGATTTCTAAGGCGCATGTTAGATTCCTGCTCTCCAATGATGGTTGACATATTCAACAAGCTATCGACCCAAAATTGGAAACTTTAAGCTTTTCGTCAAGAGGCGATGTGGCTGCTGGACGGCTGTCAAAACCTGGCATGCATATTCAAAGGCAACGAAGCAGGTTGAATGATCAGGCCAGCGGCACCAAAGGCCTACACCCATCGCAATTGGGGTGCATGGCAATGGGGTTCAGAAGGCGAGACGGGCAGCAAGTCGGCCATAATCAGCATTGGCCTGTGCCTAGAACGGGCTGGCATATGAACTGCTTTCTGGTGGTGTCGGCCATTGCTCGTCCCTCGACGCAGTTGCGACCTTTGGTTTTAGCAGAGTAAAGAAGTAGATCTGCTTCCCTCAGGGCGGCTATATAGCCCTCCTTCTCCGGTGCGTTGATCGCCACCACACCTGAACTGATTGTTACATTCCCCACTGGACTGCCGGAGTGCTCTATAAATGAGTTTTCAATGGATAACCTGACTTTTTCGGCAACGCTCAAAGCACCCGCTAAATCTGTTTCAGCTAGCAGGATCACGAACTCCTCACCGCCATACCGTGCCGCTAGATCGCCAGCCCGGTTGATGCAGCTTCCGATGATCCCGGCTACCTGGCGCAGGCAGTCGTCCCCCCGCAGATGGCCGTAGCAGTCGTTGTATTGTTTGAACCAGTCGATATCCAACAAAATGATCGCAATGACCGCGTTATTTCGAGACGCTCGTCCCCACTCTTTTTGCAACGTAGCGTCGAAGCAACGTCGATTGGCCAAATGCGTCAGACTGTCGGTCTGAGCGATGACCTCAAGCTCGGTTCGGGCGCTGCTCAGCTCACTTTCCGCAGTGATCAAGTGCTGAATTTGCCTGTACAACAAGAGACCTAGCGAAGCCAAAGATAAAGTGATCATAGCCACCAGAGCCATGGATCGATACGCATAGGCCCACCAGGGGGCGAATACATGCTGGCAGGAAACGCCAGCAGCAGCGACGATGGGTAACCCGGAAACCCGCCGATAGGCATAAATCCTTTCCACGCCATCCACTACAGACTTGATCACAGCGGTACCGCTATCGCTGTATGGCAGGTAACTGGTGAAAAGATCCCCTTTGGCCACATTGGTTGTCATAAGTGCCGTCATTGTCGGTCGCCGAGCCAGCAAGTCGCCATTGTTCAGCGCGAGAAAAATAACGCCCTTGTCGTCCACATCCATGCGCTTGAAGAATGATTGGAAATAGGCAACGGGCACAGTCGCTAATGCCACACCTGCAAACGTACCGTCGGCAGCATTGATGCGTCGACTGATAGGGATAACCATCTCCCCCGTAATGCGACTCTCGACAATGGAACCGACGTGGATGGACTCATCGGCGTTATCGCGGTGATACGCAAAGTACGCGCGGTCGCTGTTGTTTTTCACCTGTATACCTTGGGAAAAGGAGTTGGCGACCCAGTTGCCTTGGGCATCGTAGATGAAAAGCCCCTGGATGCCGTCCACATTCACCACATCCTGGGCCATCAGTTTCGCCAGTCGAGCTTGCTGAGCCCCCTCTAAACCGTCGCGCTCCACTCGCTCCACGAGATCACGCAGCGTATTATCAGCTTGTCGTACCGTATCCCGAGCTTGCTGCTCGGCGGCAAGAACGATGTTTGAAACCGCAATTTTGGCTGTAGCTACGCGCTCACGCTTGGACTGATTCATCTGCCAGGCTGTAGCCAAAATCAACGAGAGACACACTAGAGCAATGAAGCCAAGCAGTGCTTTGGTGAGCATGGAAGGCGCGAGTCTGGTGGAGGTAAGGTAAAAAGGCTTCATAGAGGGCGTCATCAAATTGGCTTTTGAGCGCTCTATGCAGCTTTCGTACCTTAGTAGTGAGGCTGGTTAGTTAAACAGCAACTTGTCTGCCAGTGTCCTTAGTTGGCACTTTTCCTCGTTCAAAGCCAAGGCGCTGTCTGATCTTCTCAACAGGATATTCGCGTGCCTCACGCAAACGGCTTTGAACAAAGCGGGATCGATCTGAGCAAGGCTGATCAGGGCTTTCATCAGGCGCAGATCCACTTCGATGATTGCTGCGCCATCTCTGGCTATCGGCGCAAAGAAGTCATCGAACAAGTCGTCCACAGTCAAACCATGCAGAAAAACCTGGCCGCAGCTTTTTTCATGCTCAGGGGCAACTGGCTGTGGCTTACACCACGTAGTCAAGCTACGTACGCCTCGCCCGATGACATCAATGGCCGTGCCGGGGTCATTCACTGCGGGAGACAGCGCGCGGGATGCTATTTCCGACAGCACTGAAAGTCCAAAGCGGGGATCGTGTTCGAAGGTTCTCCGGGTGCCTATTGTCAGCGTAGCGAGCACCTTCTCCGACGGCTCGCCAGTGATCTCGACAGACTCTTTGGCCAGCGGTACGAGATAGGCCAGCGGCCTCCCCAGGTGGACGAAACTACCGGGGAGAATATCCACGAATATTTTGAGGTTTCCGGCCTCCGCTACCTCGCTCAGTGCCTGAACATCGATATGCTGTACATATCCAGTCGATTCACTGGTAACGATCTGAGAGCCGATAGGCACAGTCCACCCCTTTGGGAAAGCGACTCCGCCCAGGTATGGCCACCGTACTCTATGATCGATTGCATCAATGGCCGCTTTCTCCACCAGATCAATCGTCTCGCCCATTCGCCCCAACTTTGAAAGGTGATCAATCCAGCGCAGAAGCGTGTAAACGATGAGGATGACCACCACTATGGTCGCTGCGAACAGGAGTACGCGTCCTTGGGCGCCATAGACTCCAGTGCTCAAGGCGATGATGCCTACCAGGCTAAATAGAAATGAGCCGATGAACGTCGCGAGCGCGTTTTGTGTTGTCGTGTCCTCCATTACCAACGTCGTCGCACGCGGTGTTACGCCACTGCTGGCCGCGCCGTACGCTGTCACCATAGTGCTTAGCGAAAAGGTGGTCACTGCAAGCATGCTGGAGGCAATGATGCTCAGAATCTTGTCAACGGCATCTGCACCTATACGGTGCCGACAGAGAAAATGGAATCGAGTCCTTGAGCAAGATTGATATCAAGGCGGTCGCTACGCCCAGCAGTGAAAACAAGGTAGCTCTGAGCCAAAGCTTCTTTGTAAGTTGCACCAGCATCCAATGCCATCGAGCGATCATAGCCTTACCTTTTTGGACAACTGCTTCGGAAGCAAACGGAATCATCCTCCGACTACCTAGACTGATTGAGTTCGTTCACCAACAGAAGGTTCAGCGCATAGGCGCCTACCCCACCGTTTCGCCGACCTTCTCGCCCAGTTCACTGGCCAACCGCTCGGCAGCCGATCTCGCGGCCAGGCGCCGAGGTTCCAGCATCAGAATGGTCTGCCCGGCCAGCCAGGTTTCCTCAAGCAGCGCAAGCGTCACGCGCGTGGTCTTGCCCGCGCCGGGAGGGGCTTCGAGTATGGCTTCATGGCGCGTGGTCAGGGCCTGGCGCAGGGCTGGCAGGACGGCATCGATGGGTAACGAAATCATGGGGGCTCCCGGAGAGATGCAGGGAGCATACCGGGGTGGGGTTGGGGAATCAGGCGGCGTATTTTAGCTGAACGGCAGTCGCCAGAAACACTGCCGCCAGCACGCCTCACGCCGAAAAGTCAGGTCTTGAACTCGTTACCGTTCTCATCAATAAGGCCATTGTCGTATTTCTTGCGCAATTCTGGATCGGACAAAATCCTGAACGCATTTGAAATCACTTTGAAACGCTCAGTCGCCTCAGCCTCGTTACCGACGTTCTTATCAGGATGATTCTTCAGCGAGGCTTTCTTGTAAGCCTTTTTGACTGCGGAGAGGTCCGCCGTCATGTCCGAGAGGCCCAAGTGCTCGTACAACTGCTTGACGGGTGGCTTGGCGGGGGCGGAATTGTCCACCTTCGCGGACGCGCCAGCAGCGGGCGTGTCGTGGGGCCGATCTGCTGACGGCCGCTGAGCGCCTGCACGGGGCTCGGCTTTCGGCGGTGGCGGCGGCGCGCTGTTGGCAGCCTGGGGGCGAGTGCGTGGAGGCGTTTGTGGGCGTGCTTGCTGTTGAGTGCTTTCAGGTCTCCAGGACGGGCCCGGCGTGGGTCGTCGCACGCGATCGGTGTTCGACTGACGAATCTCGTTGATCAGTTGATCAGCGATGTCGTTCATCAGTTTGTTCAGCTTCAGGTTGCTGGAGAAGAACGCATAGTTCGCCTCACTGTTGTGCTTGCCATACTCAGGTTCGGGCTTGACCATCGCCTCAGCCAGCGTCTTGCCCAGAGAGAACAGCAGGTTGCCCTTGCTATCGCTGACGCCCAAAAAGCTCATCACGTTGCGCATCGACTTGTCGCGCTCCCAGACAACGCTGGCCACGTCGAAGGCAGCTCGCGCCAGATTGAATCGGCCTCCCCCTTCGTGCGTCTCGACATGGGTCACCGGTTCCTTGCCACGCAACGCGTCCAGGATTACCGCGAGGCCTTTCTGCTGACGCTCGTTGAGCCGGCCTGTCCGCTCCAACAATGAGCTGTTGACCTGCAACGCCACTTTGCCAGCGATATGGCTGACGACGTTCATCGCGCGGTCTATCGTTGGCTTTGTCGAATCGCTGAGCGCTACACGCGCCAACGAAGATGCAATGCTGGTGAGGTTGATCATCGGCTTCTCCGGAAACTCATACCGCCTTGGTGGCAAGCAACGAGATCCGGTTCCACGGGCGAGTCAATATTCGATGCAGGGCTCGGGTATAAGGCTCACGGCGTTCCGTTTCGGCCGTGCAAGCGGTAGCCGGGACGGTCGCTCAGTCGTTCGTAATAGGCCTTCACTGCCGGGAAGTCCGGATGACTTAACGGGGTTTCAAACCAGCGATTTACTGAAAGGCCCATCGGGATGTCTGCCAGCGAAAACTCGCTGCCGCTAACGTACGCCCCGGTAGCATCAAGCTGTCGATCCAGGATCGCCATGTGTCGGGTCCATTGACGGCATCCGGCAGCCAGCGCGTCAGGGTCTTGATGGGCGACGCTGTGCCTGACCAGCGACATGAAGGCATAACCCCAGGATTTGTTGAGATCTGTGGCCTGCCAGTCGATCCATTGATCCACTCTGGCTCTGGCTATTGCGTCCGCTGGATAGAGATGCACGGCGTTGTCGCGGTTCGCCAGGTACCTGATGATCGTGTTCGACTCCCACAGAACGAAGCCATTGTCCTCAATGACTGGAACCATCGCATTGGGGTTGAGTGCCATGAATTCAGGCGTGTTGGTTTCCCTGAAACCAGAGCCCCAGTCCTGCCGTTCGAACGGGATTTCCAACTCTGCACAGGTCCAGAGCACTTTGCGGACATTGATCGATGAGGCTTTGCCCAGTATCTGTAGCATTCCATCTCCTTATGGTTAGCCCGCCTTGGCCGCCATCGCAAAAATCGAATCACCCACGATTATTTGTAAAGTCATTCACGTCCATCGGTACCAATTTTTTATTAAATGAATACTCACCGCCGAGTTCATAAAATTTTGCTTTGGTGTAAACATAGATTTTCTTGCTGGTCGCGAACATAAATGTGTCGGAAGACGCCATATCAGCAAATCGCTCAGCGCCAGAGGTATGCAGAAAGACGAGATCATTGCCTACCACCCCCAGCAGGCCTTGACCCCAATTATCATACTTTAAAAAATCTTCTAACTCTCTATGCCCCGCACATTCAGAGATACCGTGCTCAGGACAATCAACAGGAATCAACGGACGAAAATCGTATAAATCAATGTCGCCAATACTCAAACCGCCGACGAACATCTCGTTGCCGCTCATAGAGACACTAAGACTGCGCCACTTTTTGTCATCACCCAAGGGAAAAACCACCGAAAAAAGATGTGGATCTGCGCCCTTTATCTTTCGTCCCCCATAGTAAACAGAAATATCGTCTTTGGCGTAATAGGCAAGCTGATCAGTCTGCCAGTCAACACCCCCCTGAAGGCTGCCCTCCAGCGGCTTGAAGGAAGGCGAGTAATGTGCCACCAGGTTAAGCTCGCGCGTCTCGATCGAGTTGATCTGACCTTGTTTTGATAACAGGCATGAAAACGAAAAATTACTAATCGCTCCTGAGGCATCACCGGCGCCAGTGATGCAGGGTTTCTCCTTATAACGTACTTGGTTCATCCAATAGACGTCGTCGTCAAGCACCACGTAATGGGCAGAAAGAGTACGAAGATCCGAAGAACACTTTCGTGTCTTCTTTTTTGAATCATCAATGGTCCCGTCTCCATTGAAGCGTCCGCTAACAACCTCCTCGCATACGACATTGATATGATCATTACCCATATCACCGGGCAGAGCTTCATATACGGCATGGCCAACAAAACCCAGTACTGCCAGCCCTCCCGCGATTATCAACAGTCTAGGACCCGGTCTCACATACATCTCCTTATGTTTAGTGCTGCTGGAGGCTGACAGACTTGCTTCGCCTCATTATTCATGACAAGCATGTTATGACGAAGAGCGTTACAAACTGCGTCCCCACGCAGAGTGTGGAACGAGCGACTGCATTCAGCCCGCCTTGGCCGCCATCGCCGTTACTTCCACGCGCATGCCTTCAACCGCCAACGCAGCCACACCCACTGCTGCGCGCACGGGCCACGGCTTTTTGAAGAAGCGTTTGTACACTTCATTGAAAGCCGCCCGGTCCGCCATGTCGGTCAGGTAGATGGTCAGGTGCATGACCCGGTCCATCGAGCTGCCGGCGCGTTCGAGGGCGTCTTTCAGGGCACGCAGGGTGCATTCGCTTTGCTCGGTGATGCCGCCCAGTTCCAGGCTACCGTCGGGATGAGTAGGGATCTGGGTGCTGACCAGCACGCCGTTGAAGTCGGCGACGTCCGACGAGATGGACTCCGGATCTGGATCGGGGGTAAAGGTGATGTCTGCGTTTGCCATGGGATCTCTGCTTTGCAAAGGATGGAAAACGCTAAGCCTACGCGAGCGACAGGTGGGGGTCGAGCCGTGGGCTTTGTCGCGGAAAGTTGAAATGCGCCGCGTTGCTCTACAGAATCGCGCCCGGACCCGGCCATGCTGTCGGACGTTTGGGGTGAAAGGGGTTGCCGTTGAACGAACAGAGATTGTCCATGCGCCTTGAGCGTGTGGCGACGCACGTACCCGCCGGTGCACGGCTGGCTGATATCGGCTCGGATCACGGTTATCTGCCGGTCGCGCTGCTGAACCGTGGCGCCATCTCGGCGGCGGTGGCTGGCGAGGTGGCATTGACGCCGTTCTGCGCAGCCGAGCGCACCGTGCGCGAGAACGATCTGGAGGATCAGGTCAGCGTGCGCCTGGCCGATGGTCTGGCGGCGATCGAAGCGCAGGACGCGATCACGGCGATCAGTCTCTGCGGCATGGGCGGCGAGACGATTCGCGGCATCCTTGAAGCGGGCAAGGCGCGCCTGAGCGGTCAGGAACGCTTGATCCTGCAACCCAACGGCGGCGAGCAACCGTTGCGTGTCTGGCTGATGGAGCATGACTACCGCATCGTCAGCGAAGAGGTGCTGCGGGAAAACCGTTTCGACTACGAAATCATCGTCGCCGAACGCACAGGCCCCGTTAAGTACACGGCTGAGGAACTGTATTTCGGCCCGCTGCAGATGCAGGCGCGCAGCCCGGCGTTTCTGCTCAAGTGGCAGCGTTTATTGGGCAAAAAACAGAAAACGCTGAACAACTTCGAAAGAGCACAGAAAGGCGTGAGCGAAGAAAAAGGGCAGGAGGTTGCGCAGCAGATTCGCTGGATTAGCGCATTGCTGGCCTGAAAATCGAACTCATGCCCGAACCTGCTCTCAAACCCGCATGATCCGCAGTTCAGGCTTTTATGGCGCCTCAAGCTGGTGGTGTCAAAGTTGCAATGTGTGACGCGGAGCGTCACGAACTGCATTCCCACGCGGAGCGTGAGGAACGAGAGGTGTGCGGGAGATTACTTCTCGTGACCATGCGCGGCGCAGGGCAATCAGCCCGGCGCGCCTGTTTGTCTCGCGCCAATGCTCTGCGTGAGGAACGAGAGGTGTCCGGGAGAATGCTTCTCGTGACCATGCCCGGCGCGGGCAACCAGCCCGGCGCGTTTTCTGTACAACCATCGACGGGAGCAACACGACCATGTATTCAGACGTACTTTCCTGGGGCCACGGACCTCGTCTGTTCGAAGTCTTTCTTGAGCCAACCTGCCCTTTTTCAGTGAAGGCCTTCTTCAAGCTCGATGAGCTGCTGGCTCAGGCCAGAGAAGACAGGATCACGGTCAAAATCCGCCTGCAATCGCAGCCCTGGCACATGTTTTCGGGTGTCATCGTGCGCTGCATTCTGGCGGCTGCGACCCTTGAAGGCGGCAAGCAAAGCGCCAAGGCGGTCATGACGGCGGTTGCGTCGCACCGTGAAGAATTCGAGTTCGAACACCACGCCACCGGCCCGAACATGGACGCGACGCCCAACGACATCATCGCGCGCATCGAGCGTTACAGCGGCCTGGCGCTGGCGGAGGCATTCGCCAATCCCGAGCTTGAACAGGCCGTGAAATGGCACGCCAAATACGCTCGCCAGAACGGTATACATGTTTCGCCGACCTTCATGATCGACGGTCTTGTGCAGCCGGGCTTGAGCAGTGGCGACCCCGTGTCGAAGTGGGTCGCAGAGTTGGGTTGAGCAGCGGGCTCAACCCAGCGCACCGATCCGCTCATTGATCCATTCACGGCTGCGCGCCAGCGCCTTGCGCGCCAACGTGGTCGGGAAATGGATGAAGCCGTGCGGCGACTCGGGCATGAGGTGCATTTCGACCTCTGCCGAGTTGGCCCAGCGCTCGGCCATTTGCAGAGTGTCATCCAGCAGCGGGTCGATCTCTCCGACGAACATCAGTGCGGGCGGAAGGCCGGTCAAATCGCCATACAGCGGTGACAGTGGCGGCTCGCGGCGTTTATCGTCGCTTCGGTCGGGGGTAAGCGCGCGCATAGCGCCGACCATGCCCGGACCGTCCAGCACCAGCGTCTCCGGCCCTGCGGTACGCACGCTCTTGGTGCCCGTCAGGTCGTAAACGCCGTAGTACAGCACCGTCCCCACTATCCGCTCGAGCAGATCAGGTCGGCTTTTCAATTTCAGAAGCGTGGCTGCGGCAAGATGTCCGCCAGCGGATTCGCCGACCACAATAACCGGAAGGCCGGCAAACTCCTCGCAGTCTTTGCCCAACAGCCAGCAGGCGGCAGAAAAACAATCCTCCATCAGGCCCTCGATGGGGGTTGTTACAGCAAGTCGGTAATCAACCGAAACAATGGCCACGTCGCAGGCGTTGACCATGCCGACGTTGAGATCATCGTTCATCTGGGCATTACCGATCACCCATCCGCCGCCGTGGATGTCGAACACCACGCCCTTGGGTTTACCTTTGGGGCGGATGATGCGCACGGGCACCGGTACGTTATCCGAACTGACCGTTCTTTTCTCGATGCGCAGGTCATGGCCTCCCGGTTTCAGGGCGCTGCCGATCTGAGCTGCACGCAACAGCGCCTGAATCAGCCGGGGCGTGACGCGATTGCGAATCTGGAAACGCGGCATCCGCGCGAGGGTTTTATTAAACCGTCGTACTTCTACCAATTCCTGCTCACTGGAAGGCCAAGGCTGTTTTGTGTCCACTTTCTGCTCTCTTGTCAGGCTGACGTATGCAGGGGCGCGCAACGCGGTTTGCCCCCACCTGTACCTGAGAGGCTTTTAGTCGTAGAACGGTTCAACGGATGCCCGACTGCCCACGAAAAAACTGTCCGCGACCAGCCGCAACGGTTGCAGGTCCAAGTCACTGGCTTTATCGCCGATCAACTGTTGGAAGTGGCGATACACCGCTGCGTACTCGCCCTCTTCCGAAACAGCCTGACGCACGCCATCGATACTCAACACTGCACCGCCGTTGTCCAGGCGCAACGTCCCCTCAGCGCAGCGAATCTCGATGCTCCAAAGCTCGTCGTGACCATGATCGAAATCGAACTCGGCGCGGATATCGAGATGGCGCGTGTCGGACATTTTGATGGACGCAGCGATAGGCGACTGGCAATTGCTCGGCACGCGCAGTTCGGCAGACTCGACGAACAATGACAGTGGCAGCAGGTGGGTCACGATCGACAGGGCATTGATGCCCGGATCGAACACGCCAAGGCCACCGGGCTGCCAGATCCACGCCTGACCGGGGTGCCATTTGCGCACGTCTTCTTTCCAGTCGATCTGCACGCTGTGCAGGGTGCGGGTGGACAACCACTCACGCGCCGCTTCGATACCTTGCGCGTAACGCGAATGCCAGGCAAACAGACCGCTGACGCCCTGCTCTTGCACCTGGGCTACCAACGCCATCGCCTCCCCCAGGGTCGCGCACGGCGGTTTCTCGACCAACACATGTTTGCCGGCCGCCAACGCTTCCTGCACCAGGGCAAAGCGACCTTGCGGGGGCGTACAGAACGCAATCGCGTCAACCTGCAGCCCGCTCGCAAGCAGTTCGCCCAGGGATTTGAAATTCTCTACCCCAGCGCACGGCTGGCCTTGCGTGGCCACGGCCACCAGCTCAAACGCGGGGTTGGCGTGGATCGCCGGGACGTGTTGATCCTGCGCAATCTTGCCGTAGCCCACCAGACCGAGACGAATCGGTTGCATACATGACTCCTGAGTTTTTGTAGTTATCGTGCGGCACAGTAAACCAGATGTTAATCGTGGTCGGTAAGGGGCATCGGCGCGGGAGCTGTGTTCCTGGCCGATCTCACCTTCGATAATCTTCAGCGCCCGCTCAGGGCCTTCGTGAGCAAGCTCACTCCTACCACTGCGATGGCTCCGCATCCCATGTGGTTAACTTAACGGCCGCAGAACCACGCCATCACTCAATAGTCTTAGCCTTGCAGTCATTGCCTTGTATAGTTGCCCTCTTCATCTCAGGAGCTTTCCATGCGCATTCCTTCTCGCTTGATCGGTGGCGTTCTGGTCGCCACGTTGCTGACTCAGATTTCGGCCTGCGGCAGTATTTTCTATCCTGATCGTCGTGGTCAGATCGATGGCAAGGTTGACCCGGCCATTGCGGCGCTGGATGCTTTCGCGCTGCTGTTCTATATCATTCCAGGGGTGATTGCGTTTGCGGTGGACTTCGCCACTGGTGCGATCTATTACGGGCCTGGCGAGCATGCGCAGATCGATCCGCAAAAGCTGCAAAAAGCGCTCAAGGCTGACGGCAGTGTCGACAACACCAAGCTGCAAGCCATCATTGAAACCGAGCTGGGCCGTTCCCTGCCGTTGAACGATCCACGCCTGATCCAGCACAAAGGCAGTGTCGAACAACTGGCAGCACTGGGTCTGGTCCCGGCTGCCTGATATCAATTCCGTTCAAGGAAGCGTCATGAGCACCACTGCCGAACATTCCCGACTGCTGCGTCTCGCGACACGGGCCTCGCTGGCAGTTGCCACGACGCTGATCCTGGCCAAGGGCGTTGCCTGGTGGCTGAGCGGTTCGGTGAGTCTGCTGGCCGGTCTTACCGACTCGCTGCTCGATGGCGCCGCCTCGTTCCTCAACCTGCTGGCGGTGCATTACGCACTTAGGCCTGCAGATGACGATCATCGCTATGGCCACGGCAAGGCGGAAGCGCTGTCGGGCATGGCGCAGGCGTTGTTCATCACCGTCAGTGGTGTGCTGATTGCCGTTCAGGCGGTCGAGCGCATCCAGAATCCCGAACCGCTGGGCGCGCCGCTGCTGGGCATGGTCGTGATGGTGGTTTCCATCGCGCTGACGATCGCACTGCTCACCCTGCAATACCGGGTGATCAAGGCGACCGGCTCGGCAGCGATCCGCGCCGATTCGCTGCACTACCGTTCAGACCTGCTGCTTAACGCCAGCATTCTGGTGGCGCTGACGCTGGCGTATTTCGGCTGGCAACAGCTGGACGCGTATTTTGGGCTGGGCATCGCGCTGTATATCTTGTGGAGCGCCTTTCAAATCGCCCGCGAAACGATATCGGTGTTGATGGATGCGGAGTTGCCGGCCGATGTCAGCACTCAAATGCTGGCACTGGCGTGCGATGTGCCGGGCGTGCTCGGGGCGCATGATCTGCGTACACGAATCTCCGGTAATCACTGGTTTGTGCAATTGCACCTTGAGCTACCGGGCACCCTGACGCTGTCGGTCGCCCACGCCATTTGTGATCAGGTGGCCGACGCCATTCACAAGCAATTCCCGAAGGCCGAAGTGCTGGTGCACGCCGACCCTCAGGAAGTCGTCAAGCAGGCCAGTGCCTGACCGGCATCAGTTGACGCTGTAACCTCGCCCCGCCAGGCACGCGCCCATCGAGCGACGATACAGATCGACCATGTCAGGCGATGGCTGACCGGTGACATTGGCCGGGTCGAAACCGCTTTGCTCCGCAGCCCAGCGGTAGCACTGGTATTTATCCAGCTCGACCTGCTGCGGGCTCTGCCCGTTGGCAGGGTAGGCCACCGGATCATAGCCATTGCCCTGTTGTTCGGCCGGCGGAGCCTGATACACGGCTTCGTTCTGCGGCGGATTGACCACCACATAGTCCTGACTGTCCGGCTGGTAGGCGTAATAGGTGCCGGCAGCCAGAAACAGCAGGCTGCTGCCGATCCATACTTCCTGAGAGTAGGACGGTAGTCTGCTGACACGCACGCCGTAGGGCGGTGTCACCACGACATAACGCGGGCCTTGCGGGCGATACCAGTAGCCACCCGAGTAGTAATAGTCCTGCCCACGATAGGGAATACGCGAGTAGCCACCCGGTACACGATCTATCGCATAGCCAGGCCGGTATTGCGGGCCGGGTCCCCAGCCATTGCCACGCCCATCGGGGCGTCCTTCCCAGTGATCATTAGGGCGACCGTTACCGGCCTGCCAGTTGCGGTTGTTGCCGCGTGGAATGTCCTGGTAATAGCCCTGACGCGGCGGCTGGGTTTGCCACGCCTCTTTCGGGCCGCTCTGAATCGGCAGGTTGTCCTGAGCCTGGCGCAACTGCTGACGCTGCTGGCTTTGCTGCTGCTGAATCTGGCGCTGCTGATCGCGCTGTTGCTGCTCGATCTGCTGTTGCTGCTGGCGCTCGACGTTGCGCTGCTGAAGCTGCTGTTGCTGGATCTGCTGCTGTTGCTGACGCTCGACCTGACGCTGCTGGTTCTGCTGTTCCTGAATCTGGCGTTGCTGATTGGTCTGCTGCTGGTTGATCAGTTGTTGCTGCTGACGCTCGACCTGGCGCTGCTGGTTTTGCTGCTGTTGGATCTGCCGCTGCTGATTGTTCTGCTCTTGAGCACGCTGTTGCTGCTGCTGACGCTGCTGCGCGTTTTCACCGGGGCTGCCGTAAAGCGGATTGCGCGGCGGTTCATCACGTTCGTCGGCCAGCGCCTGAGCACCAATGCTCAGACACAACAGACTTACACCCGCAAACTGCCAGATGCCAGATTTCATGCTTTCCTCACTAGAGCGCGGGTTGACGTCATTAAGACTGTTTAAGCGTAGCGCCGTTCTGCGCACTTTATCAGCAGACAAAGAAAAGGGGACCAAATGGCCCCCTTGAGATACTTCGTCCTGGCGCAGCGCTTTTGACGCTGGCTCACCTCATGCCGTCTTCTGGACAGTATGTAGCCCGGGGGCCTGACACACCCTGTTGGGTGGGAGGCCGCGACTGGCCTGATTCGGCGGGTCGCGCTGGACGCTGTGTCCGGGCAGTGATTCTGTTTAAAAGAATAGGCCTGAGGCTGAGGCAGAAGATTGCTAATATTGCGGATTGAAACATTACTTGCGCAATTTTTGACTTCAGATGAATAATCCAGCGCAATTGAATTGATAATGGGGTGCATCGTGAGCAAGCTCGACAGATACGACCTGAGCATTTTGGCTGAATTGCAACGGGACGCACGGATATCCAACCAGGAATTGGCCGAACGCATTGGTCTGTCGCCGTCGCCCTGCTCGCGCCGGGTCAAGCAACTGGAAGACGACGGTTACATCGTGCGCCAGGTTGCCCTGCTGGACCGCAAGAAACTGGGCCTGAACCTGACCGCCTACGTGCTGATCGGCATGGACCGGCACACACCCGAGCGCTTCGAGAACTTCGAGCAGCAGATCCGCAACCTGCCTCAGGTACTGGAATGCAGCCTGGTGACCGGCATGGACGCGGACTATCAACTGAAGGTGGTGGTGCCGGACATGGATCACTATCAGAAGCTGCTGTTGGGCCATCTGACCCGCATCGAAGGCGTGACCAGCGTCAAGTCGAGCTTTGTCCTCAATCAAGTGCTGGCCAGCACCGAAATGCCGCTGACTCACCTGCGCAACTGAGCCAGCACCGGTATCACAGTTTTGCGGCGACTTCCCTGTACTGGCCCTGATCCAGGCCCTCCAGCGTCCAGTCGCCAATCCTGACCCGCACCAGCCGCAGGGTCGGCAAGCCGACGGCAGCGGTCATACGCCGCACCTGCCGATTGCGCCCTTCCTTGATCACCAGCTCCAGCCAGCTTGTCGGCACACTCTTGCGAAAGCGCACGGGCGGGTTGCGCGGCCAGAGTTGCGGTTCATCGAGCTGCCGCGCTTCGGCGGGCAAGGTCGGCCCGTCATTGAGCTGGACACCGTCGCGTAACTGCTGCAACTGCTCATCGCTCGGCTCGCCTTCGACCTGCACCCAGTAGGTCTTGGCCAGCTTGTGCTTGGGATCGGCAATGCGCGCCTGCAACTGGCCGTCGTTGGTCAATAGCAGCAAACCTTCGCTGTCGCGATCCAGACGCCCGGCCGGATAGATGCCGGGGATCTTGATGAAGTCCTTGAGCGTGGCGCGCCCTTCCTCATCGCTGAACTGGGTCAGCACGTCGAAAGGCTTGTTGAACAGGATCAGCCTGGGCTCGGCCGGTAGCGCTTTGGCGACACGCCGGGCAGTGCCTGTCGGTGTGGGGGCAGGACGGCGGGAAACGGGGCGTTGGGTGCGGGACATGAGAATTCGGCAATCGGAAAACAGAAAGGGCCACTTTAGTGGCCCTTGGTGCAAATACCAATCTATTAACGGCAAGCCATCAACGGAATGGCGGCTCGTCGAAGCTGCGCAGTTTGCGTGAGTGCAGCGAGTTCACCTCGGTACGCAGCAGGTCCAGCGCAGCGATGCCGATTTTCAGGTGCTGACTGACAGCACGCTCATAGAACGCATTCGCCGAACCCGGCAGCTTGATTTCGCTGTGCAGCGGCTTGTCGGATACACACAGCAACGTGCCGTAAGGCACACGCAGGCGATATCCCTGAGCAGCTATGGTGCCGCTTTCCATGTCGACCGCCACTGCGCGCGACAGGTTGATCAGCGGACGTTCCTGAGCCCAGCGCAGTTCCCAGTTACGGTCGTCATAGGTCAACACCGTGCCGGTGCGCAGGCGCTTCTTGAGCTCTTCGCCGCGCTCGCCGGTAATCTGCGCAGCCGACTCCTGCAAGGCCAGTTGCACTTCGGCAAGCGCCGGAATCGGGATATGGGGCGGCAGTACGCGGTCGAGAATCCCGTCGCGACGCATGTAGGCGTGAGCCAACACGTAATCGCCGATGGTCTGCGACTGACGCAGGCCGCCGCAGTGACCGATCATCAGCCAGCAATGCGGACGCAGCACCGCGAGGTGATCGGTGATGTTCTTGGCGTTGGACGGGCCGACGCCGATGTTGACCAGCGTCACGCCATGACCGTCTTCGGCGATCAGGTGGTAGGCCGGCATCTGATAGCGGTGCCAGACCACGCTGGCGACGATGGCCTGGGCTTCTTCCTGGCCCATGCTCTTGTCGACCACCACGTTACCCGGCAGGACCATGCGCACGAAACGCGGGTCTTCGCGGAGCTTTTCCAGGCCGTGCAGAATGAACTGGTCGACATAGCGATGGTAGTTGGTCAGCAGGATCCACGGCTGCACATGGCGCCAGTCGCTGCCGGTGTAATGCACCAGACGGCGTAGCGAAAAATCCACCCGCGCAGCGTCGAACAGCGCCAGTGGCAGCGGATCGACGTTGGCCCAGTCGTAGAGGCCGTCGGCAATGCCGTCGGTGGCAGCCGACAGGTCGGTGCTCGGGAACACTCGTGCCAGCGCCGCCGCGGTGACGCCCGTGCCGGCCAGCTCATCGCCCTGCTCGACCACGTAAGGATAAGGAATGCTCTGCTCGCTCATACCGACTTCGACCGTCACGGTGAAATCGTTCATCAGCGGGACAAGTTGTTCGAGCAGGTACTTTTTGAAGGCCTTGGGCTGCGTGACGGTGACGCTGTAAGTGCCCGGCAGTTGCACCTTGGCGTAGGCGCGCGTAGTGACCGGCACTTCGCCCTGGCATTTGTAGACCAGGCGCAGTTCCGGGTAGCTGAATTGCGCTCGCTCTTCGGCAGTGGGTTCAACGCGGTCTTTCAGGTAGCGCTTGAGCGCCTGACTCAGCGCACTGGTGGCGCGTTCATGCAGCTCGGCGAGCCGTTCTACAGCCTGCTCGGCGGTGTCGACAACAACAAAGGCTTGGGTCACGATTCATGTCCTGTCTGATCTTGCAGACGTGCATCGTAACGGGTTCGCGTGCTCATGCCACCTGCGGCGAGGCCCTTTGCAGCAATGTTTCTACGTCAACACCCTTGGGCAAAGCGCCATACACCCGCCCGCCAGACACCAGTCGACCGGCAATGAAGCCGTCACTGACCGCCGCGTTACCCGCTTCCAGCAACAACTTGCCCTGCAAAGCGATGGCGATGTCTTCGGTCAGTTGGCGGGCGCGGTACTGAATGTCGCCGGTGTCCTGAAACGCCGCCTTGAGCTTGCCGATATGTGCCGCCAGCTGCCGGTCGCCATGTCCGTCGCCCAGTTCGTCGAACAGCGCATCGAGTGCGCCGGGCTCCTTGGACAGGGTTCGCAGCACGTCCAGGCATTGCACGTTGCCGGAGCCTTCCCATGTCGAGTTGACCGGCGCTTCGCGGTACAAGCGGGGCAGAATGCTGTCCTCGACATAACCGGCGCCGCCCAGGCACTCGGCGGCTTCGTTGATCATGGCCGGGGCGCGCTTGCAGATCCAGTATTTGCCCACTGCCGTGACCAGACGCACAAAACGCTTTTCGTGGTCATCATCCAGGTGATCAAGCGCGCGCCCCATCCGCAGGGTCAGGGCCAGCGCGGCCTCGCTTTCCAGTGCCAGATCAGCCAGCACGTTCTGCATCAACGGCTGCTCGGCGAGCAACCGGCCACTGACCGTACGGTGCGCGCAATGGTGAGTCGCCTGAGTCAGCGCCTGACGCATCAGGGCACTGGAGCCAATCATGCAGTCGAAACGGGTCATGGCGACCATTTCGATGATGGTCGGGACGCCGCGCCCTTCTTCGCCGATCATCCATGCCAGCGCGCCACGAAACTCGACTTCGCTGGAGGCGTTGGACCAGTTGCCGAGCTTGTTTTTCAGGCGCTGAATGTAAAACTCGTTACGCGTGTCGTCCGGCCTATGGCGCGGCAGCAGAAAACAGCTGAGGCCCTTGTCGGTCTGCGCCAGGGTCAGGAATGCATCGCACATCGGTGCCGAGCAGAACCATTTGTGCCCGACCAGCTCGTAGGCCTGGCCGGGGCCGCCTGCTCCCACCGGGAACGCACGCGTGGTGTTGGCGCGCACGTCGGTGCCGCCCTGCTTCTCGGTCATGGCCATGCCGATGGTCGCGCCACGCTTGTGCGCAATGCCCACGTTGCGTGGATCGTACTCAGTCGACTGCACCTTGGGCAGCCAGATTTCTGCAAGATCCGGTTGCAGCCTGAGCGCAGGAACGCTGGCGAAGGTCATGGTCAGCGGACAGCCGCTGCCAGGGTCTGCCTGGGTATGCAAATAACTCATGGCCGCACGCGCCACGTGAGCGCCGGGCTGCGGATCGGTCCATGGCAACGACGGGATGCCATGCTCGATGGCCGTGCTCATCAACTGGTGATACGCCGGGTGGAATTCGACCAGGTCGATGCGGTGCCCGTAACGGTCATGGCTGGCAAACTCAGGCTTGTGCTGGTTGGCCAGAAAGCCCGCCGCCATCAGCGGGCCACCTGCCAGCGCACCGTAGGCATCGATACGCGACTGCGCCCAGCCCGCCCCGAATCGCCTGCTCCATTCCTGAAGTGGCACGTCGATATGGTAAAGGTTTGCCCCGTCCAGCGGCGGCGGTTGATTGGTGACTTCGTGGGTTTCGGCGAATTGATTCAGGTTCATGAGTCATCTCCTGCCTGAGTACACACACAACATGCACACAGTGAATCACGCACCCGGCCCTCGCAAAAGTGCCGTAGCCGCCTAACCGTCGGCGCTTTCAGCTGATGACGCTATAAGGCCGCTTATATACCCCATTGAGCCTTGAGTTCAGGCGCCCTGCGCACCGCGCCCGGCACGACCATCAGCATCGGCACGCTCAGCGTGAAACAGCTGCCCTTGCCGGGCTCGGAACGATGACTCAGTTCGCCGCCCTGCAACTCGACCAGTTTCCGGCAGATCGCCAGTCCGATGCCCAGCCCGCCGTATTCGCGGGTCATGGAGCCGTCGACCTGAAAGAAATGCTGATACAGCCGGGCTTCGTCCAGGCGGCTGAAGCCGATACCGCTGTCCATCACTTCGACCCGCAGGTACAGGCGCTCCAGGTCTTGTGGATGGCCACTGAAACGCACCTGCACCGCGCCCTTCCGGGTGAATTTGATCGCGTTGTCCACCAGACACTCGATGCACTGGTAGAGCTTGCTCGCGTCGCCACGAAGGCTTGGCGGCAGTTTATCGTCCAGATCGAGCGTCAATATCAGGCCCTTGGACTGAGCCGCGCCGCTGAAACGCTCCTCTAACCTGTCAGCCAGATCCTCGGGGGAAAACGCCTCGCAGTCGGCGTACAGCACACCGGCCTGCAGCTCGGTGAGGGTCAGGATACCGTTGATCATGCTCATCATGTCGCGTGCCGAACTGGCGGCGGTTTGCTGATACATCTCGACTTCGTCGTCCATGTCCAGCGTCTGCATGACCTCCAGCGATCCGATCACCCCGTTCATCGGCGTTCGCAGCTCATGGGTGAGCGTGGCAAGGAACTCGTCCTTCAGCCGGTTGCTGTTGGCCAGTTGCTGGTTGAGGCGCTCCAGATCCTGACCGGCGGCCAGCAAGGTTTGCGCCTGCTGCCTGCGGGCGTGGTTGATACGGTCGGCCAGCGCCATCGACAGGAAGGCCATTTCCAGCACCGTGCCGATGTGCGAGGCGTACATGGTCAGGAAGGTATTGGGCAGATAGCCAAGCAGCATCAAGCCGAAGATCAGTCCGCTGACCATGAATACCGACCAGGCAAGTACGAAGTAGCGCCCGACCCGTTCGCCTTTGATGACCGCAACGATACCCGCCAGGTAGATCGTCAGAGAGCCCGCCATGACCAGCTGAGTGGCACCGCGCAGAGCCGGCCCGTAGCTGAGGAACAAGGCCATGAACATGACCAGTACGGCAGCGCCGATAACCGCCAGCAGCAGCCGGTCCAGCCAGCGGCTCAACTGCGCGGTGCCCAGAAAGCTACGCGAAAACTGGCATGCGAATAACGTCGCCAGAGACATCAGGAAGGGGGTCGACGCATTCGCCCACCAGGGGCTGTCAGGCCACAGGTATTCGATGGCGACGCCGTTGATCGACATCTGATAAAGCCCGAACGAGGCGACATACAGCAGGTAATACAGGTAATCCACCTCACGAACGCTGAGGTAGATGAACAGGTTGTAGACCAGCATGCCCAGGAGCACGCCGTAGATCAGACCGAAGACGTAAACCTTGGTGGGCTGAGCGTCCAGATACGCGTGGGTAGACCAGAGGTTGAGCGGTGCCTGAACAGAGCCTTCGCTGCGAATACGCATGTACAGGGTTCGCGCCTGGCCCGGCGGCAGGTCCAGCTGGAAGAGGTAGTTGTTCTGGGCGAACTGGCGGCTGGAGAACGGCAGCATGTCTCCGGTCTGCCAGACCCGCCCGGGATTCCCGTCGGCATCCGGGACATAGAAATCAATGTGGTCCATTGGCGGATAGGCCAGTTCCAGCAACCAGTCGTTATGGATGCTGGCGTCCGTCGGGCGATAGGTCAGCTCGACCTTCAGCCAGAAGGCGGAACGCGAATAACCGGCGTTGAAGGTCCCGGAAGGCACGGACTGAAAGGCACCGGCGTGAGCGGCGGCGCTGACGCTTTCGATGGTCGCCTCGCCGGTCGGGTCTTCGAATACCTGAATGGCACGGCCCAACGGCAGAAAACGAGTGTTTTCATCAAACTCGACTGCATGACTCTGCAACGGCAGCCAAAGAGCCAGAATGATCAACAGATAGCGCATTGAAGCCCCAAGGTAGGTCGTCGCGTTCAATCCATCCATTGATTACGACGTCCCGCAAATTTCTATCCTTGAAACAGGCTAATGATTCAAACAGACCGTTGAACGTGCACATGTACCGGCAGACATCAGTAAAGACCCGAACCGTCACTTGTCAGCCTTGCCACTCAAGCATAGCCGCTAATAGCTTAAAGACAGTATCGCGATCAAAATCAAGGCAATAGCTCTATATCGGTGACCGCAAGGCAAACATGAGTACTTTTTAAGGTTTTGTCGAGCCTGCCGTTGTCACCGATCGGGCTCGATCCGCAAGAAAAAACCGGCACCCCGAGCGGCCCGCGAAAGGTTTAGTGATAAGCTCGCGCACCATGAATATCTATAGCTCCCGCCCCGTAGTCCTTTGCCTGTCCGGTCACGACCCTAGTGGCGGCGCCGGTATGCAGGCCGATATAGAAGCCCTGCTCGCCCAAGGCTGCCATGCCGCTCCGGTGATTACCGCGCTCACCGTGCAAGACACGGTGAACGTCAGTGATTTCCGCGTGCTGGATCGCGAATGGGTGATGGCGCAAGCCAATGCAGTCCTCAACGATTCGAGCGTAGCAGCCGTCAAGCTGGGCATGCTGGGGTCACTGGAAATGGTCGATACGGTAGTCGAACTGCTTCTGGCCCACCCGCATTTGCCCATGGTCTGTGATCCGGTGCTACGCGCTGGCGGCGGCGGCAGACTGGGCAAGGACGAGGTCGGCTACGCCATGCGTGAACGCCTGTTGCCCCTGTCGACCATCGCCACTCCGAACCTTCCGGAAGCCCGCATCCTTGCCGAGCTTCCCGAAGGGACTGCGGACGAGTGCGCTGACAAACTACTGCCGTTTTGTGAATATCTGTTGATCACAGGCGGACATGGTGACGAGCAGCAAATCCATAACCGTCTGTACCTGCGTGACGGCCGGACCCACACTTTCGTCTGCGAGCGTTTGCCCGGCAGCTACCACGGCTCTGGCTGTACCTTGGCCAGCGCACTGGCCGGGCGCATCGCCCAGGGTGAAGAGTTGGTCAGCGCGGTGAAGTCGGCACTCGACTACACCTGGCGGACCCTGAGGGATGCGGAACAGTTGGGCCGGGGGCAATTCGTGCCACGTCGACTGCCGCTGGATTTTTGCTCGTAACACATCGCCATGAGGGTCGATTCATGAAACTGCGTGGCCTGTATGCCATTACCGACAGCCAGTTGCTGTCCGGAAAATTTCTGTCGTATGTCGAAGCTGCGCTGGACGGCGGCGTGACGCTGCTGCAATACCGCGACAAGAACAGTGACGAGTCCCGGCGTCTGCGCGAAGCGACCGAACTGCTCAAGCTCTGCGAGCGCTACAAGACCCGACTGATCATCAACGATGACGCTGAGCTGGCTGCGCGGCTGGGAGTGGGCGTGCATCTGGGACAGTCCGACGGCTCGCTGCCCGATGCCCGCGCCCTGCTCGGACACAAGGCGATTGTCGGTGCCACCTGTCATGGCCGCGTGGAGCTGGCCGAGCAAGCCAAGGCTGACGGCGCGACGTACGTGGCATTTGGCAGGTTCTTCAATTCCCTGACCAAGCCTGGCGCCCCCGCTGTACCGCTGGACCTGATCGCTCAGGTGCGTGCCAGGGTCCACCTGCCGATCGCGGTGATTGGCGGCATTACCTTGGAGAACGCACCGCAACTGGTTGAACACGGGGCCGACCTGCTCGCCGTGGTGCACGGCTTGTTCGGCGCTGAAAACACTCAGGAAGTGACGCGCCGGGCAAAAGCTTTCACGGCGTTGTTGTAGAGCGGAATGGTCGTGGGCCAGAAACGGGCGACGCTTCGTTTTCTCGCGAAGGCGATGGTTCAGAATGCTCTGTTTTTGGAGCCTGCACTGCCCCCTTCGCGAGCCAGTACGTGGATCCTCCTTCATTTGATATAGTGCGTGTTCCTGCGCCTTCTCTGGCTCATGCCACCCAATAAAGCAGCCCACCCTGAAGCTGCCCGCCTCGGCTGACCCCAGCGTAGACACGAATTCCCCGTTTCAAAGCAGAGACCCGATCATGTCCCGTTCCGAAACACTGTTCGCCAACGCCCAAAAACACATCCCCGGCGGCGTCAATTCGCCGGTTCGCGCCTTCAAGAGCGTGGGTGGTACGCCACTGTTCTTCAAGCACGCTGCGGGCGCCTACGTGACTGACGAAGACGACAAGCGTTATGTGGATTACGTCGGCTCCTGGGGCCCGATGATTCTTGGCCATAGCCACCCCGACGTGCTCGACGCCGTGCGCAGCCAGCTGGAACACGGCCTGTCCTACGGCGCACCGACGGCCATGGAAACCGAAATGGCCGACCTGGTCTGCGAACTGGTGCCATCCATGGAAATGGTTCGCATGGTCAGCTCGGGCACTGAAGCGACCATGAGTGCAATCCGTCTGGCCCGTGGCTTCACCGGCCGCGACAGCATCCTCAAGTTCGAAGGTTGCTACCACGGTCACTCCGACAGCCTGCTGGTCAAGGCCGGCTCCGGTGCGCTGACCCTCGGCGTGCCCAGCTCGCCTGGCGTACCTGCTGCTTTCGCCAAACACACCCTGACCGTGCCCTTCAACAACCTCGACGCCGTGCGTGACCTGCTGGCCGAAGTGGGTCAGGAAGTGGCGTGCATCATCGTCGAACCCGTGGCTGGCAACATGAACTGTGTGCCGCCTGCGCCTGGCTACCTGCAAGGGCTGCGCGACCTGTGCGACGAGCACGGCGTGGTGCTGATTTTCGATGAAGTGATGACCGGTTTCCGAGTTGCCCTCGGTGGCGCACAGGCTTACTACGGCGTGACGCCCGACCTGAGCACTTTTGGCAAAATCATCGGCGGCGGCATGCCGGTCGGCTGCTTTGGCGGCAAACGCGAAATCATGTCGCACATCGCACCGCTCGGCCCGGTCTATCAGGCCGGCACCCTGTCGGGCAACCCGCTGGCGATGGCGGCCGGCCTGACCACCCTGCGCCTGATCAGCCGTCCGGGCTTTCACGATGAACTGAGCGACTACACCCGCCGCCTGCTCGAAGGCCTGCAACAGCGCGCCGATGCCGCGGGTATCCCGTTCGTGACGACCCAGGCCGGCGGCATGTTCGGCCTGTATTTCAGCGAAGCCGACCAAATCGTGACGTTCGAAGACGTGATGACCAGTGACTCCGAGCGCTTCAAGCGCTTCTTCCACCTGATGCTGGAAGGCGGTGTTTACCTCGCGCCGAGCGCTTTCGAAGCGGGTTTCACTTCCATCGCCCATGGTGATGCCGAGCTGAAACTGACACTGGATGCCGCAGAAAAGGCATTCGCTGCGCTGAAATAAGCTCGTCAGGCATCACTCGCGCAGGGTGTCAGTGAACCGGCGCGAGTGATGACTGCGAATGAAACTGAACGTTAAGTACGTATTTTGCTTCTACAATGCAATGCGAACGCTGCACAGACACGCTGACAACAACCCTCTTTCAGGTAATCCGCCCGTAAAAAAGGATGTTTTCAGGCCGTGCAGCAGAAAATCCGTAAAGACTTTGTAAGGTTGGCTCTGCTTATTTCATAATGCGCAGCCAGCACGTTTAGCTGGTCGGGCATGCCCGCACCTTTTTCAGAGGTAAGTCGACTCCCATGAACCGCACCGGCCGCACCCTTGTATTGGGCTGCCTGTTGCTTGTCTATCCTCTGCTGGCAACTGCCGGCGGCAACTCGTTGTTAGTCCCGGCGATGGGTCGTTGCACCCTCAATACCCAGCCAGAGAACCTGCCTGCAGCGCTCGAAGCCTGCCAGCAGGCCGCCAAGGGTGGGGACGCGCAGGCGCAGTACGAGTTGGGTGAGTTCTATTACGAGGGCAGAAATGCACCTCGCGATTTGTCGCAGGCGCTGAATTATTTCGAGCAGGCTTCGCTGCAGGGCCATGCCCAGGCGCAGTATCAACTGGGCTTGATGTTCAGCCGTGGTGAAGGTGTGCAGGCCAACAACATTCAGGCCTACATCGTGCTGAAGATGGCCGCGGTCAACGGTTCGGAAGACGCGCTGGACGCTGCCGACGAAGTCTCGGCGAAGATGCCGCGTGACGAGCTCGAAGTCGCCACTCAGGTACTCGGGCAGATTTTCCGCAAATACCTGCTTGAACTGCAGACCGCCGAAGGTCGCAGTCCTTTTTCTCCGTTGCCCTGATCAGGAATCTTTCAGGGCAATCGCGATTCACACCTGCAACGCTTACTTTTCCGGCATCGGCATGGGGAACGGCATCACATTGCTGCTGCCGCGCGCTTCGCTGATCTTCGGCGTGCCCATGCGTTCGACTTCATCGATGCGCACAATCGAATGCATCGGCACGAAACTGCGCACCACACCTTCGAACTGGGCCTTGAGCTTCTCTTCGCTCGGGTCCACCACAACGGTCGTGCGCTCGCCGAAGACGAATTCTTCAACTTCCAGAAAGCCCCACAGATCACTTTGGTAGATCTGCTTGGCGTACATCTCGAACACCTGTCCCTGGTTGAGGAAAATCACCTTGTAGATTGGAGCTTCGCGTTTGGTCATAACGGGCGGGTAACGATCGGAGATGAAAAAGGGGCACGGACTATAGCATGTCCGCCCGCCTCGTCGGACAGCCGACGCTAGGAACCCGAGCCCTTCATCCTTATAATGCGCGGTTCACTGACACGGTTGATCATCACGCATGGCCAAAAAGCTTTATATCGAAACCCACGGTTGCCAGATGAACGAGTACGACAGCTCGCGCATGGTCGACCTGCTGGGCGAACATCAGGCCCTGGAAGTCACCGCTCGCGCGGAAGACGCCGACGTGATCCTGCTCAATACCTGCTCGATTCGTGAACGCGCCCAGGACCGGGTGTATTCCCAGCTCGGCCGCTGGCGTGAGCTGAAGCTGGCCAATCCGGAAATGGTTATCGCTGTCGGCGGCTGCGTGGCCAGCCAGGAAGGCGCAGCCATTCGTGATCGCGCGCCCTATGTGGACGTGGTGTTCGGCCCGCAGACCCTGCACCGCCTGCCGGAAATGATCGACGCCGCACGCGTGACCCGCTTGCCGCAGGTCGATGTCTCGTTCCCGGAAATCGAAAAATTCGACCACTTGCCCGAGCCGCGCGTCGATGGCCCGAGCGCTTATGTGTCGGTGATGGAAGGCTGCAGCAAATACTGCACGTTCTGCGTGGTGCCCTACACCCGTGGCGAGGAAGTCAGTCGCCCATTCGACGATGTGCTGAGCGAAGTCATCCACCTGGCCGAAAACGGCGTGCGTGAAGTCACCCTGCTGGGGCAGAACGTCAACGGTTATCGCGGCACCACCCACGACGGCCGCGTCGCAGACCTGGCGGACCTGATCCGCGTGGTCGCCGCCGTCGATGGCATCGACCGAATTCGCTACACCACCTCGCACCCGCTGGAGTTTTCCGACAGCCTGATCCAGGCCCACGCGGAAGTGCCGGAACTGGTCAAACACCTGCATTTGCCTGTGCAGTCGGGCTCCGACCGTATTCTGGCGGCGATGAAGCGCAACCACACCACGCTGGAATACAAGTCGCGTTTGCGCAAGCTCAGGGCCGCAGTGCCGGGCATCAGTATCAGTTCCGACTTCATCGTCGGCTTCCCCGGCGAGACCGAAAAGGATTTCGACAACACCATGAAGCTGATCGAGGACGTGGGTTTCGACTTCTCGTTCTCGTTCGTCTACAGCCCGCGCCCGGGCACGCCCGCCGCGGACCTCAAGGACGATACGCCCGAAGCCCTGAAGAAAGAGCGCCTGGCAGCGCTGCAACATCGTCTGAACCAGCAGGGTTTCGAGATCAGCCGGCAGATGGTGGGCAGCATCCAGCGCATTCTGGTGACCGACTACTCGAAGAAAGACCCAGGCGAACTGCAGGGCCGCACCGAGAACAACCGGATCGTCAATTTTCGCTGCGACAACCCCAAATTGATCGGGCAGTTTGCCGATGTACACATCGATGATGCGCAGCCTCACTCGTTGCGCGGCTCGCTGCTACAGTAAAGCTTGAGTGTCGCCGCAGAAACGAATCGCCGAATGAATTCGTTTCTGCGCGGTCCCTACCATTGAGCACGGTGAATCCCTGGCGCGGCCTTTAACAAGGCAACGCTTTCGCACAATCAGCGCTAGGGGTATTCTTCAATACATCTCAATTGCCGCCGGACGGCCATTAAACGACCTTGAACGCACCCATAGAACCTCATCGCTTCACCCTCGAGCCTTTCGAGGCCCATCGTTTCGCCAACTTGTGCGGGCAACTCGACGAGCACTTGCGCCTGATCGAGCAACGCCTGGACATCGAGATCCGCAATCGCGGCAATCAATTCGAGCTGATTGGCGAAGCCAAACAAAATCATTCCGCCGAGAACCTTCTGCGCCGTCTGTACCGGGAAACCAAAGGTACCGAACTGACGCCGGACATGGTCCACCTGTTCCTTCAGGAATCGGGTGTGGACGGCCTCGACAATCACCCTGCCGCCGAAGTCGGCGTCTCGCTGCGCACCAAAAAGGGCATGATTCGCCCGCGCGGCCTGAACCAGCAGCGTTACGTCAAGGAAGTCCTCAGCAACGACATCAACTTCGGCATCGGCCCGGCGGGTACCGGCAAGACCTACCTGGCGGTGGCCTGCGCGGTGGATGCACTGGAGCGCGAGCAGATCCGACGCATCCTGCTGGTGCGCCCGGCGGTCGAGGCTGGCGAGAAGCTGGGCTTCCTGCCCGGCGATCTGGCACAGAAGATCGACCCGTACCTGCGCCCGCTGTACGACGCGCTGTACGAGATGCTCGGTTTCGAATACGTCGCCAAGCTGATCGAGAAGCAGGTCATTGAAGTGGCACCGCTGGCTTACATGCGCGGACGCACCCTTAATAACAGCTTCATCATTCTCGACGAAAGTCAGAACACCACCGTCGAGCAGATGAAGATGTTCCTGACCCGTATCGGCTTCGGCTCCACGGCCGTGATCACCGGCGACATCACCCAGGTCGACCTGCCGAAGGGCACTCGCTCCGGGCTGACGCACGTCATCGATGTGCTCAAGGACGTGCCGGGCATCAGTTTCACGCATTTCAAACCCAAGGATGTGGTTCGCCACCCGCTGGTTCAGCGCATCGTCGAAGCCTACGAGCGTTTCGACGACCGCCTCAGCGATGGTCCGTCGGGCAACAACAGTTACCCACGGGACAACCACCGCGATGCTTGAGCTGGACCTGCAGATTGCAAGCGAGACAAGTGCCCCTGACGAAGCCCGATTCCGCCTCTGGTGTGAAATGGGCCTGCGTCAGCGCAGTGCCGACTCAGAGCTGACCATCCGCCTGGTTGACGAAACCGAAGGGCGTGAGCTCAATCACACCTGGCGACACAAAAATTACGCAACAAACGTGCTTTCATTCCCGGCAGACGTTCCAGACGACATGCTGGACATCCCGTTGCTGGGTGATCTGGTTATCTGCGTTCCGGTCGTCAACCGTGAAGCCGTTGAACAGGGCAAGTCCGTCGACGCGCACTGGGCGCACATGGTCATTCATGGCTGCCTTCATCTGCTGGGTTACGACCACATCGATGATGAAGAAGCCGAAGAAATGGAAGCACTGGAACGAACGTTGCTTGAGGAGCTGGGCTATCCCGATCCCTACGCCGACGACGAAAGTGCCGACCATCCACATTCAGACACACCAAGCAAGGACCACGAGTAAGGGCTATGAGCGAAGACCGATCGAGCAACGGGCAAAAGTCATGGTTGGGTAAACTGACCCAGGCCTTTGTCCATGAGCCGAAAAACCGCCAGGAGCTGCTTGAGCTGCTGCGCGAAGCCCACCAGAACAAACTGCTGGACAGCGAAGCGCTGGCCATCGTCGAGGGCGCCATTCAAGTGGCTGACCTGCAAGTGCGCGACATCATGGTGCCGCGCTCGCAGATGATCAGCATCAAGGCGACCCAGACACCCCGGGAATTTCTGCCTGCGGTCATCGATGCTGCGCACTCGCGCTATCCGGTGATCGGCGAAAGCCACGATGATGTGCTCGGTGTGCTGCTGGCCAAGGATCTGCTGCCGCTGATCCTCAAGGCCGACGGTGACAGCGATGACGTCAAGAAGCTGCTGCGTCCGGCCACTTTCGTGCCCGAATCCAAGCGTCTCAACGTGCTGTTGCGCGAATTTCGCGCCAACCACAACCACATGGCCATCGTCATTGACGAATACGGCGGCGTGGCGGGCCTGGTAACCATCGAAGACGTACTGGAACAGATCGTCGGCGATATCGAAGACGAGCATGACGTCGAGGAAGACAGCTACATCAAACCGCTGCCCAGCGGCGACTTCCTGGTCAAGGCCCTTACGCCGGTCGAGAATTTCAACGAATTCTTCGACAGTACCTTTTCGGACGACGAGTTCGACACCGTGGGCGGCCTGGTGATGAATGCCTTCGGCCATCTGCCCAAGCGCAACGAAATCACTGAAATCGGTGCCTATCGTTTCCGCATCCTGAGCGCTGACAGCCGCCGCATTCATTTGCTGCGCGTGACGCCCATTTCACGTCCGTAAACACTTGATGCTGCTTTAAGGAATCTACATGCGCTGGATAACCCGCCCCGGCTGGCCCGGTAACCTGCTGGCCCTGGCGGCTGGCGGGCTCACGACCCTGGCCCTGGCGCCCTTTGACCTCTGGCCTCTTGTGCTGGTCGCAGTGGCGATGTTCTATCTGGGCCTGCGCGACCTGAACCCGCGCCAGGCACTGGCCCGTGGCTGGTGCTATGGCTTCGGTCTGTACGGCGCCGGCACCAGCTGGATCTACGTCAGCATTCACACCTACGGCGGCGCTTCCGTGCTATTGGCCGGGCTGTTGATGCTGTTGTTCATCGCCGCCATTGCCCTGTTCTTCGCCCTGCCCGCCTGGGTCTGGGCGCGCTGGCTGCGTCGCAATGAAGCACCGCTGGCCGATGCGCTGGCCTTCGCAGCGCTATGGCTATGGCAGGAAGCGTTTCGCGGCTGGTTTCTCACTGGTTTCCCGTGGCTCTACTCCGGCTACAGTCAGCTCGACGGCCCACTGGCCGGGCTTGCCCCCGTCGGCGGCGTATGGCTGATTTCGTTCTCGCTGGCGCTGACTGCTGCACTGTTGTGCAACCTGCACCGCCTGCGTGCACGCAAATCGTTTCTGGCCATGGGCGTGGTGCTGTTGCTGGCCCCGTGGGTGACAGGCCTGGCCCTCAAGGGTCACGCCTGGACATCGCCGTCCGGCGCGCCACTGAAAGTCGCGGCGATGCAGGGCAACGTCGAACAAAGCATGAAGTGGGACCCGCAAAAGCTTAACGATCAGCTGGCGCTGTACCGCGACATGACCTTCCGCTCGCAGCAGGCAGACCTGATCGTCTGGCCGGAAACCGCCGTGCCGGTGCTCAAGGAAAGCGCAGAAGGCTATCTGTCGATGATGGGCAAGTTCGCTTCGGACCGCGGCGCTGCGCTGATCACCGGCGTACCGGTGCGTGAACCGACCGGGCGCGGTGAGTATCGTTATTACAACGGCATCACGGTCACGGGCCAGGGTGACGGCACCTACTACAAGCAGAAGCTGGTGCCGTTCGGTGAGTACGTGCCGCTGCAGGACCTGCTGCGCGGGCTGATTTCCTTCTTCGACCTGCCAATGTCGGACTTCGCGCGCGGGCCGAACGATCAGGCGTTATTGCAGGCCAAGGGTTATCACATCGCGCCGTTCATCTGCTACGAAGTGGTCTATCCAGAGTTCGCCGCAGGCCTGTCGGCGCAAAGCGACCTGCTGCTGACGGTCAGCAACGACACCTGGTTCGGCACCTCGATCGGCCCTCTGCAACACTTGCAGATGGCCCAGATGCGCGCCCTTGAAGCAGGCCGCTGGATGATCCGGGCAACCAACAATGGCGTGACCGCGCTGATCGACCCGTTTGGCAAGATCACCGAGCAGATTCCGCAGTTCGAACGCGGCGTGCTGTACGGCGAAGTGGTGCCCATGCATGAACTCACGCCTTATCTGCACTGGCGCTCGTGGCCGCTGGCGATTGTCTGCCTGCTGCTGTTTGGCTGGGCGTTGATGGCGGCACGGATTTCCAAGACCGTCTGACTGCACCAAGCCGGTTTCATCTGCCTGCAGGTGGAATCGGCTTCAGATGGCCATTGCTTCAAATGATCATTGCCCCTTCCGATAGATCCACGGATAAACCAGCAAGCCTGCGGCTTCATTGAGCAGCATCCCGCTCTGCGTGAACACGCGACTTTCAGGCAGCCAGCCGCCAAAAGGCCGAGCGTTGTCGACACCCAGATAGCCGACCGGCGCACTCACCACAGTAAAGCCCGCCTGCTCGAAGCTCCAGCGTGCCCGCGGCATGTGCCAGGCCTGAGTCACCAGCACCACGCGCTTGATGCCTTGCGGCTGCAGAACTGCGGCGCTCATGGTCGCGTTTTCCCACGTGGTGCGACTCAGCCCCTCCTGCCAGCGCACCGTCACAGCAAAATCGTCCTGCAGTGACTGCGCCATGATCGCCGCCTCGCTGGGCGGCTGGTCAAAATGCAGGCCGCCGGAGGTCAATATCGGCAGTCCGGATTCTTTCGCCAATCGAGCCGCCAGACGCAGGCGCTCCAGTCCAAGACCGGTGGGCGTGTCTGCACCCCAGGTCGGCGAATTGCGCTCGCGCCCATTGCCCAGCACCACAATGGCGTCGGCCTGCTGCGCCAGCGTCGCCCATTGCTGTTGCGGCAAGGGCGGGATCTGCTCAAGTTTACGCGCTGCGAACTCTACGGCGACCGGCAGGCTCATCAGCCACAACCCGCCGAGGCCGACCGCAAAGGATACCGTCGCCAGTCGTGGCCGGGAGCGACGCAGCCACCAGCCAAGAATCAGCAGGACAAACAGAATACCGGGCGGCAAAAGAAGGGTTTTGAGCAGGTAGCGCAAGGGCATCGGGACATCTCCATGAGTGCCCGCAGCCTAGAATGTTTACAGACACGCGACAATGCCAGAAGCAGGAAGCCCGAAATGGCCAGGCCCTTGGCCCGCGTGCAGGCAGGCAATGCCTAAGTGTTACGGCCCAGCCGCACTGACGCCCTGGCTCGTCGCCGATCTTTCAGCCACACGATGGTGGCTGACGCACGGGGCGACCTGCCATGCTCCGCAGCCGCCAGAGCGCTGCCCGCAGGCATGTCGACGACAACTGCGCCTGCGTCCCCGTTGCCCTTTTCGAGATAGGCTTCGATCAACCGGAACTCGGCATGGCTCAACCCCTTGAGCTCAAGCTCGGCAGGCGACTCGTTTCGGAGCCGGACCGAGGTACTCGCCGTCTCGAGTGCCAGTCCGAGACGATCGATCAGACGCTCATACAGCCTGGTCAGGCTTGCAACATGCTGCAACTCTGTCATCCACTCACCTCATCGAAGATAATCATCACCCTCGCGTTTGAGCTTAGCGCTGCTGCAAGAACCGGTAGGGGACTACGACCAACGGCCAGATGAGGTTGCCGGCCGGGCGTTGAGCCCGCAAGGGACGCAATCAGGGTTTCCCTCGATAGACGGCCCTCATGTATGCTACTGCGCTTCCTGTAATTCCACTTCCGCGCTCTTGAGCCTGAACGCACCGCACAGACAGTTGCAAATGTCCGCCACGCGGTGCCGACCTGACTCGGCGAAGCAATGAAGAGGTCAAGGGTCACTAATCCTTAGTAAAAAGTAGCCATGCACGAACTCTATCAGCCCCGTGAAATCGAAGCCGCCGCCCAAACGTTCTGGGATGAGCAAAAGTCTTTTGAAGTCAGTGAACAGCCAGGCAAGGACACCTTCTACTGCCTGTCGATGTTTCCTTACCCGAGCGGCAAGCTGCACATGGGTCATGTGCGCAACTACACCATTGGTGACGTGATCTCCCGCTACCAGCGCATGCTGGGCAAGAATGTTCTGCAACCACTGGGCTGGGACGCTTTCGGCATGCCGGCTGAAAACGCCGCCATCGACAACAACGTCGCGCCGGCCAAGTGGACCTACGAAAACATCGATTACATGAAGACCCAGCTCAAGAGCCTGGGTCTGGCGGTTGACTGGTCGCGCGAAGTCACCACCTGCAAGCCTGATTACTACCGCTGGGAACAATGGCTGTTCACTCGCCTGTTCGAAAAGGGTGTGATCTACCGCAAGAACGGCACCGTGAACTGGGACCCGATCGACCAGACCGTACTGGCCAACGAGCAGGTCATCGACGGCCGCGGCTGGCGTTCCGGCGCGCTGATCGAAAAGCGCGAAATCCCGATGTACTATTTCAAGATCACCGCGTACGCCGATGAGCTGCTGGAAAGCCTCGACGAACTGCCGGGCTGGCCTGAACAGGTCAAGACCATGCAGCGCAACTGGATCGGCCGTTCGCGCGGCATGGAAGTGCAGTTTCCGTACGACCAGGCCTCGATCGGCGAAGCCGGTGCCCTGAAAGTCTTCACCACCCGCCCTGACACCCTGATGGGTGCGACCTACGTCGCAGTGGCGGCCGAACACCCGCTGGCAACCCTGGCCGCGCAAGGCAACCCAGCCCTGCAGGCGTTCATCGATGAATGCAAGGGTGGCAGCGTTGCCGAAGCCGACGTTGCCACGCAGGAAAAGAAAGGCCAGGCGACTTCGTTGTTCGTCGAGCATCCACTGACTGGCGAGAAACTGCCGGTGTGGGTCGCCAACTACGTGCTGATGCACTACGGCGATGGCGCGGTCATGGCTGTACCGGCGCACGACGAGCGTGATTTCGAGTTTGCCACCCAGTACGGTCTGCCGATCAAGCCCGTGGTCCGCACCAGCGCCGGCGACGAAACACCTGCCCCATGGCAGCCGGCCTACGGCGAGCATGGCGAGCTGATCAATTCCGGCGAATTCACCGGCCTGACCTTCCAGGACGCGTTCGACGCCATTGAAGCCGCACTGGTCAAGAAATCCCTGGGCCAGTCCCGTACCCAGTTCCGCCTGCGCGACTGGGGTATCAGCCGCCAGCGTTACTGGGGCTGCCCGATTCCTATCGTGCATTGCGACACCTGCGGCGACGTGCCGGTCCCGGAAGACCAGTTGCCGGTTGTCCTGCCGGAAGACGTCGTGCCCGACGGCGCTGGCTCGCCACTGGCACGCATGCCCGAGTTCTACGAGTGCAGCTGCCCGAAATGCGGCGCACCGGCCAAGCGTGAAACCGACACCATGGACACCTTCGTCGAGTCCTCGTGGTACTACGCACGCTATGCCTCACCTCATTACGAGGGTGGTCTGGTCGAGCCGAACGCTGCCAACCACTGGCTGCCGGTGGATCAGTACATCGGTGGTATCGAACACGCGATTCTGCACCTGCTCTATGCGCGCTTCTTCCACAAGCTGATGCGCGACGAAGGCCTGGTGACCTCGAACGAACCGTTCAAGAACCTGCTCACCCAGGGCATGGTCAACGCCGAAACCTACTTCCGCATGGAAACCAGCGGCAAGAAGATCTGGATCAACCCGGCCGATGTGACCCTCGAAAGAGACGCCAAGGCCAAGGTGATCAGCGCCACATTGACCAGCGATGGCCTGCCGGTGGAAATCGGCGGCACTGAAAAGATGTCGAAGTCGAAGAAAAACGGCATCGACCCGCAGACCATGATCGACCAGTACGGCGCCGACACCTGCCGCCTGTTCATGATGTTCGCCTCCCCGCCCGACATGAGCCTGGAATGGTCCGACTCGGGCGTCGAAGGTTCGCATCGTTTCCTGCGTCGCGTATGGCGTCTGGCCCAGGCGCATGTGGCTCAAGGCCCGTCGACCGGCCTGGACGTTGCGGCATTGTCCGATGAGCAGAAAGCCATCCGCCGCGCGATTCATCAGGCGATCAAACAGGCGAGCCAGGATATTGGCCAGAACCAGAAATTCAACACCGCTGTCGCGCAAGTGATGACGCTGATGAACGTGCTGGAAAAAGCCCCGCAGGACACACCGCAGGATCGCGCACTGATGCAGGAAGGCGTGGAAACCGTCGCCCTGCTGCTGGCGCCTATCACGCCACACATCAGTCACGAACTGTGGAAGCAACTGGGCCACAATGAGCCAGTGATCGACGCGGGCTGGCCTGCATTCGATGCAAACGCACTGGTGCAGGACAGTCTGCAACTGGTGATTCAGGTCAACGGCAAGCTGCGCGGTCACATCGAGATGCCTGCCAGCGCCAGCCGCGAAGAAGTCGAAGCGGCCGCACGCGTCAACGAGAACGTATTGCGCTTCACTGATGGCCTGACCATTCGCAAGGTGATCGTCGTGCCTGGCAAGCTGGTCAACATCGTCGCAAGCTGATTGGATCGGGCGCCCGGCAAACGCAGGGCGCCGAACATATTTCCAGGGCACGCACTGGCGGCCCAAACGGATTCAAGGGGAGCATCAAGATGATCAAACGCAATTTGCTGGTGATGGGCCTGGCTGTTCTGTTGAGTGCCTGTGGCTTCCATCTGCGTGGCACCGGCACCACCGAGCTGGCGATCAAGGAGCTGGATGTCAGCGCCCGCAACGCCTACGGCGACACCGTGACGCAACTCACTCGCCTGCTGACCAGCTCTGGCGTCAAGGTCTACACGGGCGCGCCTTACAAGCTGATGCTGACCAACGAAGCCGAGACTCAACGGGTCATCAGCTACTCGGGCTCGGGTCGCTCGGCTGAATACCAGCTGACCACCACCCTGACCTATGAAGTGCATGGCGACAAGGATCGCTTCCTGCTTGGCGATAAAGTCACCGCAGACCGTTCCTACGTACACGACGGCAACAACCTGACCGGTTCCGACCAGGAAGCCTCTCAGGTTCGTCAGGAAATGCGCAACGACCTGATCCAGAAACTGATGGCTCGCTTGCAGCAACTGACCCCTTCGCGTCTGGACGAGCTGCAGGCCAAGGCTGATGCGGTTGCCAAGGCCGAAGCCGACGCACTCGAGGCTGCTCAGCGAATCCGCGACGAGACGCCTCAGCAGTCGCCTGTCGAAGTTCCAGCCAGATAAGTGTTCGGGGCCGGCTTTCCGGCCCCGACGCTCTGACGCATGAAACTCGCCCCCGCCCAACTCGGCAAGCACTTGCAAGGCACACTTGCGCCCGTCTATGTGATCAGCGGTGACGATCCGCTGCTCTGTCAGGAAGCGGCTGACGCCATTCGCGCGGCCGCACGCCAGCAGGGCTTCGATGAGCGCCAGGTGTTCAGCGCCGACGCCAGCTTCGACTGGGGCACATTGCTCCAGGCGGGTGCCAGCATGTCGCTGTTTGCCGAACGCCGTCTCCTGGAGTTGCGTCTGCCCTCCGGCAAGCCCGGCGACAAGGGTGCTGCGGCGCTCATGGAATATTGCGCCAGACCTGCCGAAGACACCCTTCTGCTGATCAGCCTGCCCAAGCTCGATGGCAGTGCGCAGAAAACCAAATGGGGCAAGGCTCTGGTTGAGGGTGCGCAAACCCAGTTCGTGCAAATCTGGCCGGTGGACATCGGCCAACTGCCGCAATGGATTCGCCAGCGCCTGTCGCAGGCGGGTCTGGCAGCGACTCAGGACGCTGTCGAACTGATCGCGGCCCGGGTCGAAGGCAACCTGCTGGCCGCCGCGCAGGAAATCGAAAAGCTCAAGCTGATGGCCGAAGAAGGCCAGATCACCGTCGAGACTGTGCAGGCGGCGGTAGCCGACAGTGCACGCTTCGACGTATTTGGCCTGACCGATGCCGTGCTCAATGGCGAAGCTGCCCATGCCCTGCGCATGCTCGAAGGCCTGCGTGGCGAAGGGGTCGAGACGCCGGTGATTCTCTGGGCATTGACCCGCGAACTGCGCGCCCTGGCCAATATGTCGCAACAGTTCAGTCAGGGCGTGCCGCTGGACAAGGTCTTCAGCTCGGCACGCCCGCCGATCTGGGACAAGCGCAAGCCACTGATGAGCAAAGCCCTGCAACGCCACTCGGCAAAACGCTGGAGCCAGTTGCTCATGGATGCGCAACGCATCGATGCGCAGATCAAAGGCCAGGCAGCAGGCTCGCCCTGGAGCAGCCTGAGCAGGCTGGCGCTGCTGATGGCGGGGCAACGGCTGGCACTGCCTGCGGAGTAGGCAGATGTTGTCGACTCTCGTTCCCACGCTCTGCGTCCTCTTTTGACGTGGAGCGTCACTAACTGCATGCCGACGCAGAGCATCGGCACGATAATCAAGCGATGGTTCTATTCATGCCCCTTCGCGAGCAAGCTCGCTCCCACAGGTCTACAGTCACTCGGCCAATCACGTGCTCAGCGTCATAGCACACGACTATTAGACACACGCGCCGTTCTGCCCGATGATTTGCATCGCTTTACAACACCCATCAGGAGCACCCGCCATGAGCAAGCCAAAGCGGCCGAACAAGGCCAAATCCATCATCGCCCAGCCCTTGTTCCGCAGTCGTCAGGAACAACCCGCCAAGGGCAAAGGCAGCTACCGCCGCGAAGCCTTCCAGTCTAAAAGCTGGGAGGCTTCCTGCTTTATGGCAGCCTGATATCGAGCAACATTTCCGGGGCGCTTTCAACCGCTTAGCCGTGTTATGGTCTGCACCTAACGGTAATACCCTTGGACTCAAGCATGCCTTCTCGTTTTACCCATCGCCCGCAGCTGCGCCAACTCATCGCTGCCTCCAGTCTTGTTGCCCTGGTAGCCTGCGCAGAAAAACCCACTGCAGCCGATGCCACGCCTCTTCAATCCAGCAAGGTGCAGACAAACGCTCCTGCCGTGGCGCCTACGCCAGCGCTGGTCGTTGATGACAACCTCACGATTCAGCCCGCCGTCAGCTTCAGCGAATGGCAGGCCGGCTTTCGTGCCCAGGCGTTGAAGGCAGGTATCCGTGCGGACGTATTCGATCTGGCATTTGCCGGCGTCACCCCCGACATGAGCGTGGTCAAGGCCGACCGCAGTCAGCCTGAATTCAGCCGCCCGGTCTGGGAATACCTCGACGGTGCCATCTCTGCCGTACGTGTGCGCAAGGGTCAGGCGCTGCTTTCGCAGTATGCCGACGACCTGCAGAAGATCGAGCAGCAGTACGGCGTGGATCGTCAGGCGCTGGTCGCGGTATGGGGCATGGAAAGTAACTTCGGCTCGTTCCAGGGCACGCAATCCGTCATTCGCTCACTGGCAACACTGGCCTACGAAGGCCGTCGTCCCGGCTTTGCACAGAGCCAATTGCTGGCCGCGCTGGAAATCATCCAGCATGGCGACATCACACCGGACAAGATGCTGGGTTCGTGGGCCGGTGCGATGGGCCAGACCCAGTTCATCCCGACCACCTACAACACCCATGCCGTGGATTTTGACGGCGATGGCCGTCGCGATATCTGGAACACCCCTGCCGATGCCCTGGCCTCCACCGCACACTACCTGCAAAGCTCCGGCTGGCAGCGTGGTCAGCCCTGGGGCTTTGAAGTGGTGCTCGGCTCGGGATTCGATTACTCGCTGGCCGACTCGACGACCCGCAAGAGTCTCGCTGAATGGCAGCAACTGGGCCTGAAACAACCGGACGGCTCAGCCATTCCGGTCGCCGCCAGTCAGCAGCAAGCCACCTTGTTGTTGCCAGCCGGTTATCGCGGGCCAGCCTTTCTGGTGCTGGACAACTTCCGCGCGATTCTCAAGTACAACAACTCGACCTCCTACGCGTTGGCGATCAGCCTGCTTTCCGATCGCTTCAAGGGCGCGGGTTATGTAGTGGGCAGCTGGCCACGCGGAGACCTGCCGCTGAGCCGCTCAGAGCGCATTGAGTTGCAAACCCTGCTCTCGGCACGCCAGTACGACGCAGGCGCGCCAGACGGCATTATCGGCGCTAACACACGCAAGGCTATCCGCAGTGCGCAGCAATCGTTCGGCTGGCCAGCCGATGGTTATCCGACACATGAGTTGCTGGAGAACCTGCGCAAGCCTGTCGGGCAGTAATCAGGAGGACGCGGAGCGTCCAGAACGGCATGCCCACGCGGAGCGTTGGCACGATAATCAACCGCAAACAAAAAGGGCCAGGTATCGCTACCTGGCCCTTCTTGTTTTTGCAGCGTGCTGTCAGAGCATTGCCTTGGCGATCTTGGCCTGCTCGTCGGCGTGGTACGAAGAGCGTACCAGTGGCCCGGACGCGACGTTCTTGAAGCCCATCTTGTAGCCTTCTTCGGCGAACCAGGCAAAGGTGTCCGGGTGGACAAAGCGCTGCACGGGCAAGTGATTGCGCGAAGGCTGCAGGTATTGGCCCAGAGTGAGCATGTCGATGTCGTGCTCACGCATGCGCTGCATGACCTCGATGACCTCTTCGTCAGTCTCGCCCAGCCCCAACATCAAACCGGACTTGGTCGGTACGTGCGGGACCATCTGCTTGAAGCGCTGCAGCAGGGTCAGCGACCACTGGTAGTCCGAACCCGGACGCGCAGCCTTGTACAGACGCGGCACGGTTTCCAGGTTGTGGTTGAACACATCCGGCGGCTCGGCGGCGGTGATTTCCAGCGCAACGTCCATCCGGCCACGGTAATCCGGCACCAGCGTTTCGAGCTGTACGCCCGGCGACAGCAGGCGGATTTCACGGATGCAGTCGGCGAAGTGCTGAGCGCCGCCGTCACGCAAGTCGTCACGGTCCACCGAGGTGATGACCACGTACTTCAGGCGCAGGTCGGCAATCGCGATGGCGAGGCTCTTCGGTTCGTTGACGTCGAGCGGCTTCGGACGGCCGTGGCCCACGTCACAGAACGGGCAGCGACGGGTGCAGATGTCGCCCATGATCATGAACGTTGCAGTGCCACCGGAGAAGCACTCGCCCAGGTTGGGGCAGGACGCCTCTTCACAGACGCTGTGCAGCTTGTGCTTGCGCAGCAATTGCTTGATGCGGTCGACTTCCGGAGAAACCGGGATGCGCACGCGAATCCAGTCGGGCTTCTTCGGCAGATCTACCGTCGGGATGATCTTGACCGGGATGCGCGCAACCTTTTCCGCTCCGCGAAGCTTGACGCCCGCTTCGACTTTCGGACGGGCCACTCGCTCGGAAACATCCAGCGTCGGGATCAGGGTTTGCACGGTGTCAGTCATAATGGTTTATTCCGCCCGTAAGGGTCGCCTGCTCAGCGTAGTCGAGGTGTTTGACGAGCTGCGCACGCAGTCGGGCACTTACCTCGGAAAATTCTATCTGCCCTGCCTGATCGCTCAGTTGGGTCATGGCCAGCCCCGCGTATCCGCAAGGGTTGATGCGACGGAACGGCTCAAGGTCCATGTCGACGTTCAACGCCAGGCCATGAAACGAACAGCCGTTGCGAATGCGTAGACCGAGTGACGCGACTTTCGCGCCATCAACGTATACGCCAGGGGCATCAGCCTTGGCTGCTGCCTTGACGCCGTAGTCGGCGAGCAAGGCGATGAGGGTGTTCTCGATCCGGGTGACCAGATCACGAACACCGAAACCAAGGCGCCTGACGTCCAGCATCAGATAAGCCACCAGTTGGCCCGGGCCATGATAAGTCACTTGGCCGCCACGATCGACCTGTACGACAGGAATATTACCCGGCAGCAGCAAATGCTCGGGCTTGCCGGACTGTCCCTGGGTGAAAACCGGCGGATGCTGGACCAGCCAGACTTCATCGGCAGCCTCGCGGCCACGCTCGTCGGTAAAGCGCTTCATGGCGTGCCAGGCGGTTTCGTAATCGATCAGGCCCAGATCACGAAAACCCAGCGTACCCGCCATCAGAGCACCATGTGCACGAAACCCGTAGCGCGCAAGGCACTATTGATATCGCGCAACTGGTCTTCGCCGGTAGCAACAATGTGCAATTGCACAGTGGTGTATTTGCCGTTGCTGCTCTGCCGCTCGGCGAGCGTCTTGAGGTCGACCGTGGCGTGCTTCTTAAGCACTTCCATCACGGCCGCCGTAAAGCCCACACTGGTGTCACCGATCACCTTGATCGGATAGTCATTGCAGGGAAATTCGATTTTGTGCGACTTGATGTCGGTATCGGTCATGGCAGTAAAGGTCTCACAAGCCGTGACGACGGACACGCGGCCCGCTCAGATCATGAGCAGGCCGCGAGAAGGTCGGCATTGGTTACTGGATCAGTTGAACAAGCCGTAGAAGAACAGGCGGATGCTATCCCACACGCGGCGGAAAATACCACCTTCCTCAACCGCATCAAGGGCAATCAGATTGGCGGTGTGAACCACCTGATCGTCTTTCTTGACCTCGACCTTGCCGATCACGTCGCCCTTGGCGATTGGCGCAACCAGTTGCGGGTTCATGGTCATGCTGGCAGACAGCTTCTTCATGTCGCCTTTTGGCATGGTCATGCTCAGATCTTCAGCCAGACCGGCCTTGACCTGACGCTCTGTACCTTTCCAGACCGTGGCCTGAGCCAGCTCAGTGCCCTTCTGGTAGAAGTTCTGGGTTTCGAAGAAACGGAAGCCATAGGTCAGCAGCTTCTGGGTTTCAGCTGCACGAGCCTGTTCGCTGTTGGTGCCGAACACCACGGCGATCAGACGCATGCCGTCACGCACTGCCGAAGAGACCATGCAATAGCCGGCTTCATCGGTGTGGCCGGTTTTCAGACCGTCAACGGTCTTGTCGCGCCACAGCAGCAGGTTGCGGTTAGGCTGCTTGATGCCGTTCCAGAAGAACTCCTTCTGCGAGTAGATCGCATAGTGAGCCGGGTCTTCGTGGATGATTGCGCGCGCCAGGATCGCCATGTCGTGAGCCGACGAGTAGTGCTCAGGGTTCGGCAGACCGGTCGGGTTCATGAAGTGGCTGTTGGTCATGCCCAGATCGGCAGCAGTCTTGTTCATCATGTCGGCAAAGGCATCTTCGCTGCCGGCAATGTGCTCGGAGATCGCGACGCTGGCGTCGTTGCCCGACTGAATGATGATGCCGTGCAGCAGGTCGCTGACCGTGACCTGGCTGCCGACCTTGATGAACATCCGCGAACCGCCTGTGCGCCAGGCGTTTTCACTGATCGTCACCGGATCGTTTTCGCCGATCTGGCCGCGACGGATTTCCAGGGTCGCGATGTAGGCGGTCATCAGCTTGGTCAGACTGGCAGGAGCCAGACGCTGATCACCGTTGTTCTCGACCAGGACGTTGCCGCTGGTCGCATCCATCAGCACGTAGGCCTTGGCCGCCAGTTGCGGTGCAGCAGGCGTCATCTGCTCTGCCGCCCACACAGTCGGGGTGATAATCAGTGGAACAAGCAGGCACAAACGTTTTGCAAAGGTGGTGATGTTCATCCGTCTCTCGAGAATCCTAATGGGCAAACATGCCCTTGCGGGCAAAACTGAACAGACCGGCGAAGCGAAACGCCTCGGTACGGCTCGTGGCGCCAGGCTGTAACCCTGGCTGACAAAGTCGCCTGTTCGACACACGACCTTGTGGGCAGTTACCTGCAACGCTTGCCCTGAAAGCAAATCTGCGCCGCCTGCGACTGCATACCGTCCCCCATTGCTGCCGGGGAACGATTGTCGAAAAAACTTACTGATCCGATGTCACTACGCTCGGCTGACCCAGATTGGCCGACCTGACGCTGTTTTGCAGCTGCTGGGCTTCACCCTGCGTGTCGATCGGTCCCATCCGCACTCGATAAAGCGTTTGCTGATTGCGCGCTATCGAGCTGACGAACACCGGCGCTCGAACCATCCCGCTCAATTTCGACCTCAGGAGTTCCGCAGCGTCCGGGTTGGCGAAGGCTCCCACCTGGAGAAACAGCCCAGCGGCTTGTCCTGAAGCGTTTTTTTTTGCGTCAACCTGCAACGGCACGACAGGTGCGGCGTGCTGCTGAGGGGGTGGCGTGTACTGCTCGACGGTGCCGGTCGAAGTGGACAGCGCGGGCGGCGTCGCCTGGGCAACGACCTGCGGCTGATTGAGCATCAGCGGCGCCGGACGACCACGTTGCGCCCACCATTCCTGAGGGTCGATCCCTTCTACCTTGACGCGTGCAGTGCCGGTTTCGGCGTAGCCGAGCTTTTTGGCGGCCGCATACGAAAGGTCGATGATACGGTCGGAATAGAACGGCCCGCGATCGTTGACGCGCAGGATCACCGTACGATTGTTGTCCAGGTTGGTCACTTTGACATAGCTGGGCAGCGGCAGGGTCTTGTGCGCGGCACTCATGCCGTACAGGTCGTACACCTCGCCATTGGCGGTGTTCTGGCCATGGAACTTGGTGCCGTACCAGGAGGCGGTGCCCGAAGCGACGTAACGCTTGGCATCGCTCATGGGGAAGTAGGTCTTGCCCAGCACGGTGTACGGATTGGCCTTGTAGGCCCCGGTGTGCAGGGTCGGCGTTGCATCAGGGATACGCGAGACATCCACATCCCACCACGGCGCGCCGTCCTTGTGGGCCCGGTTGATATCCAGCCCCGGCATCGAGCGCACGACTGCACCGCCTTTTGGCGACTGCGACGACGTTGTGCGTGACGGCGACGAGCAGCTGGCAACCAGCACTGCCAGGCCGGTCAGCGCCAGAAGCTTGAATGATTGAAGAATTGGCGATGCCCGCATTACTTGACGCCTCGAGCTTGAACCAACGATTCAGACAGCTGATATACGGCCATGGCGTACATCACACTGCGGTTATAACGGGTAATTGCATAAAAATTGTTCAAACCCAGCCAGTATTCAGGACCATTGTCGCCTTCCAGACGAAACGCCGTCACCGGCATATCGTCGCGCAGCGCATCATGACTCGCCCAGCCCAGCTGTCGCAACTCCCCGACCGACATTACCGGATCAAGCGCAGGGCTCAACCCCTCGTCAACCCGGTCGCCACGCGCCGTGGCACGACTGACCACCGGCTGCCCGGCCACCCAGCCATGACGTTTGAAATAGCTGGCGACACTGCCGATTGCATCGTCCGGGTCGGTCCAGATATTGATGTGGCCGTCGCCGTCGAAATCCACTGCATAGGCACGGAAACTGCTCGGCATGAACTGCGGCAGCCCCATTGCCCCGGCATACGAGCCCTTGAGGGTCAGTGGATCGACCTGCTGCTCGCGAGCCAGCAGCAGAAACTCGCGCAACTCCTTGCGGAAAAACTGGGCGCGTGGCGGGTAATCGAAGCCAAGCGTCGACAATGCGTCGATGACCCGATAGTTACCGGTATTGCGGCCGAAAAAGGTTTCTACACCAATGATCGACACGATGATCTGCGCCGGCACGCCGTATTCCTGCTCGGCACGCGCCAGGGCCGCCTCATGCTGACGCCAGAAGTCGACACCGCGAGCGATGCGCGTGTCGGTGATGAACATCGGCCGATACTCTTTCCACTGTTTGACCCGTTCGGCCGGGCGGGAAATGGCATCGAGAATGGCCTGCTTGCGCTCGACCTCCCGAAACAGACTCATCAACTGCTCACCGGCAAAACCATGATCGCGGGTCAGTTCACCGACGAATTCCGCCACTTGGGGCGAACCTTCATAGTCGCCCGCCAGTGCCTCTTGCACCGAGCCAAGGATGCCCACCAGACCGACCACCGGAGCATATCGAGCCCAGTTACGCATTGCTTGCATTGAATAGTTCACCTTAATCAAACCTGAGCGATCCATTTACGATGCGTATGGATCGACATCAAAACCCCAAACGCTGACAGTAGGGTCACGAGCGAAGTTCCGCCGTAGCTAATGAAGGGCAACGGCACCCCCACCACTGGCAGCAGGCCACTGACCATACCGATGTTGACGAAAACGTAAACAAAAAACGTCATGGTCAACGCGCCAGCCAGCAGTTTGCCGAATAATGTCTGCGCCTGTGCAGTGATCACAAGCCCGCGACCGATCAGCAGCATATAGATGATCAGCAGCGCACAGATGCCTACCAGGCCGAATTCTTCACCCAATACTGCAATGATGAAGTCGGTATGGCTTTCCGGCAGAAAGTCGAGGTGCGACTGGGTGCCAAGCAGCCAGCCTTTGCCGAACACGCCGCCCGAACCGATGGCAGCCTTTGATTGAATGATGTTCCAGCCGGTCCCCAGCGGATCGCTTTCGGGGTCCAGAAACGTCAGTACGCGCTGCTTCTGGTAGTCATGCATGAAGAAGAACCACATGGCCACCGCCGCCGGTACGGCCGCCGCCAATACGCTGATGATCCAGCGCCAGCGCAAACCGGCCATGAACAGCACAAAGGCACCCGAGGCCAGAATCAGCAGCGACGTCCCCAGGTCAGGCTGGCGAACGATCAGAATGAACGGCACACCGACCAGTGCGAGACTGACCGCCACATGCTTCAAATGCGGGGGCAGCGTGCGCTTGGACAGGTACCAGGCGATGGTCGCCGGCATGATGATCTTGAGAAACTCCGAAGGCTGGAAGCGGATCACCCCGGGAATGTTGATCCAGCGCGTCGCGCCCATGGCGTTGTGGCCCATGACATCCACCACTACCAGCAGCAGGACACCGATGACATACAGTACCGGCACCCAGCGCGCCATGAAGCGCGGCTCCAGCTGGGCGATCACCACCATCGCCACCAGACCGATACCGAACGAACTGGCCTGCTTGATCAGCAGATCCCAGTTCTTGCCGCTGGCCGAATACAGCACGAACAGGCTGCCCGCCGCCAGCGTCAGCAGCAGGATCAGCAATGGACCATCGATATGAATGCGCTGCAGAAAGGTAGCGCGGCGACGCATCACGTCTTCACTGGACAGGATGCGGTCGAAATTACTCTTCACGGGCCGCAGCCTCCAGATTCAGGGAACCGGCGTACTCGGGTTTGAGATGGCCGTTTTCGTCGAGCAACCAGGCGTCCAGGACCTGACGCACGACGGGTGCAGCAACGCCGGAACCGGATTCGCCGTTCTCGACCATCACTGCAACAACGATTTTCGGGTTGTCGGCCGGGGCGAAGCCGACGAACAAGGCGTGGTCGCGATGACGTTCCTGCACCTTGGTGCGGTCGTATTTCTCGCCCTGCTTGATGGCCACCACCTGGGCCGTACCACTCTTGCCGGCGATCCGGTACTGCGCACCGATGGCGGCCTTGCGCGCCGTACCGCGCGCGCCGTGCATCACTTCCTGCATGCCGTGGTTGACGCGCTCCCAGTTGGCCGGATCGCGCAGCACGATGTTCGGCATCGGGTTTTCATCCACAGGCGCCTTGCCTTCAATGGTTCTGGCCAGATGCGGACGGTTCCACACCCCCTTGTTGGCCACCAGCGCGGTCGCCTGGGCCAGTTGCAACGGCGTTGCCTGCATGTAGCCCTGACCGATCCCGAGGATCAGCGTCTCGCCGGGGAACCAAGCCTGACGACGCGTGGCGCGCTTCCATTCACGGGAAGGCATCAGGCCGGGAGATTCTTCGAACATGTCCAGCGAGACCTTCTGCCCGATACCGAACTTGTTCATATAGGCAGCGAGCCGATCAATGCCCACCTTGTGCGCCAGATCGTAGAAGTACGTGTCATTTGAACGCATGATCGCCGTGTCCAGATCAACCCAACCGTCGCCGGTGCGGTTCCAGTTGCGGTACTTGTGATCGTAATTGGGCAGTTGGTAATAGCCTGGATCGAATACCCGCGAGCCAGGCGTCACCGCACCGGTATCCAGCCCGGCAATCGCCACCGCAGGCTTGATGGTCGACCCCGGCGGGTAAAGTCCTCGCAGGATGCGGTTGAACAGCGGCCGGTCGATGGAATCGCGCAGCTCGGCATAGGCCTTGAAGCTGATGCCGGTGACAAACAGGTTCGGATCGAAGCTCGGCGCACTGACCATCGCCAGCACTTCACCGGTAGCCGGATCCAGTGCGACGACCGCGCCACGACGACCGCCCAGCGCGGCTTCGGCAGCCTCCTGAAGGTTGATGTCCAGGCTCAGGACGATGTCCTTGCCGGGGATCGGGTCGGTGCGCTTGAGCACACGCAGTACGCGACCACGGGCGTTGGTCTCGACCTCTTCGTAGCCGACCTGACCATGCAGCTCGGGCTCATAAAAGCGCTCGATACCGGTCTTGCCGATGTGGTGCGTGCCGCTGTAATTGATCGGGTCGAGGCTCTTGAGCTCTTTCTCGTTGATCCGTCCCATGTAGCCGACCGAGTGGGCAAAGTGCGGCCCTTGCGGATAATGCCTGACCAGTTGCGCAACCACTTCGACGCCCGGCAGGCGGAACTGGTTGACGGCGATCAGGGCGATCTGCTCTTCGCTCAGCTCGAACAGGATGGGCACCGGCTCGAACGGCCTACGCCCCTGCTTCATGCGCTTTTCGAAGATGATGCGATCGTCAGGGGTGAGCTGCAGGATCTCGACAATGGTGTCGAGCACGCTGGACCACTCGCCTGCGCGTTCACGGGTCATGCTGAGACTGAAACTGGGCCGGTTATCGGCGACCACAACGCCATTGCGATCGTAGATCAGCCCACGGCTGGGCGGAATCGGCTGAACGTGAACGCGGTTGTTTTCCGAAAGCGTGGAGTGATACTCGTACTGGATGACCTGCAGGTAATACAACCGGGCAATCAGCACGCACACCAGCAACACCACCGCCACGGCACCGAACACGACCCTGCCGCGCACCAGGCGTGCGTCCTTTTCGTGGTCTTTGAGGCGGATCGGTTGAGACATTTAGGCCGTATTCACAGTAAAGACGATGCTACTTGTGATAAGGGTGCCCGGACAGGACCGTCCAGGCGCGATACATCTGCTCGCCGATCAGGATGCGCACCAACGGGTGCGGCAGGGTCAGCGGCGACAGAGACCAGCGTTGTTCACTGCGGGCACAGACTTCAGGTGCCAGCCCCTCGGGGCCGCCGACCATCAGGTTGACCGTGCGTGCATCGAGACGCCAGCGATCGAGTTCGACCGCCAACTGTTCGGTGCTCCACGGTTTGCCATGCACTTCCAGCGTGACAATCCGCTCGCCCGGCTGCACTTTTGCCAGCATCGCCTCGCCTTCCTGACGGATAAAGCGTGCGACGTCGGCGTTTTTGCCTCGGGTATTGAGCGGAATTTCCACCAGTTCCAGCGCAAGCTCGGAGGGCATCCGCTTGGCATACTCGTGCCAACCTTCTTCCACCCACTTGGGCATGCGCGAACCCACAGCGATCAGACGCAGACGCACATCAAAGCCTTATTCGTTGCCTGGTGTGTGGTGCGCAGCGCTGGCAGCACGGCTTTGCTCTGCACCCTGCCACAAGCGCTCAAGGTCGTAGAACTGGCGTGCGGCAGCGGTCATCACGTGGACGATCACATCACCAAGGTCCAGCAGGACCCAGTCGCTGTCACCCTTGCCTTCTTCGCTCAGGGACTTCAGGCCGGCAGCCTTGACCTTGTCACGGACGTTATCGACCAGTGCGTTCAACTGACGGTTGGACGTACCGGTGCAGATCAGCATGTAGTCGGCGATGCTGGTCTTGTCGCGCACGTCGATGGTCAGGATGTCGGCACCCTTGACCTCTTCAAGGGCTGCAATCGCAACATTGATGACTTCTTCACTGCTCATTTTTTGCTTTGTCATATAAAACTCATTCAGCTCGTATGTGTGGGACCGTCCAGACGCTTGTCGATCAAAGCAGTTTCAGGACGACCCATCAGTGTTCGGCGCGCGGTAAAGTCCGCGTGCATCGATATAGGCCAGTACCGCGTCTGGCACCAGAAAACGTACCGACTTACCGCTGGCCAGCAGTTGACGGATCTGGGTGGCAGACACCGATAAAGGCGTCTGCCAGACGAATGTAATCTGTCCACCCGGCCCTTTCAGGGCCTTGGGATCGCTGACTGCGCGGGCCGCCAGCAGATTGCGCATGGCATCCGGCGACTCGCTGTCCGCATCCGGGCGTTGCAGCACCACGATATGGCAGTGCTCCAGCAGTTCTTCCCATCTGTGCCAGGTCGGCAGCCCGCAAAAGGCATCCCAACCGAGCAACAGGAACAACTGGTCCCGAGGCGCCAGTTCGGCGCGCATCGATTCCAGTGTGTCGAGGGTGTACGACGGTTTGTCACGCTTCAGTTCACGGTCATCCACCGTCAGGGGCGACACACCCGCAACGGCGCTTTGAACCATCGCCAGACGATCCTCTGCGGTGACGCTCGGCATGTCACGATGCGGAGGCCTGGCGCTGGGCGTCAGGCGCAACTCATCGAGTTCCAGCAATTCGGCCACTTCGAGCGCACCGCGCAAATGACCGATATGAACCGGGTCGAACGTGCCCCCAAGCATGCCGATACGTCTGGGCAGCGCGGTCATGGGGCTATTCAAGTCAGGCTTGTCCGCGCAATTGGCCGTCACCGATCACGATGTACTTCTCGCAGGTCAGACCTTCAAGACCGACAGGACCGCGGGCGTGCAGCTTATCAGTAGAAATGCCGATCTCGGCACCCAGGCCGTATTCGAACCCGTCAGCGAAGCAGGTCGGCGCGTTGACCATGACCGAACTGGAGTCGACCTCGGCCATGAATCGGCGCACCTGACTCTGGTGGTCCGAGACGATGGCGTCGCTGTGATGCGAGCCGTAGTGGTTGATGTGCTCGATGGCTTCATCCAGACCGGAGACGACGCGAATCGACAGAATCGCCGCCAGGTACTCGGTGTGCCAGTCGTCCTCGGTGGCCGGGACCACGTCGATCAAGTCACGGGTACGCTCGCAACCGCGCAACTCGACGCCCTTCTCGCGAAACTGCGCGGCCATCGACGGCAGAAAGTCGGCGGCAATGGTCTGATCGACCAGCAGGGTTTCCATCGCGCCGCAGATCCCGTAACGGTAGGTCTTGGCGTTGAAGGCGATCTTCTGCGCCTTGGCCAGATCGGCGTGGGCGCTGACATACACATGGCAGATGCCATCCAGATGCTTGATGACCGGCACACGCGCGTCGCGACTGACGCGTTCGATCAAACCCTTGCCGCCGCGCGGCACGATAACGTCCACGTACTCGGGCATGGTGATCAGCGCGCCAACCGCCGCACGGTCGGTGGTTTCGACCACCTGCACGACAGCAGCGGGCAGCCCGGCCTCGGCCAGACCGCGTTCGATGCAGGCCGCGATGGCGCGATTGGAATGAATGGCTTCGGAACCACCGCGAAGGATGGTTGCGTTTCCGGACTTCAGACACAGACTGGCAGCATCGATGGTCACGTTCGGACGTGACTCGTAGATGATTCCGACAACACCCAGCGGCACGCGCATCTTGCCGACCTGAATACCCGAAGGCCGATAGCTCATGTCGCGGATCGCACCGACCGGGTCTGCAAGCGCTGCAACCTGACGCAAGCCGACGATCATGCTGTCGATCCGGGCGGGGGTCAGCGCCAGACGCTCGAGCATGGCCGGCTCGAGCCCGTTCGCCTGACCATTGGCCAGGTCCAGCGCATTGGCGGCAGACAGCTCGGCGCGGGCTTCGTCCAGAGCGGCGGCAGTGGCCTGCAGGGCGCGGTTCTTCTGCGCAGTGCTGGCACGACCGATCACTCGCGAAGCTTCGCGGGCGGCGCGACCCAGGCGGGTCATGTAGTCAAGAACGGACTCAGTCATTGGTCTCAGAGGTCTTGGCAAAGAGGAAAGCGGCTGATTATAGCTGTCGTGCCGTCCGAACGACAGCGCAGACAGGCGGATGGTCGATATCAGTGCGCAGATTTTTCGCCACAGTGACGGGTGTTGCCGGCGGCAATGCGCAGACAGGCATCACGCACGGGCCTAACGACATGTCATGCGTCGGTCACGTTCAGAAACAACAAAGTGCCTAATCCAGACACATTCAGCTGCAATTAAAGTTGCGCTTGTTATCATCGGGCTCTTTCCCAATGTACCCGTCTGATTATGCCCACAGCCCTACCCGACCACTTCTTTCACCGCGATGCCCAGTTGCTGGCGCGCGATCTACTGGGCAAAGTCATCCGTCACAAGGCAGGCGATCTGTGGCTGGCCGCGCGGATCATCGAAACCGAGGCTTACTACTGCGCCGAAAAGGGCAGTCATGCCTCGCTGGGCTATACCGAGAAACGCAAGGCGCTGTTTCTCGACGGCGGCCACATCTATATGTACTACGCGCGCGGCGGAGATTCGTTGAATTTCAGCGCCGAAGGGCCGGGCAATGCCGTACTGATCAAGTCGGCATTTCCCTGGACCGACGCGACCAGCGACGAAAACGCGTTGGCGCAGATGCAGTTGAACAACCCCGACGCCAGCGGTGCGATGCGCCCGGCGCAACGGCTGTGCGCTGGCCAGACGCTGTTGTGCAAGGCGCTCGGCCTGAAAGTCCCGGTGTGGGACGCCAAGCGCTTCGACCCGCAGAGGTTACTGGTCGAGGACGTCGGTCAGACACCCGCACGCGTTATCCAGACCACCCGACTGGGCATTCCTGCCGGTCGCGATGAGCACCTGATGTATCGCTTCGTGGATGCCGGTTACGCCCGTTTCTGTACACGGAACCCTCTCAGACGCGGTCAGGTCGAAGGCCGCGACTACCTATTTCTCGATCAAGGAAACTGACCGATGGGCGATCTGCTCAATGGAATGACCGGCTGGCTGACCGCAAATCCTTCCTGGGTGGCTGTCGCGATCTTTTTGGTGGCCTTCACTGAATGCGTCGCGATCGTCGGGATCGTCGTGCCGGGCACGGTCATCATGTTTGCCATCGCCGCCTTGGCGGGCAGCGGCATACTGCCGTTGAGTGAAGTGCTGTTACTGGGTTTTCTCGGCGGGCTGCTGGGTGACGCGGTGTCGTACTTCATAGGCCGGCGCTTTCATCAGAATATCCGTCAGTTGCCCGGCTTGCGCACGCACCCGGAGTGGATGGAAGGTGCGGAAAAATACTTCCACCGTTACGGCATTGCCAGTTTGCTGGTCGGACGTTTCATCGGTCCGCTGCGCCCGATGCTGCCGATGATCGCCGGTATGTGCGACATGCCGCTGCCGCGCTTCGTGGCGGTCAGCGTGCTGGCGGCGGCCGGCTGGTCGATTGCCTACCTGATGCCGGGCTGGGCAGCCGGCGCGGCCATTCGCCTGCCACTGCCGGAAGGCTTCTGGCCCGAGGCGGCCGTGGTCGGCGGCAGCCTGGCCGTGCTGTTCGGGCTGAGCATCCAGAGCAGTATTCGCCAGAAACGCTACGCAACCCGACTGATCTCCGCGCTCAGCCTTGTGCTGGTCGCGGCGCTGTTCTTCGGCTTTCCCTTGCTGGCCGACTTCGACAACGGCTTGATGACGCTCATCCAGGAACACCGCAGCGAAGCCACGCAGCACATCGTGGTCTTCGTCACCAGCATCGGCGATTTCAGGGCGCAGTTGCTGGCCGCCAGCCTGCTGATCATCGTGCTGGCGGTTGCCAGGCAATGGCGCCACGCAGCCTTTGCCCTGACCGCCACACTGGGCACCGCGATCGCCAACGGCGTCCTGAAAACGTTTTTCGCCCGCGCTCGCCCGGAGGTGCTGTTAGAGCCGCTGACGACGTACAGCATGCCCAGCGGCCACAGCTCGGCAGCCTTTGCGCTGTTCATGACTCTGGCAGTGCTGGCCGGACGCGGCCAACCCGTGCGCCTGCGCCTGACCTGGATGCTGGTCGCCGGTATTCCGGCCCTGGCAATCGCGCTGTCGAGGGTTTACCTGGGCGTGCATTGGCCCACCGACATTCTCGCCGGCATGCTTCTGGCGTTCTGCGTCTGTGCCGCCAGCCTGGCGTTCATCCAACGCAAGGACCCCTTGCCGGCCATGTCGGTGCGCGTCTGGTGGCTCGTTGTGCCAGCCATGACCGCACTGCTGGGTATCTTCGCCGTTCGTGCCCTGTCGCATGGGGTGCTGCGTTACCAGTATTGATCGACAGCACTGATCGCGCCCGCCCATGACGGGTGCGACACTTCTCAAATCTGGCACCTTGCCAGTGCTCTTTCGGGGCGTTGACTACACTCTCCAGTGACAGATGAGTGTGCAACGGCGTGATCGAAGGAGTGTTGATGTCTCCACTGGATGGTTATACGGCGATGCCCTCCCGGCAGCGCGGCGCAATCGGCCTGATGGCAGCGCTGACCATGGGCCTGGCGCTGCTGTGCACGCTGACCGTTATCGACAGCGGCAGGCTGTATCTGGAAAAGCGCTCGTTGCAGCGGGTTGCGGACATTGCCGCACTGGAAGCGGCGGGCCGTAGAGGAACGTGCAGCGGCACAGCGGCCACGGCGCCCGATTTCGCCAATCAGAGCGCCACTCGCAACGGTTTCACCCCCAATACCGATGGCCGCACCCTGGCGACTCGTTGCGGAACACTCACGGTGGACGTCGCGGGACCGCGCGTATTTGTCGCTGATTCGACGCAGGCGCTGGCTATCCAGGTGGTCGCGTCTCATCCGGTGCCGCGCAGCATTGCAGCCGGTATTGGCGCACTGTTCGAAAAAACGCCCTCCCCACCCAACGTCACGATCAGCGCCACCGCGGTTGCCGCCAGTGCTGCGCCGCTGGCGGCACTGACCATTCGCAGTGCGGCAGTCACCGTGGATAGCACCGGTGCCGCCCTCCTCAACCCGGTGGTCGGCAGCCTGCTGGGGGGCTCGTTGAACCTGAGTGTTGCCAACTGGCAAGGCATCGCCGACACCAACCTGAGCCTGCTGAGCTACCTGAACAGGCTGAAAACCGACCTCAGCCTGACGGCCGTGGGCTACAACGATGTACTCAACACCTCGGTATCGGTCAGTCAGTTGCTGCAGAGCGCAATCAATATCATCAGTCCGAACGCCACGCTGGGCGGTGCCGCCGCCATTCAGGGCCTGCAAGCCTTGAAGCTGGCCGCGGGAACGACCACCGTGCTGCTGGGGGATCTACTGTCGGTGCAGAGCGGCACGGACCTCGCCGCGCTGAATACCAATCTGCGGTTGATGGATCTGGTTCAGGGCCTCGCGCAACTGGCCAACGAAAAGACCGGTGTTCTGACCGCGTCCCAGATCAATGTCGCCGGGCTGGCGCAGGTCACCACACGCATTCAGGTAATCGAGCCGCCTCAGTTGTCGGCCATCGGCGACCCGAGCAAAATCGACCCGCTCAACCCTCGAAACGGTGCAAACCGGATTTACGTGCGTACGGCACAAATGCGCGCGCTGGTGTCGATCAACCTGCCGGTGCTCGGCACGATAACCTCGCTGGCCAATACCGCAGGTTCGGTGATCGGCAGCCTCACGCCGATCCTCAACAGCGCATTGGGCCTGAACATTGCCGGGCTGGGGACCTCGGCCACCTGCGCGCTGGGACTGAACAGTTGCATGGTGACCGACTTCAAGTTTCTGACAGACAGCTCGTCAAACTCGGGCCCGAGAATCGACATGAGCCTGTCAATGGCCAGCGCCGACAGCTACGTCACCGGTTTTACCTGCACCAGCAACGCCAGCAAAACCCTTAACGTCAAGACCGACGCAGCGCTGCTCAGTGCCAAGATCGGCTGGATCGACAGTGCATCGGCCTTCCCCGCCAGCACTGATCCGGCGGCAATCACCGCACTGCCTCTGCCTGTCATCGATATCGGCACCAAAACCTGCCAGAAGATCGCCGGGCTGCTGGGCAATTGCACCGCCCGCACGCCTTTCGGGGGTGGCGGCATCGGCCTGACCTTCGACAATGTCAGCCAGTCGGCACTGGGCAGCTCGACGGTGACCAGTACGACGTTCAGCTCGCCCAACCTGCCGGAGATCAACAGCGCCCCGTATTACCTGACAGGCGTTGCGCACACCAAGCCGAGCACCTTGCTCAACGGCACGGCGTCAAGCGTCAAAGTGAATGTGTATAAACCGGCGACCAGCAATGTGCTGGGCAACGTCATCACCGGCGCGGCCACCACGCTGAGCAGCCTGACCCTGGCGCTGGACGCGATGGTCGATGACACCCTGACACGCTTGCTGACGTCGGTTGTCGACCCCCTGTTCGAATCGCTGGGCGTGAGCATGGGGGCTACCGACGTCGGCACCAACCTGAGTTGCAACCTGGGTCAGGCGACACTGGTCATTTAGCTGCCGGTCTGATCGGCGTTGAAGATCGGCAGCTCGATCTGGAATCGAGCACCCTCGCCGACGTTGGCGACGCTGAGCTGGCCGCCCATCTGGTCAACGATGCCATAACTGACGGACAAGCCCAGACCGGTGCCGACCCCCACCGGTTTGGTGGTGAAAAACGGCTCGAAAATGCGCTCCAGCAACCGCGGGTCAATGCCCCCGCCATTGTCCTGAACCGCCAGGCGGATGATGTTTTCATCGCGTTCTGCCTCGACGCTGATCCACGGCTGGAAATCGCGGTCCTTTTCCCGACGCGACAACAAGGCATCACGGGCATTGACCATCAGGTTGATCAACACCTGCTCAAGTTGATCGACATGGCCACGAACCTGTACCGCGTCGATCATCGCGCCGACCCGCAACTGCACGGCCTTGCCTTTCATGCCTTCAGCCAGCATCGAGATCGTGCCTTCCACCGCCTGGGCCGGATCGAACAACTGCTCCTCTACCTCAGAGCGGCGACCGAATACCCGCATATGATCGACCACCCGGGCGGCACGCTGCACCTGGGTGTCGATGCGATTGAGTTTTTCGGTGAGGTATTCGATGTCCACATCACCCCGGCCCAGACGCTTGAGAACGTTGACCACGGCCATGCGCATGACGTTGAGCGGCTGATTGATCTCGTGGGCCAGACCGGTGGACATCTCGCCAAGCGTTGCCATCTTCGCGCTCTGATTCAACTGCATGCGCGAGCGACGTACATCAGTGTTGTCACGGCCTACCGCCTGCACTTCGACCAGTTTGCCGTGCTCATCGAATACTCCCCGGTCGGCCCATATCCACCAGGCATACTCGCGTCCCGGCAGCTCGATGCAGATTTCTTCGGTACTCACCGGCGCCTCCGGAGTCAATTGACCGATACGCCGGATGAACGCCTCACGCTGCTCGTCCGACAGCCAGTCGCCCAGGTTGATCCCGGTCAGTTGCTCGGGTGTGCACTCCATATAATTGGCCAGCGGCCGGTTGCCGAAACTCAACACCAGATCCGGCGTGTAGCGGCAGATCATGGCCGGCGAATCCTCGACCAGAATGCGGTAACGCTCCTCGCTGCGTCGTATATGCTCGGCGGCCAGGGTGGCCTCGGTCACGTCCAGCCACAGCCCCACCGCCTCCACCGGCATGCCAAGGTCGTCACGCAGCAATCGCGCCTCGTCCAGCAGCCAGTGGTATTGACCGTTCCGGTTGCGCAATCTGAACCGGCGACTGACGAATCCTTCGCGCAGCAGTTGGCGGTTACGCTCGAACCAGATGTCGTGATCTTCGGGATGGATGTATCCCGCCAGTTGCCCATCGACGCAATCGGCCAGCGTCCAGCCCAGCAAAGGCGTGAGGCTGTCACTGAAAAAGGTTGGCTCCAGATTGCCGCGATCGTAACGCTGCACGTAAATCACCGCTGGCGAACTGGCAATCAGGTTATCCAGCCGGGCATGGGCGGCAGCGGCCTCGGTTTCCTGATTCTTGATATCGCTGACATCCAGCATGAACCCCAGCACACGCTGAACCTGCCCTCGGATCAACGCCTGCCCCTGAATACGAAACCAGAGGGTTTCCTGGGCGGGATCGCTTTGCGCCAGACGCACACAGAGCAACAGCGGTGTGCCCTTGTCGCGTAACTGCGCGAGGCGACTGGACAGTTCCTGTCGATCGGCGGGATGAATCAGCGCCAGCCAGTCCTGACGTGACAGGCTCTCGACCTGGTCGCCCAGACGCAGACTGCGAGCCAACTGTGGCGCCAGCAAAACCTCGTCACGATCAGGCACCAACTCCCACCATCCGGTGCCCAGCAGGTCCTGAAGCACTGCCAGGCGTTCGACATGATGACGGTTGGTCTGCTCGGACAGGCGAAAAAGCACCGGCCCGGCCAAGGCCGAGCACAGGTTCAGCCACTCTCGCTCGCCAAGGTCCGGAGCCTGCTGCTGCGCGTTATAAAATCCGAACATCAGCCAGGCCTTGGCAACGTTATCGCGACTGTGCGGGATCAGAAAACCGTCAGCGTTGCCGAAAGCACTTTGCAGCGCCCCCTGATCGACACCGCCGTCAAACCTCAGCTGTCGCGTAGCGTCGGCGTTGAATCGATCCAGCGCGGAACCCAACCGCTGCCCGACCTGCCACAACTCGGGCGCCGTATGGGCGCTGTACTGACAATACACGCGCCAGCCAACACCGCCGACCTCCGGCAACACCAGCGCTACACAGGGGATGCGCCACAGCTGCGCGAGTTCCTCCAGTTGCTCGCTCACCACCGCAGTCAGGCGGTCGACGCTGCACCCTCGCACACGCTCGGCCATTTGCCCGGCGAACCGCAGGCACTGTTGACGGCTGCGTGCGGCACTGGCCTCCTCCATCAGGTCGCTGATATCCAGCAATTGCAAGAGCCAGCCCTTGCCATGCGCCTGCACCCAGCCTCGGGCGTGCAAGGTGTGTGCGTCGGCACTCTTGAAGTCCAGGTCGAGCATGTGCCCCAGCCAGTCACGCGGCACGCCTTCGATGACCAGCGCGCTATTGGGTAACAGCAGACTCATCAATCGCTGGGCAGCCGGCAGTGGCGCAGCCATGTCCAGGCGGGCAAGCAAGTGCGGGCTGATGCTTTGGATGCGGCCCTCGTCATCCAGCAGCAGATAGAGGTCCGCACCGATCGGACCGGGCTCGCTCGATACGGGCAGGGGCTGCGGCACTTGTGTTGCTTCACCACGCCCCAGCCAACGGCTCAAACGATTCTTTTCAAGGGACAAGTTGCAGACTCGCTTGTGCAGTCAGGTTGCTCGGCAAGCGCGGGACCTCCCCGATACCAGGGAGGGTCAGCAAGGGCAGAACCTGAGCCAGTCGGGCCTTGGGGTACTGGATGGTCACTGTCAGAATGCCTGCGCTGTAAGTCACGCTGGTGTAGCTGACATTGAAGCCCAGCGCTGGAGGTATCCACGACAACTGGTTCATGACCACACTCTGGGCCTGACTCTTCAACACCTCGTTATAGCCAGTAACTGTCGGACTGAGGGCAACACTACTGCGCACCGCTTCACTGGCGGCGGCATTGAATGACTGGACCATGAGCAACGGCAGGCTATAACTCACCATGCCGTAAAACACAGCAAAGAAAATAACGAACACCGCAGAGAATTCAATAGCGGCAGCCCCGTGTTGACGGCGGGGCAAGGTATGTTGCGGAACTGTTTTCATATCGACGTCTACCCTGACATGTACTGCATCAACACAGCATAGATTCTTTCCCGATAACAGGATGTCTTCGGCGTGATGAAATTATTTTTCCTACTGATATGGTTTGCAATTTGCGCCGAACAGGATGCGCGTTGCAAGCAGATTTCCAACGGGCTGACACTCGGCGCAACAGCGCTGGCTATTATCTACCTGGCTTTGACCGGTATGACCTGGCTCGGCTCGCCTGCGCTGGAGGCCTTGCTGGCCGTGACCCTGGCATGGGCGCTGACATTGCCAGGCTATGCCCTCGGCAAGTTGGGCGCCGCAGACGTCAAACTGATGACGGCATTGGCGCTGGCCTCAAACAGTGCTTACCTGCTGTGTACGTTTATTGGCGCCGGCCTCACCATGGCAGCCTGGCTTATCGTCGGAAAGAGTACCTGGCCTCATACGCAGCAATGGGTTGCGCAACGCTACCGGTATATGAACCCCGGCACGCCAGATAAATATCCTTTTTCACCTTTTTTATTCGCAGGTTTACTCCTGAGCACAGCACTGCTCCATTAGTCGAATAACGGCACGGGAATATTTTAATGCTATGTACATAGTCAGGAAGTACGACTACGGTTAAGTCATGGCTATGGCGTACTGTCAGCAATACCCGCACCGATCAAATGACGCCGAATCATGGTTTGCTGAATGGATCGGGGCGCCGTCGAAGGCCCCCCAACAGCATGGAGTCGCCTGTGGATAATTACCCGCTCACGAAAGTTCTGGTGGTCGATGACCAGCCCCTTATCGTTGAAGAGCTCTGCGAGTTTCTGGAGAGCAGCGGCTATGAGTGTGTGCGTTGCTATTCAAGCCTGGAAGCCATCGAGCGTTTCAGCGCCGACAGCACCATCGGCATCGTACTCTGCGATCTGGAAATGCCCGGCATGAACGGGATCGAGATGGTCGAAGCGATGAAGATGACCGGCGGCAAGACGCATCTGTTCGAGGCCATCATGCTGACCGGCGAGGCCGAGAAAAAAGACGTCATCAAGGCGCTTCGGGCCGGCATCGCCGATTACTACCAGAAGCCGGTCGATCTGGAAGAATTGCTCGAAGGTGTGCAGTTGCAGGTCCAGGCGCTGAACGAGCGGCAGAAAAACCGTCAGCAGCTGGGCCTGCTCAACGAAAAGCTTCAGTTTTTGGCCGCGTCCATTGATGATCTTTATCAGAACCTGGACAGCGTCCAGAACAGGCCTCAGCCCGAACGAAAAGCGCGTGACGGTGTGGCGCGTGAGGTGCAGATGCCGGTGGCTCTGGCCAAGCTGTCACCTCGCCAGCTTGACGTAGCGCGCCTGGTCAGCACCGGACTGACCAATTATCAGATCGCCTGCGAACTGGGGATTACTGAAAACACGGTGAAACTCTATGTGTCGCAAGTGCTGCGCCTGACGCACATGCATAACCGCACGCAGCTGGCATTGGCATTTTCACCGGGCAAATCGGCGGAGCGGCAAAGACTGATCGAAAGCCAGGGCTGAATGGAACTCAGGCTTCGATCTCGCTCAGCACGACGTGAAAAGGCACATCGACCAGCACCGAATACACTTGATTGCGGCCTGCGTGCTTGGCGCAGTACAACGCCGCATCGGCCTGGGACGCAAGGCTCAGGCTGTCGTCATTGGCACCGAGCGAAACCACCCCGGCGCTGAAGGTGCAGAACAGGTCGACGGGCTGCGCCGGGTAATGGATCTCGGCAAAGCGCTGGCGGATGTCATCCAGCACCCTATGAGCGCTTTGAATGTCGGTGTCCGGCATGACAATGGCAAATTCCTCACCGCCGTAACGACCGATGAAGTCGGTTTTGCGCAGGCGTTGCTTGAGAAACAGCGCAAGGCTCTTGATGACACGATCCCCCATCGGGTGACCGTGGCTGTCATTGACCCTCTTGAAGTGGTCGATATCAAGCATGGCAAAGCACAGCGGCTTGCCTTCACGTCGCGAACGAAAGCAGCAATCTTCCAGCAGTTGCAAAATGTGCGTGTGATTGTAAAGCCCGGTCAGGCTGTCGCGGACCATGCGCGCCTTGAGGTTGCGAGCCCTCGCGGCACGGTTGCGCACAGTGGTGATGAGATGACGGGGTTTGATCGGCTTGGTCAGGAAGTCGTCGCCGCCTTCGCTCATGGCATCGAGCTGCTTGTCCTGATCGTCTTCAGCCGACAGATAAATGATCGGCACACTGACGTAACGGTCGTTATGGCGAATGACCTTGGCCAGCTCCGTGCCGGTACACCCCGGCATGTACATGTCGAGGATGATCAGGTCCGGCTGAAACTCGGCCAGCTCGGACATTGCCTGAATCGGGTCGAGCAACACCCGCGTAACGACTCCGGCAGCATTCAGAACACGCTCGGTGTGCAGCGCCTGCGCGCGGGAATCGTCGATGATCAGCACTTTATAGGGCTCGTATTGAGCCACGCAGGTCAGGACTTCAATTTTTTCCAGCAGACTCGACGCTTCCAGCGCGCCGGTCAGAAACTCCTCACCACCGGCCCTGACTGCGGCCAGGCGGGTGGGCGTATCGGTTTCATTGAGGCTGAAAAACAACAGCGGAAGTTTCTGCTCCAGCCCTTCCTGAGCCTGGGAGGCCAGTTCGAGCCCCTTGCCGGGCCCGCTGAAATCGACATCCATGACAATCGCCGCCGGATGCCGCTGGGCCATCGCCCGCTGAAACTCGCCGACATTGTGCAGCGACAGCGCCGCCAACCCGAAAAACTCCAGCTGCTTGGCCAGACGCTCGGCCCGCTCGTGATCATGAAGCACCACATAGACGGGCTTGCGCAACGGTGGCAGCGTCGTTTGCTCAAAACGGTCGCCGTGTCGCAGCCCGGTTCGGGAAAGGCGCTGCATCAGACGATTGAGATCGGTGATGACCCGGCTGTTGAGGCGACCGCGATTGGCTTCCACCGCATCGAGCGCCTGGCTGATTTCCTGCGCCAGCGCGCTGTGTTCGGCCTGCTCGAAGCGTTCGGCAAAGCGCGAAAGACGCAGCGTGGACTCCTTGAGCTCGGCCATATCGCCAATCGACCACTCGGCCTTCTGCAGACGTTGCCACGTCTCCAGAATCTGGCGCGCCTGGTGAATGACCCTCTGGGCAAAGTGGTGCTTCAGGCGGTCTCGGCTAGGGTCTTCGGGGTCGGTCATATTCAGACTACTGTGGTTTTGCTGAGCGATACGGCTGATGGCGCTATGCTAGCACCTCCGTTACAACAGAACAGTGTCGCAAGTCACTTATTTGACAACAGTTTGGTGGCGCATAGCCATTATGCAAAATCAATCGGTGCATAGACTGCGCCTATCAACGTTACAGTTCAAATCTCAAGATAATGTCTGCCAGCCGCACCTTGAGGTAAGGTTGCGGTCGAACGCCTCGTGAAGCATTCAACTCAAGATCGAAAGGACCCTACCATGCTGGATTGGAAGAACCGCGCAGGCAGCGCGGGTGCGCGCACCGCAGACACTTCATCGACCAAACGCCGCGGTTACCTGGGTAACCTGTTCTATAGTCGCGCGCTGGGCGCCCTGATCTTGATCTACCTGCTGGTGGCACTGGCAGTCGGCTGGTACTGGAGCAAGGAACCTGCGCTGTTCCCGGTACAGCAAAACGCCCAGGCTGCCGCCGAGCGTGAAGGCAAACAGATGGTCATCGGTTACACGACAGTTGAAACGCTCAAGACCGTGGCGGGCACGTTGCTTAACAAGCCCGGTGGCTACCTGTCCAACGACCGCATGCCACCGGGCCTGTGGCTGGACAACATCCCGAGCTGGGAATACGGCGTGCTGGTTCAGGTGCGTGACCTGAGCCGTGCGCTGCGCAAGGACTTCGCGCGTTCCCAGTCGCAATCGGCTGAAGATGGCGACCTGGCGCGTGCCGAGCCGTTGTTCAACTTCAATAATCGCAGCTGGGTCCTGCCTTCCAGCGAATCGCAGTACGCCGAGGGGATCAACTCCCTGAGCCGCTACCAGGCACGTCTGTCCGATCCGAACCAGAAAGGCGCGCTGTTCTATGCCCGCGCCGACAACCTGAACAACTGGCTGGGCGATGTCGGTACCCGTCTGGGCTCGCTGTCGCAGCGCCTGTCGGCCAGCGTTGGCCGGGTCAAACTCAACAGCACGCTGAAAACCGAAGCTGCTGTTTCGGTCAAGCCCGGTGAAGTACCGCAGGTCGATGAGGAAATCGTCGAAACGCCATGGCTGGAAATCGACAACGTGTTCTACGAAGCACGTGGTCAGGCCTGGGCGCTCTCGCACCTGCTGCGCGCCATCGAGGTTGATTTTGCCGACGTACTGGCGAAAAAGAACGCGACGGTCAGCGTGCGCCAGATCATTCGTGAACTGGAGGCCTCGCAAGAGCCAATGTGGAGCCCGATGATTCTCAACGGCAGCCCGTTCGGCGTGTTCGCCAACCACTCGCTGGTCATGGCCAACTACATTTCGCGTGCCAACGCCGCAGTCATTGACCTGCGCCAGCTGCTGAATCAAGGCTGATGTCCATACCTGCCAACGAGGCCGCGCATCGCGCCGCCTCGGATGCCGAGCAGATCGCCTGGGTCGACGAACAGGATCGGCTGCTCGGTTCACTGGTCCGCGCCGACCTGCGTGAACGCGGGCTGATTGGACGCGGCACTTATATCCTGCTGTTCAACAGTCTGGGTGAGCTGTGTGTGCACCGACGCACGCTGAGCAAGGCGATCTATCCCGGCTACTGGGACGTAGCCGCAGGCGGAATGGTCCAGGCGGATGAAAGCTATGCGGAGTCTGCTGCGCGCGAGCTGGAAGAAGAACTGGGGGTCAGTGGCGTGCCGCTGCAGGCCCACGAACAGTTTTTCTTCGATCAGCCGGGCAACCGGCTCTGGTGTGCAGTGTTTTCAGCCGTGTGGGACGGCCCTTTGAAACTGCAACCTGAAGAGGTGCTGGAAGCGCGCTTCATGCCCGTCGTCGAAGTTCTGCAACAGGCTGAGCACAATCCCTGGTGCCCCGACTCCCTGGCGGCGCTGAAACGCTACCTGAAACAGATAGAGAACGAGCAGTAAGCGAGTGTTCAGAAATTGGCGCATTCAGCCCCTTAGCAACCGGCCGGTTTGCCGTTACACTGCGCGACCTTTTCAAACTGAACCGGCCCTGCCGTTTCAGTAGCGCTGCCCCTGCCAGAGTGGGGCTTCGCGGTCGATGGCTCATACGAGCCCGACCCATCTTCAGTCCTCAACAAGAGGATTTTTGCGTGGCTAAAAAAGCCGCTTCTCTCGCTGCCCTCGGTGGCCTGGTATTTTCAACCGACGCAGGGCGCCACTGCCCCGATTGTCGTCAACCCGTTGCCGAGTGCACCTGCAAACAGACGGCCATCCCCGAAGGTGACGGCATTGCCCGTGTACGTCGTGAAAGCAAGGGCCGTGGCGGCAAGACGGTTACCACCATCAGCGGCGTCCCGCTGGCCGAAGAGCCGCTCAAAGAGCTGGCCAAGGCCCTCAAGCAGCGCTGCGGCACAGGCGGATCGCTCAAGGAAGGCGTGATCGAGATTCAAGGCGATCACGTCGAACTGCTGTTGGCCGAGCTGATCAAAAAAGGCTTCAAGGCTAAAAAGTCCGGCGGCTGAACCCGCGAATCAAATCGTCATTTCCACTCATTACAATGCGCGCAGCTGGCTACTGGCTGGCGCTACGACTTCTTTATAGGGGACTTCGATGTCCGTACGACGCACACGCAAAGACGATGGCAGCCAATGGACCGTTGCGGACAGCCGCAGCGTTTATGGCATTCGCCATTGGGGCGCGGGTTATTTTGCAATCAACGAAGCGGGGCGCGTTGAAGTCCGCCCCAACGGGCCGGACAGCTCGCCCATCGACCTTTACGAACAGGTCGACAACCTGCGCAAGAGCGGCCTCTCGCTGCCTTTGCTGGTGCGTTTCCCGGACATCCTGCAAGACCGCGTGCGTCAGCTGACCGGCGCGTTCGACAGCAACATTGCGCGCCTGGAATACCAGAGCAAATACACCGCGCTGTACCCGATCAAGGTCAACCAGCAGGAAGCGGTGGTGGAAAACATCATCGCCACGCAGAACGTCTCCATCGGCCTGGAAGCGGGCTCCAAGCCTGAACTGATGGCTGTGCTGGCACTGGCGCCGAAAGGCGGCACCATCGTCTGCAACGGTTACAAGGACCGTGAGTTCATCCGTCTGGCGCTGATGGGCCAGAAGCTGGGCCACAACGTGTTCATCGTCATCGAGAAAGAATCCGAAGTCGAACTGGTGATCGAAGAAGCCGCCGAGCTGAAGGTCGCCCCCCAGGTCGGCCTGCGTGTGCGTCTGTCTTCCCTGGCATCGAGCAAATGGGCGGATACCGGTGGCGAGAAATCCAAGTTCGGCCTGTCGGCAGCGCAATTGCTGTCGGTGGTCGAGCGTTTCCGCATGGCCGGCCTGGATCAGGGCATCCGCCTGCTGCACTTCCACATGGGCTCGCAGATCGCCAACCTGGCCGACTATCAGCACGGTTTCAAGGAAGCGATCCGTTACTACGGCGAACTGCGCAAGCTCGGCCTGCCGGTGGACTACATCGATGTCGGTGGTGGTCTGGGTGTCGATTACGACGGTACGCACTCGCGCAACGCCAGCTCGATCAACTATGACATGGACGACTACGCAGGCGTCGTGGTCGGCATGCTCAAGGAATTCTGCGACGCGCAAAGCCTGCCGCACCCGCATATTTTCTCGGAAAGCGGCCGCTCGCTGACCGCCCACCACGCCATGCTGGTGGTTCAGGTGACCGACGTCGAAAAACACAACGACGAAGTCCCGGAAATCGCCGACAAGGCCAGCCTGCCGGAAACCGTGCAATGGCTGGTCGACCTGCTGGGTCCGACCGACATCGAGATGGTCACCGAAACCTACTGGCGCGCCACGCACTACATGAGCGACATCGCGGCCCAGTACGCCGACGGCAAGATCAGCCTGTCGGAAAAGGCACTGGGCGAGCAATGCTACTTCGCCGTCTGCCGCCGTCTGTACAACTCGCTGAAAGCCCGTCAGCGCTCCCATCGTCAGGTGCTGGACGAGCTCAACGACAAGCTGGCCGACAAGTACATCTGCAACTTCTCGGTGTTCCAGAGCCTGCCGGACACCTGGGCCATTGGCCAGGTACTGCCGATTCTGCCCCTGCACCGCCTGAACGAAGAGCCGGTGCGCCGCGCCGTGCTTCAGGACCTGACCTGCGATTCGGACGGCAAGATCAAGCAGTACGTCGATGAGCAGAGCATCGAGACCAGCATGCCGGTGCATTCGCTGAATGAAGGCGAAGACTATCTGCTGGGCATCTTCCTGGTGGGTGCCTACCAGGAAATTCTCGGCGACATGCACAACCTGTTCGGTGATACCGACTCGGTGAACATCTACCAGAACCCGGACGGCAGCGTTTACCACGCCGGCATCGAAACCCACGACACCATCGAAGACATGCTGCGCTACGTGCACCTGTCGCCGGAAGAACTGATGACCCATTACCGGGACAAGGTCGCCAGCGCCAAGATCACCCCACGCGAGCGCACCTACTTCCTCGATGCCTTGCGCCTGGGGCTGACCCGCTCGTCGTACCTGTCGTCCTGATCCTTGCGCGGAGCCAGATCTGACTGCTTATCATGCCAATGCTCCGCATTGGCATGCAGAGGCGTGCGTAACCATCGCCGCCCATGCTCCGCGCTCATACAGCCCACCCACTCGACGTAATCCCCCACCGACACCTGCTGTAGGCAACGTCCTGTTCTACCTGCAGACCTCTACCCTGCCCGGCTTCTGCGCGAGAATCCGCGGTCGCATTCCCGGTAGAGAAACCCTCCATGCCCGACCCCGCCAGCGCGCCGTTCTTTCATCTGGAGATTGCAAGCCTGCAGCGCCGTTTCACCGTCGTATCGTTCAGCGCAACCGAAGCGATCAGCCAGCCGTATACCATTGAGCTGGAAATCCTCGGCGACGGTTTCGATCTGGACCTCACCAGGCTGATGTACCAGCCTGCCTGGCTGAGCTGCGGTGGCGAGCAGGGTTTTCCGGGGCAGAGTTTTCAAGGGCAGGGCTTTCACGGTCAGATCCACGGCGCGACACGCAAGCATTACCACCCCGGCCCGGCCTGCTACACGCTGCTGATGGGGCCTCGACTGGCCTGCCTCGGGCTGCGCCACCACTCGCGTATCTTTCAACACATGACTGCCACGCGGATCATTGCCCAGGTGCTGGAAGAACATGGTTTGAGGAACACCTTCCGCTTTGACCTGCAGACAGAATGCATCGAGCGCGAAAGCTGCGTGCAGTACCAGGAATCCGACCTGCAACTGGTCCAGCGGCTGTGTGCAGAAGAAGGCATTCACTACCATTTCGTCCACTCACGTCGCCGCCACCAGTTGGTATTTGGCACCATCCCTTGGGAAGCCGGGTTCACAGCACCTGCCCCGGCACCGCGTCCCGGCATTGCGCCTCTGCAGCGTGGCTGGATCATCGGTCGCGACGGCGAACCGGCAAGGACCGATGCGTCAGGCCGGTTGCACGTGCGCCTCGAATGGGACTGGCAACACCCGGAAGGACCCGATGCTGGCTGCTGGCTGCATCTGGCTGCGGGGCTGGATGTCGAATGTCGGGGTGGGATGTCGGTGATAGTGAGCTTTTGCGCAGACGATAAACGCCCGCCGCAGATCAGTGGCTGCCTGTCAGCGCTGGCAGATGACGGCTGCCACAGGCGTGATCAAGCACCCGCCGATAACGTTGAGATGCACCTTGACTGGCAGGCGATCACCGGGCCAGACCGACGACTGCAACTGGCGAACGGGACCCGCATAGAACTGGCTGAAGGCAGCACACTGATCGTCGACGCCGGGCCGAGCAAGGTACAGATCGACGACAGCGGTCTCACGCTGAGCAGCCCGCGCATCAGCTTCGCCAACAAAGCGGATGGCAAATCGAGTGATCCACACGCCATTGAATGACGTAGCAGCAACTGTGCGGCACTGGGATGAAGCGTGATGGTCTCAGGCATATCCGACTCACCTTCCAGAGCCCCTCCGCCATGATCCGAGTGATTTTCCTGACACTGATGACCGGTGCCGTACTGGCAGCCTTGTCCGGTTGCTCGCCTTTGAAGCTGCTCAATACGTTGAACCCCAGCGGGCCTGTCGATCATGTCTACAACCTGGCGTACGGGCCGGATCCACGCAATACGCTGGATATCTACACGCCCAAGGCGAAACCGGCCAAGGCACCGGTCGTGGTGTTTTTCTATGGTGGCAGCTGGAACAGCGGCTCGAAGGCCGATTATGCGTTCGTCGGCGAAGCGCTGGCTGCGCGAGGCATGGTGGTGGTTATCGCCGACTACAGGCTGTATCCACAGGTACGTTACCCCAGCTTTCTGGAAGACTCGGCCAAGGCGCTGGCCTGGGCGCACAAACATGCGAACACCTACGGTGGCGACCCGAGCCGCCTGTACGTGATGGGCCACAGCGCGGGTGCCTACAACGCCGCAATGCTCGCGCTTGACCCGCGCTGGCTGGCTCGTGAAGGCTTGTCCCCCTCCATCCTCAGCGGCTGGATCGGACTGGCCGGGCCTTACGACTTCCTGCCCATCGAGAACCCGGACGTGAAGCCGGTGTTCTTCTTCCCGAATTCACCGCCAGACTCGCAACCCATCAACCACGTCACGTCCAGCGCGCCACCGGCATTGCTGATGGCCTCGAACACCGACTCGCTGGTCAACCCAAAGCGCAACACCGGCGGCCTGGCCAGGTCGCTGCGTGAAGCCGGCGTGCCGGTGCGAGACTTGTATTTCTCGCGCACCAATCACGGCACGCTGGTCGGCGCATTTGCCAGATTGCTGAGCGGTCTGGCCCCTGTGATCGATGAGGTGGACATGTTCGTCAGCCACACCCCGCAAATGGCGTCGGACAAGAACGGAACCGGGCAGAAGGCTCAGTGAACGAACCAGCCGTCGCTGCGCGTCAGCCGCCAGGCAATGAACCCAAGGCTCAGGCCGCGCAGCAGGGTAAAGGCCAGGAACGTCAGCCATAGGGCGTGGTTGCCGTGGCTGGCAGCCAGATAAGCCAACGGCGCGATGCCCGCTGCGCTGAACAGCATCGCGTTGCGCATTTCCCGCGCACGGGTAGCACCGATGAACAGGCCGTCCAGCAGGTAGCTCCAGACGGCCAGCAACGGCATCAGTGCCAGATACGGCAGATACGTCATCGCGGTGGCGCGTACTTCCGGGATATCGGTCTGCAGGCTGACGAAGCCATGCCCAGCCACCAGAAAGAACAACGCAAACACCATGCTGGAAATCAATGACCAGCCTCCCGCAACCACCAGGGAGCGTCGCAACGTATCCCGGTCCCGCGCGCCGATGGCATGGCCACACAGCGCTTCTACCGCATGCGCCAGCCCATCCAGGGCATGGGCAGTCAACAGCAGGCCGTTGAGCAACAAGGCATTGGCAGCAACCGTCGCATCCCCCAAACGAGCGCCCTGCACGGTGATCAGGAACATCACCGATTGCAGCGCGAGTGTGCGCAAAAAGATGTCCCGGTTGACCGCCAGCAGGGGCCGCCAGTTACTCCATAGCCGCAAGGCCGACCAGACGATCCGGCCCGGCCAGGCGCGCAAGGTGTTACGTGCCAGCAGCAGACCGAGCACCACGCCAGTCCACTCCGCGAGTACCGACGCACGCGCCGAACCGATCACGCCCCAGTCCAGCCCGATGACGAACCACAGATTGAGAACGATGTTGACCGCATTGGTCAGCAACAGAATGGCCAGTGGCGCCCGCGCGTTCTGCGCGCCAAGAAACCAGCCGACCAGCGCATAACTGGCCAGCGCCGCAGGCAGGCCGAACAGTCGGGTGTGGAAGAAATCCAGTGTCATTTGCTGCAAATCGGCAGACGGCTGCATCATCGTCAGCGCCAGATGGCTGAAAGGCAAGGCGATCACACCCAGCAATACCGCCAGCCCGACGGCCAGCAGCAACCCCTGCAACAGAATGCGGCGCAACGCTGCGCTATCACTGCGCCCTGCCGCCTGTGCGGCAAAACCGGTGGTGCCCATGCGCAGAAAGCCCATCGCCCAGGCGAGAAAGGTATACAGCGTAGAGCCCACCGCCACAGCGCCCAGCTGATGGGCGTGCGGCAAATGACCGATCACCGCGCTGTCGACCAGCGCCACCAGCGGCACGGAAATATTCGACAGAATCATCGGCGTCGCAAGCGCCCAGACACGACGATGGGTTGAGCGATGACGCCAGTCAGTGAACAACGTAGACATGAGAGCTCCCGGCAAGGCCGGCATTGTAGCCAGATCAAACGCAGGGTGTCCCAGCGTTTCGATACGTCCGTAAACGGTACTCATGCCTCGAAAGCGGCAGCGTTATCATTCAGCACGCTCCACTGGAGCGTGAGGAACGATAGTCAACTGTCTAACTTTTTGGGGTCAGTCCACAACGTGTGAGTGCATTTCGTGACGCTCTGCGTCACCCGCTGCATGCCAACGCGCAATGGCACGATAGTCAGTCCGCTCGATATGTGACCTTACTGGTCAATCTGACAGTAATACTTGTCATCACGACTGTTATATAGTCGCATCCTCTCTACCGTTGCCGATGAGTGCCCCCATGTTAAACAAAGGATTGTTTCTGGCTTGCGCGCTTGCGCTGTTGAGCGCCTGTGATTCTTCTTCCACGGATAAACCCGCGCCTGCCACGGCCCCCACGACCCAGGCAACGGTCAACGACAAAAAGCCCAAACCCGCAGTCGACCTGGCCGCGCTGAGCAAGCGCTACGCAGGCCGCGAACTGACGGTCATCGACGTGTCGGAAATCCAGGTCGACGGCGCAAGCACCCTGTCGGTGAGCTTCTCGGTCCCGCTCGACCCCGAACAGAAATTCGACGAAAAACTTCACCTGGTGGACAGCAAGAACGGCAAGGTCGACGGTGCCTGGGAACTATCGGATAACCTCATGGAATTGCGCCTGCGCCACCTGGAGCCGCAGCGCAAACTGGTCCTGACCGTCGATGCCGGTCTGCTGGCCGTCAACAAGGCCAAACTTGCCGCCGAATACATCAGCCGCCTGGAAACCCGCGACTTGCAGCCCTCGGTCGGTTTCGCCAGCCGTGGCAGCCTGTTGCCAACCCGTCTGGCCGAGGGCCTGCCGGTGATCGCGCTGAACGTCGACAAGGTGGATGTCGAGTTCTTCCGCATCAAACCCGACTCGATGCCGAATTTCCTCGCCCAGTGGGACGGCGCGTCGAGCCTGTCCAGCTACAGCTCCGAAGAACTGCTGCCCATGGCCGAACTGGTCTACAGCGGCCGCTTCGACCTCAAGCCCGCGCGCAACACCCGTGAAACCCTGCTGCTGCCGATTGCCGGTATCAAGCCCCTGCAACAGCCAGGTGTTTATCTGGCGGTGATGCGCGCCTCGGGCACCTACAGCTACTCGCAGCCGGCCACCCTGTTGACGCTCAGTGACATCGGCCTGTCGGTGCACCGTTACAGCAACCGTCTGGACGTCTTCACTCAAGCGCTCGAGGGTGGCAAGGCGCTGAGTGATATCAGCGTCGATGTGTATGACGACAACGGCAAGGTCGTCGCCCAGGGCAAGACCGACAGCGACGGCCACGCGCAACTGCCATTGCCTGCCAAGGCTGCCGTGGTACTGGCGCACAAGGACGAACAGACCAGCATGCTGCGCCTCAACAGCTCGGCACTGGACCTGGCCGAGTTCGATATCTCCGGCCCGCAGGCTCACCCGCTGCAGTTCTTCATCTTCGGCCCGCGCGACCTGTATCGCCCCGGCGAAACCGTGCTGCTCAACGGCCTGCTGCGCGACAGCGACGGCAACACCGTCAAGCCGCAGCCCATCACCGTCGAAGTGCGCCGTCCCGATGATCAGGTCAGCCGCAAATTCGTCTGGGAAGCCGACAGCAACGGTTTCTACCAGTATCAATTGCCGCTTGCCGACGAAGCGCCCACCGGACGCTGGCAACTGATGTTCGACCTGGGTGACGGCAAACCGCAGCTCTACGAGTTCAAGGTTGAGGACTTCCTGCCCGAGCGTCTGGCGCTGGAACTCAAGGGCAGCGACACGCCGGTGGCGCCTGCTGACAACCCGCAATTCGATATCACTGGCCGCTACCTGTACGGCGCCCCCGCTTCGGGCAATACGCTGACCGGTCAGGTCTATGTCCGCCCGCTGCGCGAGGCGGTGCCGAAGCTGCCGGGTTATCAGTTCGGCTCGATCACCGAGGAAGACCTCAAGCATGATCTGGAGCTTGAGCCCGTCACCCTCGATGCCGAAGGTCATTCGACGCTCGCCGTGCAGAGCGAGTGGGCGCAGGCCAAATCGCCGCTGCAACTGATTCTGCAAGCCAGCCTGCAAGAGTCTGGCGGGCGGCCGATCACCCGTCGTCTGGTGCAGCCGATCTGGCCTGCCGAACACCTGCCCGGCGTGCGTGCACTGTTCGGCAGCAGCACGGGTGGTGATGACTACGACAACGAGGCCAAGGGCGAAGCGCAGACCAACGGCGACGGCCCGGCCGATTTTGAAATAGTCATGGCCGACGCGGCGGGCAACAAGCTGGGCGCTGACAACGTGAAAGTCCGGCTGATCCGCGAGCGTCGCGATTACTACTGGAACTACTCGGCCGACGACGGCTGGAGTTACCACTTCAACGAGAAATTCCTCAACCTCAACGAAGAAACCGTCAGCATCACCAAGGACGCCACCGCCAAGGTCAGCTTCCCGGTCGAATGGGGTCCTTACCGTGTCGAGGTGGAAGACCCGTCCACCGGAATGGTCAGCAGCCTGCGCTTCTGGGCCGGTTATCGCTGGCAGGACAACACTGACGGCGGCGCGGTCAGACCGGATCAGGTCAAGCTGGCGCTGGACAAACCGGCCTACAACGATGGCGACACCGCGAAAGTCACTGTCACCCCGCCGGCTGCGGGCAAGGGTTATCTGTTGGTCGAGTCCAGCGAAGGTCCGCTGTGGTGGCAGGAAATCGACGTGCCTGCCGAAGGCAAATCGTATGACATCCCGCTGGACAAAAAATGGGCACGCCACGACCTGTACGTCACCGCTCTGGTGATACGTCCCGGTGAACGCAAGGCCAATGTCACACCCAAGCGCGCCGTGGGTGTGCTGCACCTGCCGCTGGACCGGGCGCAGCGCAAGCTGGCGCTGACGGTCACCGCGCCGGAGAAAATGCGCCCCAGACAACCCCTGACCCTCAAGGTCGCCGCCAAAAATGCTGACGGCAGCGTCCCCAAACAAGTCCACGTGCTGGTATCGGCGGTGGACGTCGGCATCCTCAACATCACCAGCTACGCGACGCCCGATCCGTTTGCCAGCCTGTTTGGCCGCAAGCAGTACGGAGCCGACCAACTGGACATCTACGGTCAGCTGATCGAAGCCGGTCAGGGGCGCCTGGCAAGCATGGCGTTCGGTGGCGATGCACTGGCGAAGGGCGGCAAACGTCCGGACACCAGCGTCACCATCGTGGCGTTGCAAAGTGCGCCGGTGACGCTCAATGACGCCGGTGAAGGTGAAGTCAGCGTCGATATCCCGGACTTCAACGGCGAGCTGCGCGTAATGGCTCAAGCCTGGACCGACGACCGCTACGGTATGGCCGAGGCGAAAACCGTGGTTGCCGCGCCGATCATCGCCGAACTGTCGACGCCGCGCTTTCTTGCCGGTGGCGACCAGACCAGCATGGCGCTGGACGTCTCCAACCTGTCGGGCAAGGCACAGAAGCTGGACGTGAAAATCAGCGCTGAGGGCCAGTTGAGCATTCCGGGCGGCGACCAGAGCAAGCCCCTGCAGCTCAAGGAAGGCCAGCGCGTCACCCTGAAGGTTCCGGTGCTGGCGCAAGGCGGCCTGGGTCAGGGCAAGATCAAGGTGCTGGTCGAAGGTCTGGACCTGCCGGGCGAAAACCTGCCGGCCTTCACACGCGAATGGACCGTCGGCGTACGCCCGGCCTACCCGGCAATGCTCAAGCATTATCGCGCCACGCTCAATGATCAGCCCTGGAGCCTGCCGGAGGGCGCGCTGGAAGCGTTCGAACCGGCCGGTCGTGAGGCGCTGCTGTCGTTGTCGAGCCGTCCGCCCTTGAACCTCGGCGAACAGATTCGCGCATTGAAAGCCTACCCCTACGGCTGCCTGGAACAGACCGCCAGCGGTCTGTACCCGTCGCTGTATGCCGATGCCGCAACCCTCAAACGCCTGGGCCTGACCGGCGAAACGGATGCCGAACGCAAGCGCAAGGTCGAGATCGGCATCGAGCGGCTGCTGGGCATGCAACGTTACAACGGCAGTTTTGGCCTTTGGGGCTCGGACAGCGACGAGGAATACTGGCTGACGGCGTATGTCACAGACTTCCTGCTGCGCGCCCGCGATCAGGGCTTTGCCGTGCCGCCGGATGCGCTGAAGAAAGCCAGTGAACGCCTGCTGCGTTATCTGCAGGATGCCGGCCAGATTCAGGTCAATTACAGCCAGAACGCCGAACATACGCGCTTCGCCGTGCAAGCCTATGCCGGGCTGGTGCTGTCGCGCAGTCAGCAGGCACCGCTCGCCGCCTTGCGCAGCCTGTTCGACCGCCGCAGTGACGCCCGCTCCGGCCTGCCATTGGTGCAATTGGCAGTCGCGCTGGAGAAGATGGGCGACAAACCCCGCGCCGACCAGGCCCTGATGGCGGGTCTGGCCGCCAGCCGCAAGAATGAATGGCTGGCCGACTACGGCAGTTCGCTGCGTGATCAGGCGTTGATACTGGCATTGCTGGAAGAAAACGACCTCGCCAAAGACAAGCGTGATGAGCGCCTATTCGCCTTGGCGGATGAGGTGACGGCCAATCGTTACCTGTCGACCCAGGAAAGCAATTCACTGTTCATGGCTGGCCGTAACCTGCTGGGCAAACCGGAAAAAGACTGGACCGCCAGCATTGTCAGCGGCACTCAAAACCGCGAACTGAGCAACCTGCAGCCGGGCCTCAAGCTGGACGGTTCGCTGCTGGCCTCGCCGCTTTCGGTGCACAACCAGAGCGGCGAAGCGCTTTACCAGCAACTGACCGTCTCCGGTTATCCCACCCAGACGCCTGTAGCGGGTGGCGAAAACCTGAGCATTCGCCGCGAGTACCTGAACCTGAGCGGCGCACCGCTGAACATCGGCGCCTTGAAAACCGGGCAACTGGTGCTGGTGCACTTGGAAATCGGTGCCAAACAGCGCGTCCCGGATGCGCTGGTGGTGGACCTGCTGCCTGCAGGCCTGGAGCTGGAAAACCAGAACCTGGCGCAAAGCGCGGCAAGCCTGGAAGACGCCAGCGAGGAGGTGAAAACCATCCGCGAATCGATGGAAAACGCCGGGATCAAGCATCAGGAATATCGTGGCGACCGCTACGTGGCAGCCCTGGACATCGACGGCAGCAGCACTGTGCACCTGCTCTACCTGGCGCGAGCCGTCACCCCGGGCACCTACCGCATACCGCCGCCGCAGGTCGAATCCATGTACCGCCCGAACTGGCAAGCCCTGGGCGAAGCGCCAGCGCAGATGGTGGTGAAGGGAAAATGATCGCCAATTGATTGGAATGCATGACAGTGGAAGCAAGCTTGCTCACAAAGGGGCCGACGCACCACAGATCCAGTAGGAGCGACCGGGGCGGCGATCCGCATTGTTCGCGAAAAGACCGGTACAGGCTTCGGAAACAGCGTGCCCGAACCATCGTCTTCGCGAGCAAGCGAAGCGTCGCCCGGCTCACTCCCACAAAGGCCTCACTGCATCGACAGCAATGGTGGTTCTTCGGTGTATCTACGTGGGAGCGAGCTTGCTCGCGAAGGCGTCGCCCCGTTCACCCACCATGGCGGCAGGCTAGCCTTCAACGCATCAATGAATGATCCAGCTCAGCAACCAGAGGCCCAGCGCCAGCCAGATGATGCCAAGGATGATCGAAGCGCGCATGAAGGCGCGGACCGCCGAGTACAGCAGCATCAGGCCGATGACCAGTGCGATGATGCTGATCAGCGAGGTGTCCATGCCCAGCGTGCGGGACAAGCCATCGACAAAATTTCCCCCAGCATGGGTAAACCCGTTGAACAACCACGCCAGACCGTCGACAAAGAAGCGAATGATCGCGCCGATGGCCTGCCCGAGCCATTCAAAAAAGCCTTCTACCTGCATATGTACGTCCTGATTGGGGTCGTGAAGAAAATGGTCTGTCCGCTTTGGCTGTCGCAATGCGTGTCAGGTTCCGTGGATCATAAAGGCTCTTTGCGTTGAAACCTGAATTTCTTCTGCGCCTGCCGCGAACATTCAAGTGGCTGGCGGGCGCGATCATGCTGCTGATCGCCCTCCTCTGGCTGGCCGACCGACTTTGGCCGCTGCCACTGCCCAGAGACGATCTGGCTCGCGTCGTCCTGGCCGAGGACGGCACGCCACTGTGGCGCTTTGCCGACGCCAATGGCGTGTGGCGCTACCCGGTCAGCAACGAGCAGGTCTCGCCCTACTACCTCGAAGCCCTGCTGACCTACGAAGACCGCTGGTTCTACAGCCATCCCGGGGTTAATCCGCTGGCGCTGTTACGCGCCACCTGGCAAAACCTCAGCGGTGCCCGTGTAGTCTCGGGTGGCAGCACGCTGTCGATGCAAGTGGCGCGGTTGCTCGATCCGCATTCACGCACGCTATCCGGCAAGTTTCGTCAGCTGTGGCGTACGCTGCAGCTTGAGTGGCACCTGTCCAAGGATCAGATCCTCAGTCTGTACCTCAATCGCGCCCCGTTCGGCGGCACACTGCAAGGCGTCGCAGCCGCCAGTTGGGCCTATCTGGGCAAGTCGCCGCAGAACCTGACCCGCGCCGAGGCAGCATTGCTGGCGGTGCTGCCACAGGCGCCAAGCCGCCTGCGTCCTGATCGCCACCCGCAGCGGGCGCAGCAGGCCCGCGACAAGGTGCTGAGGCGCCTGGCAGAGTTTCAGGTGTGGCCGCAAGCAAGCGTGAACGAAGCACTGGAAGAGCCTTTGTGGCTGGCACCGCGACAGGAACCGAGCCTGGCGCCGTTGCTGGCCCGACGCCTGAATCGCCCCAACAGCCCGCCACTGATCCGCACCACGCTGGACGCCTCACTGCAACGGCGCATGGAAGACCTGCTGATGGGCTGGCGCGCACGACTCCCGGAGCGAACGTCGGCAGCGATTCTGGTGGTCGAGGCGGAAAACATGGCCGTGCGCGCGTACGTCGGCTCGGTGGACATCAACGACGCCAAGCGTTTCGGCCATGTGGACATGGTCACTGCCCTGCGTTCGCCGGGCTCGACGCTCAAGCCGTTCCTGTACGGCATGGCCATGGACGCCGGGCTGATCCACTCCGAATCCCTGATGCAGGATGTACCGCGGCGCTATGGCGACTATCGACCAGGCAACTTTTCGAGCGGTTTCGGCGGGCCGGTGGCGGCCAGTTCGGCGCTGTCGATGTCGCTCAACCTGCCTGCCGTGCAATTGCTCGAGGTCTACGGGCCGAAGCGCTTCGCCGCCGAACTGCGCAATGGCGGCGTCCCCCTGACCCTGCCGCCGCTGGCCGAGCCGAGTCTGGCACTGATTCTTGGCGGCGCAGGCAGTCGGTTAGAGGACTTGGTGACAGGCTACAGCGCCTTCGCGCGCGGCGGGCGCAGTGCCGATGTTCGACTGCAACCGCAGGACCGACTGCGTGAACGGCGGATGATGTCACCGGGCGCTGCGTGGATCATTCGACGCATTCTCAGTGGCCAGTCGCGCCCGGACATCGACCCGCGCGCCGAGCTGGTACAGCGCCCGCAACTGGCCTGGAAAACCGGCACCAGCTATGGCTTCCGCGATGCCTGGGCGATTGGCGTCGGGCCGCGTTTCCTGGTCGGTGTCTGGATCGGTCGGCCGGATGGCACACCGGTGCCAGGGCAGTTCGGGCTGGCGTCGGCGGCGCCGCTGATGCTTCAGGTGCACGATGTGCTGGTCAATCGCGACAGTCAGCGCGGGATCGCCGCACCGGTGCAACCCGTGCCGCAGAACGTCGGTGTGGCCGCCATCTGCTGGCCGCTGGGTCAACCGATGAGCAAAAGCGACCCCAATTGCCGTCGCCAACGTTTCGCCTGGACGCTTGACGGCACCACGCCGCCCACCCTGCAAGCGGCCGACCAACCGCTCGGGCTGGGTTTGCAGGAACGTGTCTGGGTCAATGCCAAGGGGCTACGCGTCGCGGCCAATTGCCCGGACGCCCGAGCGCAGGACATCGCGCTGTGGCCTGCGCCTCTTGAGCCCTGGCTGCCCAGAGCAGAGCGGCGTGATGCACGCCTGCCGCTCGCTGACCCGGATTGCCCACCGCAGAACCTGAACCTGGCGCCCCCGCTGAGCATTGTCGGCGTGCGCGAAGGCGACAACCTGCGCCTGCCTGCCGCCAGTCGTCAGGCTTTACGCCTCACGCTCTCGGCGCTCGGCGGCAGTGGCCATCGCTGGTGGTTTATCGATGGCAAACCTCTGGCAGACACCGACACCCGGCAAGACTTCACCCCCACCCTGAGTAAACCGGGGCGTTATCAGTTAAGCGTGCTGGACGAGAGCGGCCAGACGGCGCGGGTTGAATTCAGCGTGGTGGAGTGAACGCAGACGGGTGTGACGCAGAGCGTCACGAAAGGCGTTCCCACGCTGGAGCGTGAGGAACGCTAGCCCTTTAACTATCGTACCCATGCTCCAGCGTGATCATGCTGCAGGGCGCGATGCCTGTCGTCACTGAACCTGGAAAACCTTCGGCTCGGGAAACAGGTTGTTGAGGGTTTCCAGCAAACGGACGTGATAGATCGGTTTGCGGAACAGGTCGAGCACATGCAGGCGCAGCAAATCGCTGACGTCATCCATGTCGGCATGGCCGGAGGTGACGATAACGGGCAAATGCTGGCGTGAGGTGTGATCGCGCAGATGGCGAATCAACTGGATGCCGCTTTCCTCGGGCATACGCAGGTCAGTGATTACCAGCGCGATATCCGGATGAATGGTCAACTGGTGCAGGGCCATCTTGACGGAAGACGCCGTGAAACAGCAGAACCCCTCACCTTCGAGCAGTTCTGCCAATTCCTCGTTTGCGTCCTCTTCGTCATCAACCAGAAGCAGTTGTTGGCGGATGGGGTGGACAGCCATGTGGTTATCTCAACAGGGTGAACTCATAGCGCAATCATAGACTACCCCGCCGCAGGTGTGGAGGCCCCAGGCGTTGTACCCGTCGTGGTACCCGTCAAGGCAGTCTGAATTTTTGTGAAAATCGCCCCCACACTTGTGCTGATCGTTGGAACAAAAGCAATCAACGCCACGGCAACCATCGCCGCTACCAAAGCGTATTCAATACCTGACGCCGCTTCACGATCCCTCAAAAAACAACTGATCCGGGTATAGGCGCCTACATAAATCTTGGTCAGGAACATCTCATTTCTCCTTGCGCCTCCGAGACGCGAACATGCATGACACATGCGAAACTGTGTGCACCTCCAGCATTGTCTCCAATCCATAAACCCACAATCGCAACAAAGCATTAACCAGAAAGTTATAACCCCTGCACATGCCCCAAAACAAAGGCTTCAAACGGAGTCTCGTCAGCAAAAAACCCTTACACACCAAAGCATAATGGCGCTTTTGAATGAATGAGCTAATGTCACTAAAAGCCGTTATGCCGTTCACCGTTGCTTGGTTTAAAAGTTGATGCACCGGTTCGAGAATGTCCTGCGATGACAAAGGGAAACTTGCCATGAGCAGTCGTGTCACCATGGTGCTCGCTGTAGTGTTTTTGCTGGGTGCGTTAATCGCTGGGTATCTGGGAATTATTGTCGGCAGACCAACCGAAGTGTCTGTTGATGCCCCACAATCGGCACCACCTGTAACCACCGAACAAACCACCCCGCCCGCTCCGACTCCGCCCGTCGAGGATGCTGTGCGTCACAACGTTGTGGTGCTGGCGCGGGATGTTCCTGCCTACACCGCAATCATGGCCGATGACCTGACCATCGAGCGCCTCAAGGTCGCCCCACCCGGTAGCTTTGAAGCCATCGACAAGATTGTCGGGCGCAGCAGCTGGCGCACGCTGACCGCCGGGAGCTGGCTCACCGAGAGCAGCTTCGACACAGGCGGCACCCTGGCGCGGATGATTCGGCCACATGAGCGGGCCCTGGCGTTGCAGGTCGATGAAGTGACGGGCGCCTCCGGACAACTCAGCCCCGGCGACTACGTGGATGTACTGCTTTACCTGCCTGAGGACGTGAGCAATCCGAATCGGTCGAGCCAGGTCGTGGTGCCTGCCCTGCGGATTCTCGGCGTTGGCGCGCTGCTCGGTCCGGACCGCAACGGCAAGCCGGTGCAGGACCTCAACGCTGACGAACGCCTCAAACAGGAGCAGCAGCGAATCAACGCGCGAACCGTCACGGTCGCGGTGCCGCAGGCCCTGGTGGCGCGCCTGATGCTGGCGTCGCAAACCGGTGTTCTGCGTCTGGCCGTGCGCAGCGCCGACGAGGGCAACCTGCAGGATTACTGGGCCAACGAAGCCGGCGGCCCTGACGCTGCCGAGCGACTCGATTCAGCCAACCGCCAACTGGTCAGCTTCAGACAACTGAGCCTGGGGCCGGCCAGCGCGCCAACAGCAGGCGCAACCCCGCGTACGTCTCGCGCTGTCGAGGTCATACGCGGTAACCAGATCACGCAACAAACTCCCTGATTGAGCAAGGATTGCATTTGATGAGCTGTTGTTCCGTGCCAGTTATAAAACCCCGGCTGCTGGCGTTAGTCATTGCAGCACTGTCCGCGCCAGGCGCGTGGGCCGCTTCGGGCAATTGTGCCGGCCTTGCCGCCATGCCGGCGGCCGTGGAAATCGACCAGGGCATTCAACGGGAGGTGCGCTCTGCGGTGCCCATCACCCGCATCGCCGTGGGTGATCCGAAAATCGCCGATGTGCACGTCAACGGCACCGACGGTTTTCTGTTGACCGGCGTCGCGCAGGGTACGACCAGCCTGATGGTCTGGACGGCCTGCGCAAGTGCGCCGCGCCAGAGCATGGTCTTCGTGCGTGGCCGGGCGACGACCGCCATGGTCGAGAGTGTCACTGCGCCGTCTGCCGATGCGCAGTTACCCAGCCAGGTGCAGACCGACATTCGCTTTATCGAAGTCAGCCGCACCAAGCTCAAGGAAGCCAGTACCTCGATCTTTGGCAAGGGCTCGAACAACTTTCTGTTCGGCGCGCCCGGCACGGTGCCGGGTGTCAACGTCACGCCCGGCACCGTCAGCGGCACAAAGCCAAACATTCCGCTGAACAACAGCAATTTCAATATCGTCTGGGGCGGTGGCAGCAGCAAAGTGCTGGGCATGATCAACGCCATGGAAAACAGCGGCTACGCCTACACCCTGGCACGCCCCAGCCTAGTCGCTCTCAACGGGCAAAGCGCGAGCTTTCTGGCCGGCGGCGAATTCCCGGTGCCGGTGCCCAATGGTGAAGGCAACGGCATCTCCATCGAGTACAAGGAGTTCGGTGTGCGCCTGACCCTGACCCCGACAGTCGTGGGCCGGGACCGGATTCTGCTGAAGGTCGCACCGGAAGTCAGCGAGCTGGACTTCTCGGCCGGTATCACCATCGCCGGGACCACTGTGCCGGCACTCAACATCCGTCGCACCGACACCAGCATTGCGCTTGCCGACGGCGAGAGCTTCGTGGTCAGCGGCCTGATCAGTTCCAGCAACAGCGGCTCGGTGGACAAGTTTCCCGGCCTCGGCGACATCCCGATTCTCGGTGCATTTTTCCGCAGCTCGCAAATCCAGCGCGACGAGCGCGAACTGCTGATGATCGTCACCCCGCATCTGGTCCAGCCACTGGCCGCCAACGCCCGCCTGCCGTCACTGCCAGGCGAGGGGCTGCGCACCTATGACCCGAGCTTCCCGCGTCTGTATTTTCTGGAAAACGGCGATTTCGACCGCCGCGACGGATTATCCAAATGAGCCAGAGCCTGAGCCAGACCTTCCTGGCAATCACCCGTAACAATACCGACCTGGAGTGGCTGCAAAGTGCTCTGGGTTCGCTGGGTCAGGTGGTCAGTGCCGGTACGGGCAGCCTCGACGACCTCCTGGCGCTGGTGGACGTGACGTTTGCCAGCGTGGTGTTCGTCGGGCTCGACCGTGAGCATTTGATGACTCAGAGCGCCCTGATCGAAAGTGCGCTGGAAGCCAAGCCGATGCTGGCCATCGTTGCGCTCGGCGATGGCATGGACAACCAGTTGGTGCTTAACGCCATGCGCGCCGGGGCCAGGGACTTCGTTGCCTACGGGTCCCGCTCCAGTGAGGTCGCCGGCCTGGTCAGACGTCTGAGCAAGCGCCTTCCCGCTGTGACGCCCAACCCGAACATGAGCGGCCTGTCGGTGCTGTACGGTGTGCAAAGCGATGACGACGGGGCCTTGATCGCGACGCACCTGGCGATGGTCGTGCACAAGACCGGCCAGCGCACGCTGCTGCTGGACCTCGGCCTGCCACGCGGCGACAGCCTGTTGATGCTCGGTCTTGAATCGACCTTCAGCTTCGGTGACGCCCTGCGCCATTTGCGCAGGCTCGATGCAACGCTGATCGACAGCGCCTTCACCACCAGCGAAAGCGGCCTGCGCATTCTGGCCTACAGCGAAGCCGACGATCATCTGGAACAGTCCAGCGCCGCCGAGCTTTATATGCTGCTCAGCGCACTGCGCCAGCATTTTCAGCATGTGGTCGTGAACCTGGTGGGTCAGCCGGACAGCGAGGCCTTGCGCTCGCTGGTCAGCCATTGCGATCAGTTGCTGTGGTACACCGACCAGAGCGTGCTGGGCTGTCGACGCAACCTGACGGTGCTCAACAACTGGCGCGAAAAAGGCATGAAAATGCAGCACGCCAGCCTGCTGGTCGATCGCTATCAGCGCTCGGTTGCACCCAATTCCGAAACCGTGAGCAAAACCTTCGGCCTGCCGGTGCTGGCGGTACTGCCGCTTGCCCCGGAGCTGCGTCTCAACGCCAAGAATCAGGGCGTGACGCTGTTCGAACTGGCCTCACGCGACGCTCTGTGCTCCGGGCTGCGGCGGCTTGGCGAGCATTTGGCACGGCATGCCGAGGCACGCGAGAAACCCGATCAGGGCTGGCTCGCTCGACTGTGGGGGAACCGGTAATGGCGGAGAAACTGTTTGGCGTCTCATCGCGCACGCAAGGCAAGCCTGACGAGGGGCAAGGCCTGAAACTGGTGCTGCACCGTTACATCATCGATGGCATGGAGGAAAGCGGCAAAAGCCTGCTCGAAGGCTCAAGGCCAGCCCTGGCGCAATTCGTCATCGACAAGGTGGCCGAATACGTCGCACGGCTGCGGCTGGCCATCTCGCGTTACGAAATGGAGCGCCTGGCTGAAGAGCTGGTCGATGAACTGACCGGCTTCGGCCCGCTGGAAGTGCTGCTGCGCGACACTTCGGTGACGGAAATTCTGGTCAACGGGCCAGGCAAGGTATTTGTCGAGCGCGATGGCGTGCTGCACCACACCGACCTGCGCTTTATCGATTCGCACCATGTCGAGCGCGTGATGCAGCGCATCCTGGCACCACTCGGGCGCCGCCTGGACGAATCCTCACCGATGGTCGATGCGCGTCTGCCCGATGGCAGCCGGGTCAACGCGATCATTCCGCCCATCGCGCTGGACGGCCCGTGTCTGTCGATCCGGAAGTTTCGCAAGGACATGCTCAAGAGCGCTGACCTGGTGGCCATGCAGACCATCGATCAGTCGATTTTCGAATTCTTCCAGGAGGCCGTCGGCAAACGCTGCAACATTCTGGTCAGCGGCGGCACCGGCACGGGCAAGACCACCATGCTCAATGTGCTGAGCCAGTTGATCGACAGCAATCAGCGCTTGGTCACCATAGAGGACGTCGCCGAGTTGCAGCTCAGTCACCCGCATGTGGTGCGCCTGGAAACCCGCCCGCCCAACGCCGAAGGGCATGGCGAGGTGCGCGCCAGCGACCTGATCCGCAACTCGCTGCGGATGCGCCCGGACCGCATCATCCTCGGCGAGATCCGCGGTGTCGAAGTGCTGGACGTGTTGACGGCGATGAACACCGGCCACGACGGTTCGATGAGTACCGTGCACGCCAACAATGCACAGGATGCCCTGCTGCGCCTGGAAACGCTGGTGGGCCTGACCGGGCGGCTGATCCCGGAAAAGACCCTGCGCCAGATGGTCTGCGCGGCACTGGATGTGATTATCCAACTGACGCGTCTGCCTGACGGGCGCCGCTGTGTCAGTGAAGTGGTGGAAGTGGTCGGCATACGCGATGACATCTATGTCACCAATACCCTGTTCCGCGTTGATCGTCGCACCGGGGTCGGCTTCATGCGCGAAGCGGCCCACGCTGCCGGCGACAAGCTGCGGCCTGGCTACTGACATGACCAGGGAGTCGGCATGAGTGCGTCACTGGTACTGGGCCTGATCTCCGTGATGCTGCTGATGGCGTCCATTCGCATGTTCTATCTGGCGCTCAACCAGGGTGCCAGTGAGCGGGTCAGGCAGCGGCTGATGGCCGGGCAAGTGCAACCCGTGGTCGAAAAGACCGGCTGGACCTACCTGGATCGGGCCTTTTTGCGCGCTGGGCTGGGACAGCCGACCAAGCGCGCGGGCCTGGCCTTGACGCTGTATGCGCTGCTGATACTGATCGGCTACGCAATGGCGGGGGGCGTCGGCGCGATCAGCGTCATGCTGGCGGTGCCTTTGACACTGCGCCTGTTCGTTTCATGGCGCTATGAGGTGCGCGTGCGCCGCATGATCCAGCAACTGCCGCAATTGCTCGACCATACCGTGCGCAGCCTCAAGTCCGGCAGAACCCTGGCCGACGCGGTACTGCACGGCATCGATGCCACGGACCAGCCGCTCAAGGACGGCATGAGCCGGATCGAGCGTAACGTACAGCTGGGCGTCAGCCTGCCGGATGCGGCGAGGGATTTTGCCGAACTGTATGAGCGCGACGAGTTTCACCTGTTCGCCATCGGCTTGCGGGTCAATCACCGTTATGGCGGCAATGCCAGCGAACTGATGGAAAACCTGATCAAGCTGATTCGCGATCGGGAACAGGCCGGTCGTCAATTGCGCGCCATGACCGGCGAAACCCGCATGACTGCGTTGGTGCTGGCCCTGCTGCCGATCACCATGGCCGGTTACTTTCTGGCGGTGAACCCCAGTTATCTGCTGCATATGTGGGACGACGACAGCGGCAAGATCATGCTGAGCATGGCCTTCGCGCTGCAGGTCACGGGCTGCGTGGTGCTGTGGCGCATGTTGAGGAGCATTTGAGATGGAACTGGTATTCGCTGCCATGATGCTTGCCGCTGCAGCATTTCTGCTGTTGTCCGGCGTAGCCCGTCAACGCCGCAATGAACGTCTGGTGGCCAGGCGCTTGAGGGGCCAGGTGATCCGCGAAAGCCGCATCGGCAGCCTGTTGCGCTTGCTCGGCGATACCCGCATAGGCCAACGCAGCATCAGCCTGGATTCGGAAACCCAGATACTGCTCAACCGCATCGGCTGGCGGCGCGCCAGCAAACGTTCGTTGTTCGCGGCCTGCCAGGTCGGCGTTCCGGTCGGCCTGATGGTCATGGTCATCCTCGGCCAACTGCTGTTTTTCAAAGGCGTCCAGCAACCGCTCATCGCGCCGATCTTTGCCTTGGGAGTCGGTTATCTGCTGCCCAAGCGGATTCTGGCGGCCGCAGCTCGGCGCCGTCAGAAACAAGTGGTGGTGGAAATCTCTACCTTTATCCCGCTGCTGCGCATCCTGTTCGAGTCCGGTATGGCGGTCGAGCAGGCCCTTCGGGTGCTCAGCAACGAAGGCAAGGACCTCTTGCCGGTGCTGTCCGAGGAAATCCGCGTAGTGCTGGTGCGCGTCGACTCCGGCCTGGAGCTGGGCGAGGAACTGAGAAAAACCGCTGCCCTGCTGGCTGTCGACGAGTTGAGCGACACCTGCGTGATCCTCAATCAACTGATTCATCAGGGCGGCGGCGCGTTGAAGTCTCTGCTCATGCTCAAGCAACTGATCGACGACCGACGCCTGACCCGTCTGCAGGAATACATTTCCAAACTCTCGGCAAAGATGTCGGTGGTCATGATGGTGTTTCTGTTCCCCGCCCTGCTGATTGTGCTGGCCGGGCCAGGCTTCATGGCAATAAGCCGCGCACTGGGCAGTTGACCCGGTGTTACCCGTGGACGAAAGGACGCATTGCAATGAAACCAGTGATCGTACTACTCGGGCTGTTGTTGCTGGGCGGATGCGCCAGTGATGGTCGCCCCCTCTGGACGCAGGCCACGGCTCAGCCAGGCCAGTGCCCCAAGCTGACCTCGGATCAGGAGTTCTCCCTGAATCTGGCTCAGAACATGGCCGATGAAGGCCGCCTGCATGCCAGCCTTGCCAATCTGGAAAGCCTGCCCGACAGCCTGGGCGAGGTTCGCCTGCGCAAGGCCCGGGTGTTGCGGCTTTTGGGCAGCAACGAGGCCGAGCCTCTGTACCGCAGCCTGCTGGGCACCTGCCGGGCAGCCGAGGGTGAGCATGGCCTAGGGCAACTGGCCGCAGCGCGTGGTGACAACACGCTGGCACAGCAACACCTGCTGATGGCCAGCAAACTGCAACCGACCGATGAAAAGATCCGTAATGACCTGGGCGTCGTCTACCTCAATCAGTTGAAACTGGAACAGGCACGCTTTCAGTTCCTGACGGCCATGGAGCTCAAACAATCGGACTCGCTGGCGGCGGTGAACCTGGCCACGCTGCTGATCTATCAGAATAACTGGACGCAAGCCGCCGAACTGGCGTCGCGGGCCGGGCTGACGCCTGAGCAGGTGACCGATGCCCAGGCGCGTGCCGAGCAATTGCGGAAGCCCCCTGCCGCCCCTCGAGCATCTGCACGGCCCATTGCGAGCCTGACAGGACAAAATGATCGTCAGTCCCAGGAGGTACGACCATGAAGCGCCTCATACTCACCGGATGTGTACTGCTGTTGAGCGCAGGTGATGCCTGGGCAGACAACAATGAAACTGCGGCCTCTGAAACCAGACAGACCGAGACCTGGCTGCAGCTTCAAGCCAGCGGCAAGGCCGCTTCGCCGACGCCGCAGGTCAATACCGCGGCAGAACGTGACCTCAGCCTGCAACGCTGGCTGGACACGTATAAGTACAAGATCCCGGATTTTTACGACCAGGAAGCGGGTGGCAGCTTTTCCTCGGGCAAGAAATAATTCCGGCACGTCGTGGGCCTGCTGACACCCACACTTACAACCTGCCCTCGGCACGCCGCCGGGCACTCCGTTATCATGCGCAGACTTTCGAGATTCGAGACTGCCATGCGCCGTTTGTTATGCCTGCTGTTATTGATCCTGGCCCTACCCGCCTCCGGCGCCGGTCTGCTGGACAGCCGACCTTCATCCACGCTGGGCGGCGGCTCGCTGGATAACAGCAAGGACTTCCTGCCAGTGCGTCAGGCCTTTCAGTTGAGCCTGATCGAAACGACGCAGGAGTCGATCAAGCTGAGGCTGGTCGCCACCGATGGCTACTACCTGTATCGCCACCGCTTTCAGTTCCGCACCGAGCCTGCCGACATCGGCCTTGGCGAAGCGCAACTGCCCAAGGGCGAGCAGAAACACGACGAGTATTTTGGCGATGTCGAGGTCTATCACGGCATTCTCGATATCGACCTGCCACGCAAACCCGGCGAACAGCGCCCCTTCACCCTCGCCGTCACGTACCAGGGCTGCGCCGACAAGGGCTTGTGCTATCCACCTGAAACCGAGCGTTTGAGCATTGGCGACGTAGCCGCCAGCCCGAGCGACCAGGCGTCTGCCAGCGCAGCCACAGCGGCCGCCTGGAGCTGGAAAGAACTGGCGCTGTTTTTTCTCGCAGGCGTAGGCCTGACCTTCACACCGTGTGTACTGCCGATGTTGCCGATTCTGTCCGGCGTGGTGCTGCGCGGCCAGGTTGGCGGGTTGCGCGGGCTGAGCCTGTCTCTGGCTTACGTACTGCCGATGGCGGCGTGCTTTGCCCTGCTGGGCGCGCTGATGGGTGTGTTCGGTGCAGGCCTTAACCTGCAGGCGCGCTTGCAATCGGCCTGGGTACTGGTGCCGTTCTCGGCATTCTTCGTGATCTTCGCCATTGCCATGTTCGGCGCTTTCGAACTGCGCCTGCCGCAGTCCATCAGCTCTCGTCTGGACCGTATCGCCGGCAAGACCCAGGGCGGTTCATTGTGGGGTGCAGCGGTGCTGGGCGTGGTCTCCAGCCTGTTGGTGTCACCTTGCGTATCGGCGCCTCTGGCCGGTGCGCTGTTGTATATCAGCGCCAGCGGCGATGCACTCGGCGGCGCTCTGAAACTGTTCGCGCTGGGCCTGGGCATGGGCGCGCCGCTGTTGCTGATCGCAACCGGTGGTGCCACATGGCTGCCGAAAAGCGGCCCTTGGCTGGTGACGGTTAAAAACGCCATCGGTGTGCTGCTGCTGGGGCTGGCCATCGGTCTGCTGAGCCGCGTACTGCCAGGGCAAGTCACGCTGTTGCTGGTGGGTCTGTTGTCGGCCGGTGTCGCACTGTTTCTCGGCACCCTGGAATTCAATGTCAAAACCACACGGCAGAAACTCGCCCAACTGCTGGGGCTGGCGCTGCTGGTCTATGCGCTGGCGTGCTGGTACGGCGCGCTGTCCGGGCACACCGACCCCATGCGCCCGCTGGGCCGCGAGTACGCCACGGCGAATAACGGAGCGGTAGCTCCGGCCGCCTCACAGTGGCAGACGATCACCACCTCCGCCGAACTGGACCGTGTGATGCACGAAGCCCGGCGCGAGGGCAAACCGCTGGTGCTCGACTGGTATGCCGACTGGTGCATCAGTTGCAAGGTCATCGAACACGAAGTCCTGCCTGACCCGGGTGTGGTCGCCCGCTTGTCGGGTTACAAGCAGGTGCGTTTCGACATGACCGACAGCAACGCAGAGCAACGCGCCCTGCTTGACCGGTACAAGCTGTTTGGCCCGCCAGCGCTGCTTTTCTTCGATAAAAACGGCGAAGAACAGCAAACTGTACGGGTCGTCGGCGAAATCGACGCGGCAGGCCTTATCGAGCGTCTGAACAGCGCCAATGACCAAAACTGATCCCTGAGTCATAAACTTTGCGCGAATATCGCTCATTGTGCTGGCTACTGTTGTTAACTGGACAGTCCACTGCCCTTCCGGCATAGTCGCCGGGCGTAAACCGCTCGCAGACAATAAAAGGAACACGCAATGGCGACTATCCTGGTCCTACACGGGCCCAACCTGAACCTGCTGGGCACTCGGGAACCCGGGGTCTACGGCACTATCACCCTGCCTCAGATCAATCAGGACCTGGAGCAGCGCGCTCGCGATGCCGGTCACCATCTGATGTATCTGCAAAGCAACGCCGAGTACGAACTGATCGACCGCATTCACGCCGCTCGCGGTGAGGGTGTGGATTTTATTTTGATCAATCCGGCTGCTTTTACGCACACCAGCGTTGCAATACGTGACGCGCTGATGGGAGTGAGCATCCCATTCATCGAAGTGCATTTATCGAACGTGCACAAACGCGAACCTTTCCGCCATCACTCCTACTTTTCAGATGTCGCTGTAGGAGTGATCTGCGGCCTTGGCGCCAGCGGTTACCGACTGGCCCTGGAAGCCGCCCTGGAACAACTGGCCGCCAGTGCCAAGCCATGATGAGTCCAGCCTGAAGCTGACCATATGGCTTGAGCCGGCCGACACATTGCCCTTACAGAACCTTGGGAGTTGATTAATGGATATTCGCAAAGTCAAGAAACTGATCGAATTGCTGGAAGAGTCCGGCATCGACGAGCTGGAAATCCGTGAAGGCGAGGAATCCGTACGGATCAGCCGCCACAGCAAGACTCCGGCACAGCCTTACTACGCACCGGCTCCGGTTGCTGCACCTGCAGCCGCTCCGGCTCCGGCAGCAGCACCGGTTGCGGCCGCTGCAGAAGCGCCATCGGCTCCGAAACTGAACGGCTTTGTAGTCAAGTCGCCAATGGTCGGTACGTTCTACCGTACCCCGGCGCCTACTTCGCCTGCATTCGTTGAAGTCGGCCAGACCGTCAAGAAAGGCGACACCATCTGCATCGTCGAAGCGATGAAAATGATGAACCACATCCAGGCAGAAGCCAGCGGTGTGATCGAATCCATCCTGGTAGAAAACGGTCAGCCGGTTGAGTTTGACCAGCCGCTGTTCACAATCGTTTGACCCGGGGAGAGCCTGCGATGTTGGAAAAAGTTCTGATCGCCAACCGCGGCGAAATTGCCTTGCGCATCTTGCGTGCCTGTAAAGAACTGGGCATCAAGACCGTCGCTGTACACTCCACCGCAGATCGCGAGCTGATGCACCTGGGCCTGGCAGACGAAACCGTCTGCATCGGTCCGGCACCGGCCAATCTGTCCTACCTGAACATTCCGGCGATCATTTCGGCTGCCGAAGTGACCGGCGCCACGGCGATCCACCCGGGTTACGGGTTTCTCGCCGAGAACGCCGACTTCGCCGAACAGGTCGAAAAATCGGGCTTCGCTTTCATTGGCCCCAAAGCAGACACCATTCGCCTGATGGGCGACAAGGTTTCCGCCAAGGACGCCATGAAGCTGGCCAATGTGCCGACCGTTCCCGGTTCCGACGGCCCGCTGCCGGAAGACGAGGCAACCGCTCTGCGCATCGGTCGTGAAGTCGGTTACCCAGTGATCATCAAGGCCGCCGGTGGCGGTGGTGGTCGCGGCATGCGTGTGGTTCATCGCGAAGAAGACCTGATCGAAGCTGCGTCCCAGACCCGCGCCGAAGCAGCGGCCTGGTTCAGCAACCCGATGGTCTACCTGGAAAAATACCTGACCAACCCACGTCACGTGGAAGTCCAGGTAATTTCCGACGGTCAGGGCCAGGCCATTCACCTGGGCGATCGCGACTGCTCGCTGCAGCGCCGTCACCAGAAGGTTCTGGAAGAAGCGCCGGCACCGTTCATCGACGAAAAGGCGCGCGAGGATGTCCTGGCCGCCTGCGTCAAGGCGTGTATCGATATCGGCTATCGTGGTGCGGGTACTTTCGAGTTCCTGTACGAAAACGGTCGTTTCTACTTCATCGAAATGAACACCCGTGTTCAGGTGGAGCACCCGGTTTCGGAAATGGTCACCGGCATCGACATCGTCAAGGAGATGCTCAGCATCGCCGCCGGCAACAAACTGTCGTACACCCAGGATGACGTGGTCATCAAGGGTCATGCGCTGGAATGCCGGATCAACGCCGAAGACCCTAAGACCTTCGTGCCAAGCCCTGGTCTGGTCAAGCACTTCCACGCACCGGGCGGCAACGGTGTACGGGTCGATTCGCACCTGTACAGTGGCTACAAGGTACCGTCCAACTATGACTCGCTGATCGGTAAAGTGATCACTTGGGGCGCGACCCGCGAAGAAGCCATGGCACGCATGCGCAATGCCCTGGACGAAATCGTGGTCGACGGGATCAAGACCAACATCCCGCTGCACCGCGACCTGACCCGCGATGAAGGCTTCTGCGAAGGCGGAATCAACATCCACTACCTGGAGCACAAACTGGCCAATCAATAAGCCAGTCTGCTTCACCACGACAAAGCCGCAGTGATGCGGCTTTGTTGTTTGCAGCGCATAGCAGTAAACTTGCCCGCTTCCTGCGGCCGCACCGGCTGTAAAAGCCGCACTTATTTCCAAATCGAAGGTAATCCGCCATGCCTTGGCTGCAAGTCCGTCTCGCCATCAGCCCAGAACAAGCCGAAACCTACGAAGACGCCCTTCTTGAAGTCGGCGCCGTGTCCGTGACCTTCATGGACGCCGAAGACCAGCCGATTTTCGAACCCGAACTCAATACCACGCCGCTGTGGGCGCACACCCACCTGCTCGCACTGTTCGAAGCCGACACCAATGCTGAAATGGCCCTGGCACACCTGAGCCTGCTGACCGGCGAAGAGTTACCCGAGCACAGCGCCGAAGTCATCGAAGATCAGGACTGGGAACGCAGCTGGATGGATAACTTCCAGCCGATGTGTTTCGGCAAGCGCCTGTGGATCGTGCCGAGCTGGCATGCCGCACCACAGCCGGACGCCGTGAACCTGTTGCTCGATCCGGGCCTGGCGTTCGGCACCGGGACCCACCCGACCACCGCGCTGTGCCTCGAGTGGCTGGACGGCCAGGACCTCGAAGGCTGCAACGTGCTGGATTTCGGCTGCGGCTCGGGCATTCTGGCCATCGCCGCACTGCTGCTGGGTGCCGAACAGGCCGTTGGTACCGATATCGACGTGCAGGCACTGGAAGCCTCTCGAGACAATGCCGGACGCAACAATATCGCGGCCGAACGCTTCCCGCTGTACCTGCCCGAGGATCTGCCGCCCCAGAAGGCCGACGTGCTGGTCGCCAACATTCTGGCTGGCCCGCTGGTTTCCCTGGCGCCGCAACTGGCAACCCTGATCAGGACCGGCGGACGCCTGGCACTGTCAGGCATTCTTGCCGAACAGGGTGAGGAAGTCGCGGCAGCCTATGCTGAAAGTTTTGATCTGGACCCGATCGCAAACCGAGATGGCTGGGTACGCATCACGGGTCGCCGCCGTTAATCGCCGCTTCAACCGGACAGCCGCATGACCGACAGTTTCGTCACCCAGTGCCCGCACTGCCAGACCAGTTTCAGAGTCAGTCACGCTCAACTGAGCGTGGCCCGTGGCGTGGTGCGGTGCGGAGCCTGCCTGCAGGTGTTCAACGCAGCGCGGCAGTTGCTCGAGCAGCGCGCCAGCGATGACGCCGAAAAAGAGACCCTGCCCGCCTCGCCGGTGATCGCGGCCCTGCCCGGACCGGAGGCCCTGCCGACGCCAGTGCCCGAGCCCGAGCCCGAGCTGAAGCCGGAGCCCGAGCCGGAGCCGGAGCCGGAAAAGACGCCCGAAGAGGACGATCCCTGGCAGGTCAGCGAGCTGGATCTGGACAATCTCAATCTGGACGAAGAACTGGCCCGCCTCGAACAACGCGAGACCCGCAGGCCTGACACCTTCGCCCGCCCTGTAAGCGATATCGGCAACGACGATGTGAGCCTGACGGCGAAGCGTGACAGTCGGCAGAGCGACGAGGCGGCATGGGTCGATACGCTGCATAACGACGATGTCGAGCAACTGCCCGAGCTGCATGCAGAAGTCATCCCGGACACCGACGCTGTAGACGCTCCAGAGCCGCTGGAGGATGACACGCGTACCGAGCCGTCGCTGTCACTGGACAAGCATCTGGACGATGACGAGCCCCCGATGCCCGTCATCATCCAGCGCAAAGCTCCGCCTGCCGAAAAAGTCGAGCGCTGGTCTGCGGTGGATGACGATGATGAAGACGACCATGAGCCGGAGCCAGAACCGCGGGGCAAGCGCAGCCGCAACGAACCGGCAGTGCGCGACCAGACACTTCTTGACCTGACCGACGACCCTTTGCAACTGGACTGGCAACGGCCCAAACCGCGCTGGGGGCGACGCCTGGCCTGGGGTCTGTTGATCGTACTGGCGCTGGCGGGCTTGGCAGGACAATACGTCTGGTACCACTTCGATCAGCTGGCACGCCAGGACCAGTATCGCCCGTGGTTTCAGCAGATTTGCCCGCAGGTCGGCTGCAAGGTGCCGAGCAAGGTCGACATTTCCCAGCTCAAGAGCAGCAACCTGGTCGTGCGCAGCCACCCAGAGTTTCAGGGGGCTCTGGTGGTGGACGCAATCATCTACAACCGCGCCTCGTTTTCCCAGCCGTTTCCCCTGCTGGAACTGCGTTTTTCCGATACCGGCGGTCAGTTGATTGCCAGTCGTCGGTTCAAGCCCAGTGAATACCTGAGCGGCGAAATGGCCGGCAAGGAAGAGATGCCACCCCAGACGCCGATCCATATCGCGCTGGATATCCTTGATCCAGGTGCCAAGGCCGTGAACTACAGCCTGAACTTCCGCTCGCCGGAATGACTCGTCCGGCGCGACAGCGTCGGCCGAGACTCCTTTTTTACACGCTACTTTCATCAAAGAACGCTGCATGATCGCAGAAATTCAGCAACAAAATACCCTCTGACCGGACTCATCGAACTCAGGCAAGAGCTGTTCAGATTTTATCCAATTCAGCCTTTATCCAGTCATCGAGAGCGGGTATCATGCCAACCCTTTTTCAAACTCTCGGTTCGATCTGACGGTGGCGCATGCGGCTGGCGGGATGAGCCGTTGCAGACCGGGTGAAACGGTTTTTTACACGGCCTGCGGATGATTTGGCCTCCACAACAGGTAAGGCTATGTCGGCAGTACGCATCGGCCCATATACAGTGCAAAACGGCTTGATCCTCGCCCCGATGGCGGGCGTCACCGACCAGCCTTTCCGTCAGCTGTGCCGAAGACTCGGTGCCGGCCTGGTGGTGTCGGAGATGGTCACCAGTGACATGAGCCTGTGGAACAGCCGCAAATCGCGTCTGCGCATGATCCACGAAGGTGATCCCGAGCCGCGCTCGGTACAGATCGCCGGTGGTGATCCGCAGATGCTGGCGGACGCAGCACGTGCCAATGTCGAACTGGGCGCCCAGATCATCGACATCAACATGGGTTGCCCGGCCAAGAAAGTCTGTAACAAGGCGGCTGGCTCGGCGCTGTTGAAGGATGAGCAACTGGTCAACGACATCCTGCAGGCCGTCGTGGCTGCAGTCGATGTACCGGTCACGCTGAAGATCCGCACCGGATGGGATCGCGACAACCGAAATGGCCTGACAGTGGCGAAAATCGCCGAGCAGGCAGGCATTCAGGCACTGGCAGTGCACGGGCGAACCCGTGCCGACCTGTACACCGGCGAGGCCGAGTACGACACCATTGCCCAGATCAAACAGGCCGTGTCGATACCGGTCTTTGCCAATGGCGACATCGATTCACCGGAAAAGGCCCGGCACGTGCTGAAGGCCACCGGAGCAGACGGATTACTGATTGGCAGGGCCGCACAGGGGCGTCCCTGGATTTTTCGCGAGATAGAACACTTCCTGCGGACCGGAGAGACACTCCCGGCGCCGCAGTCGAGTGAAGTGGAACGCATTCTGCTTGAGCATCTGGCAGCGCTCCACGTTTTCTATGGAGACGTGATGGGCGTGCGCATTGCACGCAAACACGTCAGCTGGTATCTCGCAACCCTGCCGGGCGCCAGAGAGTTTCGCGCCCACTTCAATCGTTTGGAAGATACGGAAGCACAGTGCGCCAACGTCCGGGAGTTCTTCAGCCAAGGCTGCAAGGGCCCGGATAACGAGAATGATAAAGAGGTGGCCGCATGACGATGATGACCGAGACTTTAGTGAGTGGAACAACACCCGTGAGCGACAACGTCAATTTGAAACAGCACCTCAACACGCCGAGCGAAGAGGGTCAGACCCTGCGCGGAAGTGTCGAGAAGGCGCTGCACAATTATTTCGCCCACCTCGAAGGCGCATCCGTCACTGACGTCTACAACCTGGTGTTGTCGGAAGTCGAGGCTCCGCTTCTGGAAAGCGTGATGAACTACGTCAAGGGCAACCAGACGAAGGCCTCCGAGCTGCTGGGACTGAATCGCGGCACGCTGCGCAAGAAACTCAAACAGTACGATCTGCTTTAAAGCATTCAAAACAGAAAAGGCGACCTTGCACCGCGGTCGCTTTTTTTTGCTGACTTCTTTTGCTTTTGATGGAAATCGAGATGACCGACCAGACTACCCGCCTGCCGATCCGCCGCGCCCTGATCAGCGTATCCGACAAGACAGGAATCCTTGAGTTTGCCCGCGAGCTTGAAGCGCTGGGCGTCGAGATTCTTTCCACTGGCGGTACGTTCAAGCTGCTCAAGGACAACGGCGTCGCGGCAGTCGAAGTGGCCGACTACACCGGCTTCGCTGAAATGATGGATGGCCGGGTCAAGACCCTGCACCCCATGATCCATGGCGGGATTCTGGGTCGTCGCGGCATAGACGACGCCATCATGACCGAGCACGGCATCAAGCCGATCGATCTGGTTGCGGTCAATCTGTACCCGTTTGAAGCCACTGTCTCCAAACCAGGCTGCGACCTGCCGACCGCCATCGAAAACATCGACATTGGCGGCCCGACCATGGTCCGTTCCGCAGCGAAGAACCACAAGGACGTCGCCATCGTGGTCAATGCCAGCGATTACGGCCAGGTTCTGGAAAGCCTCAAGGCCGGTGGCCTGACCTACGCCCAGCGCTTCGACCTGATGCTCAAGGCGTTCGAGCACACCGCCGCCTACGACGGCATGATCGCCAACTACCTGGGCGGCGTCGACCAGACTGCCGAAACCCTCAGTACCGAAGGCCGCAGCCAGTTCCCGCGCACCTTCAACACCCAGTTCGTCAAGGCTCAGGAAATGCGCTACGGCGAGAACCCGCACCAGAGTGCGGCGTTCTACGTCGAAGCCAAACCTGCCGAGGTCGGCATCGCCACCGCCACCCAGCTGCAAGGCAAGGAGCTGTCGTTCAACAACGTGGCCGATACCGATGCCGCACTGGAATGCGTCAAGAGCTTCGTCAAACCGGCCTGCGTGATCGTCAAGCACGCCAACCCGTGCGGTGTCGCGGTCTGCCCGGACGATGAAGGCGGCATTCGCCAGGCTTACGAACTGGCCTATGCCACCGACTCCGAGTCGGCATTTGGCGGCATCATCGCCTTCAACCGCGAGCTGGACGCTGCAACCGCCAAGGCCATCGTCGAGCGCCAGTTCGTCGAAGTGATCATCGCCCCGAGCGTCAGCGCCGAAGCCCGCGCCATCGTCGCGAGCAAAGCCAACGTGCGCCTGCTGACCAGCGGCCAGTGGAGCGAGCGCCTGCCTGCCTGGGACTACAAACGCGTCAATGGCGGCCTGCTGGTACAGAGCCGTGACATCGGCATGATCACCGAGGCCGACCTCAAGGTCGTCACCCAGCGTGCGCCTACAGAACAGGAAATGCATGACCTGATCTTCGCCTGGAAAGTCGCCAAGTACGTCAAGTCCAACGCCATCGTCTACGCCCGCAACCGCCAGACCGTCGGCGTCGGCGCTGGCCAGATGAGCCGTGTGAACTCGGCGCGTATCGCGGCCATCAAGGCTGAGCATGCCGGGCTGCAGGTTCAGGGCGCCGTCATGGCCTCCGATGCCTTCTTCCCGTTCCGTGACGGCATCGATAACGCGGCCAAGGTCGGCATCACCGCTGTCATCCAGCCAGGCGGCTCGATGCGTGACAACGAAGTGATCGCTGCAGCAGACGAAGCCGGCATCGCGATGGTGTTCACCGGCATGCGTCACTTCCGGCACTAATCAGAAAAACGGCCGCACTGGCGCAGGCGTCTGCTGCGTCATTGCGGCCTCGTACGGCGGGTTAGGTCGCCTCAGGCACACCGCGTACTCCAGAATCAGCGTCATCGAGGTTTTTGAAATGAATGTTTTGATCATTGGCAGCGGCGGTCGTGAACACGCCCTGGCATGGAAAGTCGCTCAGGACCCACGCGTGCAGAAGGTGTTTGTCGCACCGGGCAATGCGGGCACGGCGATCGAGGCCAAATGCGAAAACGTGGCCATCGACGTTCTGGCACTGGAGCAACTGGCGGATTTCGCTGAAAAGAACGTTGCGCTGACCATCGTCGGCCCGGAAGTACCGTTGGTTGCAGGCGTCGTCGACCTGTTCCGCAGCCGAGGCCTGGACTGCTTCGGCCCGACCGCTGGCGCTGCCCAGCTTGAAGGCTCCAAGGCGTTTACCAAGGACTTCCTGGCGCGTCACAAGATTCCTACTGCCGACTACCAGAACTTTACCGAGATCGAGCCTGCCCTGGCCTATCTGCGTGAAAAAGGCGCGCCGATTGTCATCAAGGCCGACGGCCTGGCCGCGGGCAAGGGCGTGATCGTCGCCATGACCCTGGCAGAAGCCGAAGACGCCGTACGGGACATGCTGGCTGGCAACGCCTTTGGCGACGCCGGTTCGCGCGTTGTCATCGAAGAGTTTCTCGATGGCGAAGAGGCCAGCTTCATTGTCATGGTCGACGGCAAGAATGTACTGCCCATGGCCACCAGCCAGGACCACAAGCGCGTCGGCGACGGTGACAGCGGGCCGAACACCGGCGGGATGGGTGCCTACTCCCCTGCCCCGGTGGTCACCGCCGAGGTTCATCAACGTGTCATGGACCTGGTTATCTGGCCGACCGTCAGGGGTATGGCCGATGAAGGTAACGTTTACACCGGCTTCCTCTATGCTGGTTTGATGATCGATAAAGCGGGCAACCCGAAAGTCATCGAGTTCAACTGCCGCTTCGGCGACCCGGAGACCCAGCCGGTCATGCTGCGCCTGCAATCGAGCCTGGTACTGCTGGTCGAGGCTGCGCTGGCGCAAGCGCTGGACAAGATCGAAGCACAGTGGGACCCACGCCCCAGCCTGGGTATCGTGCTGGCCGCAGGCGGTTATCCTGGCGATTACGCCAAAGGCGCGGTCATCGAGGGTCTGGACGCAGCGGCACAGCTCGAAGGCAAGATATTCCATGCAGGCACGGCCTTGCAGGATGAGCGTGTCGTGACCAGCGGTGGTCGTGTACTGTGTGCCACAGCGCTGGGTGACAGCGTCGGCAACGCGCAGGAAAATGCCTATGCGCTGGCCGCAAAAGTCGACTGGCAAGGGTGTTTCTACCGCAAGGACATTGGCTACCGTGCCATTGCCCGCGAGCGTGGCGAAGACCAGGAATAATCGATCGGACCAGCCTCTTCAAGCAGAGGCTGGCCGGTTGCTCCGGTATTCGCGGTTTTACCAGGCATTCACTCACGAAGGGATTTCATTGTGCGCTGGCTCAGGATTGCCATAGCCTCAACCGTTGGACTGCTGACCCTGCTGTTCATGCTTTCGGCGCAGGCCGAGCATGGTGCAGGCTGGTCGACGCTGCTCGACGAAAAGGCCCATCTGACGCTGGATGAAATCCGCTCGGCGCGCTATCAGAATCAATTCAGCCCCACCGAGCTGGAACGGGTCGCTGCAGCGGATCGCGGCAGCGCGGTATGGCTGCATTACCGCCTGCAACCGACCCAGCACGAGCAATTGCTGCGTATCTTCGCCCCGGACCTTTCCAGCGCCGACATGTATGTCGTGGACGGCGATCGACAGATTGATCATCTACGCACGGGCAACGACGTGCCGATTGAAGATCAGCGACTGCCATCCAACGATTTCCTGCTGCCGGTTCCGCAAAGCTCGGCCTCGCTGGATATCTACCTGAGACTGGTATCTGCGCAGAAAATGCGCCCCAGCATCACCCTTGAACCGGCCATCGAAAGCGCCGCCAACGAAACCCAGCCATTGCTGTTCGGACTGCTGTTTGGCGCGCTGTCCATGCTGATCGTGCAGAATCTGACGCGTTACGGACACACCCGGTCGCGCAGCAATCTGTGGCTGGCCGCCTGCGAATCGTTACTCGGGCTCAGTGCGCTGTTGCTCCTCAACCTGCTCCGCCCGATCGACCCGTGGAATATCGCGCAAACCCCGAGCGCACACCTGGCGCTGCTGCTGGCCGCTGTCGCAGGCCTGATCTACACCTACTGTTTCTTCGTCCATCGCAATGCCCGCAAACTCGATCGTCTGTTGCTGGGCAACGCGGTGCTCATGGGGATCGGCGCCTTGCTGGTGCTGTTCGACGAAAAGCTGCCGATCAACTTCCTGACGTTCGGCCTGGTCTCGCTGACGACACTGAGCATTCTGGCGGTGTCGATGTGGCACTGGCAGAAGGGCTATCGCTCGGCGCGCCTGTTTGTCCTCGGAATGATCACCTTCAATATCGGCTACATGGTGGTCCTGCCCGGCCTGCTGTGGCTGAGCCTGGTGCCACCGCAATGGCTGCTGCTGGCGCTGCTCAGTGTGTTCTGCATCAGCGGCCTGCTGATGAGCCTGGCCCTCAGCGAACGCCATCGCAGTATCACCGAAGACCGTTTCAGCATCAGCCGCGATCAGGCGGCCAGCACCGCCGAAATCAACGCCAAAGCCGAGTTTCTGGCCAAGATCAGCCACGAGATTCGTACCCCGATGAACGGCGTGCTGGGCATGACCGAGCTGCTGCTCGGCACCCCGCTGTCGGTCAAACAGCGCGACTATGTGCAGACCATTCACAGTGCCGGTAACGAACTGCTGACGCTGATCAACGAGATTCTCGACATCACCAAGCTCGAGTCAGGACAGATCGAACTGGACGACGTGCAGTTCGACATCGGCGCGCTGGTCGAGGACTGCCTGAATATCTTCCGCGCCAAGGCCGAACAGCAACAGGTCGAGCTGATCAGCCAGATCCAGCCTCAGGTGCCACGTGTCATCAATGGTGACCCGACCCGCCTGCGCCAGACACTGCTGAGCCTACTGGAAAATGCCCTGAAGAAGACCGACGAAGGTGAGATTCTGCTGGCCGTCGCCCTCGAGTCCTCGAAAAGCGGGAATACGCGGCTGCGCATTTCGGTTCAGGACAGCGGCGAAACGCTTTCCGACGAAGAACGTGAAGAACTGCTGCACGCCGAACTGCACAGCCGGAACTTCCTGGCCAGCAGCCGGCTCGGCGGTCATCTGGGACTGGTGATCGCTCGTCAGTTGATCGTACTGATGGATGGCGAATTCGGCATTCAGAACAATGGCGCGCAAGGCAATACGCTGTGGCTGAACCTGCCTCTGGACGCCAAGCTGCTCGAACAGCCGACCATTGATCTGGACAGCCCGCTTAAAGATGCCAGGGTGCTGGTGGTCGATGACAACGACACATGCCGCAAAGTGCTGGTTCAGCAATGCAGTGCCTGGGGCCTGAATGTCAGTGCAGTGGCATCCGGCAAGGAGGCACTGGCCTTGCTCAGGACCAAGGCGCACCTGCGCGACTATTTCGATGTGGTCCTGCTCGATCAGAACATGCCGGGCATGACCGGTATGCAACTGGCCGCCAAGATCAAGGAAGACCCGAGCCTGAATCACGACATACTGTTGATCATGCTGACCGGCATCAGCAATGCACCCAGCAAGATCATCGCGCGCAACTGCGGCATCAAGCGCATTCTGGCCAAACCGGTGGCGGGCTATACGCTCAAGACCACGCTGGCAGATGAACTGACCCAGTTGAACAAGGGTGTCGTGTCGAACAAGCCCGGCCCGGTCGTGACGCCGCCGGTCAGCGTCCCCGGCGACTTCCGTATTCTGGTGGCCGAAGACAACAGCATTTCGACCAAGGTCATCCGCGGCATGCTCGGCAAGCTCAACCTCAACCCCGATACCGCGAGCAATGGCGAAGAAGCGCTGCGAGCCATGAAAGCGCAGCGTTATGATCTGGTGCTGATGGACTGCGAGATGCCGATACTCGACGGCTTCTCGGCCACCGAGCAATTGCGCGCCTGGGAAGTCGGCAATCAGCGTGTACGCACCCCGGTCGTTGCACTGACCGCGCATATTCTCACCGAGCATAAAGACCGCGCACGCCAGGCCGGCATGGACGGCCACATGGCCAAGCCCATCGAACTGTCGCAGTTGCGCGAACTGGTCGAGCACTGGGTGGCGCACCGTGACAAGGCCCGAGGGCTGACGTCGGACGGCGAGCACTATCGGCAAAACTGACGGCGACGGGAAAGGCCTGTGGCCTGATAGACTGCCGATGCCATCCACCTGCTGCTGTGAGTCGAAGCCATGCTTCACGTGTTGTTCAGCGTCTATCTGAAAATGCTGGTGCTTTACAGCCCGTTTTTCGTTCTTTCCTGCTTCATCAGCCTGACGCGTGGTCACTCGCGCAAGGAACAGCGGCGCCTGGCCTGGAAGGTGGCACTGGCGACACTGGTTTCCAGCGTCTTGCTGTATCTGTTCGGGCGCGTGATTTTCGATGTCTTCGGCATCACGGTGGATGCATTCAGGATTGGTGCCGGCAGTGTGCTGTTCATCTCGGCACTGAGCATGGCCCAGGGCAAGTCGGCGGTCCAGACCGACAATATCCAGCAGGATGTGACCATCGTTCCTCTGACCATCCCGCTGACCGTCGGCCCCGGTACGATCGGTGCGCTGCTGGTCATGGGCGTCAGTCAGCCCCACTGGGACGACAAACTCACCGCCATTCTGAGTATTGCGCTGGCCAGTCTGACCGTTGGCGTCGTGCTTTACCTCTCCAACCGTATCGAACGCATCCTCGGCGATCAGGGTTTGCAGATTGTCAGCCGTTTGATGGGACTGTTCGTCTGTGCACTGGCCGCGCAAATCATTTTCACCGGCATCAGGGGCTACCTGCTGCCCTGACAGGACTCAGATACTTGCAGCCCGCACCATGCCTTGCGCCCTGCCGTCCAGATAACGCATCACCGCGTCACGATGAGCTGCATACACCTTGCTGTCAAAGATGTAACTGCCGCCCTTGAAGTGAAACAGCAGTCTTCGCCTTCCTGGCGCATGGTCGTCCACACTCAGGTGCAGACTGCAAAGCAACAGGAGCATCCGGTCAGGTTCATACTTTTCGCAGGGTACGATCTGAAAACTGCCCAGACGTCCCTGGTCGAAGCCGCGCTGAAAGTACGACTCTGCTGCCTGCCCCACCCCCATTGCAGCAACCGCACGCTGCACCATGCCGCCAAGACGCTTACGATCAGCAGGATGACTGACCTTGAACGTGGCCTGCAATAAATCGTCGACACTGCTCACCACCAGCGAGTCTCCAAGGACCACGCCCTTTTGCTGTATGCCGCGCGCCTTGAGGCGGCTGCGGTAGTAATACATCCAGGTCCCCCACTGGGTTTTGAAATCAAACTGCCTGCCCGCGAACAACTGGGCGTCCAGAAGAACGTTCTGAACATCCGTGCGCTCTTCGTTCGAAAGCCCGGGCAAAAACGCGACCATACTGGCGATAGTGCCCAGATAGGCCGCGTTACCTGTGTCTGCATTCATTTGCGTTACTCCCTTCCATGGGCTTATCCAGGTTGCTAAAGACTGATGATTTCGGCTGCAGCACGATCAGCCAGGGCGTCCTGCACCGTCTGGCGAAAAGGCTCGAAACTCTGGCGACTGAAGCGGAACGCAGTACTGACGGCATGCACCTGCATCTCGCCGCCCAATATCTGCCAGAAATAACGCGCGGGCCGCAGCGCCAGGGTGGTCATCTGCAGGCTGCACAGAAGGATCGACACCTCGTCCTTATTGCGCATTGCACAGGGCATGAGCTGAAAGCTTTCTGAGCGCCCGGACGTAAACCAGCTGCTGAAAAAACTCGTCGCATGATCACTGCTCAATAGCCTGTCGAGCGAACTGCGGTAGAGTTGGCGAAGCTCGCCAGCGTTATCGACCACGGATAGCTGCAGTTTTCCAATGTCACTGAAACTGTGGATTTTCAATCGGGCATCGTTGATCCCGGCGCTCCGCGAACCGCCTGTGGCGGCAATCGAGCGCTGGTAAGCATCCAGCCATGCACGCCAGTTCACTCTGGAAGAATGGCGATCATCTGCGACCAGTCGGGCATGGTGCAGACAATCCATTATGTCCTGGCGCAAATCAGGTTCGACATTGCGGGCGAAGGACAGCACGCTGGCACCCGTCAGTAGAGTTTCATCCGGATCAGACATCGGGACTGCCCCCGAGCGGCATGATCAGGCACGCACGCTTGCTCGACAGCGCGGTGTCGATGCCATCGCGAAACTGCGAATAGACCTGTTCAAACAGTTGCATTGCATGGACAGTCACAGCGATGTTGCCGTAGACACTCTTCGACTCGATGACCTCGAAAAGAAACCCGGATGACAACGGCTGACGTGTGGTGAATTGAAGCTGCACCAGCTTGAGCTTCTGTCGGGTGTCGACGAAAGCCAGTTGCAGAACTACGCTGACCTGCAATTTTCCCGAGTGATTCAAACCGCTCTGTACCGTCTGACTGCGCAACAGATGAAGCGCTTCGCTCGCGACGGACTGGCTGCCTGCCCTGCGCATGAACGCCTCCGCACGCAGGAGCGTCTCGGCTGACACCCACGGTACAAGCGCACGCACCATGCAACTCCACACTGTTTCAGCGGAGTCTTCAGGCAAAGGCTGGCTGATATGTTCGCTGGCGCTCGGCAGCCAGCCGAAACGCTGCGCAGCGGTGAGACGGGTTTCATTCCATTTTTCGGGTTCGGCAAACTTCGAGTGTTGTTTCGATGCGGCCAGCTGCACGTACAGCATCGAGTCCAGCACATCATTTTTCAGGGCGACCCGCTGCGGCTCGGGGAAAAACATCAAACAGCCCGCATTGACGACTACGGCATCCAATTCCTGCTTCATGGGAGAATTCCTTTTATCCCGAAAGCGGAGGCAGTCCGCGCCTCCGCCAACACTCCGATCAGATTTCGTACTCTGCAATCGCATTACTGACATTGTCGCCAAGCCGTTGCTCGATCAGCTTGCGATAGCGCGCATACAGGTCCGTGTTGAGCAACAGGTTGTGCTCGCCCTTCCAGGTCTGGACACTGGTGCCCTGCCATTCCCAGAACAGCACATTGGTGACGTCACTGTCGGCCTGAAAGCTGACTGCCGCCATGGCCAGACTGACGATGCTGTCCCCGGATTCGATACAGGAGGCGATACGGAAGCTACCGCCACGGTGTGCCTTGGTCTGGCTCTCGAACAGGCGCAGGGGTTCTTTCCTGGCCTGCAGCGCGGCGACGGCATCTGCAGCCACTTTGAGCATCAGCAGCGATGCAGGCCCGGGTAACGCGGCAGCTGCAATGGCCGAACCGAGGATCTCCAGACCGACTTCGTCCATGGTGAAACGCTGCTGGGTGGCACGGTAGCGCGCATAGTTCCAATGGGTGGAGAGCCAGCCCACCTTGGAAAGCACTTCGTTGAATTTGTCATACCACTGATCGCCCTGGGTTTCAGAGCTGAACGCCTTGTTGGCCACAAGGGTGGCGAACAGAAAGGAATTCATCACGTCCTGCTTGCTCTGCGCCGACATACCGTTGGGAAATGCCAGCACACTGCCTGCAACCACCGCACCTTCATGGCCGGACTGTGCGTCAGTGACGTCACCTGCCTGAGGCAATCCGGGGATTGCGGGGGCCGCGAATGCGCCCAACGAAGCTGGGCATTCAGCCAGCTCGCAGGCGGCAATGTAATCGAGGTTGTCAGTGCTGTTCATGGTTTTGTCCTGTGTCATTTCATTAGTCCTTTAACTCATGCGTCCTGATGGACTGAATCGAGACTAACGAAATAAATCAGGCGGTTTTTTCGGAGCTTTCCGTTGCCCTCTGGTGGCTTTCGGGCACTTGGCTGCCGAACTCGATACGCAGAGCCAGATTCAACCCGCCATCTGCCTCCCGGCGTACCGCAGGTGAGCGAATATTCCGGGGAGGCTTCTGGAATCGGACTACCGACGACGACGGTTGAAGAGAGCCGATTCGCTCAAGCCCGTGGGCCGAAACAAAGGCTCACAGGCTTGAAGTGACATCGCCACTTCAGCACTTTCCCACGATAAATGGCAGCAGGTATGACACGCGTGCGCGCTCAACCTGTAGGCTTGTTGCCGTACCAACGCGGCGTATAGACCCAGTTGCCGCCTGCGTGGCGCGTAAAGGTGCACGTCAGGGAAGAGCCGATCAACACCATGGTGCGCATGTCCACCTGCTCCGGTGTCAATTCGCCCAGCGTGATAACCCTCAATGTCTGCCCGGGACGGCCGATGTCGCGGCCCAGCGTCACAGGGGTTGCAGGGATGCGATGCTGGCGGACAATCTCCAGCGCACGCCCCAGTTGCCAGGGTCGGGAGCGAGATATCGGGTTGTAGAATGCCAGCGCCAGATCGGCCTGACAGGCGAGGTCCAGACGCTTTTCGATGATGTCCCAGGGCTTGAGGTTGTCGGACAGCGACAGCACGCAGAAATCATGCCCCAGCGGCGCACCAGCCTGAGCGGCGGTTGCCAGAGAAGCCGAGACACCCGGCAGAATCTCCAGCTCGACCGCATGCCAGTGAGGATTATCCGACTCATGCAACGCCTCAAGCACCGCTGAAGCCATGGCGAACACTCCCGGATCACCGGACGACACCACGACCACCGAACGGCCTTGAGCCGCCAGCTCGAAGGCATGCCGGGCACGCTGCATTTCTTCGCGATTGTCAGTGCAGTGCAGTACCTGATCGGCACGAAACGGCCCTGCCATGCGCACGTAGGTTTCATAGCCCAGCACATCATTGGCACGTGCCAGTTCGGCCTTGACCGCAGGCACCATCAGGTCTGCTGCGCCAGGGCCCAGACCAATGACTGCAACGCGGCCACGCCCGCGGCCGATGCTCTGCACCTCCAGCGGTTGCGCCGCGACAGCAATCGCGGTGTGGGCGTCGACGCAGAGCGGTGGCAACAGCTGCGGCACAGCCTTCATGGCCATCTCGCTGGCCGCAGCGGCGCTGACGAATCGCACCGCAACGTCCAGCTCGGCGGCAGCCTTGTGCAGGTGCGGATTGGCCATCTGCTCCTCGGCAGCCAACAGGCACGCCAAGGACTGCCCGGCAATACGTACCTCGCGCAGGGCCGAGCGCACGTGCTCAGCCAGTTCGTCACTGAGGTCAGTCACCGCCACCAGCACGTTACGCGGGTAGATCAGCAATTCATGGGGTGACGGCTCGCGCAGGGTACTGCCAACATGAATGGCCAGCGCGGCCTGTGGATCTTCGGGCAGTTGCGCCTGGGCCAGCCAAGGGGCTTCGCCCTCGATGCGTACAGGTTCGCCGGACAGCAGGTCGGAAACGAAACGCTTGCCCAGCTCCAGATCGCCCAGCGCATAGCCGCTTGGCGGGTTGAGCAGACAGGTGCCGAAACGCAGCTCGCCGCTGGTGGTGATCGCTGGCGCAACGCCAAGCCCGCTGGCGATGCTGCGCGCCAGGACATTCACCCCGCCAAGGCCGCCAAGCAGTGGCACTACGGCGCTGCCGTCTTCGGCCACGGCGAGCACTGGCGGTTCGGCGCCCTTCTCCAGCAGCACGGCGGCCAGGGTGCGAATAACGATACCAGCTGCGCAAAGGGCGATGATCGGTGTGTTCTGTTGATACAGCTGGCGCAGCGTCGCGCCGAACTCGCTGTAAGTGCGGTCGGCCCCCTGCACGCGCTCGGCCAGGCCATGAATCAGCGCATCGGGAAACAGCTGTTGAATGCGCCGCGCGGTGGCAAGGCTGCCATTGCCTAGAATGACGATGGCCGGGGTCATGGAGGTCATCAGCCTTGCCACCTGTCGCCAGGAACGATAATCAGCGAAAAATACGGCGAAGACATCGGGTCGACCTGGTCCAGCGGGACGATTTTCTGGTTGATCATCGTGGCGCGCTCGACATACAGCGCACGCCCGGCCATCCCCAGCTCGGTCAGCACCTCGCGAACCTTGTGGAAATTGCGCCCCAGTTTCATGATCACCGCCGCGTCGGCGTCGGCCAGCTTGCGTTTCAGGTCGTCGTGGGACAGCACACCGGACAGCACTGACAGGCTCTGGTTGCGATACACCAGCGGCGCGCCCAGCACCGAAGCGCCACCGAGCATCGAGCACACACCCGGGATCACTTCGGCCTCGTAGCGCTCGGCCAGACGATCGTGCAGGTACATGTAGGAGCCATAGAAAAACGGATCGCCTTCGCAGATCACCGCCACGTCACGTCCGGCGTCCAGGTGCGCGGCAATGTGCCGGCTGGATTCGTCGTAGAAGTCGCTGATGAGCTTTTCGTAGGACAGTGTCGGCGGCAATGCCTCAGTGGTCACCGGGTAGACCAGCGGCATCAGGGTCTGAACGTCCTGCAGATGCGCTTCGATGATGCCGAATGCGTTGCCCTTTTTGCCCTTGGCCACGAAATACGCCACCACCGGCGACTCGCGCAGCAGACGCAGGGCTTTGACAGTGATCAGCTCCGGGTCGCCGGGACCTACGCCCAGGCCAATCAATCGACCGCGTGCCTGCATCATTCGATCTCCGTGGCCAGTGCGTTGACTGCGGCCACGGCCATGGCGCTGCCGCCACGGCGGCCCTGCATGATCACGAACGGCACACCGCGGCTATCGGCGGCAAGCATCGCCTTGGACTCGGCGGCGCCGACAAAGCCGACCGGAAAGCCGAGAATCAGTGCAGGCTTCGGCGCACCGGCATCGAGCATTTCCAACAGATAGAACAGCGCGGTCGGCGCGTTGCCGATGACCACCACGCTGCCTTCCAGGTGCGGACGCCACAGCTCAAGCGCCACCGCAGAACGCGTATTGCCCAGCTCCAGGGCCATTTCCCGCACGCCTTCATCATGCAAGGTGCAGATAATCGGATTATTGGCGGGCAGACGGGTGCGAGTGATGCCTTCGGAGACCATGCGCGCATCGCACAGGATCGGCGCTCCGGCGGCCAGAGCGTTGCGCCCGGCAGTACCGGCACCCGGCGAGAAGCGCAGGTCTTCGATGACTTCGACCATCCCACAGGCATGGATCACGCGCACGGCGAGTTTTTCCAAGTCGGCAGGGATCGTGTCAAGACGCGCTTCGGCGCGAATGATCGAGAAAGAGTTGCGATATATCTCCTGACCATCGCGGATGTAATCAATCATGCATATTGCTCCGTGAGCCGGCGTTCAACTGCGCGCCGACTGCTTCAATAGTAAGGTTGCGCGCGCGCAGCACGCCGAAACCGGCATGCGCTGCATCGCGAAAATAAAGATCGTAACGGCCCGGCGCGACAGCCAGCAAGGTTACTGGCGCTACGTGAGCGGCGGCGCAGGAACGCGTGCAGCCGCTCACGTGCACAGCCTGGCCGGTAGCCAGCCCGGCAGCCAGTTGCAGGGCGTCGGACTTGGTATCGGCCAGCCCCTTGGCGCACCCGGCAGAACCGGTACAGGCGAGCATCTGCGCCAGTGGTTGCTCGGCCGCCGCGACGAATCCCGATGCCTGCAACGCGTCCAGCACCGCCGCGGCGCGCTCGACCGGCACGTTCGGCAACAACAGGCTTTGCCAGGGCGTCAGGCGCAGCGTGCCGTCGCCCTGATCCGCCGCCAGTTGCGCCACGCTGGAAAGCATCGCCGCATCGAGACGCCCCAACGGTACTGCAGCGCCCACCGCCACCTGATTCGGCTGGGCCTGTGGATAAACACCAATGTGGCGAATGCCTTGAATGGCCGGACGCTGCCAATCGGTGATCGCCTTATCGGTCCGCACTGTGCAGCCGGACCGGGTCGACAGCTCGCGCAGCATATCGTCGGTCGAAACCTCGGCCAGCAGGTGTCGCATCCGGGTGTGCTCGGGACGGGCAAGGTCGAGAAACAGCTCCAGCAGTGCGACAACCAGCGTCTTCCCCTCGGCCACAGGGACAGCGGCCAGCGGTCGGTCATGGGCCGGGCAGCCGGCCAGCCCGAACGCCAGCAACACTTCGCCATCGACTTTCAGCGCCGACAGCCACACGTCATGCGGGTGTTCGAGCATGACCAGCGTTTCACCAGCGTCCAGCGACAAGGCAAACTTGGGGGACAGCTCATGAAAACGCGGATGATGTTCCAGCGCGTCGAGAATCTGCGCCGCCAGCGGCCGGGCATCGAAGAGCATCTGCGGGTCCAGCCCGGCCGTCGGGCTGAGCATCAGGTTGCGCACATCGTCGCTGGCCGGGTTGGCGGGGCCGAGCCCTGCCGCCATCAAGGCGCCGATCAACCCGTCGTGATTGGCACCAATGCCGCGAATCTGCAAATTGGCGCGGTTGGTGGCTTCGATAACACCCTGTGCATACGTGCTCGCGGCCTCGGCAACGGCCATGGCCTGCGCACGGGTGATCACCCCGCCCGCCAGCTTGATCCGGCAGATCCCGCCGTCCAGTGCCGGGACGATACGCAGCAACCCCGGGCAGGCCGAGGGGCGTAGCGTTGCAGAGGATGTGCGAGCGGACTGCTGCTCGTTCAATGGGTCACCCGATGTGAACTGGCTGGAAACGGACGTTGATTAGAGCACTTGTACCCCGTCGGGCGCGGTATTATGCCTGCTTTGTCCGCAGGCATGAAAAGGCGCTCTGTCGGAAGTTCGGATTGAGGTAGGTACATGTCACCGTGGCTGACAGTCGTGGGAATCGGAGAAGACGGTTACAAAGGGCTCGGCAAGAACGCCAGACACGCTCTGCTGCACGCTGATCAGGTGTTCGGCGGCCCGCGTCAGCTGGCGTTGCTGCCGCCGTGCATTCGCGCCGAACGACGTGCGTGGCCGAGTCCTTTCTCGTTGAACCCGGTGCTCGAGCAGCGGGGTGCCGAGATCTGCGTGCTGGCCAGTGGCGACCCGATGATGTTCGGCGTCGGCGCCAGTCTTGCACGCGTGGTCAGCATTGACGAAATGCGCATTCTGCCCGCGCCCTCCTCTTACTCTCTGGCCGCCGCCCGCCTCGGCTGGCCGCTGCAGGACGTTGTCACCCTGTCGGTGGTTGCCCGGCCGGCGGCCGCGCTGAACGCACACGTCCACCATGGCATGCGTCTGCTGGTGTTGAGTAACGACGGCAGCAGCCCCGCCCTGATTGCCGGTTTGTTGCGCGAACGCGGCTTTGGTCCAAGCCGCATGACCGTCCTGGAGCATCTGGGTGGCGAAGCCGAGCGGCGCGTCGAAGGACTGGCCAGCGAGTGGGGCAACCCCGAGATCGCCGCGCTGAACCTGGTTGCCATCGACTGTCGTGCCGACGCCAGCGCCATCCGTCTGAGCCCCATTTCAGGTTTGCCGGACAGCGCGTTCGAACATGACGGCCAGCTTACCAAGCGCGACGTGCGCGCCATCACCCTCGCCCGCCTTGCACCGCTGCCGGGCGAACTGTTGTGGGATGTCGGCGCGGGTTGCGGCTCCATCGGCATCGAATGGATGCGCGCGCACCCGACCTGCAGGGCGATGGCCATCGAAGCCGATGAAGGCCGCCAGCAACTGATCGAATTCAACCGCGACGCACTCGGCGTGCCCGGCCTGCAATTGGTGCGGGGCAGCGCGCCCCAGGCCCTGAGCGGTCTGGAACGCCCGGATGCGATCTTCATCGGCGGTGGCGTGACGCGTGTCGGCGTGCTGGAAACCTGCTGGGAACAACTGCGTCCGGGCGGCCGACTGGTCGCCAATGCGGTCACCCTGCAAAGCGAAACGGCCTTGATGGCCTGGCGCGAACGGCATGGCGGCGAACTGACCCGTATCCACGTCGCCCATGCACAACCCCTTGGCGAATTCGACACGTGGCGTCAGGCGTTGCCGATCACCCTGCTGGACGTAGTCAAACCCTGATGCGCGAAGAAACCGCCGAACAGCCTGCGCCACTGCGCAGTGGCCTGACCACTGGCAGCTGTGCGACCGCAACCAGCCTCGCAGCGGCGCGGCTGTTGCTCTGCGGGCAGATCAGCGATGCGGTGGACATCGTTCTGCCCAAGGGTAAACAGGTACAGATGCGCCTGGAATTCTGCCGGCTTGTGGATGAATTCGCGGAAGCTGCAACGCTCAAGGATGCAGGCGACGATCCGGATGTCACCCACGGCGCCCTGGTATTTGCCCGCGTCAGGTTACAGGCGGCAGCAGGCGTGCGCTTCATGGCGGGTGCAGGCGTCGGCACCGTGACCCGCCCCGGGCTGGTGCTGGCAGTCGGTGAGCCGGCCATCAACCCGGTGCCCCGGCGCATGATGACCGAGCATCTGCTTCGGCTGGCCGAAGAACAAGGCTACAGCGGCGGATTCGAAGTCACGATCGGCGTCGAGGGCGGCGAGGCGCTGGCGCTCAAGACCATGAACCCGCGCCTGGGCATTCTCGGCGGACTGTCGATTCTCGGCACCAGCGGGATTGTCCGGCCGTTCTCCTGCGCGGCCTATATCGCCTCGATCCATCAGGGCATCGACGTCGCCACCACCAACGGCTATCGGCATATCGCCGCCTGCACCGGCAATGCCAGCGAAGACACCATGCGCCGCGTCTATAAAATCCCCGATATCGCCCTGATCGAGATGGGCGACTTTGTCGGTGCGGTGCTCAAGCACTTGCGCAAGGTGCCTGTGGATAAGTTGAGCGTGTGCGGAGGCTTCGGCAAGATCAGCAAGCTGGCCGCCGGCCATATGGACCTGCACAGCCGCCATTCCAGCATCGACCTGCCGCAACTGGCGCACTGGGCTGCGCAGGTCGGCGCGGATGCAGGCCTGCAACAACGGATCCTTGAAGCCAACACCAGTCAGCAAGCGCTGGCGATGAGCGCTGCGGCAGGTGTGCCACTGGGTGACGAAGTGTGTCGCCACGCGCTGAGTTTCGCGCGCAGCATCGTGCCTGCGAGCGTTCAGGTGGAGGTTTTCGCCATTGACCGTCAGGGCGGACTGGTGGGTCAGGCTGGCGTTGATTTACAGAGAGAAGCGACATGAAACGCATCCTGCTGCTGGGCGGCATTACCGAGGCCTTGGCGATTGCGCGGAAGCTCGGGCCTGAGCACATCTACAGCCTCGCGGGCGTGGGCCGGGTGCCGTCTGACCTGGCCTGCCAATTGAAGGTCGGCGGTTATGGCGGCGCCGAGGGGATGGCGCAGTACATGGGCGAACAGGGCGTCGACTTGCTGCTGGACGCCACCCACCCGTACGCCGCACAGATCAGCCACAACGCAGCGCGAGCGGCCAGGCTGGCCGGCATTCCCTGCTGGGCCTTGCGCCGCACCGCGTGGCAGGCAGGTCCAGAGGACGACTGGCGCGAAGTGGCTGACTGGTCAGAACTGGCCAATGCCCTGCTCCCGTTCAAGCGCCCGTTGTTCACGCTGGGTCGCGAGCCCTTGCAGCACCTGAACGAAATCCCGCCGCACCAGTTCTGGACACTCCGGGCACTGGACGACTACCCCGGCAACCAACACTGCGAAGTGATCGGCGCACGCGGCCCGTTCATGCTGGAAGACGAGCGCCAGTTGTTCGAACAACGCCGCATCGACGTACTGATCAGCAAAAACAGCGGCAGCAGCTCCACCGAACCCAAGCTCGACATCGCCCGCGAACGCGGCCTGCCCGTCCTGATCCTCAAACGCCCGCAGTTGCCTGACGCTGATAGGCTGTTCTGGGGTGTGGATGCAGTGCTGGAGGCGTTGGGCCTGGATTGATCAGCCGTCTTTAGTCCTCACTGAATGGACCTGTGGGGAGCTTGCTCACGAAGAGGTCGGGG
>NZ_FPJB01000005.1:0-112900 GCF_900119195.1 Pseudomonas sp. NFACC10-1 | reverse complement strand
CCGTGGGAGTGAGCTTGCTCACGAAGAGGCCGGTTTTTCACAACCAGATTGCGTCCCATAGGGGATAATCGCGCACGCTTTTGACCAGGTTGGCTCGAACCGGATTGGCCACAATATAACGGGCAAAACCCAAAAGGCTTTCTTCAGTGCGGATGCTGACGTCGTGGAATCCGCTTTGCCAAAAAGGTCCACTGCAGCCTCTGGCTCTGTTTATGGCGATCGCGCTTTTCGATTTCACGCGCTGCACAACTCTGGATAATGAATGACTATTCAACTGCAGCAGCCAGTGAATGTGGTCGAGCATTACCACCCAGGCTAATGAATCAGCCAGTTGCTGCTCCTGAACGTGTCGAAGTTCATCAACCAGCAGACGGCCCATGCGCCAATCGGAAAAGACAGGATTTCTCTGGAATGTTTTTGCGGTGACCAAATACATTTGGCCTGCACTGGAGAATCGCCCCAAACGCAAACGATGTGACTGTGCCCTTTCATACATCCCGATCCCCTTATGACTGCATGCCGGGGAACGACTTTACGAAACAGGCTCACTCAGCGGCGCTCAAAGGTTTACCCAGGTGTTTCGGATTTCCATTTAAGCTACCTTTCACCCCTTCATCGAATCCTGCGGAGCCCCCCATGCTCAAAAAAGCACTGCTGCTGGCCGCACTGCTGCTGCCAGCCAGCCTCGTCCACGCCCATGAGTACAAGGCAGGGCCGTTGCTGATTGGCCATCCGTGGTCAATGGAGCTACCGCCCAACGCACCGACGGTGGCAGCGTATTTCACTATCGAGAACAAGGGTGACAGCGCCGACCGTTTGATTAGCGTCGACACACCCATCGCCGGGCAGGCGCAGTTGCATGAGCATGTACATGTCGACGGGCTGATGAAGATGCAGCACGTTCAGGCGGTCGACATACCGGCTGGCGCGAAGGTGGCTTTCGCCCCCATGGCCTGGCACGTGATGCTGCTGGACATCAAGGACCGCTCGAAGCTGGTGGTCGGCCAACGCTTCCCGATGACCCTGCATTTTGAAAAGGCGGGGGATGTCGAGGTGCAGGTCGTGGTACAAAAACAGGCTTCGGAACACCAGCACTGAGTAACTCCCAACGAGCAGGGCCGGGAGCTGAATGCCTTCATCGATCCTATCGCGGTGGTATCCCTGACACCCAGGACCGATGCTGGTTGTCCGGGCGCTTGATCGAATAGTGCTTTCGCGCTTTGCCAAAACAGCGACAACAGCTTAGATTGCTCTCTGCGGGGCCTGAAACCATTGAGTGGCGTTGTGATGAATTCCTCCTCATACCCGGTTTCAGGCCCCGTCCTTACCTCAATCTCGCGCGTTTCCGAGACTTCCTACCTATCAGAGAGCCGATGCTGCAGTCCTCTCACTGCGCTGGCCGATACCCGCGTGCCTTTAACCCTGACTATATGAAATGAACCGCCCGGCCAACACCTCGAGCGGATCATCCATCACGCAGACGAATCGGCACCATGACCTTACCGCTCACCGCATCAACCCAGGCTCTAAACGCCTCGCTTGCCAGCGATACCTATCCACCCGACTTCAGCAAGACGACCCAAGAACTGGCCCGTACCCTGCTGCATCCCCTCAAACCCGAGCTGGATGTCGAGACGACCTGGCTGACTTACCGTGACAACGAGGTCGGATTCGACCACGGGAGCAACATACACAGGGTTCCACTGATCCCTGGCCTGATCGAATACTTCACCGGCTATTTGCAATGGATCGACAATGATGTAGTCGCTCTCCACCCGCCTCTCGACACGCCTTCTCCAACGCCTGACACACAGCAGCCTGACGTCAAGCCACCTGCCATTCAGCCGCTGGGGCGGGCAGCGACTGTAACGTTCTTCACCCAGGTCAGCGAGCAACTTGAGCAGTGCTACACACGAAATCTTGCAGACTACTGGAGCACTGCGACGCTTGATGGCGAAACCCGGAGCAGCCAGTTTGTCGCAGAGCAGATCGAGTGCCTGACATCCGAATGTGCGGTGCTGATCGCCCTGGGAAAGATGACGACCGGGCACTACAGCCTGCTTTCGGCCACCCTTGGGCCCTGTGCCACAGATGCGACCGCGGGTCTCGCAGACTTGCAGCCGCACAGTGTTTACAGCCTGTCGGCACAAGACGGCGACGGCCCCTCGCTGTCGCTTTACGGTGCGTTTGCCATTGCCCGGCGTCTTCGTGATGCGCCGGTCCAGCCAGACCTGGAAGAGCAGGAAGAGCTGGAAGATGTACTTCTGTTTACGCCCCATGACGGGCTGGAAGCATTTGCCTCATTGCAACAGTTGAACCACGCGCTTGTTCAGCGAGTGACTGAACCCGAGTACCGAGGACGCTTGGGCGACAGCGTCACCGCCGGGGAGGCAAGCCCCACCAAACCCACCCCTGTCCTGCAATGGCAATACACCCTGATGGACGGCAACTTTCTCAGCCTGCTGCTTGCCCGGCAGGTTGTCGCGCAGCAGTCGGTCTTCGCTCAGGCTGTACAGCTGGCCCGCGCTCAGAAGATGGACGCGGTCTGTTTCGAGCAAACGATAGCGAGTTTGCTGAAACCCAGGATTTACTTCGACAACCACTGGCGACTCGACGGATTCGACAGCGATCTGGTGCAAAGCCGAATGCCCGATTGGTGGAAAACCATGACGCTGACGCAGCGTCAGGCATGGCATCGCCAGGCAAAGCGGTTTGGCGAATTGGTGGTGAACATGCGCAAAGCCAGCAAGGAGCACTTCGGCCAGGCAGAAAATGACAGCCGCACCTACCCGACGCGCTATATCGACAAGCAACTGGCTCAACTGCTGAACCGGCTATCCATCACGGCAACAGCGCAACAGATCAATATTTCACTGACCTACAGGACGGGCATCGAAGTGCTCGATATTCCCGGCGCGCCTGTATTGCCAGAAATCAACACCGAGAACGTTTCACTCAGGCAACTGGCACATACCCAAGCCCTGCACACCAAGGCCAAGGATGCCGTGCTTCTACGCGCTGTCGACGCCGAAGGCGTCTACCTTGCGCACTTGGACAAGCAGGCCGTAACAGAGCTGATTACCACGCTGGAAGATCCCCAATACCTCAGTAATTACCTTGACCTGCACCTGAAAACCTCGGCGTATGCACAGCAGCTCAAGCGGTCAGAAAAAGCCATGTTGCGAGCTCAGATGAAGATGGCGCTGCTGGAGATCGAACAACAGGCTTTTGCACCCACCGGCCGCGAGTGGATCAAGGCTGTGCTGGATTCGCCAGGACTCCAAGGACGTCGAACCATCAACAAGCAAGCCATTGAAGTCCGTTTTTTCAGCGTCAACCAACTCAAGATGACCAACGTGATGCTGATTGCTCCAGCCGGAAAATTCGAGAAGGGGCCACTGGTGCTGTGCACGCTGGATGCTGCCGACGGTGTCGTTTTCCGCTGGTTCAACAGCATGTATCACCTGACCACCAGCTTTCTGGAAGAGGCACCCTTCCAGCAGTATCTGATTCAGCAAATACCGGTTTCCAGGCGTCTTGAGACGCTGCATGCCATGCAGTACGAAAAGGAAGCGAAGCATTGGCGTCCACCCGAAGTATTTACCCAACTGACGCTGCTACCGATCCCGTCAAGGCTGCTGCGCCCCGTCGTGTTTGTCAGCCAGAGCAAAGACATTTACGAGGAAAATCACGAGACCAAGATCAACCTTCTGATCAACGAAGCCAAACGGCAGATGAGTCTGACCACCGGTACAGGGCAATCGGGTCTGGGCTTCGATCTGATCGCGAGCATTGCGATTCTGTTTCTGCCTGGCGCGATCATGATGCCTGTCGCGCTGGGCGCTGGCCTTTACAAAACCTGGAGCGCTTTTTCGAAAATCGATGAAAACGACCTGGAAGGCGCCGCCGAGGAGTTTCTGAGCGCCCTCAGCTATCTTGCCATTGCCTTGGTCGGCCACTTGGCGCTGGCCTTGAAGCCGGCAGGAAGCGCCGCAAAAATGGTGAGACGTCCGCACCTCGTACGCAGAGTCGGTCGTGATGGTCAGGCGCAGATCGGCTACCTCCTTTCGCACTCAAAGGCGCCGCGTTTCGCAGGCTCGAAATTGATCACTGCCATGGACCCCAAAAGCTTCGTCGCCATTGAGGTAGAGGGCCAGACCTGCTTCATAAGCCGGCGGGCTAACGTGTTCGGCCACTCGCGCCTTTATCGGGTAAACCCGATGGATGCCACACAACTGGTGCACGGGCAGGAGTTTGCTCTTCGCAGCACGACCGGCGTCTGGAAAATCGTGGGCAAACAGATCCCGCGCATGAGTCAATCGGCAATCCGCAGTGCCGAGGCGCGGCTGACCAGCCTGACAACTCTCTGGCCGGCGTCTCTGGAGGAAGCAAGTAGCATCGAACGCCTGAAGTTCGAGACCGACTACCTGACGCTGGCCCATACATCCAACGCAGAAAAATTTTCCGAAATAACCACCTACGTGGAAGGCGGTTCAACGGAGATCAACCCGCTGCTGCGAAGCGGCGTACGCAATGCCACCACGCGCAGGTTTCTGCGTCAGTTCCATAAGCTCAAGGCGTGGGAAGGCACTGCATTTCGCGCCACCTATGTGTCCAGCGACGGGGTGGCATGCCTTGAGCGCGAAGTGGGTGCAGTGTTTACCGACAATGGCGTGCAGTCTGCATCGATGTCGCGAGCCAACGCCTCCAGATGGAGCCAGGACGGGTTCGTGAATCGCAACGCCAATGCCGAAAACCACCCGGTGTTCTTCATCTTTGCACCGGCTGTGCCCAAGAAGAACATGTTCACCGGCTTTCTTGGTGATCACGTGGCCATTGCGCCGGGGACATACGTGCAACTGGGTGCGACCAAGCGGGTCAACGGACAGCTGTTTGCCTGGTTCGATGCGCCCGAACAACTGGTTGATCAGACCTACGATCTCTATACCGGGGAACAGGAACTCTGGGTCTGAAACCCGCACGCGGCTGATCCGGGAAGCCGGTCGTTACTGGCCGGCGCTCCTGCAAAGCAGCCTTGCACCATTGCAGAGCCCGGAGCGCACGCGGGACAAGGCCGGGTTCCACCTTGGTGCACATCTTCCCCGAACCGCGACACATTCGTTCCATTTTGCGACGTTTCTGCATTGGCCCAGACCTTGCTAAAGCCTGAAAGAGCAAAAAATGCACCGCCGCCAAACCTCAAAACAATGTACTAAGGGAGCCAGTCAATGAAGCGTCGCAGCCTGATCAAAGCCTTTACCCTGTCCGCATCCATCGCCGCCATGGGGCTGACCTGGACCGTTCAGGCAGCCGAGACCATCAAGGTCGGCATTCTGCATTCGTTGTCCGGCACCATGGCCATCTCCGAGACATCGCTCAAGGACATGGCCTTGATGACCATCGACGAGATCAACGCCAAAGGCGGCGTCAACGGCAAGATGCTGGAGCCGGTCGTCGTCGACCCGGCGTCCAACTGGCCGCTGTTCGCGGAAAAAGGCCGTCAGTTGCTGACCCAGGATAAAGTAGCCGTGGTATTCGGCTGCTGGACATCGGTGTCGCGCAAATCGGTGCTGCCGGTCTTCGAAGAACTCAACGGGCTGCTGTTCTACCCGGTGCAGTACGAAGGCGAAGAGATGTCGCCCAATGTTTTCTACACCGGTGCTGCGCCTAACCAGCAGGCCATCCCTGCCGTCGAATATGTCATGAGTGAAGATGGCGGCTCGGCCAAGCGCTTCTTCCTGCTCGGCACCGACTACGTCTACCCGCGCACCACCAACAAGATTCTGCGCGCCTTCCTGCATTCCAAAGGCGTGAAAGATACCGATATCGAAGAGGTCTACACCCCGTTCGGTCACTCCGATTATCAAACCATAGTGGCCAACATCAAGAAGTTCTCCGCCGGTGGCAAGACAGCCGTTATCTCCACCGTCAACGGCGACTCCAACGTGCCGTTTTACAAGGAACTGGCCAACCAGGGCCTGAACGCTACCGACGTGCCGGTTGTGGCCTTCTCGGTAGGCGAAGAAGAACTGCGCGGCATCGACACCAAGCCACTGGTAGGCCATCTGGCCGCCTGGAACTACTTCCAGTCGGTGGAAAACCCGGTCAACAAGAAGTTCGTGGCTGACTGGAAGGCCTACGCCAAAAAGAAAAACCTGCCAGGCGCTGACAAGGCCGTGACCAACGACCCGATGGAAGCCACGTATGTCGGCATTCACATGTGGGCGCAGGCGGTCGAGAAAGCCAAATCCACCGACGTGGACAAGGTCCGTGAAGCCATGGCCGGACAAACGTTCGCCGCGCCGTCGGGCTTTACTCTGACCATGGACAAGACCAACCATCACTTGCACAAGCCAGTGATGATCGGCGAAATCCAGGACGACGGTCAGTTCAACGTTGTGTGGCAGACCAAAGAGCCGATCCGCGCCCAGCCTTGGAGCCCGTACATCCCTGGCAACGACAAGAAGCCGGACGCCCCGGCGAAGAGCAACTGACCCCCTATCAACACAGCCTGATCGTTCCCACGCTCCAGCGTGGGAACGCAGTTCTGGACGCTCCGCGTCCGATCCTGAGCGCGCGGCTCGGTGCATGGTTGACGCAGAGCGTCACGAAAGGCATTCCCACGCAGAGCGTGAGGAACGAGCAGCGTCAGGGCGAACAGTCACGAATGTCTAGTGGAACGCCATAACAGACCAAGGCCATATTGATATGCCTTCTTATTTCTACCGTTTGATCCTCACCATCAGCCTGCTGCTGCCTTTGGCTGCCCAGGCCGGTGATGCCAGTGACTTTGTCGCAGCCAGTTCTTCGCAACAGGCAGAGCTGCTGGAGGCCTGGGCCGCCAAGCCTGTGCCGGAACGCGTCGAGCTGCTTGAAGCCTTGCGCGATGGCCGTGTAGGTGCTGACAGCAGCAAGCGCGCCTGGATCGAAAACAACGATCAATACGTGGCCGTCGATGCACAGGCTCCTGCCGCCGCCGATGCTCCAACGCCTGACGAACCGCGTAAATTGCGCTTGAACAACCGGCTGCGTGGCCTGGTTGAAACGGCGCTGGCCAGCCATCAGTTGCTGGCAGCCGACACACAACTGCGCATGGCCGCGGCCCTGCAATTGCAAAAAAGCGCGCGCCCTGCACAACTCGAGTTGCTGACCGAACGCGTGGCCAGCGAATCCGACTCAAGCGTCAAAAGCGCGCTGACCCTGGCGCTGGCCAACCTGCAAATGGTCGATTCCAGCCCGACAGTACGTCTGGCTGCCGTGCGGCTGCTGGGCGAAACCGGTGATCCGCTGGCGCGTACCCGTCTTGAATCATTGCTGGCACCCGGCGTGGAAACCGACGCTTCGGTACGCGTGGCGGCTGAAACCAGCCTGGCGCAGGTCAAGCGCAAGCTGATGATCGGTGAAATCCTCGGTCAGGCGTTCAGCGGCATGTCGCTGGGCTCGATCCTGTTGCTGGCGGCGCTGGGTCTGGCGATCACCTTCGGCCTGCTGGGTGTGATCAACATGGCCCATGGCGAGATGCTGATGCTGGGAGCCTACTCCACCTACGTTGTGCAACTGATGCTGCAGCGCTATGCACCGGGGGCCATCGAGTACTACCCGCTGATCGCGCTGCCAGTGGCGTTCTTTGTCACCGCCGCGATCGGCATGGCTCTGGAACGTACGGTCATTCGTCACCTGTATGGCCGCCCGCTGGAAACGCTGCTTGCAACTTGGGGCATCAGTCTGATGCTGATTCAGGCCGTGCGTCTTGCCTTCGGCGCGCAGAACGTTGAAGTCGCCAACCCGCTATGGCTGTCGGGTGGCATCCAGGTGCTGCCTAATCTGGTGCTGCCTTACAACCGCATCGTGATCATCGCCTTCGCGCTGTTCGTGGTGGTACTGACCTGGCTGCTGCTGAACAAGACCCGCCTGGGCCTGAACGTGCGCGCCGTCACCCAGAACCGCAACATGGCCGCCTGCTGTGGCGTACCGACCGGGCGCATCGACATGATGGCCTTCGGTCTGGGCTCAGGTATCGCTGGTCTGGGGGGTGTTGCCCTGAGCCAGATCGGCAACGTGGGCCCTGATCTTGGGCAAAGCTACATCATCGATTCGTTCCTGGTGGTCGTGCTCGGTGGCGTCGGGCAACTGGCCGGCAGCGTGATGGCGGCCTTCGGGCTGGGCATCGCCAACAAGATTCTAGAACCGCAAATCGGCGCTGTATTGGGCAAGATCCTGATTCTGGCGCTGATCATTCTGTTTATCCAGAAACGTCCGCAAGGCCTCTTCGCACTGAAAGGACGGGTGATCGACTGATGAGCCAGCCATTGATAGTAACTGCCGCGCAAAAAGTCGGGCCAAGAGTCACGCTGACTGCAGGCTGCGTAATACTGGCGGTGCTGCTGGCACTGCCGCTGCTGTCGTTGCTGCCTGCCGATAACGGCTTTCAGGTCTCGGCCTACACCCTGACCCTGGTGGGCAAGATCCTCTGCTACGCCATTGTCGCGCTGGCGCTGGATCTGGTCTGGGGCTATGCCGGGCTATTGTCGCTGGGCCACGGCCTGTTCTTCGCCCTGGGCGGCTATGCCATGGGCATGTACCTGATGCGCCAGGCCGCTGGCGATGGTCTGCCGGCCTTCATGACATTTTTGTCGTGGACCGAGCTGCCGTGGTACTGGGCGGGCACCGACCATTTCCTCTGGGCGTTGTGCCTGGTGGTATTGGCACCGGGACTGCTGGCGCTGGTATTCGGCTTCTTCGCCTTCCGCTCGCGGATCAAGGGCGTGTACTTTTCGATCATGACCCAGGCGCTGACCTTCGCCGGCATGCTGCTGTTCTTTCGCAACGAGACCGGCTTTGGCGGCAACAACGGCTTCACCAACTTCCGCAGCATTCTGGGCTTCAGCATCAGTTCACAAGGGACCAGAGCCGCGCTGTTTCTGGCCACGGTCGCATTGCTGGTGGCCAGTCTGTACATCGGCTGGCGCCTGGCGCAGAGCAAGTTCGGCCGCGTGCTGACGGCACTGCGCGATGCGGAAAACCGCCTGATGTTCTGCGGTTACGATCCGCGCGGCTTCAAACTGTTCGTCTGGGTCCTGAGCGCTGTGCTGTGCGGTCTGGCTGGCGCTTTGTATGTGCCGCAGGTCGGCATTATCAACCCCAGCGAAATGTCGCCGACCAACTCCATTGAAGCCGCTGTCTGGGTTGCCCTGGGTGGCCGCGGCACGCTGATCGGCCCGCTGCTGGGCGCAGGTCTGGTGAACGGCATGAAGAGCTGGTTCACCATGGCCTTCCCGGAATACTGGCTGTTCTTTCTTGGCGCGCTGTTCATCATCGTCACGCTGTATCTGCCCAAGGGCGTGATCGGCATGCTGAAGAAAAGGAGCGAGCAATGAAAACCACTCCGACCCCGTCTTTCATGCTTGAACCGATCCTGGCGCCAAACTCCGATGCCGGCACCAGCCGCGACGCAGTGGGGCTCGGCAAAAGCGCCGGCAAAGGCCTCAACACTCGCCACGGTACGATCCTGACGCTGGAAGACATCAGCGTCAGCTTCGACGGCTTCAAGGCCCTGAACGATCTGAATCTGTACATCGGCGTAGGCGAACTGCGCTGCATCATCGGCCCCAACGGCGCGGGCAAGACCACGCTGATGGACGTCATCACCGGCAAGACCCGGCCCAGCCACGGCAAGGCATGGTTCGGTGAAACGCTGGACCTGACGCAGATGACCGAAGTGCAGATTGCCCAGGCCGGCATCGGCCGCAAGTTCCAGAAACCCACAGTATTCGAGGCCTTGAGCGTGTTCGAAAACCTTGAGCTGGCGCAGAAGACCGACAAATCGGTGTGGGCCAGTTTGCGTGCGCGGTTGAGCGGCGAACAACAGGACCGGATCGGTGAGGTGCTGGAAACGATCCGCCTGACCAGCTCGATGCAGCGCCCTGCAGGCTTGCTGTCCCACGGCCAGAAGCAGTTTCTGGAGATTGGCATGCTGCTGGTGCAGGACCCGCAATTACTCCTGCTCGACGAGCCGGTGGCGGGCATGACCGATGCCGAAACCGAATTTACCGCCGAGCTGTTCAAGAGCCTCGCCGGCAAGCACTCGCTGATGGTGGTTGAGCACGACATGGGTTTCGTCGGCTCGATTGCCGACCATGTCACCGTGCTGCACCAGGGCAGCGTACTGGCTGAAGGCTCGCTGAACGACGTACAGGCCGATGAACGCGTGATCGAAGTGTATTTGGGACGCTGACGCAACGAACCGATCGTTCCGGCGCGCTGCGCGGGAATACCTGTCCAGACGCCCCGCGTCGCAACACTGCGATTACGCTGCAATAGACGAGAACACCCACCATGCTCCAGGTCGAAAAGCTTCATCAGTATTACGGCGGCAGCCACATTCTTCGCGGTCTGTCGTTCGATGTGAAGGTCGGTGAAGTCACCTGCCTGCTGGGCCGCAACGGCGTGGGCAAGACCACGCTCTTGCGCGTGCTGATGGGCCTGCTGCCATCGAAGGAAGGTTCGGTGCAATGGGAAGGCAAGACCATCACCCAGTTCAAGACGCATCAACGGGTACATGCCGGGATCGCTTACGTGCCGCAGGGCCGGGAAATATTCGGTCGGCTTACGGTCGAGGAAAATCTGCTCATGGGCCTGTCCCGTTTTCCGGGCTCCGAGGCCAAGGAAGTGCCGGCCTTCATCTACGAGCTGTTCCCGGTGCTGCTGCAAATGAAGCACCGCCGCGGCGGCGATCTGTCCGGTGGTCAGCAGCAGCAACTGGCCATAGGCCGGGCATTGGCGAGCCGTCCACGCCTGCTGATTCTCGACGAGCCCACCGAAGGTATTCAGCCCTCGGTGATCAAGGAAATCGGCGCCGTCATCAAAAAGCTCGCCGAGCGTGGCGACATGGCGATTCTGCTGGTCGAGCAGTTCTACGACTTCGCCGCGGAGCTGGCCGATCAGTACCTGGTGATGTCGCGGGGCGAGATCGTCCAGCAGGGCCGTGGCGAGAACATGGAGACCGACGGCGTTCGTGGTCTGGTCACTATTTGATGCGCCAATCCGTTATCGTGCAGCATTCGACAAGCCAATGAAGACACCATGAACCTGCCTGCCAACACCGCCCTCTTCACCCCCAGCTGGCACGCCGAGCTGGAATTGGGTTACGGCCGTTTCGATGACAGCACACGCCCGACGCAGCGGCGCCACAAAGGACCGCTGCGGGTGCAAAAGCATCTGTACGCCGAAGGCCCGGAGGTGTGCCAGCACATCATCGTTCATCCACCAGGCGGTATCGCCGGGGGTGACCGGCTGGATATCTCGGCCACCGTGGGGGCCAATGCCTGGGCACAGTTGACCAGCCCCGGCGCGGCCAAATGGTATCGCGCCGCCAGCCCGGCCTTTCAGCAACTGGAACTGCACGTCCAGCCTGGTGCGACGCTGGAATGGCTGCCGCAGGAAACCATCGTCTTCAGCAATGCCCAGGCAGAACTGAGCACTCGGATAGAGCTGCACGGTGATGCGAAGCTGTGTTACTGGGATGTAGTGGCGCTGGGCCGCCCGGCCAGTGGCGAGCGGTTCGAGCACGGGCATTTTCAGTCGCATCTGGATATACGTCGCGACGGCACATTGCTCTGGCATGAGCGACAACGCATTATCGGTGGCGACGGGCTGCTGGACTCGCCCATCGGCCTGGACGGCAGAACGGTGTTCGCCACCCTGCTGATGACCGGCGAAGTAAGCAGCGAGCTGCTCGAGGCCTGCCGTTCGCTGTCGATGCCCAACCCGGTACGCGGCGACCTGACTCAATTGCCCGGTCTGCTGGTCGCTCGCTGTCTGGCAGACGAAGCATTACACGCGCGGGCCTGGCTGATACAAATCTGGAAATACCTGCGCCCTGCCCTGCTGGGACGCGAGGCGGTAACGCCAAGAATCTGGAACACCTGATTGATGACTGGACGCTCTGCATTCCAGGCTACACCCTCGGCGCTGATGCACTCAGCGTGGTACATAAGTCCTGAAAAGCCCGAAAATCGGGGCTTTTAGCGCTTCTGCCCGCAGGGCGTGGGAGCGAACTTGTTCGCGAAGACCATGTTTTAGGCGCTGCATTTTCGGCGACTACACCGGCCCCTTCGCGAACAAGTTCGCTCCCACGGCCTTCGGCCAGAACCCAAAACAGACTTATACATAGCAATGAGGGCTCAAGCCTGGGAACGATCAACCACCGAATTTGAACAAACGGAAGCCCCATGGACCTGACACCACGCGAAAAAGACAAGCTGCTGATCTTCACCGCCGGACTGGTCGCCGAACGGCGTCTGGCACGCGGTGTGAAGCTCAATTACCCGGAAGCCATGGCCTACATCTCTGCGGCACTGCTCGAAGGTGCGCGTGACGGACAGACCGTCGCTGAGCTCATGCACTACGGCACGACCCTGCTGAGCCGCCATCAGGTCATGGAAGGTATCGCGGAAATGATCCCGGAGATTCAGGTGGAAGCCACCTTTCCGGACGGCACCAAACTCGTCACCGTGCATCAGCCGATTGCCTGAAGGAGTGATCATGCAGGACGTGATTCGCGATGCCCTGCCGGACGATCTGCCGGGCATTCTGGAGATCTACAACGACGCAGTGCTCAATACCACGGCTATCTGGAACGAGCAGCCGGTTGATCTGGCCAACCGCCAGGCCTGGTACGCCGCTCGCCAGAGTCAGGGTTATCCGATTCTGGTGGCCACCGACACCGCAGGCGAAGTGCTCGGCTATTCGTCGTTTGGCGACTGGCGGCCGTTCGAAGGCTTTCGCCATACGGTCGAGCATTCGGTTTACGTGCGCGCTGACCAGCGTGGCAAACGCTTGGGCCCGCGTCTGATGGCCGCCTTGATCGAGCGCGCCCGTGCCTGTGACAAGCACATGATGGTCGCGGCGATCGAAAGTGGTAACGCTGCGTCCATCGCCCTGCATGATCGCCTGGGTTTCAAGACCACCGGACAAATGCCTCAGGTCGGCACCAAATTCGGCCGCTGGCTGGACCTGACCTTCATGCAGCTCGACCTGTCGCCCGGTGCTCAGCCACCGGCTTCGCAAGCCCCCTCCGCCCTTTAGAGAGCACGCCATGAATCCAGCACAGCTGCGCCGCGTCACCGCCGAAAGCTTCGCGCATTACCGCCAGGGTCTGGCGCAATTGTTGTTCGATACGGTTCATGATGGCGCGTCGGTCGGTTTCATGGCCGACCTCGACATGGCGCAGGCCTACGGCTGGTGCGACGGGCTCAGAGCCGATGTCGCCGCTGGCTCTCTGCTGCTGTGGGTGGTGGTCGAGAACGAGAACGTCCTGGCCAGTGCGCAACTGTCGCTGTGCCAGAAGCCCAACGGCCTGAACCGCGCCGAAGTACAGAAACTGATGGTGCTGCCTGCGGCGCGCGGGCGTGGCCTGGGCAGGCAATTGATGGAGGCCGTTGAACAGGCGGCCGTGAAACACAAACGTGGGCTGTTGCACCTGGACACCGAAGCAGGCTCGGCGGCTGAAGCCTTCTACAGCGCGCTGGCCTACCACCGTGTCGGTGAGCTGCCGGATTATTGCGCCACACCGGACGGGCGCCTGCATCCCACCGCCATTTATTTCAAAACCTTGGGGCAACCGACATGATCCCTGGTCAATACCAGATCCAGCCCGGCGACATCGAACTCAACGCCGGACGCCGCACCCTCAGCCTGACCGTCGCCAACAGCGGCGACCGGCCGATTCAGGTGGGCTCGCATTTCCACTTTTTCGAAACCAACGACGCACTGACCTTCGACCGCGCCGCCAGCCGGGGCATGCGCCTGAACATTCCGGCCGGCACCGCGGTGCGCTTCGAGCCGGGCCAGTCCCGCGAAGTCGAGCTGGTGGACCTGGCCGGCTTGCGCAAGGTTTACGGGTTTGCCGGTCGGGTGATGGGCGATCTGGATTGAAGGCTTTTTGAATACCATTCCTACGCTCCGCGTTCACCGTTATACACAAGTCTGCTTTTGATTCTGGCCGAAGGCCGTAGGAGCGAACTTGTTCGCGAAGAGGCCGGTACAGCCTCCAGAAACAGGGCGTTCGGACTAACGTCTTCGTGAGCAATGCGGATCGCCGCACCGGTCACACAGGCATCCAATCGGGACGTGTGTATGACGATGGGCACTCGGCACGAGGATCAAAAGCTTTGACGACTAACGACTTGCAGCTCGCCGCTGGTCGCTTTGAAAAACTTACAGTTTGCGGCCTGCAGCTTGCCGCTCTGAATCCGAGGTACGAAAGATGAAGATAAGCCGACAAGCCTACGCAGACATGTTCGGCCCCACCGTCGGCGACAAGGTTCGCCTGGCCGACACCGAGCTGTGGATCGAGGTCGAGAAGGACTTCACCACCTACGGCGAAGAAGTGAAGTTCGGCGGTGGCAAGGTCATTCGTGACGGCATGGGCCAAGGCCAGTTGCTGGCCGCTGACGTAGTCGACACGCTGATCACCAATGCCCTGATCATCGATCACTGGGGCATCGTCAAGGCCGACGTCGGCATCAAGAACGGGCGTATCGCGGCCATTGGCAAGGCGGGCAACCCGGACATCCAGCCGGACGTGACCATCGCGGTCGGCGCCGCCACCGAAGTCATTGCCGGCGAAGGCATGATCCTTACCGCGGGTGGCGTCGACACGCACATCCACTTCATCTGCCCGCAGCAGATCGAAGAGGCGCTGATGAGCGGCGTGACGACCATGATCGGCGGCGGCACCGGCCCGGCCACGGGCACCAATGCCACCACTGTCACGCCCGGCCCGTGGCACATGGCGCGCATGCTCCAGGCCTCGGACTCGTTCCCGATGAACATCGGCTTCACCGGCAAGGGCAACGTCAGCCTGCCCGGCCCGCTGATCGAGCAGGTCAAGGCGGGGGCCATCGGTCTGAAGTTGCACGAGGACTGGGGCACCACACCTGCGGCCATCGACAACTGCCTGAGCGTGGCCGACGAATACGACGTGCAGGTCGCGATCCACACCGACACCCTCAACGAGTCAGGTTTTGTCGAGACCACCCTGGCCGCGTTCAAGAACCGCACGATTCACACCTATCACACCGAAGGTGCCGGTGGCGGTCACGCGCCGGACATCATCAAGGCCTGTGGTTCGCCGAACGTGCTGCCGAGCTCGACCAACCCGACGCGTCCGTTCACCCGCAACACCATCGACGAGCACCTGGACATGCTCATGGTCTGCCATCACCTGGACCCGAGCATCGCCGAAGACGTGGCTTTCGCGGAAAGCCGCATCCGCCGCGAGACCATCGCTGCCGAAGATATCCTTCACGACCTGGGCGCCTTTTCGATGCTCAGTTCCGACAGCCAGGCCATGGGTCGGGTTGGCGAAGTGATCATGCGCACCTGGCAAACCGCCGACAAGATGAAGAAACAGCGTGGCCCACTGCCGCAGGATGGTCCGGGCAACGACAACTTCCGCGCCAAGCGTTACATCGCCAAATACACCATCAACCCGGCGATCACTCATGGCATCAGTCATGAAGTAGGCTCTATCGAAGTTGGCAAGTGGGCCGACCTGGTGCTGTGGCGTCCGGCATTCTTCGGCGTCAAACCGACCCTGATCCTCAAGGGTGGTGCCATCGCCGCCAGCTTGATGGGCGACGCCAACGCTTCGATCCCGACCCCGCAACCGGTTCATTACCGCCCGATGTTCGCCAGCTACGGCAGCTCATTGCACGCCACCAGCCTGACGTTCATCAGCCAGGCAGCGTTCGATGCCGGTGTACCAGAGTCACTGGGCCTGAAGAAGCAGATCGGTGTCGTCAAAGGCTGCCGCACCGTGCAGAAGAAAGACCTGATCCACAACGATTACCTGCCGGACATCGAAGTCGACCCGCAGACCTATCAGGTCAAGGCCGACGGGGTGTTGCTGTGGTGCGAGCCCGCGGATGTGCTGCCGATGGCGCAGCGGTACTTTCTGTTTTGAACCCAAAAAAGGGCCTCCCCTTCGGACGGCCCTTTGATGTTACCGACTTGGCCTGGTATTCGGTTACCTCGGGTAGAAATTTCGACCAGGACCGGCTTCGCCTTGCTGGCTTCAAGAGCTTCCTGTTGAAAGATCGCATCTGTAACCGTAATGACGCTCATGTCATGGCCCTCCGTTCGTATAGTCCCCGGAGAGAACATAGGACGAAGCGAATAGGACGTCTACTGACAGAAATGACAGCAAACGCCCTGTTTGTCGTGTCATGCAAAGGAGGTAATATGCGCCCATTCTTTCGTCACGCATCTCCAAAGGTAACCGGCCATGCGCCTTTCCGAATTCATCGTTATTCATGTGGATCGCATCGTCGATGAATGGGAAGACTTCGCCAGAACCCTGAAACCGGCGGCAGAAACGATGAGCAAAGCCGAGCTGCGGGATCATGCCAGGTCGATCCTGCTCGCCGCTGCGCGGGACATGAATACCGCACAGAGCAAAAGCGAGGAGATTGCCAAGGCCAGAGGCGAAGAGTTGAACAAGACGCCAAGCCTGGACGAAGCAGCCAGCAGCCATGGCGAGTTGCGTCATGAGGTCGGCTTTGATCTGGTGCAGATGACGTCGGAATTTCGCCATCTGCGCGCCAGCGTCATCCGCCTCTGGGTAGAAAGCCTGGCAGCGCCGCAACTGGCCGATTTTCAGGACGTGATTCGTTTCAACGAAGCCATCGACGAGGCGCTTGCCGAATCCACCGCTGCCTATGCGGAACGGGTCGGCCGCTCACGGGATATATTTCTTGCCATTCTGGGTCACGATCTGCGCGCGCCGCTGCAGGCCGTCAGCATGTCGACGGAATTGCTGGCACGCAAGATAGCGCTGGACGAAAAGACCCAATCCTATGTTTCGCGTATCCAGACCAGCACCCGCCATATGGGCTCGATGGTCAGCGATCTGCTGGAATTCGTGCGCAGTCGCCTGGGCGCCGGGCTACCGGTTGAACGCAAATACATGGATTTGGCCAGTGCTTGCCGTGAAGCCATCGAGGAAGCCTGCGCCGGGCGACCGGACTCTGTTCCGGTACTGAACATCGAAGGCAACACCAAGGGTCACTGGGACGCCGGACGGATCAGCCAGATGTTACAGAATCTGATCGGCAACGCCCTGCAGCACGGTGCGGCCAGTCACGAGATAACGGTCAGTGTTACGGGTGCCGAGAAAGCGGTGGTATTGGTGGTACACAACGAAGGCAAGCCGATTGCCGAAGACGCTATCGGGACGATCTTCGATCCGCTGGTGCGCAGCACCGAGGAAAACAGCGAAACACGCGGTACATCGACCAGCCTGGGTCTTGGCCTGTTCATCGTCAAGGAAGTGGTCAACGCCCACGGTGGCAGCATCACTGTGACCTCGACCATTGGTGAGGGCACGACCTTCAATGTGGTGCTGCCGAAAAACTGAGCGAGGCTGATTGCCTGCTGATGCGGGTGGCGCATCAGCCCATTCAGAAAAGACAGAATCGCAAGACCGCTACGCTCAACCCTTCCACTGCGCGCGAGGATCGAACGACGAACTGTCTGCCAGTTTCTGCCAGAGCGCCCGGGTAGCCTCGTCGGTGTGCTTGGGCACGACGACTTTCAACTGCGCGTAAAGATCACCGCGTTCGCCACTCTTGTTCATCAAGCCATTACCCTTAATCCGCAGACGCTGACCGTTCTGACTGTCCGGGCGGATGGTCAGGTTGATCCTGCTGGTCAGCGTCGGCACAGCGACCTTGGTACCCAGCACGGCTTCCCAGGGGGCCAGTGGGACGGTGATGACCAGATCATGCCCCTCGACCTCGAACAGCGGGTGCGGGGCCAGGCGAATGATCAGGTACAGGTCGCCATTGGCACCACCGCCCACGCCCGGCGCGCCCTGCCCCTTCAGGCGAATACGCTCGCCATCGACCACGCCCGCGGGAATCTTCACGTTCAGGGTCTTGGTGATATCGCTCATGCGCTGCCCGTTGGGGCTGTGCTGCGGCACCTTGAAGCTGACCTGCTTGGATTCCCCCGACAGGGTCTCTTCGAGGAATACCGCCAGTTCCATCTCCACGTCCTGCCCGGTACGCCCAGGGTTGCGGGTACGCCCGCCCTGCTGTGGCCGGCCACCGAAAATGGAGCTGAAAAACTCCGAGAAGTCTGCCGTTTCCTCGAACCCGCCTGCCCCGGCGCCGGCACGGCTTTGCCAGCCCGGCGGGGTCTGGAACGGGCGGCCCTGACGACCGTATTTGCGCAGCTCGTCATACTCGGCGCGCTTTTCCGGGCTGCTGAGTACCTCATACGCTTCGGAGGCTTCCTTGAACTTGTCTTCGGCGCCTGCCTCCTTGCTGACGTCCGGGTGATACTTGCGCGCGAGTTTGCGATAGGCGGTCTTGATCGCCTTGTCGTCCGCAGTCGGCTCCACGGCAAGTATCTTGTAGTAGTCTTTGAAATCCATGTAACGATCACCCATCCGAATTATCCGGCAAAGCCAGATACGCTGGCGTCACGCGCCCAGCTCCCTCTGTCACGAGGCATCTGGATTACCTAACGTCGAAAAATATACAGATAGACCAGCTGCCTTTGTCGGCAGGTCGATAGCTCGACAACATAATGTCCGACAACAGGGTCTACCGAGAATCCCTTCAAGATTGGGGGTAACGGGCCTCAGTTCAAGCCTTGGTCGCAAATACAGCCAGGTAAATATAAGCGACGTGTCGCGCTACGCAATTTGCCCGCGCTGGCATAAACTGCGCGGCCGTTTTTTGACTGGAACGTAAAAGACATGAATAACCAATCCCCGGCCCGTGCCTGCGGTATCGATTTCGGCACGTCCAACTCCACTGTCGGCTGGCAACGACCCGGCATGGAATCGTTGATCGCGCTGGAGGACGACAAGATTACCCTGCCTTCGGTGGTGTTCTTCAATATGGAAGAACGCCGCCCGGTGTATGGCCGCCTGGCGCTTCACGAGTATCTGGAGGGCTACGAAGGCCGCCTGATGCGCTCGCTCAAGAGCCTGCTGGGCTCGAAGCTGATCAAGCATGACACCAGCGTGCTGGGCACGGCGATGCCGTTCAAGGATTTGCTGGCACTGTTTATCGGCGAGCTGAAAAAGCGCGCGGAGCAAACGGCTGGCCGCGAATTCGAGCAGGTCGTGCTGGGCCGTCCGGTGCATTTTGTCGATGACGACGCCCAGGCCGATCAGGAAGCCGAAGACACGCTGGCTGAAGTGGCGCGCAAGATCGGCTTCAAGGACGTATCTTTCCAGTTCGAGCCCATCGCTGCGGCCTTCGATTACGAGTCCACCATCCAGGACGAAGAACTGGTGCTGATTGTCGACATCGGCGGCGGTACGTCAGACTTTTCGCTGGTACGTCTGTCGCCCGAGCGACGCCGGCACGATGATCGCCAGCAAGACATCCTTGCCACCGGTGGCGTACACATCGGCGGGACCGACTTCGACAAGCAGTTGAGCCTGCAAGGCGTGATGCCGCTGTTCGGTTATGGCAGCCGCATGAAAAGCGGTGCGTACATGCCGACCAGCCACCACATGAACCTGGCGACCTGGCATACCATCAACGCGGTGTACTCGCAAAAATCGCAACTGGCCCTGGGCAGTATGCGCTACGACATCGAAGACACCGGTGGCATCGATCGCCTGTTCAAGCTGATCGAACAACGCGCCGGGCACTGGCTGGCCATGGAGGTGGAAGAAACCAAGATCCAGCTGACCCACGCCGACAGCCGTCATCTGCCTATGGATCGCGTGGAAGCCGGACTGAGCGTGGACCTGAGCCGGGTGATGTTCGAAGCAGCGATCGACGCCCAGCTCGAGCGGGTGCGCAACAGCGTGACGAACTTGCTGAACGATGCGGGCGTGAGTGTCGAGCAGGTCAGCACGGTGTTCTTCACCGGCGGTTCAAGCGGCATCCCTGCCCTGCGCAACAGCGTCTCGGACATGCTGCCCAACGCGCGCCACGTTGAAGGCAACATCTTCGGCAGCATCGGTAGCGGCCTGGCCATCGAAGCGAAGAAGCGTTACGGCTAGTCATGCGCCTATCGTGGGAATGCCCTTCGTGATGCTCCGCGTCACAGATCGCTGATCTTGTGGGAGCGAGCTTGCTCGCGAAGGCGGATTACCTGACCAATGGGCTTCCAGCGGCTGCACGGGCCTGTTCGTGAGCAAGCTCACTCCTGTAGGGCCGGGGTATTTTCAAGCCATGTGAATCACCCCCACGGGCGGGAGTGTTTCGAGCCATGTGGATGTTCTGCGGCACCGCAGACGCAGAGCGGCCAGAACTGCATGCCAACGCGGTGAAGTGACAGGCGTTGTTTCGGACGGCTACATACGCAAGCGCCCTAGACCAACCCTTCCTTCTGCAACTCGCTCTTCAGATACGCATAGTAAATCGGCCCTGCAACCACGCCCGGCAGGCCGAATGCGGCTTCGAACAGCAGCATCGCCAGCAGCAACTCCCACGACTTGGCGTTGATCTGTCCGCCCACGATGCGCGCATTGAGGAAATACTCGACCTTGTGGATCACGATCAGATAGCCCAGCGCAGCCAGCGCGACCCAGATCGAGATGGACATGCCGACGATGAAGATCAACGTGTTGGACATCAGGTTACCCACCACCGGCAACAGGCCGAGCAGGAAGGTCATGATGATCAGGGTCTTGGTCAGCGGCAGGTGAATTCCGCACAGCGGCAATACGATGGCCAGGAACACCGACGTGAACGCCGTGTTGAGCAGGGAAATCTTGATCTGGGCAAAAACAATGTTGCGAAACGCCCGGCTGACCAGGTACAGGCGATCGAACAGAGCAGCCGCCAGCGGCTTGCGCGCATGCACGTCGGAGATACGCTGCAAGGCAATGATCGCGCCCAGTACCATGCCGATCAGCATGGTGACGAACATGTGCGCCGCCCCCTTGCCGATCAACTGCAATTCGCCCACGTGCTTCTGCAGCCATTGCCCGAGCGAAACCTGAAACTCCGCTGCGCTGGCAGGCAGGTAGGCATCGATGAACGGAGGCAGCTGACCACGAGCGCGGTCGACCAGGGTCATGAACTTGTCGAGCGAGGCGCCCGGATTTTCGGCTTCGTGCAGCACAAAACTGATGGCGCCGGCAAAAATCAGCGTCAGCAGGCTGACCACCAGCGTGCCGAGCAACGCTACGGCCAGCCAGCGAGCACGTTCGCCGGAGATCAGCCGCTGCAGTTTGGGGGTCAACATGTTGACCAGCTCGAAAACCAACAGTCCGGCCAACAGACTGGGCAACAACTTGAATGGCAACACCAATAACAGACCGCCAAATACAAGAATCCAGCTGGCTATTAACACCTGACGCGCAGAAAACGTTGGCATAGACCCTCAACGGGCAACACAAGGAAGGTGGGCAGTCTGCCAGCCTTCTCAGTCCAGAACCAGTGATCAGAAAGCCGGAAAAAACACGCCGCAATCATCTGCCCGATGATCGGCTCGAGAACGGCGCGAAAGTGCAGTGTTTACTGCACCCGCGCCTCTTGCCTGCCGCAAAGATGCCGACTGAAAAATTATTTCTTCTTGAGACAATCGCTCATGAAACTCTTGCGCGCGTCTCCCTTGAGCGCCTGAGTGCTGGCAGTCGCGTTGCAGGTTTTCATCTTCTCCTGCTGGGTCGCCGCTGGCGGCGGTGCCGCTTTAAGGCAAGTGCTCATGAACGTCTTGCGCTCATCGCCCTTCAGCGACTTCGCGCTGGCGTCGGCATTGCAGGTGGTCATTTTGTTCTGCTGCGCGGTCGCAGCGAAACCCTGGGCAGATAACATCAAGCCAACGAGCAATACAGGAATACCGAGCTTGTTCATCGATCCACTCTCCAGATCCACTGCACCGGGCGGCACAGACTGAGATTCAGTGTAGTCAGCGTCTGCGCTCTGTGACGGAGCACCCAACATCGCCGCTGGCATTCTCGACAAACAGGCGGATAATTACGCCTCGCTCTAACGATGATCCACTCATGCAATACGCTTTTCCGCTGATTACCATCCTTATCTGGGCGATCAACACAGCCGTCACCAAGGCGTCTGCCGGGGTGATCTTTCCGGCTGAAATTGGCTTTTATCGCTGGGCGCTGGCTGGCTTGCTGTTCACACCGTTCATGCTCGGGCCTGTGTGGGCGAACCGAGCGGCGATCAAACCGGTACTCGGCAAGATTTTCATTCTGGCCGTGCTCGGCACAGCGCTGTATCAAAGCCTGGCGTATTTCGCGGCCAGCCTGACAACCGCCACCAACATGGGGATCATTCAGTCGATGGTGCCGATGATGGCGCTGGGGCTGTCGATAGCCTGCCTCGGCACTCGTCTGACCTCGGGTGCGCTGCTAGGGGCGGTGCTGTCATTCGCGGGAGTGGTGGTCGTGGTCTCGGCGGGCAATCCGGCCGGTCTGATTGAGCAGGGGGTCAATCGGGGCGATGCGATGGTGCTGGTGGCCGCCGCATCGTATGCGGTCTACAGCACGCTGCTGAAGAAGTGGCAGTTGCGTTTGCCGCCCCTGCAGTTGCTTTACGTACAGATCCTGCTGGCGATTATCGTTTTGCTGCCGCCGTTCATGCTGTCGGCGAAAACCGGTCTGAATGCGAACAACATACCGATGGTGCTGTACGCAGCGATTCCAACCTCGATGCTCGCACCCTGGTTGTGGATGACCTCGATCATGCGCCTGGGCCCCAGCCGCACAACACTGTTCTTCAACCTGATGCCCATCGCCACGGCCTTGATTGCCGCGGCGACACTGGGCGAGCAGCTGGCGCTCTATCACCTGTTCGGCGGAGCGCTGACCCTCTGCGGCGTCATCCTCGCGGAACGCTGGACGACGCCGCTGCGATCCAGGGCGGACTAGGCAGTCGCGCTGCCTTCGCTGCCCTCCAGGCTGTGAATCGACACATCGGTGATGCCGGCGGCAAGCGGCAGCCCGGCTTCACCCATTGGCAGCTCGTCCAGTTCTACGTGATGCTTGAGCGCCAGTTCGTGCACCACTTCGATGATGGGCACATCCAGATTCTCGATAATGTCTACGTGGTGCTCGCCGAGCAGGGTGTACTCGATCTCATACAGTTCTTTATCGCTCATCGCATCTTCCTGGCCGTCACTGAGGAGCGGCTGATTAACGAACTACGGTCCGACAACCGATGACCGAGCCCAAGGCCGAGCAAAACGCTCAACCATGCCATCAGATTGACCTCGGCCTTTCGGGAACGTGCGAGGAATATTCAAAGCGCTTTTCATGCCCGATTGTCATGGCGTTCAGGGGGGTCAGCAACGGCCTCAGGGTGGATGCAAGGTACTGCCTCATCGCCATCTTTTTTTCGAACTCTTGAGCCCCTCCTCTGCTCCAAGGCATACCGGGCCAAAACCGGCTCTGACATGTGGAGCAATAACGATGTACAAAAAACTCTTCGCGGCGACCTTTGTATTGGCGACAATGGCTGGCTGCAGCAACACAACCGTGCAGAACCCGGTGGACTACGTCACTTATCGCAACGAGCCGCTGGTCAAGCAGGTCGAGAACGGCATGACGCGCCAGCAGGTCCTGACTATCGGCGGTGAGCCGTCGAGCACTATCGAGCGTAAGGTCAACCCAGGCACTTGCAACAACTACGTCATGAACAAGGACGGCCACAAACAGGTCTACCACGTCAGCTTCAACAGCGACGGCCGTGTGACCAACAAAGGTTTCATGACGTGCGAACAACGCGAGAAGAACGAAAAAGCGATGTAATCAAAACGCAGGCACAAACAAAAAGCCCGAGGCATGGATGCCTCGGGCTTTTTGTTGAATGCGTTTTTAGAAAACCAGCTTGAACAGGGCGATAACCACGACCAGGCCGATCAGAAAGATGATGCCAACGGTGCTTCCCAGGAACTTGAGCATTGTGTATCTCCACGATTTATTTGAGTCTCAAGGTTGGGACCGCGGGGCTCGGCACTCGTTTCTTATATTTTTACATTCAGACACAGCCGTCCGTATCAGTGAAAATCCGATAAAACTTTTTGCCCCCTTCGCTACTCACAATCTTTGCTGATCCTGCCGGGCCACCCACAGAGCGAGACAGCAAAACCTGATGAGTCCTGGAGATAAATGATGAATTCTGCACCGCAATCACAGCTTTCCGATGTAAATACTCTGCGCCAGCGCGCACGCCAGAACGTTGAGGATGGTGCTGTGACTCAAGGCTACAGCGCTGACCGCGAAACGGTCCTGCGCCTGCTCAATGAATCGCTGGCTACCGAGCTGGTCTGTGTGCTGCGCTACAAGCGCCACTACTACATGGCGTCAGGCCTGAAAGCGAGCGTCGCGGCAGCCGAGTTTCTGGAACACGCAGAGCAGGAAGCGCAGCACGCCGACAAACTGGCCGAGCGTATCGTGCAACTGGGCGGCGAGCCGGAGTTCAACCCGGACACCCTGTCGAAGAACTCCCACGCGCAGTACGTGGCGGGTAACACACTGAAGGAAATGGTTTACGAAGATCTGGTTGCCGAGCGCATCGCCGTCGACAGCTATCGCGAAATCATTCAATACCTCGGCGACAGCGACCCGACTACCCGCCGCATCTTCGAAGAGATCCTTGCTCAGGAAGAAGAGCACGCTGATGACATGGCGGATATTCTCGAAGACCTGTAACTCGCGACAGCAAATGAAAAGCCAGGACCTGTGTCCTGGCTTTTTTGTGGGGAAGTATTTTCTCAGGCCAGCGACGTAAACATCGTTCCTCACGCTCCAGCGTGTGAATGCATTTCTGGACGCTCTGGGTCCGGCCAAGTGCGCGCCAACGCGGAGCGCTGGCACGAGAGGTGGAGCGTTACTTCACCGTCTTCGGCGCCTTGCCGGTGCGCATCTGCTCCAGCAGCGGGCCACACTGATTAGGCTCGCTGTCGCCAGTGGCGACCAGCGCCAGCAGGCCTGCAGCAGGGCCTACGGTTGCGCCGAGCAGGACCATGCCGGCTCCGCGCAGCAACAGCGGGCCGGACTGTACGCCTGCGTTGGGCTTGGCGAACGGGCCGTTGACATACAACGGCGAGCGCAGCGAGAACACGCGGAAGCCCTTGGACTCAGGGTTGATCTGCAGGTCCAGTTGCTCGGTCTTCAGGTTCGCAGTGCCGTTGATGTAGATGATGGCGTTCTCGGTATCGAAGACAAACAGCCGACTGGTCGCCAGCCCGTCCTTGATGCCGAAGTCCGAGGCCGCGCAATTGATCTTCACGTCCTTGTCGCCGAACAGCTTGCCAACGACGTAGTTGCCCACGTTGAGCCCGGCAATTTCCATCAGGCCACGACTGATCGCACCGTCGTTCACCAGCATCTTCATTTCGCCGTTGGCAGTCCCCAGCAAGGCTGCAACCGAGTTGCCACGGCCACTGATATCGGCATCGCCGTTCAGCTCACCGAAGCTGGTTTTCATCGGTTCGAAGGTCGGGAAGAGTTGCTTGAGCTTGAAATTGCGCGCCGACAGCCTGGCTCTGCCCTGCATCGGTTTGTTTTGCCCGTTGAGGCGAATGTCCGCGTCCAGCTTGCCACCTGCCACCCCAAAACGCAGCGGCTCGAGGCTCAACTGACCATCGTTGAGAACCAGATGGGTGTAGAGGTCAGTGAACGGCAGGTCCGGGCTCTGCACGATGCGCTTGCCGGTGAACTCCACGTCGGCATCCATCGCCCGCCAGCGATCAGTCTGAAACTCCTCGACAGGCAGTACCTTGCCCGAAGGCTGCTTGCTCTCGCCACCGCGCTTTTTCTGCGCGGCATTGGAGTCCGCACCGATCAGTGGCGCGAGGTCACTGAACAGCAATTGATTGGAGACCAGCACGCCACTCAGCTTGGGCCGGGGCTGACTGGCGACGAAGCCCAGGTCGCCGTGGATATCGCTGTTGCCGATCTTGCCGTTGAAGCCTTCGTAACGGAAGTTGGCGCCGGCCGGGTCGTGCAGTTTGGCGATCAGGCGGCCATCGGTGGAGTACGCCGGAGAATCCGGCAGGGTCACACCCGTCAGCGGGTACAGATTGCTCAGGCTCGCGCCGGAAAGCTTGAGGCGCAGGTCCAGCGCGCCCAGGTTCTGTGGATCGGTCAGGGTCCCGGCGATCACCGCATGGGTGTCACCGACCTTCACGTCAGCCTGTACCGGAAACGGTTGATTGGCATCCTTGAGCGCGAGCAGGCCGCCGACCTTGCCGGTGCCGCTCAGCTTCTGACCGTGGTACTGGCCGGTGACCGCCAGACCGAATGCGTAATCCTGCGGTACTGCGCCCTTGTCCTGGGCCTTTTTCGCTTCCTTGCTGCCGACGATTTCACTGAACGGGATCGGCTTGCCGAGCAGGTCGATCACCACGTCCAGGTTGGCGTTGAGCTTCTGGTCGTTGAAGCTCACCAGTCCCTTGTCGAACTTGATCGCGCCGATGTCCATCACCCACTTGGAGGGCTCGGCGTTCGGGTCGGATTTGGGCAGATCGAACACCCAGTTGGCACGACCATCGGCCAGACGCTCGAGTTTAGCCTCGGGTCCGGTCAGATCGATACGCGGGATAACCACTTGCTGCGCCAGCAGCGGCAGCAGCGAGAGACGAAATTCGACGTGCTTGAGGGTCACCATCTGCGGGGTCTTCGACCACTCAGGGTTACCCAGACTCAGGTCGTCAGCAACAAAGTGCGGCGACGGCACCCAGGCACGCCAGCCACCGAGTTCGGGCTCACGCGTCCAGCGCACATCCAGATCACCATTGATGGCGAACGGACGATGCAGCGCTTCGCTGACTTTCGCATTGAGGGTGGGTTTGATGCGATTCCAGTCGAAAGTGACGATCACAATGACCAATATAGCCAGCACCACCAACAACGTGGCACCTGTCCAGGCGAAAATCTTGCGGCTGCGCGTCATGCGTCACTCTCCAGAAAACAGCGCCCCGACCCTGGAGCGCTGAATACGACATGAATGTTCGACTGACAAACGCGCCGAGGGTTTGATTTGAATACGAAAATGCATCGAAGGCCAGCACTCATGCACTATTACTGGTCAAGGAGCCTGACTGAAAACCCTTTCGACGCAGGTAAAGCGCATTTGCTAAAGTGCAACCCAGCCTAATCCAAGAATCGTTTGAGCCATGCTGCCCCGCGCCGAACAGAAACAACAGACCCGAAGAGCCCTGCTCGATGCTGCCCACCAATTGATGGAGAGCGGGCGCGGCTTCGGCAGCCTGAGCCTGCGGGAAGTGGCGCGCACGGCAGGCATCGTACCAACCGGGTTCTACCGGCACTTTGAAGACATGGACCAGTTGGGGCTGGCGCTGGTCAGCGAGGTCGGCCAGACCTTTCGCGAGACCATCAGGCTGGTGCGCCACAACGAATTCGCCATGGGCGGGCTGATTCGTGCCTCGGTGAAGATATTCCTCGAACGTGTGGCGGCCAACCGGTCGCAGTTCCTGTTTCTGGCGCGCGAACAATACGGCGGCTCCTTGAAGGTGCGTCAGGCGCTTGGCGCATTGCGCGAAGGCATCAGCGCCGACCTCACAGCCGACCTGGCAAAGATGCCCAAATGGCAGCACCTGAATGCCGATGCCCTGTCGATTATCGCCGACCTGGTGGTCAAAAGCGTGTTCGCGATGCTGCCGGAGCTGATCGACCCGCCGCCCGCCTCGCTCGCCCCGCACCTGACACCTCAGGCGAAGATCACTCAGCAACTGCGCTTCATCTTCATTGGCGCACGGCACTGGCGTGGTCTGGGCAGTCACGATTGAGCGGCGACACGCTCTGCCTGGGGCTGAGATGTGAACCGTCTCACTATTAACTTCACTTCCAGCAACCCAAACGCACCAAATTAAAGCACTATCATGATTACGCACCAAAATAGATCTTTAGTGATCTTGCCGATGCTTGAATCACCTGCCTCTGTCAGCCATTTCCCCGCAAGCTGCACTGTTGGCAAGCCCCTTGCTCTGATTTGAAGCATCGCAATTGGCTGGAAGCTATCTGATGCTGGTGATTCACGACCGAATCGAACCTCAGGCCGAATGGGCCGCCGAGCTGCATTTGAATTTCGAGGCACGCAGCAAAAGTCGACTGCGCTGCTTCAGTGCGGAAAACGAAGACGTTGGCCTCTTTCTGCAACGCGGTCAGTCGCCGCTGCGCGATGGCGAGTTTCTTCAGGCCCAGGACGGCCGCGTGGTGCGTGTCTGCGCACGTCCCGAAAAACTCATGCACGTCACGTGCAGCAGTACTTTCGAACTGACCCGCGCGGCCTATCACCTTGGCAATCGTCACGTGGCCCTGCAAGTCGGCGACGGCTGGCTGCGCCTGCTCGACGATTACGTGCTCAAGGCGATGCTCGACCAACTGGGCGCCACTGTCGAAACCATCGAAGCGCCGTTCCAGCCGGAACATGGCGCCTACGGCGGTGGGCATCATCATTCGCGCGCGGGCGAGGAGGATTTCAACTATCCGCCGCGCATGCACCAGTTCGGCGTGCGCAAGTGAACAGCGCCTGGGCGCTATTGCGCCTGGCCAGTCCGCAGCTGCCTATCGGTGGCTACAGCTATTCGCAAGGGCTGGAAATGGCCGTGGAGCAATCCATTGTGGTGGACCCGCCGACCGCGGGCCGCTGGATCGGCGATCAACTGCTGCTCAATCTCGCGCGCTTCGAGGCCCCGCTGCTGCTGGCTCATTGCGAGGCGGCGGCAGCCGGTGACTGGGGCCAGTTGCTGCAAGTCAGCGAGCAGCATCGCGCCAGCCGCGAGACCCGCGAGCTGCATCTGGAAAGCCGGCAGATGGGCTACTCCCTGCAACAGTTGCTCAATGGCCTGCCTGAACTGGATCGTGAAGCACGCCAGTTTCTGCAGCAGACTGCCGAGCCGCACCTGGCCCTTGGCTGGGCGCTGGCCGCACGCGCCTGGCAGATCAGCCCGCAGGATGCGCTGGCCGCCTGGCTATGGAGCTGGCTTGAAAACCAGCTGGCCGTGCTGATGAAAACCCTGCCGCTGGGCCAGCAAGCCGCCCAGCGCCTGACCAGCGAGCTGTTGCCGTTATTGCAGCAGGCGCAGGTCAGTGCCAGCACACAAGATCCCTGCCATGCCGGCAGCGCAGCCTTTGGCCTGTCCCTGGCGAGCATGGCGCACGAACGTCAATACAGCCGGTTATTCCGGTCCTGATCATTCCTTATGGAGAACTCAATGAACAGCCAACCTCTGCGCGTCGGAATCGGTGGCCCGGTCGGATCCGGCAAGACGGCGCTGACCCTGGCGCTGTGCCTGGCATTGCGCGACCGCTATAACCTGGCCGTGGTGACCAACGATATCTATACCCGCGAAGACGCTGACTTTCTGGTGCGCAACGAGGCACTGGCCCCTGAGCGCATCATCGGCGTTGAAACAGGCGGCTGCCCGCACACCGCGATTCGCGAGGACGCTTCGATCAACCTGGAAGCAGTCGACCAGCTCAATCGCCGCTTCGAAGGCCTGGACCTGATCATCGTCGAGTCCGGTGGCGATAACCTTTCCGCGACCTTCAGCCCGGAGCTTTCAGACCTGACCATCTACGTGATCGATGTGTCGGCCGGCGACAAGCTGCCGCGCAAGGGCGGTCCGGGCATCTGCAAGTCCGACCTGCTGGTGATCAACAAGATCGACCTCGCCCCTTTGGTAGGCGCATCACTGGAAATGATGGACAGCGACACGCGCAGGATGCGTGGCGAAAAGCCGTTCGTGTTCAGCAATCAGAAAACCGGCCAGGGTCTGGAGCAGATCATTGCCTTCATTGAGCGCCAGGGCCTGCTGACTGCGGCCGCCTGAATTCACAACCAAAAGGAACCCGTCGATGAACTACAAAAAAGCCCTTGGCGCCCTGGCGCTGTTGCTGGTCCCGACTCTGGCGCTGGCTCACCCCGGTCATGGCGATAATGGCCTGATCGCAGGTATCAGCCACCCTATTGGCGGGCTCGATCATTTGCTGGCCATGCTGGCCGTCGGCTTGTGGGCTGCGCAGCAACAAGGTTCGGCACGCTGGGCGCTGCCGTGCACCTTCGTTGGCACCATGCTGATTGGCGGCATGCTGGGCTTTGAAGGTTTGAACCTGCCGGCGCTGGAAAGCGGCATTGCCGCATCGGTACTGGCTCTGGGCCTGGCCGTGGCATTGGCAGTGCGTCCGCCGCTGGCGCTGGCGGTAGCCGCAACAGCCCTGTTCGCCTTGTTCCACGGCGTAGCGCATGGCCTTGAACTGCCGGAAATGTCCAGCCCATGGGCGTACGCAGCAGGTTTCGTTGCTGCAACTGCGGCCTTGCATGCGCTGGGTTATGCGGTGGTTCGCGTGTTGCCTCAGGCGGCGGCCCCCCTGGTGCGTATCGCCGGTGCAGCCTCTGCGGCAGCGGGTGTCTGGTTGCTCGCAGCCTGATGGCGTTTCGCGCTGATCGTGTCCGCTTCAGCCGGGGACGATCAGCGCGAAAGCGCGGGAATGCGGTACAGGTAAAGCAGCACTGCGCTGGCAAACGCCAGCAGGCAGACCGGCAAGGGATGCAGACCGAACAGCACCGCGATGGCGGCGATCCAGGCGGGCAAGCCGGCGGCCAGGAACGCCAGGCGGCGGATGGCAGCGAGTTTGAGCCATGCTGCCGGCTCCTCGGGTGTATCGAGTGCAGCCTGGGTGACCGCCAACGCGCGCTTGTAGGCGCCGAAGGGTTTCAGGCTGACGAACATCGAGCCTATCCCGGCGATGAACAGCGGGATCGCCAACACCGGAATGAGCGGTTCGCTGGCACCAAAAAATACACAGACCACCAGCAATGGCGCCAGGGTCAGACCCAGTTGACGCCACCATTGCATCTCCAGCTTTTGACGAACCTCGCTGCGTGTCACGCGGGGCCGACCTCGCTTTGATGTTCGTTGCCCATCATGTGCCCCAGCTTGCCCGCCTTGGTCGCCAGATAAAGACGGTTATGCGGGTTTTGTCCGGTGTGCAGAGGCACGCGCTCGGCGACCCTGATGCCCATGTCGGTCAAGGCTTTGACCTTGCGCGGGTTGTTGGTCATCAGCCGCAACGATTGCACGCCCAGATGCTGAAGCATCGGCAGGCAGATCGCGTAGTCACGCTGATCGGCAGCAAAGCCCAGGCGCTCGTTGGCCTCAACCGTATCGGCGCCGCCATCCTGCAGCTCGTAGGCGCGGATCTTGTTCATCAGACCGATACCGCGCCCTTCTTGACGCAGGTACAGCAGTACACCACGCCCTTCGGTGGCGATGGCGCGCAGGGCAGCCTCCAGTTGAGAACCGCAATCGCAACGCTGACTGAACAGGGCATCGCCCGTCAGGCATTCGGAATGTACGCGACCCAGAACCGGCTCACCGTCCGCCACATCGCCCAGACTCAGGACGACATGTTCACGGCCGGTTGCCGACTCGATAAAGCCGTGCATGGCAAACTCTGCAAAGGGAGTGGGCAGTTTGGAAGCGGCGACAAAGACGACGGGCACCGTGTGCTCCTGATCAGTGTGAAGACTGGAAATTCGCAAGATTTGCATTGTAACAGCAGGTTCCTGCGGACGCTCAGGGTGAATTCTCGGGCATTTAGATCATAAAGTTCGATAGATAGAAGCGCTCATCCGCTCACTGCTCAGCGCCAAAATGCTGGTAGCCGCGCGTGTCGGGCGTGACGTCTTGCCCTGTGTCGTCGACAAGCACGACGCCTTGACCCTGCTCTACCCGGCCAATGACATGCACCGGCCAGCCTTCTTTCAGCAACGCCGACAGGTGTTCGGAAGGCAGCGTGAAGGCCAGGATGTAATCGTCGCCACCGCTGAGCGCGGCCTGTCGGGCAGAGGGCAGATCGAACAAGTTCAGCAACTGGTCAGACATCGGCAGCCGGTCACGCTCGATCACCAGACGCACAGCCGAAGCGCGGGCGATGTGTCCGCAGTCGGCCAGCAGCCCGTCGGAGATGTCCAGCGCGGACGTCGCCCTGCCCCGCAACGCCTGCCCCAGCGCCAGTTGCGGTTGAGGCGACCAGTAGCGGGCCAGCAATGCTTCGGCGATCAAGGGCTCGGCGCTGCGCTGCTTCAATACCAGCGGCAATGCACCTGCACCATCACCCAACGTGCCGCCGACACACAGCAGGTCACCCGCCTGGGCACCCGCGCGGGTCAGGGCTGATCCAGCCGGCACGGCACCGAACACCGTCAACGTCAGGCTCAAGGGACCGCGCGTGGTATCACCACCGATCAGACGCAGCGAACAGCCTTGCGCCATCTGGTTCAAGCCGCGAGCGAAGGTCTGCAGCCAGTCGGCATCGACCTGCGGCAGGGTCAGGGCAAGGGTGAACGCGACAGGCCGGGCACCCATGGCCGCCAGGTCACTGGCAGACACCGCCAGCGCACGCTGACCGAGCAGAAAGGGGTCGCAGACATCAGGAAAATGTACCCCGGCAACCAGGGTATCGGTCGAGATCGCCAACTGCTCGCCGGGCGCCAACGCCAGCAGCGCGCAGTCGTCGCCGATCCCCAGGGCAACTTCCTCGCCCGCCTGCGCACAGGGCGCGGCGGCGAAGTAATTGCGGATCAGCTCGAACTCTTCCATGAAGGTCAGGCGCGAATCAGCGCTTGTGGGCCTTCACTTCGACTTCACGCAGGCGCGGCGCCAGCTTGTCCAGCACACCATTGACGAACTTGTGGCCGTCAGTGGAGCCGTAGACTTTCGCCAGCTCGATGCCCTCGTTGATCACTACGCGATAAGGCACGTCGATACGTTTGAGCAGTTCGAACGTCGACAGACGCAATACCGCCAGTTCAATCGGGTCCAGCTCTTCGATGGTCAGATCAAGACAAGGCGAAAGAGCAGCATCGATCTCGGTCTGGTTGGTCGCTACGCCGTGCAGCAGCTCACGGAAGTAGGGGCCGTCAACGTTGCTGAAGTCGTTATCGACCCGAAACTGTGCTTCGATTTCGTTCAGCGCGTGGCCAGCCATGTGCCGTTGGTACAGGGCCTGAGTCGCCATCTGACGCGCTTCGCGACGCTTGGCGCTTTTACCCTTGGCGGCTTCCGGCGATTTGGCGTCGCGCGGGTTGAACTGGTCGGTATCGTCGGAAATCACTTGGCCTCCAGCTGCGACAGCAGACTGACCATTTCGATGGCGGACAGAGCGGCTTCAGCGCCCTTGTTGCCGGCCTTGGTGCCGGAACGCTCGATGGCCTGTTCGATGGAGTCGACGGTCAATACGCCGAAAGCGACCGGCACGCCGAATTCCATGGACACCTGGGACAAGCCCTTGACGCACTCGCCTGCCACGTATTCGAAGTGTGGAGTACCGCCACGGATCACTGCACCCAGTGCGACGATGGCCGCGAACTCGCTGCGTTGGGCAACTTTCTGCACAACCAGTGGAATCTCGAACGCACCCGGCGCACGGATGATGGTGATGTCGCTTTCGCTCACGCCATGGCGTACCAGCGCATCAACGGCACCGCTAACCAGGCTTTCCACGACGAAGCTGTTGAAACGGCCAACTACCAAGGCATAGCGGCCCTGGGGGGCGATGAAGGTACCTTCGATGGTCTTCAAGGTCATTCGGTGAGTCTCGTATTAAAGAGCAAGCCCGCCTTGGGGCGGACTTTGAGGGATATTAGGCCACGAATCATGTCTGTCAGGCCAAAACCTGCGAAAAAACCATCTTTCACACGCCCCGACCTGCCGGTATTTATTCGGAGGGCACGTATTCTACAACTTCCAGATCGAAACCGGATATCGCATTGAACTTCATCGGCGAACTCATCAGGCGCATTTTGCGCACGCCGAGGTCACGAAGGATCTGCGAACCAGCGCCGACCGTGCTGTAAGTGGTCGGTGTCTTGATGGGTTGCTGACCGGCGGTTTCGCGAATATGAGCCAGCAAGACATCGCCATCCAGCGGGTGACCGAGCAGCAGCACCACACCGCTGCCCGCCTCGTTAACCGCACGCATGGCGGCGCGCAGGCTCCAGCGGCCGGGCTGGCTGACCATCAGCAGGTCACGCAGCGGGTCCATGTTGTGCACGCGAACCAGCGTGGGCTCTTCGGCGCAGATGGTGCCCAGGGTCAGCGCCAGATGCACGTCGCCCTCGACCGAATCGCGGTAGGTCACCAGGTTGAAACTGCCCAGTTCGCTGTCCATCGGCTGCTCAGCAATCCGCTGAACGGTACGTTCGTGGATCATCCGGTAGTGAATAAGGTCGGCGATGGTGCCGATCTTGATGTCATGTTGCAGGGCAAATGCTTCGAGTTCGGCACGTCGCGACATGGTGCCGTCATCGTTCATGACTTCGCAGATCAGGCCCGTCGGCTCGAAACCGGCCATGCGCGCCAGGTCGCAGGCCGCCTCGGTATGACCGGCACGCGCCAGGGTGCCGCCAGCCTGGGCCATGAGCGGGAAAATATGCCCAGGGCTGACGATGTCTTCAGCTTTCGCGTCCTTGGCAGCGGCAGCCTGCACAGTACGTGCGCGGTCGGCTGCCGAGATGCCGGTGGTCACGCCTTCGGCAGCTTCGATGGAAACGGTGAACTTGGTGCCGAAACCCGAACCGTTGCGCGCTGCCATCAGCGGCAGCTTGAGGGTTTCGCAGCGCTCGCGAGTCATCGGCATGCAGATCAGACCACGGGCGAAACGCGCCATGAAGTTGATGTGCTCGGGCTTCACGCATTCGGCGGCCATGATCAGGTCGCCTTCGTTTTCGCGGTCTTCGTCATCCATGAGGATGACCATCTTGCCCTGGCGAATGTCTTCGACCAGTTCTTCGATACTGTTGAGCGCCACGCGGCACCCCCTTCAATCAATTCAGGATTTGAGGTAGCCGTTCTCGGCCAGGAAGCTTTCGGTGATCGTGCCGTGGCCCGGCTCGGCGGCCTTGTCACCCAGCAGCAGGCGCTCCAGATAACGCGCCAGCAGGTCGACCTCCAGGTTGACCTTACGGCCGGGCTGGTAGTCGGCCATGATCGTTTCGCTCCAGGTATGAGGCACGATGGTCAGTTCGAACTCGGCGCCGTTGACCGAATTGACGGTCAGGCTGGTGCCGTCGACCGTAATCGAGCCTTTGTGGGCGATGTATTTGGCCAGTTCACGTGGCGCACGCACCGTAAACTGAATGGCGCGGGCGTTGTCCGCACGGGCGACGATTTCGCCCACGCCGTCGACATGACCGCTGACCAGATGGCCGCCCAGACGCGTAGTCGGGGTCAGGGCCTTTTCCAGGTTGACCCGGCTGCCGCTCTTGAGGTCGACAAAGGCGGTGACGGTCAGGGTTTCCCGGCTGACATCAGCCCAGAAGCCATCACCGGGCAATTCGACGGCGGTCAGGCACACGCCATTCACGGCAATGCTGTCGCCGAGTTTGACGTCGGTCAGGTCAAGCTTGCCGGTTTCCACATAAACGCGGACGTCGCCGCCTTTCGGAGTCAGGGCGCGGATGCTGCCAATGGATTCGATAATGCCGGTAAACATGGGTCCTCCGGGAGAACAAGGGCTGCGCGCTAGGCGAAAGCCGGGAATTATACGCCGGGTGTGCGCGCAGGGAGAGCGATGACTCGCCAGTCATTACCGACAGCACGCATTTCCACAATGTTCAGCTCAAGTGCCTCGCTCATCTGCGCCAGGGGCAGATCGAGCAGCGGGCGGGCCGATGAGCCGAGAAACTTGCCGGCGATGAAGAGCTGAAATTCGTCGACCAGCCCGAGACGCGCAAAAGCCCCCGCCAGTCGCGGACCGGCCTCGACCAATACTTCATTGACGCCACGCGCGGCGAGTTCGCCCATCAACCTGCGCAGGTCCACATGACCGGCGCTGTCGGCCAGAGCGAGCATTTCGTGGCCCTCTTCCTGGTAGCGACCTCGCGCCGACGCAGCAGCACACGTCACGACCAGCGCACTGCCTGCCTGGAAGAACGGTGCATCGAGCGGCACACGCAAACGGCCGTCGATCAACACGCGCAACGGCGGGCGTGCAGCGGCCAGTGAGGTCAGTTCGGCATCGAGCCCCAATTCATCAGGGCGTACGGTGAGACGAGCCTTGTCGGCCAGCACCGTATCGGCGCCGCTCAGCACCACACTCGACTGCGCACGCAGACGCTGCACGGCAGAGCGCGCCTCGGGACCCGTGATCCACTGGCTTTCACCGCTGGCCATCGCCGTGCGGCCATCCAGGCTCATGGCCATCTTGACCCGCACGTACGGCAGGCCGGTTTCCATGCGCTTGAGAAAGCCTTTGTTCAGCGCTCGCGCTTCGCTTTCCAGCACACCACATTGAACACCGATACCGGCATTCATGAGGCGCAACAGGCCACGGCCGGAGACTTCGGGATTGGGGTCCTGCATCGCAGCGACAACCCGCGTCACTCCGGCTTCGATCAGTGCATCGGCACAGGGCGGTGTGCGCCCCTGGTGACTGCACGGTTCGAGGGTGACGTAGGCGGTCGCGCCTCTGGCCAGCTCGCCAGCCTGGCGCAAGGCATGCACTTCGGCATGCGGCTCACCGGCCCGTACATGCCAGCCTTCGCCAACGATCCGGCCTTCACGCACGATCACGCAGCCGACTCGCGGGTTGGGATGCGTGGAGTACAGCCCCTTGCGCGCCAGCTCGAGTGCTCGCGCCATGTAATGAACGTCGAGAGCCGCCTGTTCAGTCAGCAATGCATTTATTCCTTGCCCGGCTCGCGGGCCAGACGGTCGATTTCTTCACGGAATTCGTTGAGGTCCTGAAAGCGGCGGTACACGGAAGCGAAGCGGATGTAGGCCACTTCGTCGAGCTTCTGCAGCTCGGTCATGACCAGCTCACCCACCACCAGCGATTTGACTTCGCGTTCGCCGGTCGCGCGCAGCTTGTGTTTGATGTGAACCAGGGCCGCTTCAAGGCGTTCGACACTCACCGGACGCTTTTCGAGCGCGCGCTGCATACCGGCGCGCAGTTTTTCTTCATCGAAAGGCTGGCGGCTGCCGTCCTGTTTGATCAGACGCGGCAAGACCAGTTCGGCAGTTTCGAACGTAGTGAAGCGCTCGCCGCAGGCCAGGCACTCGCGTCGGCGGCGTACTTGCTCGCCTTCGGCGACGAGGCGGGAGTCTATGACTTTGGTGTCATTGGCACCGCAGAAGGGACAGTGCATGGTGGCTGGCAACGAAAGAATGGGGAGCGCCATGTTAGCGCATCCTGCCGGCAAGACAAGGCTGAGGGTTTACGGTATATAGACGCGCATTAAAGCGGTGTGAAATTGTCCGGGCTCGGTAATACTGCACGCTTGGCGTCACCCAGCCTTTCGAATTTTGCCTTGTGGAGCTCTTGATGACGTTACGCCCCGCTTTTCTACTCTGCTTCATCGGCTTGCTGGCCGCGTGCAGCAGCAATGACGCGCCGAAACCCGTTGCGCCGCCACCGGTCGCACCGTCGATCAAGCTGCCCGCCGGTCCAGGGCCGTTGCAGCCGTACCAGCGAGAAATCAGCGGGCAGTTGCTGGGCGTACCGGCCGGCGCCGAGGTCGAGCTGGCGATGCTGGTCATCGACGAACGCGGACGTCCGCAGAAGCTGCTGACCAACACCCTGCTCAAGGGTAACGGTCAATCATTGCCGTTCCAGCTGCGCTTCAACCCGGAAGCCTTTCCGGTCGGCGGACGCGTCGAGTTGCGTGGCCGTGCCAGCCAGTCCGGGCAGTTGATTCTGCATCTGCCGTCGATGCGCATCGATCAGCCGGTGACTCAGGCCCTGGGGCAGTTGCAGTTCGTCAAGGCACCATGATCGCTCCGCAACATCTGCAACACGCGCTGAGCGAACTGCTTGGCGACGCCCGGCTGGCAATTACTTCGCTGCCGGGCACAGATCTGAAGCTGTGGCTGATCGACGATGCCAACATGGACCGCGCCTTCAGCCCGGATGAAACGCGGCGCATTCTGGAAGATCCACCGTACTGGTGCTTTTGCTGGGCCAGCGGCCTGGCTCTGGCACGCTTTCTGGCTGAAAACCCGCACTGGGTGGCCGGCAAGCGGGTACTGGATTTCGGTGCGGGCTCGGGTGTGGCGGGCATTGCCGCGCTCAAGGCAGGGGCGCTTGAGGTAGTGGCCTGTGATCTCGACCCACTGGCGCTCGCTGCCTGCCGGGCCAATGCCGAACTCAATCAGGTGCCATTGAGCTACTCGACTGATTTCTTTGCCGAGGCGGACCGCTTCGATCTGATTCTGGTCGCCGACGTGCTCTACGACCGCGCCAACCTGCCGCTGCTGGATCATTTTCTCTCCCGAGGCCGCGTGGCACTGGTGGCCGATTCCCGCGTGCGCGACTTCAGGCACACTGCCTACCAGCGTCTGACGATGCTGCATGCGCACACCCTGCCGGACCTGGCCGAACCGCACGAGTTTCGCGACGTGAGCCTCTATCACGCGGCGCGGTGAGCGTTCAGCCAGACGGTCTCTGCAGGAGCGAACTTGTTCGCGAAGACGGTCGTTCAAACGATAAATCCCTTGGAGCTCTCCACCCCTTTCACGAACAAGCGAGGCGTCGCCCGGCTCGCTCCCGCGGCCTTCGGCCAGCATCAGGAGCAATGAGTGCGGGAACGATCATGTCCAATAGACGACGCCGCTTTCAGCATTGTCCTGCGGGCTTTATAGTTGGCAGCATTCAGATTCTTCGAGACGTGCAATGAGCCAGGAAACTGCTTACATTTTCGACGCAACCGCCGCGAACTTCGATCAACTGGTGATCGACAAGTCCTTCGACCAGCCCGTGCTCGTCGATTTCTGGGCCGAGTGGTGTGCGCCCTGCAAGGTCTTGATGCCCCTGCTGCAGCAAATCACCGAGAGTTATCAGGGCGAGTTGCTGCTGGCCAAGGTCAATTGCGACATCGAGCAGGACATCGTGGCGCGCTTCGGTATTCGCAGCCTGCCTACCGTGGTGCTGTTCAAGGACGGCCAGCCGGTGGATGGCTTTGCCGGTGCACAGCCCGAGTCGGAAATCCGCAAGATCCTCGAACAACACGTAGTCATGCCGCCACCGCCAGCCGCCGACCCGCTCAAGCAGGCACAGACGCTGTTTGCGGAAAGTCGTTTCGCCGAAGCCGAAGCACAGCTCAAGGTGCTGTTGGGCGAAGACAACACCAATGGCGCCGCGCTGATTCTGTATGCGCGCTGCCTGGCCGAACGGGGCGAACTGAGCGAAGCCAAGGCCGTGCTGGATGCGGTCACCGGTGATGCACACAAGGCAGAACTGGCAGGTGCCAAGGCCCAGCTGACGTTCCTCGCGCAAGCCGCGACCCTGCCGGACGCCGCCGAACTGAAAAGCCGTCTTGCACAAAACCCTCAAGACGATGAAGCAGCACTGCAACTGGCGATTCAGCAGTTGTCGCGTCAACAGTACGAAGCTGCGCTCGAGGGCCTGCTCAAGCTGTTCATCCGCAATCGCAATTACGCCGAGGGCCTGCCGCACAAGACGCTGCTGCAAGTATTCGACCTGCTGGGCAACGACCATCCGCTGGTCACCGCGTACCGTCGCAAGCTGTTTGCCGCGCTGTACTAATGTACAAAGCAACAGGCACCGCTCGGGTGCCTGTTGTTGCCGAGCGCAGTCAGGTCATGTCGCTTCGACCCAACTGTACAGCGGCGCATCTCCGCCGCTCTCGACTTTCACGTTCGCCGAGTGGCGCAAGCGCACCAGTAGATGCTTGCCCGCTGCGGTGCTGCCCGCCAACCCTTCCAGTTGCCCCAACAGATCCGGCCCACTCATCTGCCCGGCCTTGTACAGCAATTCCTGAGCGACTTGCCAGAGCCTGTCGTCCTGATTGAGCGGCTTGTTCTCGGCCACGGCGGCGGGTACCTCCGGGGCGGTTGCCTTGAGCTGCGCGCCCAGTTGCGCCCAGTCCCCGTCGTCCAGTTCAAGGGTCAAATCCACCGGCCATTGGCCTACGGTTCCACGAATACGCAACATGATGTGCACCTGCTGACAGTCAGGCGTACATGCTCCCACAGGCTGGCGCGCATTCCCATGATCAACCGTAACGCCACGGGTTGAGGACCGGTTCCTTGCCGTTCATGAAATTGCCAAGCGCCCGCACGTCGTAGACGTTTTCCCAGTACTCGATAATTCGGCCATCGCGAAACCGCCACAGGCCGCAAAACGGCATGATGATTTTCCGGCCCCCGCAGCTGGCGCGCATCTCACCCAGCACCGAGCCGAAGTGATCGTTGGCGACGATGTCGTGGACATCCATGTACAGGGTCTGATGCGTCCGCCTGATCAGATTGATCTGGTGGGAAAGTACTGCCTCCCGGCCGATGGCTATGGACAACCCACCGCCTGCGCCTTGATCCGCCTTGTGCAGCACGATGTCAGCGTCGGCGAATTCGGTGATACGTTCCATATCCTTGTACACAGCACGCAGGACTTCCCTGTTCGAATGGAGCTTGTTCATGAGTATCTTCCCTGATGTCGCACTCGGCCCAGGTCGAGCGCAGGCACTGGCTGGGATGAAAACCTTCCTGCGCGTCCGGCGCAGGTGTAGCGATTTTCATCTTCCAGAGTAGGACTTGATGACGCCAAGTGTGAGACTACTTAGGCATAAACACCTGACCGGGTATTCCCGATAAGACCGTCAATAGCGCTTTGCTGAAGCCCGGTCTTCCGGCGCCTGGATAAAAACACGTCCACGCAGGTCGCCACTTGTTATAAGATCACATAACAGTTTTTCCGATTATTGTTCTGGAGCCCGCTATGCGCCGTCTGCTACTCGCCCTGCCTTTCGCCCTGTTACCACTCGTTGCTGCGCACGCTGCCGAAGAACACGACCACGATCATGGCGATGAACATGGCAGCCTGGGTGCACACGAGCACGGCGTAGGACGCCTGGATGTGGTGCTGGAAGGCAAGACGCTGGAGTTCGAATTTGACAGCCCGGCCATGAACATCGTCGGTTTCGAGCACGTTGCGACCTCGGATGAAGACAAGGCCAAAGTCGCCAAGGCCCGCGAGTTGCTGCTCAAGCCCAACGCCTTGTTCAGCATTGCCGATGCCGCCAATTGCTCGGCCACTTCGGTGAAGCTGGAAAGCCCGCTGTTTGGCGACAAGGATGACGATCACGATGAACACGCCAAGGACGGCGAAGCCGATCATCATGAGCACAGCGAAATTCACGGTCACTACAAGTTCGTCTGTGACGCACCGGCCATTCTGAAGAAGCTCGACCTGTCGCAAATCTTCATAACCTTTCCCGACACCAAGAAGCTTCAGGTACAACTGATTTCGCCAGGTGGCCAGTCAGGCGCAGAAGTGATCGCAGCCAACCCGACGCTGAAATTCTGATCGCACCCTGCGGTACAACGACCGGGCCTGGCCCGGTCTTTTAATTTCCAACCGAGCGTGAGTCAGCCCATGACCCAAGCACTGATCGAACTGTCGGACCTGCGCTTCAACTGGCCCGGCCATCCGCAACTGCTGGACATCCCCGAATTCCGTCTGCAAAGCGGCGAAACCCTGTTCCTCAAAGGCCCCAGCGGTAGCGGCAAAACCACATTGTTGGGCCTGCTGGGCGGTGTGCAAAAACCGGTCAGCGGCAGCATTCGCCTGTTGAACCAGGAACTGTCGGCCCTCTCTTCGGCCGCGCGTGATCGCTTTCGCGTCGATCACACTGGCTACATCTTCCAGCAGTTCAATCTGCTGCCGTTTTTATCGGTGCGGGAAAACATCGAACTGCCCTGCCACTTTTCCAGCGTGCGTGCCGAACGTGCCAGACAACGCCACGGCAGCGTCGAGAAAGCCACCACCACCCTGCTCGCCCACCTGGGCCTGAAAGACCCTGCGATGCTGGCACGCCGCGCCGACTCGCTGTCCATCGGCCAACAGCAGCGTGTTGCTGCCGCCCGAGCGCTGATCGGTCAACCGGAGCTGGTGATTGCCGACGAACCTACGTCTGCGCTGGACGCAGACTCGCGCGAGGCGTTCATTCGCCTGTTGTTCGCCGAGTGCCGCGAGGCCGGGGCCAGCCTGCTGTTCGTCAGTCATGACCAGAGCCTGGCACCGCTGTTTGATCGCAATCTGTCGCTGAGCGACCTGAATCGCGCCGCCGTCGCCGTGGAGATTTGAGATGTATCTGTTTCGTCTGGCCATGGCCAGCCTGGCCAATCGCCGTTTCACCGCGTTCCTCACTGCCTTCGCCATTGCACTGTCGGTTTGCCTGTTACTGGCCGTCGAGCGGGTACGCACCGAAGCGCGCTCCAGCTTCGCCAGCACCATCAGCGGCACCGACCTGATCGTCGGTGCGCGCTCCGGCTCGATCAACCTGTTGCTGTACTCGGTGTTCCGCATCGGTAATGCCACCAACAACATTCGCTGGGACAGCTTCGAGCACTTCGCCAACAGCAAGCAGGTCAAGTGGGCGATCCCGGTTTCGCTGGGCGACTCCCATCGTGGCTACCGGGTGATGGGCACCAGTGAAGCGTATTTCGAGCATTATCAGTTCGGTCGCCAACAGCACCTGGAGATGGCCGAAGGACGCGAGTTCAAGACCGATCCCTTTGAAGTGGTGCTGGGTTCGGAGGTCGCCAAGGCGCTGCATTACAAGCTGGGCGACAAGCTGGTCCTGGCGCACGGTGTCGCCGCGATCAGTCTGGTCAAGCATGACGACAAACCGTTCACCGTGGTCGGCATCCTCAAGCCGACCGGTACGCCGGTGGACCGCACGCTGCATATCAGTCTGGGCGGCATGGAGGCCATTCATATCGACTGGCACAACGGCGCCCCGGCACGCGGCAACGAGCGCATCTCAGCCGATCAGGCGCGCAATATGGACCTGACGCCGACTGCGATCACTGCCTTCATGCTGGGCTTGAACAGCAAGATTTCCACCTTCAGCCTGCAACGCGAGATCAACGAATACCGTGGTGAGCCGATGCTGGCGATTCTGCCCGGCGTGGCCCTGCAGGAGCTGTGGAGCCTGATGGGCACTGCGGAAAAGGCGCTGTTCGTGATTTCGCTGTTCGTGGTACTGACCGGGCTGATCGGCATGCTGACCGCAATTCTTACCAGCCTCAATGAACGGCGCCGGGAAATGGCCATCCTGCGCTCGGTCGGCGCGCGTCCCTGGCATATCGCAAGTCTGCTTATACTCGAAGCCTTCGCCCTGGCGCTGGCGGGTGTCATCAGCGGCCTTGCGCTGCTCTATATCGGCATCTTCGTGGCCCGCGACTACGTGCTCGACAACTACGGTCTGTACCTGTCGTCTATGCCACCTGGCCAATATGAATGGACATTGCTCGGTGCCATTCTCGGCTGCGCGCTGTTGATGGGAACCGTGCCAGCCTGGCGAGCCTACAGGCAGTCACTGGCCGATGGACTGTCGATTCGTTTATGAGGACCTTCATGATGCGGCGCATGCTACTCACTCTGCTGTTCTCGGTTACCACTCAAGTGTGGGCCGCCGAGCCGCGTGAGCTGACCTGGAATGACATGATTCCACCCGATGCACCTGTGGTGAAGCCGGTAACGACTCCGCTTCACGATATGTCCAAGCTGTCCGATGCACTGGCCATGGAGGCAGCGCCTGCGGCTCACCAACTGGCGCCGCATGCGCCGGTGGTCAAGGCACTGGACGGCAAACTGGTGCGTTTACCGGGCTACATCGTGCCGCTCGAGGTCAGTGAGGAAGGCCGGGTGACGGAGTTTTTGCTGGTGCCGTATTTCGGCGCCTGCATCCATGTGCCGCCGCCACCGGCGAACCAGATCGTGCATGTCACGAGCGAGCTGGGTGTGAAGGTCGATGAGCTGTATCAGCCGTACTGGATCGAAGGACCGATGCAGGCCAAGTCGTCTTCCAGCGAACTGGCAGAAGCGGGTTATCAGATGCAGGCAGACAAGATTCTTGTCTACGAGTTGCCGGATTCATAAGGATCACGAGGTTCCCAGCGATTTCATTGAGCTGAGTCAAAGTCGCCGCTCGACAGCGCTTTAACATTACGCCCATAAATTTTGACTGATCTCTGGAGCCTCCATGCACAAGCATCTGCTACGCGCGTCCCTTGTCGCGCTTGCCCTCACCGCCCCGGTCGCGGCACACGCCTACGAGCCTGGCGACTTCATCGTTCGCGCCGGTGTCGCGCACGTTCAGCCCAATGAAGACAGCGGCGAAGTGCGCCTCGACGGCACCAAGGTTTCCGGCACCAAAGCGACTGTCGACGGCGAAAACCAGCTGGGCCTGACCTTCGCCTACATGCTGACCCAGCACGTCGGCATCGAGCTGCTGGCCGCCACACCGTTCAGCCACACTGTGTCGGTCAAAGGCCTCGGGCCTGGCCTGGATGGCAAGCTGGCCGATATCAAACAACTGCCGCCGACGCTGTCGTTGCAGTACTACCCGATGGAACCGTCGTCGAAATTCCAGCCGTACGCTGGCGTGGGCATCAACTACACCACGTTCTTCGATACCGACCTGACCGGCAACCGCAAGGATCAGGGCTTCAGCAACCTCAAGCTCAAGGACTCGGTCGGCCTGGCCGCACAGCTGGGCATGGATTACATGATCACCGACAACGTACTGCTCAACGCCTCGGTCTGGTACGTCGACATCGATACCAAAGCAACCGTGGACGGCCCGTCAGCCCTGGCCGTCGGCAAGACCAAGGTCGACGTGGACATCGACCCGTGGGTGTACATGGTGGGTGTGGGTTACAAGTTCTGACCTGAACGTCTTAAGCGCCACAAGCACAAAGGCGCCCTTATTGGGTGCCTTTGTTTTTTGCGGGAGCTGCTGACGCTCGTGCCAGTGCACAACGCTTATCGGTTCTCAACAGTTCGCGGATGAGCAGAGCATCTTTCGATCCGCTCTTCCCCCAAGTGGTGAAGCTGTATCAAAGAAACTCAAGCCCTGTTCAAGTTGCCTCTTCGCACCTCGAAAAACTGCCTTGAGGAGGTAAAATGGCCAGACTCTTGAACGTCTTTTCGGGCCGAAGCTTATTATGCCTGCTCGACAGTATCCTCAATTCTGAATACTCCATCACCGACATAGGTGATCGCCAGCGGCTTATCATCGTCAATTCCCTCTGGCAATTTCAGGTCGTAATTAGCCGTCAGGAACTGCTCCGGAATCATCGGCTCAACTATGCCCGAGGAACGAAGAAAGGTGCTGATGCCGTACACCAGCACACCTACGGAAGCGATAGGACCTGGGTAAAGTTGAAGAAACTGAAGAAACGTTAGCCCGGTCAGATAGTCGATACGAACAGTGTCAGGGCCAAATATGATAAAAGCGCCCCCAACTACAAACAGCAGCAACCCAATAAGACTCAAGAGGAGTGACGTCAAAATGACCGGTGCGCTATCGGTTTCCTTTTCAGTAGAAAGATAAGCCAAATATGCTTCAATAAAGCCCGGTACTGCGATCTCTCCCGGCACTTGGTGCACGTTGACCTCGCCGAGATTTTCTACCTCTAGTTCATCTTCGTCTTGCATGCCATGCGTCCTTCATAAGAATGACGATGGATACTAGAAGCCATTGAAATTGCTGAACACCTTAAAATCATCAATTACAAAAAATGCAGAATGCTCCTACATATTCGGAAGCTAAATCCTGCGCAACCAGCCAATAGATCTCACACCAGCGTTGGGCCGCAGGCAATTGGTAGCTGACACCATTTGCCGAAACAGGCAGTAAAACCCGTGCAGACGGTGCATCGGTGTAACCGAGGCCGCATATTCCAAAGCCTCAGTCCATCGCAGTCGTCATAGCCTTCCATGCTCTGGTGCATAAGCACCTTCTTCAGGGCTGATTGAGGCACGGATAACGACAAGCACTTAGCGCGGGACTCACTGTCCCATCAACAACTCAAGCCCACGCACCAGTGGCGTTGGCTCGTCGATGGTGAAGTGCTCCAGCAAGCGTTGGTTGCTCGCGCGGGAATGCTTGATGTCGCCCGAGCGCGGTGCCTGATAGCTGACTTCCGGCTGTTTGCCGACCACTTGCGAGAGTGCCGACAGCAACTCATTGAGCGACGTGGTCTTGTTCAGACCGACGTTGATCGCGCCTTCGATGGCGCTGTCTCGTGACAGAGCCTGCAGCAGCAGCTTGAGCAGATCGCCCACGTAGTAGAAATCCCGCGTCTGCTCACCATCGCCAAACACACTGATCGGCAGGCCTTTGCGGATACGCTCGGCAAAGATGCTGATCACGCCGGAGTACGGCGACGATGGGTCCTGGCGTGGCCCGAAAATGTTGAAGAAGCGGAAGATCACCGGTTCCAGGCCATGCTGGCGACGGTAGAAATCCAGGTAGTGCTCGCTGGCCAGCTTGTCCGAGGCGTAAGGGGTCAGCGGTGCCTTGGTGGTGTCCTCGGTGATCGCTTCGCCCTCACCGTTATTGCCGTACACCGCCGCGCTGGAAGCAAAGATCACCCGTTTGATGCCCGCTTCGCGCATGGCTTCGCAGACATTCAACGTGCCGATGAAGTTGCTCTGGTGGGTGCGCACCGGGTCGTCTACCGACGCCTGAACCGAGGCCACTGCCGCCAGGTGCACGACGGCCTTGCAACCCTGCGCCGCGCGCTTGACCAGGTCGGCATCGGCCACGTCCCCTTCGATCAGTTCGACCTGCGGGTTATCGAGCGGCAAATTGCTGCGCTTGCCTGCCGAGAGGTTGTCGAGGATACGCACGGCCTGCCCACTGGCAAGCAATGCGTCGGTCAGGTGCGAGCCAATAAAACCCGCACCTCCAGTGATCAGAACAGGAGCGTCAGACATGTCGATAATACCGATCCAGCAGGCTTGGCAGACCGGCCCGCCAGGCGCGGGGCTTGATGCCGAAAGTGTGGAGAATTTTCTTGCAGGCCAAGACCGCGTGCTGCGGTTCTTCGCCTGCATCGGGGCGCGCGGCGTGGGCCTGCGCAGTGGGCGATTCGATAGCCAGCGCGTGCAGCAGACGCGCTTCGGTGAGCACTGCCTGCCCCAGCGCCAGCGGCGTAGTCGCCTCGTGTCCGGCGTAGTGGTAGGTGCCCCACAGCGGCGCTTCGCAATCGAGTTGCTTGATGACCGAAATGATCACCCGCGCCGCATCGTCGACCGGCGTCGGGTTGCCGCGACGATCGTCGGCGAGCAGCAGCTCTCCGGGTTCTTTCGCACGCGAGAGAAAGCGGCCCAGCACACCATCGGTGCTGTCATCCAGCAGCCAGCCGAAACGCACCAGCACATGTTGCGGGCAGGTCGCACGAACACTTTGCTCGATACGCCACAGGGCCTGACCGCGCAGGCCCAGAGGTACAGGCTCGTCTTTTTCGCTGTAGGCCGTCGCGCGGGAACCATCGAACACACGATAGCTGGACGGCTGAACCAGCGTGATGTTGTGGTGCTGACAGAGTTCGGCAAGACGCTCGACAGAGCGCTCCTGATGAGTCAGGCGCGCTTCACTCACGGTCTCCGCCTGAAACCAGTCGAAGTAGTAAGCAAGGTTGATCAGGGCATCGGGACGGGTGTCATCAAGCAGTTGCGTAAGGCTCGCCACGTCCCAGCCGTCTTGCGGTGGACGTGGTGCGAGGAAACCAATGTCTTCCTCGGCACCCAGACGAATCAGCGCCTGCCCGAGGGCATTCCCGCCGCCCAACAGCATAAGGCGCATTCGCATAGAGTCAGCAGGCTCGGTATCAGATAATCAAACGAACAATTGAAAAACGCCTGCAAACATAACACGTTGCCTGCCAACCCCCAACAGTTGCGCAGCCTGGCGGGTTAATGACGCCGCGACAAAGCGTTGCAGCGTCCGCGCATGTCGGTTGAGTTACTGAGCGGCCGGGCCCGGCGTGCTGTTGCCCTTGGACAGACTGAGCGGCGCGGGCGCAGGCGCAGGCGCAGAAGGTGTCGCCATGGCAGGGTCCGAGGGCGCGGGTGGCCCTTCGGCTTCGACGCCAGCCTGCGGATTATTGAAGCCCGGCCCCATGACCATCTGTGGATAAGTCTGCGCAAAGCGTACGCTCGGATTCTTGTCCACAAGCCGCTTGAGACGCTCGTTGAACGCACGTCCCACCGCGTACTGACCGCCCGAAGAGGTACGAAATTGCGCGGTCAGCACCACGCCGTTGAGGTCCATGCGGTCGACGCCGAAGACCTCCAGCGGTCCCTGCAGGTTGTGCTTGAGCAGGATGTCTTCGCTGATCGACTGGCCGGTCTCGCGGATCAACGCCAGTGCGTCATCGATGTCCGAGTCATAGGTGAACTGCACCGAGAAGAACGCATAAGCGAATTGCCGCGACTGGTTGGTAACGGCCTTGATTTGCCCGAACGGCACCGAGTGCACGAACCCCTTGCCGTCACGCAGGCGCACGGTGCGAATGGTCAGGCTTTCCACCGACCCGGAATGGCCGGTACTGAGGACCACCCAGTCGCCCACCGAAAAGGTGTCCTCGATGATGATGAACAGGCCGGTGATCACGTCCTGTACCAGTTGCTGCGAACCGAAACCGATGGCCAGACCGACGACCCCGGCACCCGCCAGCAGTGGTGCCACGTTGATGCCCAGGTTGGCCATGGTGGTGATCGCACAGATCACTACCAGAATGATTTTTACCGCATTACGCAGCAGCGGCAGAATGGTTTTGACCCGAGTGCTTGGCTGGCGACCGCTGCGATGATTGACCGGCGGTTTCAGGGCTTCCTGAATGGCGGTGTCGAGCACCACCCACAATAGCCAGGTGACGACGAAGATCAGACCGATGCTGCTCAGTGAATCACTGATCACCCGGCCAAGGGTGTTGCGCTGGGCAAACTCGAACATCGAGAAGCCCCAGATACGGCCCAGGATCTCGATGAACCCGATGGCCAGCGCGATACGCAGCACCGCATACACCAGGCTCAACAGACGCGCCTTGTACACATGCCCGCCGCGACCCAGGGTCTCGGTCGGTTTGAACAGGTGCTGGAACACGGTGCTGAGGAACACCGTGGCAATCAGCAGAATGGTGGTGAACAACGCACAACGCAGCGCTTGCTGACTGTCCTCACCGGCACCGATGAGGTTGATCGCCGAGACCAGAATCATCAGCAGGATCGGCAGGTGCCACAGCTTGGAGAATATCTTCAACGACTGTTGCAGCGCGGGCCGTTGCAGGCGACTGCTCAATGAGCGGTTACGGATCAGGTGGGCCACCGGGCGACGCACCTTGATGATCAGCATGCAGAACACCACCGAGGCGAACAGCCCGGTAAACACCGCAACACTGGTGGTGACGTTACTGCCCAACTGGCGGGCGATCTGCGGACTGGTCAGCGCGTCACTCAGCGCCGCGAGGAAGCCGACCACGAACAATGGCCTTGGCGCGTAGCGGCGAATCATGCGCACGGCGGCACGCTTGTGGCCGAAATTGAACATCACGATCACGCAGAGCAGCACCGAAGTCGAGACGATGCCGCTGCTGGTTGCATACGCGAAACACAGTGCCAGCGCACGGCCTACCGAAGACGGCATGAAATGGCTGACGTAAAGGGTTAACGGCAGGCAGACGATGGCTGGCAGGGTAAATGGCAACACGTACTTGAGCAGCGCCTGACTGCGTGCGCGCACCCGCATGAACGGTGTGCGGCACAAGCGTACGGCGAGAAAACGACCCAGCGTGGTCAGAACCGCAAACGATGCGATCCATACAAAAGACAGGGCGAGGAAGTCCCCGGCGACGCTCCATGGGGAACGAGTAGTGCGTTTGTTGACCAGCTTTTCCAGCTCGTCGGCGGCACGATCGGCACGCAGTTGCCAAGCGTCGAACAGATTGTCATCCAGATTGAGCTTTTCCTGGACGTCATCGATGCTGGTACTGATGGCGCCGAGTAACCCGCCCTGCACCAGCAACTCGGGAGCCTCGGCCGCAGGCTCTGCACCATCAGCCGGTTTCGCATCGGCCTTGTCCTTGTCCGCCGCCTTGTCATCCGCTTTCGGGGCGGGTTTGTCAGCAGCCTTGGGGTCGGCTTTGGGGTCAGCCTTTTCAGCAGCCTTGTCATCTGCCGGCACCGCCGCGCCCATCGGTAATGCAGGTACATCGGCCGCCTGGAGATTGAAACTGCCTGCGAATAACAGCAGACCCGAAAGGATCAAGATTTTCAGCTGAGACGCCACGCAGTTCTCTCCTTCAATGGGCAAGTCAAACCATGGACAGGGCAAGGCAAGCCTCGACCCCAATGAACTGATTCCCGTATGCGCGGCAAGTTCGGTTTCGGCAGGGAAATACGATGAGGCAATGTTTCAGAAAACCGCGGTTGGGCAGTACGCTCAGTCTTCTCGACTGAACTATGCAAAACCCTCACTGCCGGAATTATCGGGAGCTGCCGAAAGCGTGCACCCGCCTGCGCACCAAAGCGCTCGCCCGATAACCCTGACATCGAGAACCTGACATCGAGAGGAATCTGCATGAGCACGTTCAACACCAAAGATGGCACCGAGATCTATTACAAGGATTGGGGCACGGGCAAACCGGTCCTGTTCAGCCATGGCTGGCCGCTGGATGCGGACATGTGGGAATACCAGATGGAATACCTGAGCAGCCGGGGCTATCGCACCATCGCCTTCGACCGCCGCGGGTTCGGTCGTTCCGGTCAGCCGTGGACCGGCTATGACTATGACACCTTCGCTGACGACATCGCCGATCTGATCGAACACCTCGATCTGCGCGACGTGACACTGGTGGGTTTCTCCATGGGCGGCGGTGACGTCACGCGCTATATCGCCAAACATGGCAGCAAGCGGGTGGCCAAACTGGCGTTGCTGGGCTCGGTCACACCGTTCTTCCTCAAGACCGCTGACAACCCGGAAGGCGTCGACCAGTCCATATTCGATAGCATCATGGCAGGCCTGCTCAAGGACCGCGCCCAGTTCATCAGCGACTTCGCCAGCACGTTCTATGGCATAAACCACGGCCAGAAAGTCTCCGAAGGCGTACAGACGCAAACGCTGAACATCGCCCTGCTCGCCTCACTCAAGGGCACGCTGGATTGCGTGACAGCGTTCTCCGCAACCGACTTCCGCCCGGACATGGCAAAAATCGATGTGCCGACCCTGGTGATTCATGGTGACGATGATCAGGTGGTGCCGTTCGAAGCCTCGGGCAAACGGGCTGCTGCGATGATCAAGGGTGCCGAACTTAAGGTGTATTCAGGAGCACCGCACGGGTTTGCAGTGACCCATGCAGAGACGCTTAACAAAGACCTGCTGGCGTTTGTGCAGGGCTGATGGCTGGTGTGACAGGGAGCCGACTGACTCCCTGCTGGCAGCGGATCAGTCGGCCGGAACGGTCAACTGATTCTGCTCGCCCAGCCCCGTGATCCCCAGACGCATGCGTTGCCCTGCACGCAGGAAGACAGGTTGTGGCTTCACGCCCAGTCCCACACCCGGCGGTGTCCCCGTCGAGATGACATCGCCTGGTTGCAGGCTCATGCAACGGCTCAGGTAGGCGATCAGTTGCGGCACACTGAAAATCAACGTGCGTGTATTGCCACTCTGGTAACGATGGCCATCCACTTCCAGCCACAGGTCGAGCGAGTGAGGATCGGCAATCTCGTCGCGAGTCACCAGCCAAGGACCTAAAGGGCCGAAGGTATCGAAGCCTTTGCCCTTGTCCCAGGTCCCGCCGCGCTCAAGCTGCCATTCGCGCTCGGACACATCATTGATCACGCAATACCCGGCTACATGCTCCATGGCATCGGCTTCGTCGATGTAACGTCCGCCCTTGCCGATGATCACGCCCAGCTCGACCTCCCAGTCGGTCTTGAGCGAACCACGGGGGATCTGGACATCATCGTTGGGACCGCAAATAGCACTGGTCCACTTGTTGAAGATGATCGGTTCCTTCGGCACGTCCATCTGCGACTCTGCCGCGTGGTCAGCGTAGTTCAAGCCTATGCAGATGAATTTGCCGACCTGCCCGACACACGCCCCGATGCGTGGTTGGCCCGAAACCAGCGGCAGGCTGGCAGGATCGATTGCCGCCAGGCTCGCCAGACTGGCCGGGCTCAGTGCCTCGCCCGCGATATCCCTGATGTGCGCAGACAGGTCGCGGATCTGGTTGTTGGCATCCAGCAGCCCGGGTTTCTCCAAGCCTTTTTCACCGTAACGTAGCAATTTCATCGAGTTCTCCCGTTTCTGTCCAAGGTGTGAACCGCGGATCAAGAGGGTGACGCCCTGTTGCCCAGCCTGCGCGGCAATACGTTTTCGTGTCAGTACGAACCTGGCAAGTCTGGACAGATAGCATTGCAGCAAATGCCTTGCCTAATGAAATTTACGAACAATTGCGCGACAAGCCGGGTTCACTTTCAACAGCAGAAAACCACGATCACACGGCGGCGGTCATAATTAATACACACAACGAGTATTAATATCAGCTCCAGTTGAAACGAGCCTCTCGCCAACACGACGGGCTTGTATTCTTTCACGGGTGAGCTGAATTCATGTCAACGCTGATACTGTCCCGCCGCTTACCGCCGCGTCAGCTACGCCACTGGCCCCATCAGCCTGTGGGTAACTGCAACGTTGCCCCTTCGTCGCTTGTCGTCCAGCAGCACAGCCACAACGCACCACGCACATGGCCGCACGCCGCATTGGCGATTGCACTGGCGATCGGGTTGCATGCCGCGCTGGCAGCGTGGCTGATGGCCGATCACCCGCAAGCGCCCGAGCCGACCCCGCCGATGCCGATCACCGTGCAGTGGGTACCGCCGCCCGTTGCGCTGCCGGTAGCCCAGCCGACGCCGCCTGAGCCCACCCCTCAGCCAGCACCGGAGCCGCCTGCGCCTGCGCCAGCTCCCAGGCCAGAGCCAGCCCCCACGCCAGCGCCTCCTGAGCCCAAACCTGCCGAGCTACCCAAGCCCAAGGCGCAGCCCAGAACCGCACCAAGCAAACCTGTCGCCAAACCTGCTGCGCCGGCGCCTTCCATCACGGCGCCCACACCAACGCCTGCTGCAGCGCCAAGACCTGCGCCAGCGGCACCACAGACCACCACCGCGCCCATAGGCCGCGCCGGTTACCTGAACAATCCGCCACCGGTCTACCCGCCCGCCGCCGCACGCCGCCATCAGGAAGGCACGACGATGCTGCGTGTGCATGTGCTGCCCAACGGACGTACCGACCAGGTGCAGGTGCTGCAAAGCAGCGGCGTCCCGTCGCTGGACGACGCCGCGCAGGCAGCCGTCCGGCAATGGACCTTTATTCCCGCCAAACGCGGCGACACCCCGGTAGAAGGCTGGGTCAACGTCCCCATGGCTTTCAAACTCGCACCCTGAGGCTCACGTCATGAACACTGCTTACTCCGTACTCATTACCCAATCCTCAATGGCCCTGCTGGTGATTTTCTCGCTGGTGACCTGGGCGCTGCTGCTCGGCAAGACCTTTCAGCACTGGCGACTGACCCGGCAGAACCGACGCTACGCCACGCAGTTCTGGGCCGCCCGCGACCTCAAAAATGCGCTGCACCTGCCGAACAGTGAAGGCAGCCTGGCGCGCCTGACCGATGCCGGCGCGCAGGCCCTCGCCGCGCCCCACGACTCGCCGGACCTGGGCCACAGCTGGAACCGCCAGGACTTGCTCGAGCGCAGCCTGCGCCAACAGATCCACAAGGAACGTCGTCGCCTGGAGAGCGGCATGATCCTGCTGGCATCGATCGGCAGCACCGCGCCCTTCATCGGCCTGTTCGGTACGGTGTTCGGGATCATTCATGCACTCACTGCGATCAGCCAGGCCAGGTCGGCGAGCATTGCGGTGGTCGCCGGGCCCATTGGCGAAGCGCTGGTAGCGACCGGCGTCGGCATCGCCGTCGCGGTGCCTGCGGTGCTGGCCTACAACTTCTTCGGGCGGCGTCTGAAGCTGGTGATCGCGGACCTTGAGGAGTTCGCCGTGGATTTCCTCAACCTCTCGCAACGCAACGCCTTCCGGCTGCAACCCGACCATCGCGACAAGACGGCCCCGAGCCTGAAAGGAGTGAGCTGACATGTCCTTCTCCACGTCCAATGATGACGATGCAATCAGCGACATCAACATCACGCCGTTGGTGGATGTGATGCTGGTGCTGCTGGTGACCTTCATCGTCACCGCACCGCTGCTCAATAACGCCATACCGCTGGACCTGCCGCAGACCGTCGCCACCACCTCACTGGATCAGGCCGACCCGGTGGTGCTGAGTGTCGACGCCACTGGCGGCGTGTTCATCGACAGCGAAGCTGTAGCGCTGGAGCAACTTCCGGAGGCGCTGCAAGCCCTGCACAGCAAAAACCCGGACGTCGCCGTCAGCCTGCGCGCCGATCAGGCGACGGGTTACGGCCGCGTGGCGCAGGTACTGGCCGATGTGCAGAAGGCCGGCATCAGTCGCCTGTCGGTGATTACCGAAAGCCCCTGAAACAAAAACCTGTCGTTAACCACATGACCCGCCGCAAGCGCGGCGCCCTGACGCCCCCAGGAAAATCTTTCCATGAACAATCGATCGATACCGCGTGCCCCTCGATTCCCGGTAACGCGCCTAGCGCTGCTGGTTTCATTGAACTCACTGTGCCTGATCAGCCCGTTCATTCAGGCCGATGACGAGGTGCCCACCTCGGTAACGGCGCCCGCCAGCGACGACACCGCCGCCATGACGCTGGGCACGGTGTCAGTGATCGGTCAGGGCGAGACTCGCCAGGTGCAGCGCGTGACGCAAAAGGATGTGAAGGCTTACTCGGCAGGCACCAGCCCGATGAAGGTTCTGCAACGCCTGCCTGGGGTCAACTTTCAGTCTGGTGACCCGCTGGGCCGTGAGGAAGGCAGCCAGCGCATCAGCCTGCGCGGCTTCGATATGCACCACCTGGGCTACACGCTGGACGGCGTCACCCTCGGCAACATGAGCTTCGGCAACTTCAATGGCCTGAGCATCACCCGGGCGATCATCGCTGAAAACATCGCCTCCAGCGAAGTGGCACCCGGCATCGGCTCACTGGGCACGGCATCGAACAGCGATCTGGGCGGCACCATCCAGTTCACCAGTTCCAATCCCGATAAAGAGTTCGGCGCGCGCCTGTCGCAAACCCTGGGCAGCTACGACACCTCGCGCACTTTCATGCGGGTCGATACTGGCGAATACAACGGACTTTCAGCGTACGTGTCAGGCGAAAAGTACGATGCCGACGCCTGGAAAGGCCACAGCAACCCGCAAAAGTCCGACGCAGTGAACGCCAAGGTCAACTACAACTTCGGCGACAACCGGGTCAGTTTCTTCCACAGCACCTCGTCACATGACGAAGCCAACCTGCCGAACCTGTCGAAGAGCATCATCCAGCGTCTGGGCTACAACTGGAGCTACTACACGCCGGACTGGACCCGCGCGGTCAATGCGGCCAACGGCATTTATACCGGCGGGGTAACCAGCGCAAACGATGCGACCTACAACGCCAGCAGCCTGCGCGACGACGAACTGGACATCCTCAACGGCAATTTCTCGCTGACCGATGATCTGGTCCTGGACGCGACCGTCTATCACCACCATGACTCGGGTCGGGGCAACTCGTATTACCCGTTCGTCTACACCAGCGGCTCGACGACAGTGCCGAGCAATTCGATTCGCAGCACAAAATACGGCATCGATCGAACCGGCTTCCAGAGCTCGCTGACCTACTATCTCGGCCAGCATGAAATTCAGGGCGGGTTCTGGATTCAGTCCAACAAGAACGACATTTCGCGTTACCTGTTCGATACCACCAATGCGACGCCGCAGAACCACATCGTCAAAACCGATGGCCTGCCCCTGGCGGCCACCGTTCTGGATCAGAGTTACAACGACCTGACCCGGCAGTTCTACCTGCGCGACACCTACACCCTGCTCGATGACCGCCTCAAACTTGAGTTCGGCGCGAAAAATACTGTGACGACCTCAACAGCCGAAGGCAAAGGCGGCGGTTACGCCAGTGGCTCGCTGCAAGCGCGGGACAGGTTTCTGCCGCAAATAGGCGCAACCTACAAACTCGACGAGGACGACGAAGTCTTCACTTCTTACTCGGAAAACATGGCTGCGTTCCCGAGTGGCGGGTACAGCCCGTTCTTCACGACGCAGAGCGCCGTCGATGCGCAGAACGGCTTCAAGGACCTGAAGCCGGAAACCTCGAAAACCGTCGAATTGGGCGTGCGCCGCAGCACCAAACTGTATTCGGCCTCGGCGGCGATCTACAACACCAAATTCGATAACCGCCTGGTCGCCATCACCAACTGCACCGGCATCGTCATCTGCCAGAACGGCGTCGCCAACGTCGGCTCGGTCACCAGTCGAGGCCTGGAACTGTCGTTCGGCCTGACGCCCAATGAGAACTGGCGCTGGTCCAACTCCATGTCCTATAACCACAGCACTTACGACGATGACTACGCCAGCGGCGGCAACACCGTTCATGTAAAAGGCAAGACCGTCGTCGATACACCGAAACTGATGTACTCGAGCAACCTGGACTGGAATTGGGAACACTGGAACGCCGGCTTGCAAGGCAGTTACATCAGCAAGCGCTATTACACCTACACCAATGACTCCAGTGTCAGCGGCTACTGGCTGGCAAACGCCAACCTCGGCTATGACTTCGGCAAACTCGGCGCCCTCAAGGACACCACGCTGTCGCTGAACATGGTCAACCTGTTCGACAAACGCTACATCTCCACCCTCAACACCGACGCCAGCGCAGCCACCGACCCGGCGGGCAACCTGCAGATCCTTCAGGTGGGCACACCGCGCAGCGCGTTTGTAACACTGGGCGTGAAGCTCTGATCGTTGCTGACTGAGGACGGGCGAAGGATCGCCCCATCCGCCACTTGCATTGAGTGACGCTGCGCGGTGTGCTCCTGGAGACAGGATCCTGCGGGAACGGGCCTGCTCCTGAAGACAGGCATCTGTGGGAGCGAGCTTGCTAGCGAAGGCAATCTGCCAGTCGCTGCATAATACGTGTCGGTTGCCAGCCCCACGGCGACGAACAGCGCACGGTGCTGCATACTCCCCCGCATCTATAGCGCCTGACTTCCATCTGGACACACCATGACACCCAACGCAGAACTCTATAACCCCTCCACCGAATATGCCGACAAACTGATCTCGCGCATCGGTCAAACCCCTTCGTGGATTGCCAAGCGCATCGGGGTGACCGACAAACGCATTCGCTACATCCTCGATGGGGAACGGACCGTCAAGGGCGAGACCACGCCGATTCAGATGACCTATACCGAGCAGTTTGCGCTGGAGTGCCTTGTGGCAGAGGCTGTAGCGCTGAGGATGTAGGCCAGCAGGCTATCAAGCATTGCCCTTGAATCTGAGGTTCCTGATAATCACGCCCCCAAATAACTCAGACAAGGAAATGCAGTGAAAGGAAATCTACTGTTGGTTGCGGTGCTTGCACTGTTGATACAAGGCTGTGGCGTGACCATGACGCGTTACGAGCCCAGCTTCGATAACGTCCAGAAGCTCAAGCAAACGCCTCCCCTTTTACCGATCCGTCAGACTCAGGTCAGCGCTGCGGCAGGTCAGGATTCACTGCAAGTGCGCGGCAATCCTGTCACATCCCCTAGCGGCAGCATCACGCAACACATCCAGGATGCCCTGACGGGTGAACTGGACCGCGCAGATCTCATCGACCCGCAATCGCCACGCCAGCTAAATGTGCTGGTTACGCAGAATGAACTGACCGCTGGAATGGGTACAGGCACCGGCACAATCGCCGCGCACTTTACCCTGATCAACGGGGCGAAAGTTGAATATGACGCTACCAAGCAGGTCAGCAGCCAATGGAACAGCAGTTTTTTGGGGGCCGTCGCTATCCCCAATGCGGCAAACGCCTACAACCCGTTGGTGCGTGATTTGCTCAAGGCTTTATATAGCGACCCACTGTTTACCCAAGCGCTGAATCACAAATAAAAAAAGAGCCCAAATGGGCTCTTTTTTTCGGGCGGTCAGTTCATTACGCCTGCGGAACAGTAACCTTCAGCATTGAGTACTTCAGACTCTGGCTCTCCACCAACTGCTTGAGCAGTGAATTGACTTGGCGCGTAAACGTATCGTTAACAGCCTTCTGCGGTGTATTGGCCATCATCGGCACAAACCAGATACCTATCCAGGTGTTGATTGCATCATGGTTACCGACTGTTCTCAGCACCTTGCCCTGGGAATCCTGCGCCTCCAGGCTCATGCTGTACTGATCGGTGGCCATCGACGGAATAATAGTCAGAGTCAGACCACTGATAAACGCCATCACCAATTGGCCACCGCTTGGCGGATGGTTATACACCTTGAGGTGCAGGCTGTAGTCGCCTGGCTGTTTCTTGAACTCGTCAAGGGTCACTCGGCCAAACAACCCAGAGTCAGTCAGCGCTTTTTGCAGTTGGGGCTTGAGTGCATCCCGAGCTTGCGGTACTTCTACTGCGCCGGTGGTTCCGGGTGTGCCCTGGTAGAAATCGAACGCAACGAACACGTTGGGTTTATTCGTGTAGCTGGCCATGGAAGGCATGGTGACTGGCGCTACTTCGTCCTTGGTAAAACTGGCGCAGCCGCTCAATACCAGCATTGCCGCAAGGCCCAGTGTCTTCAAGCGTTTCATTTACGATTTTCCTTAGTCAATAACAGAACGTCTGTCCGAATCCATTCAAGAATTGCGGCCTTACCACTGCCTCGTACGACAGCGATAGAAGCCACTATTGTGCCATCAACTAAAACTTCGTCAATAATCTTAAGGCTGGCGCAGACCTCCAGGCGAATGATCTGAGAAACCCTTGGCCACAGCCGCAAAGGATTTCATGCTCTGGGTCGTCTCACGATACTTCGTTACAACCGTTCGCCGATGATTGCAATTGGAAGCGGGTTGACCCAACACTCAGCATGCTGTTGGACACGCTTTACGACGGAGGCTTCATTCGAATAGAGGATTCTCACGCGACCCACATCGTGCAGATCCCCCCTGAAGCTGTCGGCTAACAGCTAAAAGTGGGCGCTGCGTACAGCGGCGCGCCATGACCGCTCTCGCAGACGCTATCACTACTACGCTACGCCACACCACTTTCAGAAAACCCTATATCCAGACTGCGTGACGATTTGATCATCGCTGCACACTCATCACTGATGACAGGCTTACTGAAAAGATAACCCTGCATTTGATCGCAGCCATACGCCACGAGCAGCTCCAGCTGGTCGACTGTTTCAACGCCTTCTGCAATGACCTTAAGACCCAATTCGTGCGCCAGTACGATTACTGCCCTGGTGATCGCGGCGTCCTCATGATTGCTGGTGATATCCTTTATGAACGCCCTGTCGATTTTGAGGGCATCAAGAGGAAACCGCTTCAGGTAGGCCAAACTGGAATAGCCCGTTCCGAAATCATCGACGGAGAGGCTTATACCATACGATTTTATATCTCGAAGTATCTCAACCGCCGACTCGGGATCGATCATCAGCATCGACTCCGTCAGTTCGAACTCTAAAAGAGCGGGGTTGATACCGTATGCTTCAACGACGTGCTTGACGGTCTCAGCCAGGCCTTTGACTTGAAGTTGCCTGACGGATAGATTGATGGCGATCGGTACCAGCCTTATGTTGTTCTCTTCCCAGCTTTTTAGGGTTTCACAGACTTTCCGTATAACCCAAACGCCGACAGGAATGATCAGGCCAGTGTCCTCAAGAATAGGGATAAAATCGGCCGGAGAAATCATACCTTGCTCCGGGTGATTCCAGCGCAATAAAGCCTCCAGACCACTTATCCTGCCATCGGCGAGGCTGACCTTTGGCTGAAAATGCAGAATAAACTCATCGCGATCAAGCGCACCCCGCAATAGCGTTTCCGTTTGCAAGCGTCTGGTTAAACTTTCGTTCATTCTGGCGTTGTAAAACTTGAAATTGTTACGGCCACTTTTTTTCGCATGGTACATGGCGGTGTCCGCATTCTTCAAGATAACGCCAGTGTCACGCCCGTCAAATGGATAATTAGCGATGCCTACACTCGCTGAAACGAATATATCCTGACCGCCAAGGTTGAACGGTTTGCCCAGCGCATCAACAACGTGGGTCGCCAGCGATTTTATGAGGCTCTCGGAATAGACGTTGTGTGTGACGACAATCGAAAATTCATCGCCTCCCAGCCGCGCAACCACACTGTTCTCATCCATGCAGCCTTTCAAGCGTCGACCCGCCTGGATAAGCAATTGATCGCCTACTGAATGCCCCATGGTGTCATTGACGGCCTTGAACCTGTCCAAATCTATGAATATGACGCTTACTGCATCTGGCGCTGACGTTGTCCGACTGATTATCTCGCGCAGATAATTGCTGAGAAACCAGCGATTAGGCAGATGGGTAAGCGAATCATTTTCGGCCAGGTAGGTGAGCTTTCTCTTTGCGTCATGCCTTTCAAGCGCGGCTGCCAAAAGGTTGGCAAGTGTTTGAAGGTAGCTGACATCTTCACGCGTAAACGTGTAATCCCTGCTGGCATACACACCAAGAACGCCCTTGAAGACCTCCCTGCAAGAGATATCAACCTCCAGGCCACTTCTAATATTGCAAACGTCCACTGTTTCACCAGGAAGCAGCGCGTACCTGCTATCTGGCGCATCAGCATTAATGAAAAACCCGACAGAAGCAGCAGTCCCGCTCAAAAAATCATTGTGATAACCACTGCGGATCTCAACGTCGGTGAAGCCAACCTCCGCGCTGAGGATGACCTCATGATTCACTCGATCAATGACCCGTAAAGCGGCCTTGCTCAAGTTCAATCCTTGCGCCGCAGTCAGTGTTGCCCGTTCACCCAGAACACTGACGTTTTCCTCGGTCAACGCCTGCTGGCCAAACAAGGCGATAAGGTTTTGCCTTCTGGAGTTATCCAGAATCGCCACCTCAAACTCTTTTCGATCGGTGATATCGATATCGATGCAGATATATTTTTCAACGCCGCCCAGGTCATCGAGAATAGGTATGATAGTGCGTCGATGCCATGCAACCTTGCCGCTGCGACCTGAGAGCCTGACCTCACCGTTCCACACCTCATTTTCCGGTGCCCATTGCCACGGTTCAGTGGTTGAAGACATGCCGGTCCAGACCTCATCGATCGTCAACTCTAAAAGCTCGGCTCGCGAGTGCTGTGAGCTTGTTACGAATCGTTCGTTAACGTAGGTGATACGTCCGGAGGCCGACACTTCGCAAACGATGGACACCTCATCCAGGGCATTTTTATGCTGCACCAAGGTATTCATCAACGATTCGATACGCAGACCAAAGTGATTGCGCATACTTGCGGCAGTGCGGTTTACCGCTTTTATAGCCTCCTGTATTTCCATGGGAGCATCAGCGACCAACATCGCTTCTGCTGCCACTGCACCTGAAGCAATTTCCGCCTCATAAGAGTGAAGTTTGCCCAGGTGAGCAAGCGAACGCTTGATCATGAACCCCATCAACATCAAACTTATCAGCAGAAAAAATACCGCAAACAATGTAGCCTGGATCACAAGACTATAGAGTTCGGCAGCAATTCTCTCGGCATTAAAAGACAAACGCATCACACCATAATCTTTTCCGCCAATAGTGATCGGGCGATTGACATCGAATAATCTTGCAGCGACTTCAGACTCTATCCACGCAGGCGCTCTTCCAACCGGCGCACTGGCTGCCTCAAGGCGAATCACGCCACCCGACAGGTCAATAAACATGGCCGACTTGAACGGCGAGCGAGCCAGGGTTTTTTCGAGGGTTCTTTTGATGGTGTCGTAATCGCCGATGACGACACTTTCCTCAACCGCTTGCGCCGCAACCTCAATGAGCATGTTAGCGGTGTCTTGTATCTCTTCAATATGCTGAAGCAGCTGGTTTTTATAAAACAGTCCCAGCCCTGTCGTCAAAAAAGTCAGTATCAGAATGGATAACATCGCCAGTATTCGCGACGTCAGTGATTTGGGCAGCAGGCTTTTAAAGAAATTCATTAACAGCCTCTCCAGCTAACGTTGAAATTATTTACTTAAGGTTTGCTGGCAAACTGTTATAAAAATCACGATAGGACGCATAATCCGCTTCCGTCGCAGGAATGAAGGTAATCGGTGCCGGTGCATGGACCAGCTCGGTCGCCTCACGAAGAACCCTGCTACCGTCGGGATCGTTTTGCATATTAAAAAATGCGTTGGCGACCGCATCACGTTCTTTTTTAGAAACCCGAGGGGATGCCATGAGGGCCAAATCATTGAACGAGGCTGAACTCCACAGTACGCGGAACGACTTCCCTTCTCTCTCCGTGTAGCCGCTTACCAGCTGTGAATTGGCTCCCATCGCTTGAGCCTTACCACTGAGGAGTTGGCTGAAAGCACCGTCCATGTTCCCTGCAAACACAGTAGACGTGTTGATCCCTTTCTTGACCAATTCCGAGCTTGTGACTTTATAAGCAATGAACGCTTCCGGTCCCGGGTACACGACTTCCTTGCCCTCCAGCTCCGAAAGGCTATGAATTGGCGAGTCGGCAGGCACCACGATTTGCCCCTCAAGCGCAGGCGCGTCACGGCGACCAAACACCTTCCAGCCCATCTTGTCGCGTTCCGGGCTAAACAGATGATTGGTAAAAGCGAAATCAACTTCTTGGGCGAGCACATAACTCGTTGTATCAGAGGACGTTCGCCCTAACTTCAGCGTAAGATTCACGCCGCTTTTTTCGGACACATACTTTATGATTGGATTCCAAAAGCTGGCTGAAAGATTAAGATTGTACTGATTGACGGGCGAAAAGTTGTACACTTTAAGCTCTTCAGAAATCGCCACATTCGACAAGGCAAACGACAGGGCGATCATTATAGCTTTGCAGCTCAGGCGTAACTTCACTTGTCAACTCCGACTGTACAATACGGCTTATTCAACGATGATTAGAGCCAACTTAATTTCAGCAATATCGTATAATCGGCCGAGTTTCTTGAATCTTAAGCACCGATTGCATGAATAAATGTTAATGGCCAGCCAACGCACCTGCCTGCCCCGCCAAATGCGGCTAATGGCCAAAAGCAGTCGTGCATCACAGCACAAACGGCTGACGTCCCCCCACCCGGCAAAGAAGAGTAATTGGGATATCTTGTCGGGCTGTCGATCCGCTCACCACTCCAGGGAAGCCAATGCTCATTTCACTCTTGTCCAATGGTCGGCCACAAACGCCAGACCGATTGGAACTGATAGCCCCATGGTGGAGCTTTACGAAAACGGTCCTGGCTACGACAGCCCTCTCGTTGGTACAGGATGGACTGACCGGGTTGGACGACCCTATCCCTGATCAACCTTTCACTTTGCGCCAGCTACTGCGGCATGAAGCAGGCCTGGCTGATTACGGAGAACTTGCGGAGTATCACACCGCCGTTGCTAACGGTGAGCCCGCTTGGCCGGCAGATGAAATGATGCGACGTCTTGACGGTACTCGACTTCGATACAGCCCTGGAAACGGCTGGCGTTACTCGAATGTCGGCTACTTATTCATCGGCAGGCTCATTGAACGGCTGACCGATCTGACGCTTGATGATGCAGTGATTCAACGTGCTCTTGCCCCTCTGGGTATCTCGAACGTTCGCTTTGCTAAAGCGCGAGCCGACCTACAAACGATCCCTCTGGGAAGTACCTCGAATGATGACCCCGCCTGGGTTTACCACGGCTTGTTGATAGGTCCGATTTCTCAAGCAGCGCTATTTCTGGACCGACTTCTCAGTGCAGAGCTCCTCTGCGCAGGCTTGCTTCAGGAAATGCAGACAGCACGAACACTAGGCGGCCCGATTTCAGGGCGCCCATGGATCACGCCGGGCTATGGCCTCGGCTTGATGCAAGGTTCGATTGACGGCGGGCATTCTCTAGCTGGGCACACAGGCTGCGGGCCAGGCAGCGTCATTGCTGTCTATCGCATCGGCGATGGCGACGCATCGGCTTGCTGCGCTGCTTTTGAGGCGGACGCCACTGAAGGTGCCGTTGAAGCCATCGTCGTTGAGCAACTGATGCAAGCTCTAAGACAGAAGGGCTGAGGGCGTCAAAATGCTTTTGGCGTAGCTGTCATCATGCGTTGAATGCCCGCTTCGACTCGATACTGACGACAGATCAAACAAAAAACCGCTCTTTCAACGGCACCAACGCCGCCCCCAGAGCCGCCGCATCGCCATTCGTCTCGCTCAGCAATAACTGCGGCCGAGGCGGTGGGGAGTTGTAGCGATGGGTGCCCCAGAAAGTCGTCGCGGCGATCAGGCGTTTTCCCAATTCGGGCGGTAATTGCCCGCCAAACACCACGGCCTGCGGATCGAACAACCCGGCCAGTGCGTTGACCAGACGATCCAGGGTGGGCTTGACGCGTGTCAGCCAGGTATCCACACCGGGCCAGTCGAGGTCGAAGCGCGAGCGCAGGTCTTCGATCGAGTCGACCTGCACGCCGCTCTGATGCAGGTCTTCGAGCAAGTAACGCAGAGCCGGACGGTTTATCGATTCTTCGTCGTTGTAGAGGGTGATCTCGCCTGCGTTGCCGTGGCTGCCGAAGTACGGCTTGCCGTTAATCACGACGCCCGCGCCGAAGCCGAAGTTGAATGACAGGTAGATGAAGTTGCTGGCCCAGGCGCCCACACCGACCAGGCTTTCGCCGATGGCTGCGGTGGTGGCGTTGTTTTCCAGCCAGACCGGCATGCCGAATCGTTCTTCCAGCACCGGTTGCAGGTCCATCAATGACCAGTCGCGCAGCGGTTCAGGCGCATTGATCTGGCGGTTCTCGAGAAAAAAGCCGGCAATCGCGAAGCCCATGCCGACGACCCGTTGCACTTCGATGCCGTTGCGCTGAAGCATGCGTTCGATGGTCTTTTCCAGCGAATCCAGGGTGCTGTTGCGGCTTAACGGCGGCGTGCGCAGGGTGACCTGTTCCAGCACATTGCAGCCCAAATCGGCGACGCAGACCACTGCCGAGTCGGTGTTGATCGATACGCCGATGGCATACACCGCTTCGTTGATCAGTTCGATCCGCGGGCTGGGTTGGCCGCGACCGTTTTTGACGCGCTCACCGCTGCGCAGCAGACCACGGCTGATCAGTTCTTCGATAAGCCGGTGCACCGACTGTTGAGCCAGGTCCATCTCGGTCGAAACCGTGGCACGGGTGATCGCGCCTCGACGACGAAGGATGTCCAGCAGCTTGCGTTCATTGAGGCTCAACGGTTGATGCGAATCAAGTGGCGTGTCGAGGTCGAGAGGCATGGAATCTTCAAATCATAGGAGGATTAAAACAGTCGGCGCGTGAAGCAGTGTATCGCCCACCATCCATTGCACACTTCAATCATGAAAATTTAATAAAAGTCGCGCAGGTCACAAATACTACACACAACCTGTATTAAATGGCATTGAGTTCTTGTGAGTGTTCTCATGCCTTCCATCCGTAAGATGTTTTCTGTGCTGGCCCTGCTGTCGCTCGCTGCACACACCTTCGCCGCACCGGCCGAGTTCTGGTACAGCCACAGTGGCGCGGCCGGGAGTGCCATCGCGGACTTGTGCAGAAGCTTCAATGCGCAACGCGAGGAAGAGGATCGTCTGCACTGCATTCGCCAAGGCAGCTATGAGCAGACGCTGCAGAAAACCGTCGCCGCTTACCGGGCGGGAATAGGCCCGGCACTGGTGGAGATTTACGACGTCGCCACGCCTGACATGCTCTTGGGCGGTGCCACCCGACCTGTCGAGGCGATCATGGCCGATCATCACAGGGCCTATCCCGACGACACCTTTCTGCCAGCCTTGCGGCGCTACTACGCCGACGATCACGGCACGCTCGCGGCGCAGCCTTTTGCGGCGTCCACAGCCGTGCTCTACACGCACAGAAATGCGCTGGCCGCTGCCGGGATCAGTGCGCCACCCACCACGTGGGAAGCTTTTGCGGATGCCTTGCGAGCCCTTAAGAAAAGCGGCCAGAAATGCCCGGTCGTCAGCGCGTTTGCGCCCTGGATCTGGCTGGAGCAGACCAGCGCAGCGCAAGGCACCGCCGTTGCTGTTCGCTCCGCAGGCAGTGACCGTTATCAATTCGACGAAGGCTCCCATCTGCGTCTCATGAAAGACCTCGCGCAATGGGCCCGTGAAGGTCTGGTGGTCCATGAGGATGCAACCCGCAGCGGACAGCAGGCACTGGCGTTTGCCACCGACGACTGCGCCATGCTGATCGACTCCACCGGGGCGTGGAATGTTGTGCACAGCACGCCCGAATCCGATATTCAGGTCACGGCACTGCCGATTTACGCGGGTACCCAACGACGCGCCAATGTCCCCGGAGGCTCCTCGCTGTGGGTGATGCGCGGGCATTCCGTGAGGGATTACCGACTGGTGTCGGAATTTCTGGCATTCGTGCTGCAACCGGACAATCAGTTGATGTTCAGCGCACGGACGGGCTACCTGCCTGTTACTCAGGCTGCCGCCGCACGCTTGCAATCCGCAGCCAGCGAGCCATCGGCAATGACGGTCGGACTGGCAGCGCTGACCGATATCAACGGTCAGCCCTCCGCGCCTTTGCGCTGCGGTTTTATCACGCTGATGCGCCTGATCTGGTCGCAGGAAATGGAGAACGCGCTCGCGGGTCGCCAGAGCATCGATCTGGCCCTGCGCCAGACGACGCTGCGGGCCAACCAGCTGCTGGGGCTGTTTCAACAGATGCATCAGGCCCAGGCCAGCAACGACTCAAACGAGGCAACGCCATGAAACCGCGTGCGCATTTCCCACAGCCACGTCTGGCGTTACTGTTCGCCCTGCCGCAACTGCTGGCGCTCGGCCTGTTCTTCTATTGGCCTGCGATCCAGGCCATCTGGTGGTCGTTTCATCTGGTGCCACCCTTCGGCGGCAATGAAATCTTTGTTGGTCTGAGCAATTACTGGCGTGTGCTGAAAGACCCCGGCGTGCTGGCGTCGCTGGGCTCGACGCTGGTGTTCAGCTTATCGAGCGTCGTGCTTTCGATCCTCATCGCGCTGGTGCTTGCCCTGTGCCTGGAACTGAAACTGCGCGGCAACGCCGTGTTTCGCAACCTGCTGATCTGGCCCTACGCGGTATCGGGCGCAACCATCGGTATCGTCTTTCATGTGCTGGCCAATCCGGTGATGGGTATTTTCGCCTGGCTCAACGCGATTGCACCCGGCACCTGGGCGCCCTACTCCAGCCCGATACAGAGCATGCTGTTGCTGATCGTGGCGTATGCCTGGTGCCTGGTGCCGTTCAACTTCGTGATGCTGGTCGCCAGCCTGAAATCGGTGCCCGACGACTACCTCGCCGCTGCAGCACTGGATGGCGCAGGTCCATTGCGGCGCATGCTCGACATACAACTGCCCCTGATCGCGCCCTATCTGTTGTTCGTGTTTGTCATCGACCTGCTGGAAAGCCTGTCGAACAGTTTCGGCCTGGTCGACACCCTCACCCAAGGCGGACCTGGCGACACCACCAATGTGCTGGCCTACAAGATTTACACCGACGGGTTCATGGGGTTGGACCTGGCAGGCTCATCGACCCTGTCAGTGCTCATGCTGCTCGCGGTGGTGGCGCTGAGCATCGCTCAATTCAAACTCCTGTCGCGCTTCCAGCGTCGCGGGGTGAAAGCATGATCGAGCATAACCGGCTGTTCAACGCAGGTGCTTACCTGCTGCTGACCCTGGGGCTGGTGTTCGCGCTGGGCCCGCTGTACATGGCGGTCTGCTCGGCGACCGTCAGCAATCCACAACTGTTCGCCCACGGTCTGGCGGTGATTCCCGGCGACCAACTGCTGGAGAATCTGCAGCAGGTCACCCGGCGTCTCAATCTGCTGCGCCTGCTGGGCAACAGCCTGCTGGTCGCCACACTGGTGGTGATCGGCAAGCTGACGCTCTCGGCGCTGACAGCCTTTGCCGTGGTGTACTTCCGCAGCCGCTACAGTTCGGTGATTTTCTTCGCCGTGCTGGGGGCGCTATTGCTGCCGCTGGAAGTACGGATCATCCCCACGTATGCAGTGGCCAGCGATCTGTTCGGCCCCGTGCGCAGCCTGTTGCACTGGCTGGGCATTCAGTGGCTGCCGCTGCCGACCATCAATTTGCTCGACAGCTACCCCGGCCTCGCCCTGCCGCTGATTGCCTCGGCGACCGGCACCTTCCTGTTCCGACAGTTCTACCAGGCGCTGCCTGCTGAGCTGGTCGAAGCCGCACGGATGGACGGTGCCGGGCCCTGGCGGTTCTTCATCGACATCCTGCTGCCATTGTCGAAGACCAACTTTGCAGCGCTCGGCACGCTGGTGTTCATCGGCGCCTGGAAGGATTACCTGTGGCCGCTGGTCGCAACCAATCGCGAGGACATGCGCACGCTGGTGCTGGGCGTCGCCAGTTTCCTGCCGACCGATGCAACTCAGGTCCCCGAGTGGAACCTGCTGATGGCCGCTGCTGTGGTCAGCATGCTGCCGCCCATCCTCGTCATTGCGCTCATGCAGCGATGGTTTGTCAAAGGCCTGATTGGAGTCGGTAAATGAACGCGCTCACCCCTATTACCTGCGCGCCGGATATTGTCCTCAAAGGCCTGCACAAAACCTATGGCACAGACCACATCCTTCACGGGCTCGACCTGGTTTTCAAGGCGGGCGAGCTCAACGTGATCCTTGGCCCGTCCGGGTGTGGCAAGTCCACGCTGCTGCGCATGGTGGCAGGGCTGGAAGAGGTCAGCCAAGGGCAGATTCTCATGGGCGGCCGCGATGTTACGCGCCTGCCGCCCAAGGAACGCGGCTGCGCCATGGTGTTTCAGAACTACGCGCTCTACCCGCACATGAGCGTGGCCGACAACATCGGCTACGCGCTCAAGCTGGCGCGGGTTACACGCAAGGAACGCGAGCAGCGCATCCGCGAGTGCGCCGCCTCACTGGGCCTGGAGGAACTGCTGCAACGCAAGCCTGGAGAACTTTCCGGCGGCCAGCGCCAGCGCGTCGCCATCGGTCGGGCGTTGATCCGCAAACCGCCGGTGCTGCTGTTCGATGAGCCGCTGTGCAATCTGGACAGCGCGCTGCGTCATGAAATGCGTCTGTTGATTCGCAGCCTGCACCGGCAGACCGGCGCGACGATCCTGTATGTCACCCACGATCAGACCGAAGCCATGACCCTCGCCGAGCGCGTGGTGATTCTCGACAAGGGCCGTGTCGAGCAGATCGGCACGCCCGCCGAGATCTACGATCAACCCGCCAGCACATTCGTTGCCAGCTTCATCGGCACGCCGCCCATGAACCTGCTGCCGGTGCATTGCCTCGACGACAGGATTTTGCTCCTCGCCGATGGGCAGCGTTTGCCCATCAGGCTCGGTATTGCCAGCAACCGGACCGGCAAATGGCTGATGGGCCTGCGCCCCGAGACCTTCATGCTCGACCAGGAAGGCGTCACTGCCACAGTCGAGTCATCGGAGAATCTGGGTAGCCACACGCTGCTGTATTGCCAACTGGCTGGAACGCGCTGCGTTGTCAGCCTCGCCGGACGGCAACATCAGATACCCGGCACCCAGGTTCGACTCGCGATCAATTCCACGCCCTTGCTGTTCGATATCGAGACCGGCCAGCGCCAGCTCGTGACCTTCTCCCACACCACCAAGTGACCCGCCATGCTCAAACCTGCTCCCCTCGTCCGCTCGTCCCTGATTGCCCATCGCGGTGCCAAGGCTTACGTGCCGGAAAACACTCTGCTGGCCCTGGAAAAAGCTGCCGAATGCGGCGCCGAGTGGGTCGAGATCGACGTGAAGCTGACCCGTGATGGCCAGCCGGTCGTGATTCATGACGACTTGCTGGACCGCACCACCAACGGCCGTGGCGCCGTCGTGCTGCATGAGCTGCAAGCTATCCGCATGCTGGACGCGGGCAGTTGGTTCGCGCCTGAATTCGCCGGCCTGCAGGTGCCGACCTTCGAAGAGATCGTGGCCTGTGCGCTGCGCCTCAACCTGGGCTTGCAGGTCGAACTCAAGCCGACCATTGGCGACGATGTCGAGACGGCGGAAGTGGTGATGCCGATCCTCAAAAATCTGTGGCCCGCCGACAACGATCGGTTGTTCGTCTCCAGCTTTTCGGTACGTTCGCTAACGGCCGCGCGACGCTTGTGGAACGATGTACCGCTGGCTATCGCCTCCGTGGTGGCGCCTGCCGACCCGGTCGCGCTGTTGGCCGAATATGACTGCCGAATACTTCACGTACTTGACGATATGCTCGATGACCATCACCTTGTTCGCCTGAAAAGCAGCGGCGTCGAATTCGCCGTGGCTACCATCAACAGCCCGAAACGTGCGCACTACCTGCTGGAACATGGCGCACAGTCGATTCTCAGTGATTACCCGGACCTGTTGAACCTGCCGAACGGAGGCTGTCTGCAATGAACAACCGACTCAGCGTCGCCATGCAAGCTGTAGAAAAGGCCACTGGCCTGGCCATGGCGTATTTTAACGACCGCCACACCCTCGACATCACCACCAAAAGTGCGCAAGACCTCGTCTCCCGCGCCGACTTTGAAGTGGAACAACTGCTGCGTGCAGAACTGAGCAAACACTTCCCCGACGATACAATCCTGGGCGAAGAAATGGGCGGCGAATTCATCACCGACGGCTGGGTCATCGACCCCATTGACGGCACTGGCAATTACCTGCGCGGCACCCCATTGTGGGGAATCGCGGTGGCGTACATGTCGGCAGGCGAGCCCGAAATCGGCGTCGTCGCCTACCCGGCACTGGGCTACACCCTGGCAGCCCGCACGGGTGATGGCTTGCTGCGCAACGGCGTCCCTTTTGTCCGCCCTCAACCACCCGAGCACCTGCGCATCGCCGGCGTCGGTGAAAACACCCGCTGGGACGCCGAAGAGATGGGCAAACTGCACCTGAGCCTGCGCCGACAGGGCTGGGGCCTTGCTGGTTATCGCTGCGCCACCATCGGCCTGGCGTTCGCTGCTTTGGGGCAGACAGACGGCTACATGGAGAAATTCACCAGCCTCTGGGACATCGCAGCGGGCGCCGTTATCTGCCGGGAGGCCGGATTGTTGTGCACGATTGAGGGCGAGCAGAAACAAGGCTCAATGACGGTGATGGTAGGCCGTGAGGAGTTGATGGGAATTTTTGGTGCGTAATGCGCCGGGCTAGTCGACGCAGTGTTCTGACTGCGTTTGTCCGCCTGCTGGCATGCCTGCCCTTCGTCAACAGCAGGCTGCTGGCGGCAGAAACCTTTCCCGCATTGCGCCAGCCTGCCGCCGAGAAAGGTATCCGGTTCGGCTTTGCGATTGATCCGGCAAAGCTGAGTGACGATGCGGCCTATCGGCAGCTGGTCGCCCGTCAGGCCAGCATCGTTGTGCCAGAAAATGCTTTGAAGTGGCAGACCGTCCACCCCGAACCAGAGCGTTACAACTTCGCGCCCGCCGACGCAATCGCGGCGTTTGCGAAAGCGCATGACCAGCGTATGCGCGGGCACACCTTCTGCTGGCATCGCTCCTTACCCGACTGGCTTCACCACACCGTCACCCCGATGAACGCCGAAGCAGTGCTGACGGCGCACATCAGTACCGTCGCCAGCCATTATCGCGGCCTCATCAGCGCATGGGACGTCGTCAACGAAGCCATCCAGCTGGAGGACGGCCAGCCTGACGGGCTGCGCAATTCATTCTGGTATCAGATGCTCGGGCCTCGCTATATGGACATAGCCTTCAAGGCTGCGCAAAAGGCCGACCCGGACGCCCTGCTCTGCTACAACGATTACGGCCTGGAAAAGGATACCCATTACGGCGAAAGCAAACGCACTGCCGTGCTCGCCCTGCTGCGCGGGCTCAAGCAGCGGGGCATTCCCATACACGGCCTTGGCATTCAGTCCCACCTGCGTACAGGCGACACATTTGGTCCGGGCCTGTCTCGCTTTATTCTGGCAGTGCGTGATATGGGGTTGTCGATCCACATCACGGAACTCGACGTCGACGACAGCCACTTGACGGGGTCCATCGCAGATCGTGATGGATCAGTTGCAGCGACTTATAAGCGGTATCTCGACGTGGTGCTTGCCACGCGCTCGGTATCTACCGTTGTTACGTGGGGTGTTTGGGACAGCCCGCATATTGCCGGTGCCACGGCCAGCAACGGGCCGTTGGCACAACGGGCATTGGCGTTTGGCCCACGAGGTGAGGTGAAGCCGGCGAGCTGGGTGATCGCGCATTGTTTCGAAAACGCACAAACACAGAAGGATGCGCGGTTTTAGGCGCATAGCAGCCTTCATGGCAGCAGTATCGCCAGAGCGGTTCAGCGCTTTCTGACGCCTGAAAACGACGGAGCCCCCGATAAACGGGGGCTCCGGCTCTGGACCTGAACAGCAGGCTCCAGCTACATCCTAGAACGGAATATCATCATCGAAGCTGTCGAAGTCAGCAGCTGGCTGCGGCGCTTGTTGTTGCGGCGCCGGGCGCGAGTCGCGTTGTGGCGGCTGCTGGTTGTAGTTTTGCTGAGGTGCGGACTGCTGCGGCGCCGATTGCTGTGGGCGCGACTGCTGTGGACGAGGTGCGGACTGGTTGTAGTTGCCGCCGCCCTGACCTTGTTGGGAGTCGCCCTGAGGACGGCCGCCCAGCAGTTGCATGGTGCCCTGCATGTCGACGACGATTTCAGTGGTGTAGCGCTTGATGCCGTCTTTTTCCCACTCGCGGGTCTGCAGCTTGCCTTCGATGTACACCTGCGAACCCTTGCGCAGGTATTCGCCAGCGATTTCGGCGACTTTGCCGAACATCGATACACGGTGCCATTCGGTCTTTTCGACTTTCTGACCGGACTGCTTGTCAGTCCACTGTTCGCTGGTTGCCAGACTCAGGTTGGTCACGGCGTTACCGTTAGGCAAGTAGCGAACTTCGGGATCCTGGCCGCATGTACCGACCAATATGACTTTGTTAACCCCACGGGCCATAACGTTCTCCTAGGCTTCGCACGCTTCTGACGCTGGATTGACCAGCTTTTCGAGAGAGGTACGATCCAATAATTTTGTGTCGAGTTTTATGTAGATGGCTGCCTCTTCCGCAACCACCACTGCATCTGTCACGCCTGCTACGGACATCAAGCGCTCTGCCAGGCCTGCTTCACGCTGCGCCTGCGGCGACAACGGCAGACGTAGGCTGGTCACGTAAGGCGGTTCTCGCATGGTCACTGCGAAGGCGAGCCAGACGGCGGCCATGGCTGCACCACCCAGGAACACCGCATCGAGACCACCGTGCTGGAACAACCAGCCGCCCAGTATCCCACCTGCGGCCGATCCAAGAAACTGGCTGGTGGAATAAACTCCCATTGCCGTGCCTTTTCCGCCGGCCGGTGAAACCTTGCTGATCAACGACGGCAACGACGCTTCCAGCAGGTTGAACGCAGTGAAGAATACCACTGTCCCGATGACCAGTGCCCGCAACGTGTCCCCGTAGGCCCAGAAGAATAGCTCAGCCAGCATCAAAACTGTGACGGCGCCCAGCAGAACGCGCTTCATTTGACGTTTCTTCTCGCCATAGATGATGAACGGGATCATCGCGAAGAAGGAAACGAGCAAGGCGGTCAGGTACACCCACCAGTGTTGTTCCTTGGGCAAACCGGCTTTTTCGACCAGCGCCAGCGGCAAGGCCACGAAGCTGGACATGAGCATCGCATGCAACACGAAGATACCCAAATCCAGGCGCAACAGGTCCGGATGACGCAACGTCGCCCCCAGTGCCTGTTTGGCGACGCCGGACTCGCGGTGCATTAATGGCCCGCTGGCCTTGGGCACCACGTAGGCGACGATGAGAACACCTATCAAGGCCATGCCGCCAGTGGCCAGGAACAACCCGGAAAGACCGAACATGCCGGTGATGACCGGGCCGACGACCATGGCAATGGCGAACGACAGGCCGATGGTCATGCCGATCATGGCCATGGCCTTGGTGCGGTGCTGTTCGCGGGTCAGGTCGGAGAGCAGCGCCATGACCGCCGCGGAAATCGCGCCGGCACCCTGCAGGATACGTCCGGCAATGATTCCCCAGATCGAATCCGCGTTCGCCGCCACCACGCTGCCGATCGCAAAGATGATCAGGCCGAAATAAATGACCGGTCGCCGGCCGATACGGTCGGAAATGATCCCGAACGGTATCTGCAACACCGCCTGGGTCAGACCGTAGGCGCCAATTGCCAGACCGATCAGTGCAGGGCTCGCGCCTGCCAGGTCCATGCCGTAGGTTGCCAGAACCGGCAAAACCATGAACATGCCAAGCATGCGGAACGCGAACACCAGGGCCAGACCACCTGCTGCGCGGGTCTCGCCGCTACTCATACGCTCGCTGTGGGTATCGTGCATGGAATAACCTCGTGTGAACCGGCGGCGATTCTACCAGTCCCATCGTTGTACAGCACATACGCGACGCTTTGCCGCGTAATGGCTCGGAGCCTTATACTCCGTCGTTTATGCCCGCCAAGCGAGGCCGCAGTGGACAAGATCCTGATACGTGGGGCACGAACCCACAACCTGAAAAATATTGACCTGACACTTCCCCGCGACAAACTGATCGTTATCACCGGGCTCTCCGGCTCAGGCAAGTCTTCGCTGGCTTTCGATACGCTGTACGCCGAAGGGCAACGCCGCTATGTCGAATCGCTGTCGGCCTATGCCCGCCAGTTTCTGTCGATGATGGAAAAACCGGACGTCGACACGATCGAAGGTCTGTCGCCGGCGATTTCCATCGAGCAGAAGTCTACATCGCACAACCCGCGCTCGACCGTGGGTACGATCACCGAAATCTACGACTACCTGCGTCTTTTGTATGCGCGCGTCGGCCAGCCTCGCTGCCCCGACCACGATATCCCGCTCGAAGCCCAGACGGTCAGCCAGATGGTCGACCTGGTGCTGACCCAGCCGGAAGGCAGCAAATTGATGCTGCTTGCGCCGGTTATCCGCGAACGCAAGGGTGAGCATCTTTCGGTTTTTGAAGAGCTGCGCGCGCAGGGCTTTGTCCGGGCGCGAGTCAACGGCAAGCTGTGCGAGCTGGATGAGCTGCCGAAGCTGGACAAGCAAAAGAAGCACTCGATCGACGTGGTCGTTGACCGTTTCAAGGTCCGCGCCGACCTGCAGCAGCGTCTGGCCGAGTCCTTTGAAACAGCCCTGAAGCTGGCCGACGGTATCGCCCTGGTTGCGCCAATGGACGACGAGCCGGGCGAGGAAGTGATCTTCTCCGCCCGCTTCGCCTGCCCTATCTGTGGCCATGCGATCAGCGAACTGGAACCGAAGCTGTTCTCTTTCAACAACCCGGCTGGCGCCTGCCCGACCTGTGACGGCCTGGGCGTGAAGCAGTTCTTCGATATCAAGCGGCTGGTGAATGCCGAACTGACACTTGCCGAAGGCGCGATACGAGGCTGGGACAGGCGTAACGTCTATTACTTCCAGATGCTCGGCTCGCTCTCCAAACACTATGGCTTCAGCCTGGAAATGCCCTTCAAGCAGATCCCGGCCGACATGCAGAAGATTCTGCTCAACGGCAGCGGCTCGCAGAGTGTCGATTTCCGCTACCTGAATGACCGTGGTGATATCGTCAAGCGTGCGCACCCGTTCGAAGGCATCGTGCCGAATCTGGAACGTCGCTATCGGGAAACCGAGTCGGCCACAGTCCGCGAAGAGCTCGCCAAGTTCTTGGGCACGCAGCCCTGCCCTGACTGCCGAGGCACTCGTCTGCGTCGTGAAGCGCGCCACGTGTGGGTGGGTGAAAAGACTCTGCCTGCAGTCACCAATCTGCCGATTGGCGACGCGACGCATTACTTCGAAACCCTCAAGCTGACCGGACGGCGTGGCGAGATCGCCGACAAGATTCTCAAGGAAATTCGTGAGCGTCTGCAGTTTCTGGTCAACGTGGGCCTGGACTATCTGACCCTGGATCGTAGCGCGGACACCCTGTCCGGCGGCGAAGCACAGCGTATTCGTCTGGCCAGCCAGATCGGTGCGGGCCTTGTCGGGGTGATGTACATCCTCGATGAGCCGTCCATCGGTCTGCACCAGCGCGACAACGATCGTTTGCTGGGCACGCTCAAGCACCTGCGCGACATCGGTAATACGGTGATTGTGGTCGAGCACGATGAAGATGCGATTCGCCTGGCCGACTACGTGGTCGACATCGGCCCGGGGGCCGGCGTGCATGGTGGTCATATCGTTGCCGAAGGTACGCCGGACGAAGTGATGTCGCATCCCGACTCGCTGACCGGCAAATACCTGTCGGGCCGCGTGAAGATTGCCGTTCCTGCCAAGCGCACCCCGCGTAACAAAAAGCTCTCGCTAACCCTCAAGGGCGCGCGTGGCAACAACCTGCAAAACGTCAATCTCGAAATCCCTATCGGTTTGTTGACCTGCGTGACGGGGGTTTCCGGATCGGGCAAGTCGACGCTGATCAACAACACGCTATTCCCGCTTAGTGCTACAGCACTGAACGGCGCCACCACGCTGGAAGCGGCTACGCACGACAGCATCAATGGTCTGCAGCATCTGGACAAGGTGGTGGACATCGACCAGAGCCCTATCGGTCGTACGCCGCGTTCCAACCCGGCGACCTACACCGGGCTGTTCACGCCGATTCGCGAACTGTTCGCCGGGGTTCCGGAATCACGCTCGCGGGGCTACGGTCCGGGGCGGTTCTCGTTCAACGTCAAGGGCGGCCGCTGCGAGGCGTGCCAGGGCGACGGACTGATCAAGGTCGAGATGCACTTTTTGCCGGACATCTACGTGCCCTGCGATGTGTGCAAGAGCAAGCGTTACAACCGTGAAACGCTTGAGATCAAGTACAAGGGCAAGAACGTCCATGAAGTGCTGGAGATGACCATTGAGGAAGCGCGTGAGTTCTTCGATGCCGTTCCTGCACTGGCGCGCAAGCTGCAAACCCTGATGGATGTCGGACTTTCCTATATCAAGCTGGGGCAATCGGCGACGACCTTGTCAGGCGGTGAGGCGCAACGGGTCAAGCTGTCACGTGAGCTGTCCAAGCGCGACACCGGCAAGACGCTGTACATCCTCGACGAGCCGACCACAGGCCTGCACTTCGCGGATATTCAGCAGTTGCTGGATGTATTGCATCGCTTGCGCGACCACGGCAATACCGTGGTGGTGATCGAACACAACCTGGACGTGATCAAGACGGCCGACTGGCTGGTGGATCTGGGTCCGGAAGGCGGTTCGAGAGGTGGGCAGATCATTGCAACGGGCACACCTGAACAGGTCGCCGAGATGGAACAGTCCTACACTGGTCACTATCTGAAACCTCTGTTGATCAGAGACAAGGCCTGACGCTAGTGATGAAAAACGGGGTCGGCGTCAGTCGAACCCGGATACAAAAAAGCTCCTGTCACGCAAGTGCAGGAGCTTTTTCATGAGCGGCTGAATCAGAACTGCGATTGCAGGTAGTTCTGCAGGCCGATGGACTTGATCAGCCCCATCTGCTGTTCGAGCCAGTAGGTATGGTCTTCTTCCGTATCAGCCAACTGTACGCGCAGGATTTCGCGGGTCACGTAGTCGCTGTGCAGCTCACAGAGCTCGATACCCTTGCACAGGGCAGCACGTACCTTGTATTCGAGACGCAGATCGCTGGCGAGCATCTCAGGCACTGTGGTGCCGACGTCGAGGTCGTCAGGGCGCATGCGCGGCGTGCCTTCGAGCATGAGGATACGACGCATCAGCGCATCAGCGTGTTGCGCCTCTTCTTCCATCTCATGATTGATACGCTCGTAGAGCTTCGAAAAGCCCCAGTCTTCGTACATACGTGAGTGAACGAAATATTGGTCACGAGCTGCCAGTTCGCCCGTGAGCAACGTGTTGAGATAATCGATTACTTCCGGGTGGCCTTGCATCGCACCAGACTCCTGCTTCAAAGGCGCTAGTTTGAACCAAGCGTCGCGCGAGGTCACTTAGAAAAACGCAATAAACCGACGAAAAGTGGCGAAATTACGCCGTTAAGAAGCGAAAAACCGCCCAAATGAGGGCGGTTCTGTTTCTCACTTCGACTCAGCCCAGTTTTATGCTCAATGCGTTTGCGATGCCTTCTCCGTAAGCAGGGTCGGCTTTGTGGAAATGCTGCAACTGACGCTGAACCACGTCACTGGAAACGCCTGCCATTGCCCCGGCAATGTTGCCGATCAACAGCGCTTTCTGATCAGCGCTCATCAGGTTGAACAACTTGCCTGCCTGACTGTAGTAATCACCGTCTACCCGGTGCTCATGACGATCTGCGGCACCGCTCAGAGACAGCGCAGGCTCTGCGTAGCGCGGATCTTCTTTCGGCGCATCCGAATAGCTGTTCGGTTCATAGTTTGGCGCCGCACCACCATTGGTGCCGAAGGCCATCGCCCCGTCACGTTGATAGCTGTGTACAGGACTCTTGGGGGCATTGATCGGCAACTGCTGGTGATTGGTACCCACGCGGTAGCGATGCGCATCGGCGTAGGCAAATACGCGCCCTTGCAGCATACGGCCTGGCGAAAGGCCAACGCCTGGCACCATGTTGCTCGGGCCGAACGCGGCCTGCTCGACTTCGGCAAAGTAGTTGAGAGGGTTACGGTTCAACTCCAGCTCGCCGACCTCGATCAGCGGGTATTCTTTCTGCGACCAGGTCTTGGTCACGTCGAACGGGTTCTCATGATGATTCGCAGCCTGAGCCTCGGTCATCAACTGAATGCACACCTGCCACTTGGGGAAGTCGCCCTTCTCGATGGCAGTGAACAGATCGCGCTGAGCGTAATCGGGATCAGTACCGGCAATCCGCGCAGCGTCTGCGGGCGCCAGGTTCTTGATCCCTTGGCGGGTCTTGTAATGCCACTTCACCCAATGACGCTCGCCTGCAGCACTGATGAGGCTATAGGTGTGGCTGCCGAAGCCGTGCATGTGACGGTAGCCGTCCGGAATGCCACGATCAGAGAACAGAATGGTGACTTGGTGCAGCGCCTCAGGCGAGTGCGACCAGAAATCCCACATCATCTGAGGACTTTTCAGATTGGTCTGCGGCAGGCGCTTCTGAGTGTGAATGAAGTCAGGGAATTTCAGAGGGTCACGGATAAAGAACACCGGCGTGTTGTTGCCCACGATGTCCCAGTTACCTTCCTCGGTGTAAAACTTGATCGCAAAGCCGCGCGGGTCACGCTCGGTGTCAGCCGAACCACGCTCTCCGCCTACGGTGGAGAAGCGCAGGAAAATCGGTGTCTGCTTGCCCACCGTGTCGAACAGCCTGGCGCTGGTGTACTGGCTGATGTCGCGGGTCACGGTAAACGTGCCATGAGCACCCGATCCCTTGGCATGCACGCGACGCTCCGGAATGTTCTCACGGTTGAAGTGGGCAAGCTTTTCGATCAGATGGAAATCATCAAGCAGTAGAGGACCACGTGGGCCTGCCGAACGGGAGTTCTGATTGTCTGCGACTGGGGCACCGCTGGCGGTCGTAAGGGTCTTCTGGCTCATCTACATCTTCCTCTGGTGTGTATAGCCGGCTGATCGGCTTGGGAGGAAGTATTGCCGAAAGCTATTGAAGCGTCGAATTCATTAAATCATGACTATCGATAGCAATTCTTAATTCCGGAAAACAAAAAACCGGGCACTAGGCCCGGTTTCATGTTCAAACTGATGTCTTATTCAGCAGCTTCTACAGAGCCACCGACAGGACGATCAACCAGCTCGACGTACGCCATTGGCGCGTTGTCGCCAGCGCGGAAACCGCACTTGAGGATGCGCAGGTAGCCGCCCTGACGGGTTGCATAGCGCTTGCCCAGATCGTTGAACAGTTTGCCGACGATTTCTTTCGAACGAGTACGGTCGAAAGCCAGACGACGGTTGGCAACGCTGTCTTCCTTGGCCAGGGTGATCAGCGGCTCGGCAACGCGGCGCAGTTCCTTGGCTTTCGGCAGGGTAGTTTTGATCAGCTCGTGCTCGAACAGCGACACCGCCATGTTTTGGAACATGGCTTTGCGGTGAGAGCTGGTACGGCTCAGGTGACGTCCACTTTTACGATGACGCATGGTTCATTCCTTACCAAACTCGCGTTCGGTGATTACGACGATCAGGCCGTAGCCTTGTCGTCCTTCTTAAGACTTGCCGGCGGCCAGTTGTCGAGGCGCATGCCGAGGGAGAGACCACGAGAAGCCAGAACGTCCTTGATCTCGGTCAAGGATTTCTTGCCCAGGTTCGGAGTCTTCAACAGCTCTACTTCGGTGCGCTGAATCAGATCACCGATGTAGTAGATGTTCTCCGCCTTAAGGCAGTTGGCCGAACGCACGGTCAGTTCCAAATCGTCAACCGGACGAAGCAGGATCGGATCGATCTCGTCTTCCTGTTCGATTACCACTGGTTCGCTGTCGCCTTTGAGGTCCACGAACGCAGCCAACTGCTGTTGCAGGATGGTTGCAGCGCGACGGATAGCCTCTTCAGGGTCCAGAGTACCGTTGGTTTCCAGATCAATAACCAGCTTGTCCAGGTTAGTACGCTGCTCGACACGGGCGTTTTCCACCACGTATGCGATACGGCGAACCGGGCTGAACGAAGAGTCAAGCTGCAAGCGACCAATGCTGCGGCTTTCGTCTTCATCGCTTTGACGCGAGTCTGCCGGCTCATAACCACGACCACGAGCTACGGTGAGCTTCATGTTCAAGACGCCGTTAGACGCCAGGTTAGCGATTACGTGATCGGGGTTAACGATCTCGACATCATGATCCAGCTGAATATCGGCAGCGGTAACCACCCCCGAACCCTTCTTCGACAAGGTCAGCGTAACTTCGTCTCGACCGTGCAGCTTGATAGCCAGACCTTTAAGGTTCAACAGGATTTCAATGACGTCTTCCTGTACACCTTCGATGGCGCTGTACTCATGGAGTACACCGTCAATCTCGGCCTCGACTACTGCACAGCCGGGCATGGAGGACAACAAAATGCGGCGAAGCGCGTTGCCCAGGGTATGGCCGAAACCACGCTCGAGAGGCTCGAGAGTGATTTTGGCGCGGGTTGGACTGACAACCTGCACATCAATGTGGCGGGGTGTCAGGAACTCATTTACCGAAATCTGCATGGATGCACCTATTTTCTAGCCCTTACTTGGAGTAGAGCTCGACAATCAGGCTTTCGTTGATGTCGGCGGATAGATCACTGCGAGCTGGAACGTTCTTGAAAACGCCCGATTTCTTCTCAGTGTCTACTTCTACCCATTCTACGCGGCCACGTTGGGCACACAGATCGAGAGCCTGGACAATACGCAGCTGATTCTTAGCTTTTTCGCGGATAGCAACAACGTCGCCAGCACGAACCTGATAAGAAGGAACGTTAACGGTTTTGCCGTTTACGCTGACCGACTTGTGCGAAACCAATTGACGGGATTCGGCACGCGTCGAGCCGAAGCCCATGCGGTATACAACGTTGTCCAGACGGCATTCGAGCAGTTGCAGCAGGTTCTCGCCTGTTGCACCTTTCTTGCCGGCGGCTTCTTTGTAGTAGCCGCTGAACTGACGCTCGAGAACGCCGTAGATACGACGGACTTTTTGCTTTTCACGCAGCTGAGTACCGTAATCGGACTGGCGACCACGACGCTGGCCGTGGATACCTGGAGCTGCTTCGATGTTGCACTTGGATTCGATAGCGCGAACGCCGCTCTTCAGAAAGAGATCGGTGCCTTCACGACGAGCAAGTTTGCATTTTGGACCAATGTAACGAGCCATTTCTTACAGTCTCCTGGATTACACGCGGCGCTTCTTCGGCGGACGGCACCCGTTGTGCGGGATTGGCGTCACGTCGGTGATGCTGGCGATCTTATAGCCACAGCCGTTCAATGCACGGACAGCGGATTCACGACCTGGGCCTGGACCCTTGACATTGACGTCGAGGTTCTTCAGACCGTACTCCAGCGCAGCTTGACCAGCACGTTCAGCAGCTACTTGAGCAGCGAACGGGGTGGACTTGCGCGAACCACGGAAACCCGAACCGCCGGAGGTAGCCCACGAAAGAGCGTTACCTTGACGATCGGTAATGGTGACGATTGTGTTGTTAAACGACGCGTGGATGTGGGCGATGCCATCAACCACTGTCTTTTTAACTTTTTTACGAGGACGAGCAGCAGGTTTTGCCATGACTAAATTCCTGTCGTTGCGCTGGTGCGATTACTTGCGGATCGGCTTACGCGGACCTTTGCGAGTACGCGCGTTGGTCTTGGTACGCTGACCGCGCACTGGAAGACCACGACGATGACGCAGACCGCGGTAGCAGCCCAGGTCCATCAAGCGCTTGATTTTCATGTTGATTTCGCGACGCAGGTCACCTTCAGTGGTGAACTTCGCCACTTCGCCACGCAGCTGTTCAATCTGCTCGTCGCTCAGATCTTTGATTTTCACCGCCGGATTTACGCCGGTGGTTGCACAAATTTTCTGTGCGGTGGTGCGACCAACACCATAGATGTAGGTCAACGAGATAACAGTATGCTTGTTATCTGGAATGTTAACGCCTGCAATACGGGCCATTCAGTGGGACTCCAATTGACAGCTACCTACGCCCCGGAAGCCAAGAAATAGGGCGCGAGATAATATCGCTGTAGTAACAAATAATCAACCCAGCAGCGCACTAGCTGCTGGGCTTAAGCACAAATCACAATCAGCCTTGGCGCTGCTTATGACGTGGTTCCGCGCTGCAAATTACTCGAACCACACCTTCGCGGCGGATAATCTTGCAGTTACGGCACAGCTTTTTCACCGATGCACGAACTTTCATCACCAACTCCTCGAACCTTAGGGGTGCTTCAGCGCAGCATACCGCCGCTGCCACCGTAGCCCTTCAGGTTGGCTTTCTTCATCAGGGATTCATACTGGTGCGAAACGAGGTGAGATTGCACTTGCGACATAAAGTCCATCACAACCACGACCACGATCAGCAACGAGGTCCCGCCAAGGTAGAACGGTACGTTTGCCGCGACCACCAGGAACTGGGGAAGCAGACACACGGCCGTCATATATAGAGCACCGAACATGGTCAAGCGAGTCAAAACGCCATCAATATAGCGTGCCGACTGCTCACCTGGACGAATACCCGGAATAAAGGCACCGGACTTCTTCAGGTTTTCCGCTACGTCTTTCGGATTGAACATCAACGCCGTATAGAAGAAGCAGAAGAAAATAATCCCTGCACTAAACAGCAGAATATTCAACGGCTGACCAGGAGCGATCGACTGCGAGATGTCCTGCAACCAGCCCAGACCTTCAGACTGACCGAACCAGGACCCCAACGAAGCCGGGAACAGCAAAATGCTGCTCGCGAAAATGGCCGGTATCACACCAGCCATGTTCACTTTCAGCGGCAAGTGGCTGGTCTGCGCAGCGAAGACCTTGCGGCCCTGCTGACGCTTGGCGTAGTGAACAGCGATACGACGCTGACCACGCTCAATGAACACCACAAAACCGATGATCGCTACCGCCAGCAAACCGATTGCAACCAGAGCGAAGATATTGATATCACCCTGACGTGCAGACTCGAAAGACTGCCCTATTGCTCTCGGAAGACCGGCGACGATACCTGCGAAAATCAACATCGAGATACCGTTGCCGACACCGCGCTCGGTGATCTGCTCGCCCAGCCACATCATGAACATCGCACCTGCCACGAAGGTAGTTACGGCCACAAAGTGGAAACCCAGGTCCCCAGAAAACGCGACGCCCTGACTCGCCAGACCAACGGACATGCCGATAGCTTGGACCAGAGCCAGGACAACGGTGCCATAGCGGGTGTACTGGCTTATCTTGCGACGGCCAGCTTCACCTTCCTTCTTCAACTGCTCCAGCTGCGGGCTGACGGCGGTCATCAGCTGCATGATGATCGATGCCGAAATGTACGGCATGATCCCCAGTGCAAAGATGCTCATCCGTTCCAGCGCGCCGCCGGAAAACATGTTGAACAAGCTAAGAATGGTCCCCTCATTCTGTCGAAACAGTTCTGCGAGTCGGTCCGGGTTGATACCTGGAACCGGGATGTGTGCGCCTATTCGGTAGACGATAATCGCCAGGAACAGAAAACGCAGACGAGCCCAGAGTTCAGACATACCGCCTTTGCCGAGCGCTGAGAGAGCACCTTGCTTAGCCATTTATTCCTCGAACTTGCCGCCAGCTGCTTCGATAGCCGCACGCGCACCTTTGGTGGCGGCGATACCCTTGATAGTGACAGCGCGAGTAACTTCGCCCGACAGCATGATTTTCACACGCTGAACGTTCTGGTTAATCACGTTGGCATCTTTCAGGGACTGCACAGTTACGATGTCGCCTTCCACTTTAGCCAGCTCGGACAGACGCACTTCTGCGCGGTCCATGGCCTTCAGGGAAACGAAACCGAATTTTGGCAGGCGACGATGCAGCGGCTGTTGGCCGCCCTCAAAGCCCGGAGCAATAGTGCCACCGGAGCGGGAGCTTTGACCTTTGTGGCCACGGCCACCGGTCTTGCCCAAACCACTACCGATACCACGGCCCGGACGATGCTTTTCGCGACGGGAACCCGGCGCTGGACTCAGATCATTGAGTTTCATCGATTAACCCTCGACTCGCAGCATGTAGTAAGCCTTGTTGATCATCCCGCGATTTTCGGGAGTATCCAGGACTTCTACAGTGTGACCGATGCGACGCAGACCCAAACCCTTAATGCACAATCTGTGATTAGGGATGCGGCCGGTCATGCTTTTGATCAGCGTTACTTTAACGGTAGCCATGATCAGATGATCTCCTCAACACGCTTGCCACGCTTGGCAGCGATCGACTCAGGAGACTGCATGCCCTTCAAACCCTTGAACGTAGCGTGAACCACGTTTACCGGGTTAGTCGAACCGTAGCACTTGGCCAATACGTTCTGGACACCAGCAACTTCCAGCACTGCGCGCATTGCGCCGCCAGCGATGATACCGGTACCTTCAGAAGCAGGCTGCATGTACACCTTGGAGGCGCCATGAGCAGACTTCATCGCGTACTGCAGGGTAGTGCCGTTCAGATCAACCTGAATCATGTTGCGACGAGCAGCTTCCATCGCTTTCTGGATTGCAGCAGGCACTTCACGTGACTTGCCACGGCCGAAGCCAACGCGCCCTTTACCATCACCCACTACGGTCAACGCAGTGAAAGTGAAGATACGGCCGCCTTTTACGGTTTTGGCCACGCGGTTAACTTGAACCAGCTTCTCGATGTAGCCTTCGTCGCGTTTTTGGTCGTGATTTGACATAACTTAGAACTCCAGCCCGCCTTCACGAGCAGCATCAGCCAGCGCTTTGACACGGCCGTGGTACTTGAAGCCAGAACGGTCGAAAGCGACTTGCGATACACCCGCGGCTTTCGCGCGCTCGGCGACCAGCTTGCCAACCTTAGTGGCCGCGTCGATGTTGCCAGTGGCGCCATCACGCAGTTCTTTGTCCAAAGTCGAGGCGCTTGCCAGGACTTTGCTGCCGTCGGCCGAGATGACCTGGGCATAAATGTGCTGCGAAGAGCGGTGCACGCAGAGACGCACGACTTCCAGCTCGTGCATTTTCAGGCGTGCTTTGCGAGCGCGACGCAGTCGGGTAACTTTTTTGACGGTCATTTGCTATGCCCTACTTCTTCTTGGCTTCTTTACGGCGGACGACTTCGTCCGCGTAACGCACACCTTTGCCTTTGTAAGGCTCAGGACGGCGGAAGTCGCGGATCTCAGCGGCCACTTGACCAACCAACTGCTTATCGATACCACGAATCAGGATATCGGTCTGGCTGGGGGTCTCAGCGGTGATGCCATTCGGCAATTCATAGTCCACCGGGTGCGAGAAGCCAAGTGCAAGGTTCAGGACCGTGCCTTTTGCTTGCGCCTTGTAACCAACACCGACCAGCTGGAGCTTACGCTCGAAGCCTTGGCTTACGCCCTGGACCATGTTGTTAACCAGTGCACGAGTGGTGCCTGCCATTGCGCGGGTTTGTTGATCGCCATTGCGAGCAGCGAAACGCAGCTCACCAGCTTCTTCAACAATCTCAACGGACGAATGGATGTTCAGTTCCAGAGTGCCCTTGGCACCCTTCACCGAAAGCTGCTGGCCGACGAGTTTGACTTCGACGCCGGATGGCAACTTAACGGGGTTCTTAGCTACGCGTGACATGCTTATCCCCCCTTAGAACACAGTGCAAAGCACTTCGCCACCGACACCGGCAGCGCGCGCAGCACGATCCGTCATCACACCTTTACTGGTGGAGACGATAGACACACCAAGACCGCCACGAACTTTCGGCAGATCATCGGAGGACTTGTACTGACGCAAGCCTGGGCGGCTGACGCGCTTAACCTCTTCAATGACCGGACGGCCTTCGAAGTACTTAAGCTCGATGGACAGCGAGGATTTAACTTCGCTGCTGATCTGATAACCCGCAATGTAGCCTTCGTCCTTCAGGACTTTTGCTACAGCAACCTTCAACGTGGAAGATGGCATGCTTACGACGGGCTTTTCAGCCATCTGGGCATTACGGATACGAGTTAGCATGTCCGCTAACGGGTCCTGCATACTCATGGGCTAGACGCTCCTAAAACAAAATAATTAGCCTTGCGGCTACAGCTTGATCGCCGAGAACTTCCGGGCAAGTAAAAACACGGGCTCAGGCGAGCCGGCAATTCTAGTCCTACGCCGGAAATGAATCAAGCCCCAATAGGGGCTTGATTCAAATTCAGGCTTCATGCCGACCGGTGACTTGCGCAACCGGCTGGCACGAAGCGAGAGGTGCGCCTTACCAGCTGGCTTTGACCAGACCTGGTACGTCGCCACGCATGGCTGCTTCACGCAGTTTGTTACGGCCGAGGCCGAACTTGCGGTAAACGCCGTGTGGACGACCAGTGATGCGGCAACGGTTACGCATGCGCGCAGCGCTTGCGTCACGTGGTTGCTTCTGCAGGGCTACGGTAGCTTCCCAACGCGCTTCTGGACTTGCGTTCAGATCAACGATGATTGCTTTCAGCTCTGCACGCTTCTTGGCGTACTTGGCAACGGTGAGCTGACGCTTCAGCTCACGGTTTTTCATGCTCTTCTTGGCCATTTTCCTACTCCAATCAGTTGCGGAACGGGAATTTGAAAGCACGCAGCAATGCGCGACCTTCATCATCGTTCTTGGCAGTGGTGGTCAGGGTAATGTCCAGACCGCGGAGAGCATCGATCTTGTCGTAGTCGATTTCCGGGAAGATGATCTGCTCTTTTACGCCCATGCTGTAGTTACCACGACCATCGAAGGACTTGGCATTCAGGCCGCGGAAGTCGCGAACCCTAGGCAGGGAGATCGACAGCAGACGATCCAGGAATTCGTACATACGATCGCGGCGCAGAGTCACTTTGACACCGATCGGCCAACCTTCACGGACTTTAAAGCCAGCGATGGATTTCCGAGCGTAAGTCACAACGACTTTTTGACCGGTGATCTTTTCCAGGTCAGCAACAGCGTGCTCGATGACTTTTTTGTCGCCGATCGCTTCGCCCAGACCCATGTTCAGGGTGATTTTGGTAACGCGCGGAACTTCCATCACGTTCGAAAGCTTAAGTTCTTCCTTAAGTTTCGGAGCGATTTCCTTCCGGTAAATCTCTTTTAGTCGTGCCATGGTCTTCTACCTAGCAGTGTTCAAGCATCAACCGCTTTTTGGGTCGACTTGAAGACACGAATTTTCTTGCCGTCTTCAACTTTGAAACCAACGCGGTCAGCCTTGTTGGTTGCGCCGTTGAAAATGGCGACGTTGGAAGCGTGCATTGGCGCTTCTTTCTCGACGATACCGCCCTGTACGCCCGACATCGGGTTTGGCTTGGTATGACGCTTCACCAGGTTGATCCCACCAACGACCAAACGGTCGTCAGCGAGAACCTTGAGCACCTTACCGCGCTTACCTTTGTCTTTGCCGGCGATCACGATGATCTCGTCGTCACGACGAATCTTTTGCATGTCGGATCTCCTTAGAGCACTTCTGGGGCGAGCGAGACGATCTTCATGAACTTCTCAGTACGAAGTTCACGGGTCACTGGCCCAAAGATACGGGTACCGATCGGCTCTTGCTTGTTGTTCAACAGAACAGCAGCGTTGCCATCGAAGCGGATGATGGAGCCGTCTGCACGACGAACACCGTGGCGAGTGCGGACTACTACTGCAGTCATCACTTGGCCTTTTTTCACCTTGCCGCGAGGAATTGCTTCCTTGACGGTTACTTTGATGATGTCACCGATACCAGCGTAACGACGATGGGAGCCACCCAGCACCTTGATGCACATAACGCGGCGTGCGCCGCTGTTATCGGCCACATCGAGCATGGATTGAGTCTGAATCATATAATTTCTCCGACCCCTAGCCCTTAGACTTCCACAGCGCGTTCGAGGATATCAACCAATGCCCAAGACTTGGTCTTGGCTACCGGACGAGTTTCACGAATAGTGACCTTGTCGCCGATATGGCATTGATTGGTTTCGTCGTGCGCGTGCAGCTTAGTCGAACGCTTAACGTATTTACCGTAGATCGGGTGCTTTACGCGACGCTCGATCAGAACGGTGATGGTCTTGTCCATCTTGTCGCTGACAACACGGCCAGTCAGCGTACGGACAGTTTTTTCGGCTTCAGCCATGATTACTTACCTGCCTGCTGGTTGAGCACAGTTTTCACGCGAGCGATGTCACGCTTAACTTGCGAGAGCAGATGAGACTGCCCCAACTGGCCAGTTGCTTTCTGCATACGCAGATTGAACTGGTCGCGCAGCAGGCCGAGCAGTTGCTCGTTCAGCTGCTGTGCTGATTTTTCACGAAGTTCATTCGCTTTCATCACATCACCGTCCGCTTAACAAAGGAGGTGGCGAGCGGCAGCTTTGCAGCAGCCAGGGCGAAAGCCTCACGCGCCAGCTCTTCAGTAACACCCTCGATTTCATACAGGACTTTGCCTGGCTGAATCTGGGCAACCCAGTACTCCACGTTACCCTTACCTTTACCCATCCGAACTTCGAGTGGCTTTTTGGTTACAGGCTTGTCCGGGAACACACGGATCCAGATCTTGCCGCCACGTTTAACGTGACGGGTCAGAGCACGACGCGCTGACTCGATCTGACGAGCGGTGAGACGACCACGAGCAACAGACTTCAGCGCGAACTCGCCGAAGCTGACTTTGCTACCGCGCAGTGCCAGACCACGGTTGTGGCCGGTCATCTGCTTGCGGAACTTCGTACGCTTTGGTTGCAACATTTGGCGTACCCCTTACTTAGCAGCTTTTTTACGAGGCGCTGGTGCTTGCGGTTTCAGTTCTTCTTGGCGACCACCAATTACTTCGCCTTTGAAGATCCAAACCTTTACACCGATCACACCGTAAGTGGTGTGAGCTTCGTAGTTGGCATAGTCGATGTCGGCACGCAGGGTGTGCAGTGGCACACGACCTTCGCGATACCATTCAGTACGTGCGATTTCAGCACCGCCGAGACGACCGCTCACTTGGATTTTGATGCCTTTGGCACCAATGCGCATGGCGTTCTGAACAGCGCGCTTCATAGCGCGACGGAACATTACGCGACGCTCCAGCTGCTGAGCTACGCTCTGCGCAACCAGCATACCGTCGAGCTCCGGCTTACGGATCTCTTCGATATTGATGTGCACAGGCACACCCATTTGCTTGGTCAGGTCCTGACGCAGTTTCTCAACATCTTCACCTTTCTTCCCGATAACGATACCTGGACGAGCGGTGTGGATGGTGATACGTGCTGTCTGAGCCGGACGATGGATATCGATACGGCTGACGGACGCGCTTTTTAATTTGTCTTGGAGGTACTCACGCACTTTCAGATCAGCGAACAAATAGTCCGCATAAGTCCGACCGTCTGCGTACCAGACGGAGGTGTGCTCCTTGACGATTCCCAGGCGAATGCCAATGGGATGTACTTTCTGACCCATCTCTTCGACTCCGTTACTTGTCAGCAACCTTGACAGTGATATGGCAAGACCGCTTGACGATGCGATCAGCACGGCCTTTAGCACGTGGCATGATGCGCTTCAGCGAACGCCCTTCGTTGACGAAAACGGTGGAGACCTTGAGGTCATCAACGTCTGCGCCTTCGTTATGCTCGGCGTTGGCTACAGCCGACTCCAGCACTTTCTTCAGGATCTCGGCGGCTTTCTTACTGCTGAAAGCCAACAGGTTGAGCGCTTCGCCCACCTTCTTCCCGCGGATCTGGTCGGCGACCAAGCGGGCTTTCTGGGCGGAGATTCGAGCGCCCGACAACTTAGCGGCTACTTCCATCGTTCCTTACCCCTTAACGCTTGGCTTTCTTGTCTGCCACGTGCCCACGATATGTGCGGGTACCGGCAAACTCGCCTAGTTTATGGCCGACCATGTCTTCGTTCACGAGAACTGGAACATGCTGGCGACCGTTATGCACTGCAATGGTCAAACCGACCATTTGTGGCAGGATCATCGAACGACGCGACCAGGTCTTAACTGGTTTGCGATCGTTCTTTTCCGCCGCCACTTCGATCTTCTTCAGTAGGTGAAGATCAATAAAAGGACCTTTTTTCAGAGAACGTGGCACTGTCGTATCCCTCTATTTACTTGCGACGACGGACGATCATTTTGTCGGTACGCTTATTACCACGAGTCTTCGCGCCCTTAGTCGGGAAGCCCCACGGCGATACCGGATGACGACCACCAGAGGTACGACCTTCACCACCACCATGTGGGTGGTCAACCGGGTTCATGGCAACACCACGAACGGTTGGGCGAACGCCACGCCAGCGTTTGGCACCCGCTTTACCCAGCGAACGAAGGCTGTGCTCGGAGTTCGAGACTTCACCCAGCGTTGCACGGCACTCAGACAGTACTTTACGCATTTCACCGGAGCGAAGACGCAGGGTAACGTACACACCTTCACGAGCGATCAGCTGTGCCGAGGCACCAGCGGAACGAGCGATCTGTGCGCCTTTACCTGGCTTCAGTTCGATGCCGTGTACGGTGCTACCAACTGGAATGTTGCGCAGTTGAAGAGCGTTGCCCGGCTTGATTGGTGCCAGAGCACCTGCAATCAGCTGGTCGCCAGCACTTACGCCTTTAGGGGCGATGATGTAGCGGCGCTCGCCGTCTGCGTAAAGCAGCAGAGCAATGTGAGCAGTACGGTTTGGATCGTATTCGATACGCTCGACGGTGGCAGCGATGCCATCCTTGTCGTTGCGACGGAAGTCGACCAGACGATAATGCTGCTTATGGCCACCACCGATATGACGGGTAGTAATACGACCATTGTTGTTACGACCACCAGACTTCGATTTTTTCTCGAGCAGCGGTGCGTGAGGAGCGCCTTTATGCAGCTCCTGGTTGACCACCTTGACCACAAAACGGCGGCCAGGGGAAGTCGGTTTGCATTTAACGATTGCCATGATGCACCCCTTCCTTACTCAGCACTGCTGCTGAAATCGAGATCTTGGCCTGGCTGAAGGGAGATAACTGCCTTCTTCCAGTCATTACGCTTGCCCAGACCGCGAGCAGTGCGCTTGCTCTTACCCAGAACATTCAGGGTAGTAACACGCTCTACTTTCACGCTGAACAGGCTTTCGACGGCCTTCTTGATTTCCAGCTTGGTTGCGTCAGTAGCAACCTTGAAAACGAACTGACCTTTTTTGTCTGCAAGAACCGTAGCCTTCTCGGAAACGTGCGGGCCAAGCAGAACTTTAAATACGCGTTCCTGGTTCATCCCAGCAGCTCCTCGAATTTCTTCACGGCCGACACAGTGATCAACACTTTGTCGTATGCGATCAGACTAACTGGATCGGAACCTTGAACGTCACGTACATCAACGTGCGGCAGGTTACGAGCAGCCAGGTACAGATTCTGGTCAACAGCGTCAGACACGATCAGGACGTCAGTCAGGCCCATGCCAGTCAGCTTGTTCAGCAAATCTTTGGTTTTCGGTGCTTCAACAGCGAAGTCCTGAACCACGACCAAACGATCAGTACGAACCAGTTCAGCAAGGATGGAGCGCAGAGCAGCGCGATACATCTTCTTGTTGAGCTTCTGAGTGTGATCCTGAGGACGAGCCGCGAAAGTGGTACCGCCGCCACGCCAGATTGGGCTACGGATAGTACCGGCACGAGCACGGCCAGTACCTTTCTGACGCCAAGGGCGCTTACCGCCACCACGAACGTCGGAACGGGTCTTTTGCTGCTTGCTACCCTGACGACCGCCAGCCATGTAGGCCACGACTGCCTGGTGAACCAGCGTCTCGTTGAATTCGCCGCCAAATGTCAGTTCGGAAACTTCGATTGCCTGAGCGTCATTTACATTTAATTGCATGTCAGCTTCCCCTTAACCGCGAGCCTTGGCTGCCGGACGTACAACCAGGTTGCCGCCAGTAGCGCCAGGAACAGCACCCTTGACCAACAACAGATTGCGTTCAGCGTCCACGCGCACTACTTCCAGGGACTGCACGGTCACGCGCTCAGCGCCCATATGACCGGACATTTTTTTGCCCTTGAATACACGACCAGGAGTCTGGCACTGGCCGATAGAGCCTGGGACGCGGTGGGAGACGGAGTTACCGTGGGTATTGTCTTGACCACGGAAATTCCAACGCTTGATCGTACCCTGGAAGCCTTTACCCTTGGACTGACCGGTTACATCAACCAGTTGACCAGCGGCGAAGATTTCAGCGTTGATCTGATCGCCAGCCTGGTAGTCGCCTTCTTCAAGACGAAATTCCATGACGGTACGACCGGCGGCAACGTTCGCCTTAGCGAAGTGGCCAGCCTGAGCGGCTGTAACACGCGAAGCGCGACGCTCGCCGACAGTGACTTGCACTGCACGATAGCCATCGGTTTCTTCGGTTTTGAACTGAGTGACGCGATTCGGCTCGATCTCAATGACCGTGACCGGAATGGAGACACCTTCTTCGGTGAAAATACGGGTCATACCGCATTTACGACCGACTACACCAATAGTCATGTTGTAAACCTCATGAGTGTACGGGGCTTTCACCCGCTATGGCCGCCCATTTCAGAGCGTTACACGACTAAGACCCAAGTCTTAGCCGAGGCTGATCTGAACTTCCACACCGGCCGCAAGATCAAGCTTCATAAGCGCATCAACGGTTTTTTCCGTTGGCTGAACAATGTCCAGAACACGCTTGTGAGTACGGATCTCATACTGGTCGCGCGCGTCTTTGTTGACGTGCGGAGAAACCAGAACGGTGAACCGCTCTTTACGAGTCGGCAGTGGAATCGGACCACGCACCTGTGCACCAGTACGTTTCGCGGTTTCCACGATTTCCTGGGTTGATTGGTCGATCAGGCGATGGTCAAAAGCCTTCAACCTGATACGGATTTGCTGGTTTTGCATTGGATTCAGACTCCAGATTGCTGTTCCCACCGAGCGCAATACGCCCGTTAAAAGGAGGCGCAATTCTATAGACGACCTCACTAGGTGTCAACCCAATAAAAAAGCCCCCGCGTTGCGGGGGCTCTTTTTGGGAATCAACGCTTACGCGATGATTTTGGCCACGACGCCAGCGCCGACGGTACGACCGCCTTCACGGATTGCGAAACGCAGACCATCTTCCATTGCGATTGGCTTGATCAGGGTAACGGAAACTTTAACGTTATCACCTGGCATAACCATTTCTACGCCTTCCGGCAGTTCGCAGCTACCAGTTACGTCGGTAGTACGGAAGTAGAACTGTGGACGGTAGCCTTTGAAGAACGGAGTGTGACGACCGCCTTCTTCTTTGCTCAGAACGTAGATTTCAGCTTCGAACTGAGTGTGCGGCTTGACGGTGCCTGGCTTGACCAAAACCTGGCCACGCTCAACGTCGTCACGCTTGGTACCACGCAGCAGAACGCCGCAGTTCTCGCCAGCACGACCTTCGTCGAGCAGCTTACGGAACATTTCAACACCGGTGCAGGTGGTGACGGTAGTGTCACGCAGACCAACGATTTCCAGTGGATCCTGAACCTTGACGATACCGCGCTCAATACGACCAGTCACAACAGTACCGCGACCGGAGATCGAGAACACGTCTTCGATCGGCATCAGGAACGGCTTGTCGGTCAGACGAACTGGTTCTGGAATGTAGGAGTCCAGTGTTTCAACCAGTTTACGAACGGCAGTGGTGCCCATTTCGTTGTCGTCTTTACCTTCCAGAGCCATACGAGCAGAACCGATGATGATCGGAGTGTCGTCGCCTGGGAAGTCGTAAGTGCTCAGCAGATCGCGCACTTCCATCTCAACCAGTTCCAGCAGCTCAGCGTCGTCTACCAGGTCAGCCTTGTTCAGGAAAACCACGATGTACGGAACGCCAACCTGACGGGACAGCAGGATGTGCTCACGGGTTTGTGGCATCGGACCATCAGCGGCCGAACAAACCAGAATCGCGCCGTCCATCTGGGCAGCACCGGTGATCATGTTCTTCACGTAGTCAGCGTGACCCGGGCAGTCAACGTGAGCGTAGTGACGGATCAACGATTTGTATTCAACGTGCGCGGTATTAATGGTAATACCACGAGCTTTCTCTTCCGGTGCGCTGTCGATCTTGTCGAATTCAACAGCAGCCGAACCGAAAACTTCGGAGCAGACGCGAGTCAGAGCAGCGGTCAGCGTGGTTTTACCGTGGTCAACGTGACCAATGGTGCCAACGTTGACGTGCGGGAGGGAACGATCAAATTTTTCTTTAGCCACGACAAATAACTCCTAGCCTAAAGGCGCTGAATCAGCCTTGTTTTTTGGTTACAGTTTCGACGATGTGCGACGGAGCTGTATTGTATTTTTTGAATTCCATAGAGTAGCTTGCGCGACCCTGAGACATGGAGCGAACGTCGGTCGCATAACCGAACATCTCACCCAACGGAACCTCGGCACGAATTACCTTGCCGGAAACCGTATCTTCCATACCCAGAATCATGCCGCGACGGCGGTTAAGGTCGCCCATCACGTCACCCATATAGTCTTCAGGCGTAACAACCTCTACCGCCATGATCGGCTCAAGCAACTCACCACCGCCCTTCTGGGCCAGTTGCTTGGTCGCCATGGAGGCAGCCACCTTAAACGCCATCTCGTTCGAGTCGACGTCATGGTAGGAACCATCAAACACGGTAGCCTTCAGGCCGATCAGCGGATAGCCGGCAACAACGCCGTTCTTCATCTGCTCTTCGATACCCTTCTGGATAGCCGGGATGTATTCCTTGGGAACAACACCACCTACCACTTCGTTTACGAATTGCAGACCTTCCTGACCTTCGTCAGCAGGTGCAAAACGGATCCAGCAGTGACCGAACTGGCCACGACCGCCGGATTGACGAACGAACTTGCCTTCGATTTCACAATTCTTCGTGATGCGCTCACGATAGGAAACCTGAGGCTTGCCGATGTTGGCTTCGACGTTGAACTCACGGCGCATCCGGTCAACCAGGATGTCCAGGTGCAGCTCGCCCATGCCAGAGATGATCGTTTGACCAGTCTCTTCATCAGTCTTGACGCGGAAAGACGGGTCTTCCTGAGCAAGTTTGCCCAGTGCGATACCCATTTTTTCCTGGTCATCCTTGGTTTTAGGCTCAACGGCAACCGAAATAACCGGCTCCGGGAAGTCCATGCGAACCAGGATGATTGGCTTGTCAGCGTTGCACAAGGTCTCACCAGTGGTGACGTCCTTCATGCCGATCAAGGCCGCGATGTCACCAGCGCGTACTTCCTTGATCTCTTCGCGGGCGTTTGCGTGCATCTGCACCATACGACCCACACGCTCTTTCTTGCCCTTGACCGAGTTGATCACGCCGTCGCCGGATGCCAACACGCCCGAGTAAACGCGGACGAAAGTCAAGGTACCCACGAATGGGTCGGTAGCGATCTTGAACGCCAGAGCCGAGAACGGCTCGTTGTCGTCTGCATGACGCTCCATCAGGACTTCTTCGTTATCAGGATCGGAACCCTTGATAGCTGGAATGTCGGTCGGAGCCGGCAGGTAGTCGATCACGGCGTCGAGAACCAGGGGAACGCCCTTGTTCTTGAAGGAAGAACCGCAAACAGCAAGAACGATCTCGCCAGCGATAGTACGCTGACGCAGAGCGGCCTTGATTTCCTCGTTGGAGAGTTCCTCACCTTCGAGGTACTTGTTCATCAGCTCTTCGCTGGCTTCGGCCGCAGCCTCGACCATGTTGCTGCGCCATTCGTCAGCCAGTTCCTGCAGCTCAGCAGGAATAGGCTCACGACGTGGAACCATACCCTTGTCGGCATCGTTCCAGTAAACAGCTTCCATGGACATCAGATCGATCTGACCCTGGAAGTTGTCTTCGGCGCCAATGGCCAGCTGGATCGGCACCGGGGTGTGACCCAGGCGCTGCTTGATCTGAGCGATTACGCGCAGAAAGTTCGCACCTGCACGGTCCATCTTGTTCACGTAAACGATACGTGGAACACCGTACTTGTTGGCTTGACGCCATACGGTTTCGGACTGCGGCTCTACGCCGGAAGTACCACAGAACACAACGACCGCGCCGTCGAGTACACGCAGGGAACGCTCAACTTCAATGGTGAAGTCAACGTGGCCCGGGGTGTCAATAACGTTGAAACGGTATTGGTCTTTGTGTTGCTTCTCGGAACCCTGCCAGAAGGCAGTAATAGCAGCAGAAGTAATGGTAATACCACGCTCCTGCTCCTGAACCATCCAGTCCGTGGTCGCGGCGCCGTCATGCACCTCGCCCATTTTGTGGCTTTTGCCGGTGTAAAAAAGGACGCGCTCGGTGGTGGTGGTTTTACCAGCATCCACGTGAGCAACGATACCAATGTTACGGTAGCGGCCAATCGGAGTAGTACGAGCCATAAAGCCCTCGCAAAATTAGTGACGCTGAAATTAGAAGCGGTAGTGCGAGAAAGCCTTGTTGGCCTCAGCCATACGGTGCACGTCTTCACGCTTCTTGACCGCAGCACCTTTACCTTCGGCGGCGTCCAGCAGTTCGCCAGCCAAACGCAGCGCCATTGACTTCTCACCGCGCTTGCGCGCGAAGTCTACCAGCCAACGCATTGCCAGAGCATTACGACGGGACGGACGAACTTCGACAGGAACCTGGTAAGTAGCACCGCCTACACGGCGCGACTTTACTTCGACCAGCGGAGCGATGGCGTCGAGAGCTTTCTCGAAGATTTCCAGGGGGTCGCTGTTCTTACGTTCTTTAACCTTTTCCAGCGCGCCATAAACGATACGCTCGGCAACGGCTTTCTTGCCGCTTTCCATTACGTGGTTCATGAACTTGGCCAGAATCTGGCTGCCGTATTTTGGATCGTCAAGCACTTCGCGCTTGGCTGCTACGCGTCTTCTTGGCATGGATAAGCCCTCAAACGGTCTTCAGGTTAGCTCGGGACCACCATCCTGCGAGGGATGCGCCCGACCTTACTCTTATCGACTCAGAAAAATAGAAATCTGCAATTTCAAACAGAAGCCAAAAACTACTTAGGCTTCTTGGTACCGTATTTCGAGCGACCCTGGTTACGACCTTTAACGCCGGAAGTATCCAAAGAACCACGAACGGTGTGATAACGAACACCTGGCAAGTCTTTTACACGACCGCCACGGATCAGTACCACGCTGTGCTCTTGCAGGTTGTGACCTTCACCACCGATGTACGAGGAAACCTCGAAACCGTTGGTCAGGCGCACACGGCAGACTTTACGCAATGCCGAGTTAGGTTTTTTCGGCGTGGTGGTATACACACGAGTGCACACACCGCGACGTTGCGGGCAGTTCTGCAGCGCAGGTACGTCGGATTTCTCGACGATACGCTTACGCGGCTGACGTACCAGCTGGTTGATAGTTGCCATCTACTAGCTCCACTGTTGTCTTGCGACGCTATTGTCTTACAAGAAAAGCAAATGACAGGGCACAGGCCCCGCCAAATTTAGGGGTACAAGAGTCTAAAGAGGATCCCGCCCCCAGTCAAGACAAAGCCCCGACGTCCTCACCGGGCGAGGCAGCACGAAAGGTGCTGTCTGCCAGGTGAAAAATGCCGAGGCTCTGGTCTCAATTACCGCTGGAGTTCAACGCTTCCGTCAGAGCTGCTTCTACTTCGCTCGCGCTGACACGGGTCGGTTTGTCCATTTCACGACGACGCTTGCGCTCGCTGTGATAAGCCAGACCAGTACCGGCCGGGATCAGACGACCCACGACCACGTTTTCCTTCAGGCCGCGCAGGTAATCGCGCTTGCCGGTCACAGCCGCTTCGGTCAGTACGCGGGTTGTCTCTTGGAAGGAGGCCGCGGAGATGAACGACTCGGTGGACAGCGATGCCTTGGTGATACCCAGCAACACGCGAGTGAACTTGGAGACAAACTTGTCTTCCGTGCTCAAACGCTCGTTTTCTACCAGTACGTGAGTCAATTCCATCTGGTCGCCCTTGATGAAACTGGAATCGCCAGACTCGGCAATCTCAACCTTGCGCAGCATCTGACGCAGAATCGTCTCGATGTGCTTGTCGTTGATCTTCACGCCTTGCAGACGGTATACGTCCTGAATCTCGTTGACGATGTACTTGGCCAGCGCACTCACACCCAGCAGACGCAGAATGTCGTGTGGATCGCTCGGGCCGTCGGAGATAACTTCGCCGCGGTTCACTTGCTCGCCTTCGAAGACGTTCAGGTGACGCCACTTCGGAATCAGTTCCTCGTACGGATCGCTACCGTCGTTCGGGGTAATGACCAGACGGCGCTTGCCTTTGGTCTCTTTACCGAATGCGATGGTACCGCTGACTTCTGCAAGGATCGACGCCTCTTTCGGACGACGCGCTTCGAACAGGTCGGCAACACGCGGCAGACCACCGGTGATGTCACGAGTCTTCGAAGTTTCCTGCGGAATACGAGCGATAACATCACCGATCGCGATCTGCGCACCGTCAGCAACACCAACAAGGGCGTTGGCTGGCAGGAAGTACTGGGCCGGTACGTCAGTACCAGGCAGCAGCAGATCCTTGCCATCCAGACCGACCATCTTCACAGCAGGACGGATGTCCTTGCCGGCAGCCGGGCGGTCTTTGGCGTCGAGCACTTCAATGTTGGTCATACCGGTCAATTCGTCTGTCTGACGCTTGATCGTGATGCCTTCTTCCATGCCTACGTAGGTAACAGTACCTTTCATCTCGGTGACGATTGGGTGAGTGTGCGGATCCCACTTGGCCACGATAGAGCCAGCGTCGACCTTGTCGCCTTCCTTCACCGAAATCACTGCACCGTATGGCAGCTTGTAACGCTCACGCTCGCGACCGAAGTCATCTGCGATTGCCAGCTCACCGGAGCGGGATACCGCAACCAAGTGACCGTCAACACGCTCGACGTGCTTCAGGTTGTGCAGACGGACAGTACCGCCATTCTTCACCTGAACGCTGTCGGCTGCCGAGGTCCGGCTTGCCGCACCACCGATGTGGAACGTACGCATTGTCAGCTGGGTACCCGGCTCACCGATCGACTGTGCAGCGATTACGCCGACAGCTTCACCGATGTTGACCTGATGACCGCGTGCCAGGTCGCGACCGTAGCACTTGGCGCAGATGCCGTAGCGGGTTTCGCAGCTGATTGGCGAACGAACGATGACTTCGTCGATGCTGTTCAGCTCGATGAACTCGACCCACTTCTCGTCTACCAGCGTGCCAGCAGGCACGATGACATCTTCTGTGCCCGGCTTGAATACGTCACGGGCGATGACTCGACCCAGTACGCGCTCACCCAGCGGCTCCACAACGTCACCGCCTTCAATGTGCGGTGTCATCAGCAGACCGTGCTCGGTACCGCAGTCAACCTCGGTAACCACCAGATCCTGAGCGACGTCTACCAGACGGCGTGTCAGATAACCGGAGTTAGCGGTTTTCAGTGCGGTATCCGCAAGACCCTTACGAGCACCGTGAGTAGAGATGAAGTACTGAAGTACGCTCAAACCTTCACGGAAGTTCGCAGTGATCGGCGTTTCAATGATGGAGCCGTCAGGCTTGGCCATCAGACCACGCATACCGGCCAGCTGACGGATCTGGGCAGCAGAACCACGCGCCCCGGAGTCAGCCATCATGTACATCGAGTTGAAGGATTCCTGATCAACTTCGACGCCGTGACGGTCGATAACACGCTCTTTGGACAGGTTCGACATCATCGCTTTCGAGACTTCGTCGTTCGCCTTGGACCAAAGGTCGATTACCTTGTTGTACTTCTCGCCCTGGGTTACCAGGCCGGAGGCGTACTGACTTTCGATCTCTTTAACTTCTTCGGTAGCCGCGTCGATGATGCGAGCTTTTTCATCAGGGATAACGAAGTCGTTAACGCCGATGGAAACACCCGAAATGGTCGAGTAGGCAAAACCGGTGTACATCAACTGGTCAGCGAAGATAACGGTCTCTTTCAGGCCAACCACGCGATAGCACTGGTTGATCAGCTTGGAGATCGCCTTCTTCTTCATCGGCTGGTTGACAACGTCGTAGGACAGGCCGGCCGGAACCACCTGGAACAGCAGCGCACGGCCGACAGTGGTGTCGACGATACGGGTGTTCTTGACGCTGCCACCATCACGGTCGTTGACCGTTTCGTGGATACGAACCTTGACCTTGGCGTGCAGAGCCGCTTCGCCGGCGCGGAATACGCGGTCGACTTCCTGCAGATCCGCAAATACACGACCTTCGCCCTTGGCGTTAATCGCTTCGCGGGTCATGTAGTACAGACCCAGTACAACGTCCTGCGAAGGAACGATGATTGGCTCACCGTTGGCTGGCGACAGAATGTTGTTGGTCGACATCATCAGTGCACGGGCTTCGAGCTGAGCTTCCAGCGTCAGAGGCACGTGAACGGCCATCTGGTCACCGTCGAAGTCGGCGTTGTACGCAGCACAGACCAGCGGGTGCAGCTGAATAGCCTTACCTTCGATCAGTACCGGTTCAAACGCCTGGATGCCCAGACGGTGAAGCGTTGGCGCACGGTTCAGAAGCACTGGGTGTTCGCGAATCACTTCAGCGAGAACGTCCCAGACCTCTGGCAGCTCGCGCTCGACCATCTTCTTGGCAGCTTTGATGGTCGTGGCCAGGCCACGCATTTCCAGCTTGCCGAAAATGAACGGCTTGAACAGCTCGAGAGCCATCTTCTTCGGCAGACCGCACTGGTGCAGACGCAGGGTCGGACCTACGGTAATTACCGAACGACCCGAGTAGTCAACACGCTTACCGAGCAAGTTCTGACGGAAACGACCCTGTTTACCCTTGATCATGTCAGCCAGGGATTTCAGAGGACGCTTGTTGGAACCTGTGATCGCACGACCGCGACGGCCGTTGTCGAGCAGTGCATCGACCGCTTCCTGCAGCATGCGCTTTTCGTTGCGCACGATGATATCGGGAGCGGACAGATCCAGCAGGCGCTTCAGACGGTTGTTACGGTTGATCACTCGACGATACAGGTCGTTGAGGTCGGACGTCGCGAAACGGCCACCGTCAAGCGGAACCAGAGGACGCAGATCTGGCGGCAGAACCGGCAGAACGGTCAGCACCATCCACTCAGGGAGGTTGCCGGAACCCTGGAAGGCTTCCATCAATTTCAGACGCTTGGACAGCTTCTTGATTTTGGTTTCGGAATTGGTTTGCGGAATTTCTTCGCGCAGGCGGCCAATTTCGTGCTCCAGGTCAATAGCGTGCAGCAGCTCGCGGACAGCCTCGGCACCCATGCGGGCATCGAAGTCGTCACCGAACTCTTCAAGCGCTTCGAAGTACTGCTCGTCGTTCAGCAGCTGACCTTTTTCAAGGGTAGTCATGCCTGGATCGATAACGACATAGCTCTCGAAGTAGAGAACACGTTCGATATCACGCAGGGTCATGTCCATCAGCAAACCGATACGGGACGGCAGCGATTTCAGGAACCAGATGTGAGCAACCGGCGAAGCCAGCTCGATGTGAGCCATGCGCTCGCGACGAACCTTGGCCAGTGCTACTTCAACACCGCATTTTTCGCAGATGACACCACGGTGCTTCAGGCGCTTGTACTTACCGCACAGGCACTCGTAATCTTTTACCGGGCCAAAGATCTTGGCGCAGAACAGACCGTCACGCTCAGGCTTGAACGTACGGTAGTTGATGGTTTCCGGCTTTTTAACTTCACCGAACGACCAAGAGCGGATCATCTCAGGCGATGCAAGTCCGATACGGATTGCGTCGAACTCTTCGACTTGACCCTGGTTTTTCAGCAAATTCAGTAGGTCTTTCAAGGCTTTTCCTCCTGGCGGAGCAGGGAGCAGGCAATACCGCCCTGCCCCCGATTCGCGTCACGTGTTATTCGGTTTCCAGATCGATATCGATACCGAGCGAACGGATTTCTTTGATCAACACGTTGAAAGACTCGGGCATGCCCGGCTCCATACGGTGATCGCCGTCCACGATGTTTTTGTACATCTTGGTACGACCGTTCACATCGTCCGACTTCACTGTGAGCATTTCCTGCAGAGTGTACGCCGCGCCGTATGCTTCCAGCGCCCACACTTCCATCTCCCCGAAACGCTGACCACCGAACTGTGCCTTACCACCCAGCGGCTGCTGGGTAACCAGGCTGTACGAACCAGTGGAACGCGCGTGCATCTTGTCGTCCACCAAGTGGTTCAGCTTCAGCATGTACATGTAGCCAACCGTTACAGCACGTTCAAACTTGTTGCCGGTACGACCGTCGAACAGCTGCATCTGGCCGCTTTCCGGCATATCTGCCAGCTTGAGCATTGCCTTGATTTCGCTTTCCTTGGCACCGTCGAAAACCGGGGTAGCCATCGGTACGCCGTTACGCAGGTTCTTCGCGAGGTCCAGAATCTCGTTGTCGGAGAGGTCTTCCAGAGACTCCTGACGACCGCCGATTTCGTTATAGATCTCGTTGAGGAACTTGCGCAGCTCAGCAACCTTACGCTGCTCTTCGAGCATGCGGTTGATCTTCTCGCCCAGACCTTTGGCCGCGAGGCCCAGGTGGGTTTCGAGAATCTGACCAACGTTCATACGCGAAGGTACGCCCAGCGGGTTGAGGACGATATCGACCGGCGTGCCATTGGCATCGTGCGGCATGTCTTCAACCGGCATGATCACAGAGACCACACCCTTGTTACCGTGACGACCGGCCATCTTGTCGCCCGGCTGGATGCGGCGACGGATTGCCAGGTAGACCTTGACGATTTTCAGAACGCCTGGAGCAAGGTCATCGCCCTGCTGCAGTTTGCGTTTCTTGTCTTCGAACTTGTCATCCAGAAGACGACGACGGTCAACGATGTAAGCCTGAGCCTTTTCGAGCTGCTCGTTGAGAGCATCTTCAGCCATGCGCAGCTTGAACCACTGACCATGCTCAAGACCGTCGAGCACTTCGTTGGTGATCTCCTGGCCCTTCTTGAGGCCAGCGCCGCCTTCAGCTACACGACCCACCAGCGCAGAGCGCAGACGTTCGAAAGTAGCGCCTTCGACAATACGGAACTCTTCGTTCAGATCCTTGCGGATCTCGTCGAGTTGCGACTTCTCGATGGACAGGGCACGCGCATCACGCTCGACACCATCACGGGTGAAGACCTGAACGTCAATGACAGTACCTTTGGTACCGGTTGGTACACGCAGGGAGGTGTCTTTAACGTCGCTGGCTTTCTCACCGAAGATCGCGCGCAACAGTTTTTCTTCCGGTGTCAGCTGGGTCTCGCCTTTCGGAGTGACCTTACCGACCAGGATGTCGCCGGCGCCGACTTCGGCACCTACATAAACGATACCCGCTTCGTCCAGCTTGTTCAGAGCAGCTTCACCCACGTTAGGGATGTCAGCTGTGATTTCCTCTGGCCCAAGCTTGGTGTCACGTGCCACACAGGTCAGTTCCTGAATGTGGATCGTGGTGAAGCGGTCTTCCTGAACAACACGCTCAGAAAGACAGATGGAGTCTTCGAAGTTGAAACCGTTCCAGGCCATGAACGCGATGCGCATGTTCTGACCCAGCGCCAGTTCACCCATATCGGTGGACGGGCCGTCGGCCATGATGTCGCTACGCTGAACACGGTCACCCTTGCTGACCAGCGGACGCTGGTTGATGCAGGTGTTCTGGTTCGAACGGGTGTATTTGGTCAGGTTGTAGATGTCTACACCCGCCTCACCTGTTTCAACTTCATCATCGGCAACGCGGACAACGATACGGCTGGCGTCAACCGAGTCGATCACACCACCACGACGAGCCACGACGCAAACGCCGGAGTCGCGAGCAACGTTGCGCTCCATGCCAGTACCTACCAGCGGCTTGTCGGCACGCAGAGTAGGAACAGCCTGACGCTGCATGTTCGAACCCATCAACGCACGGTTGGCGTCATCGTGCTCGAGGAACGGAATCAGCGATGCAGCTACCGAGACAACCTGCTTGGGCGAAACGTCCATGAGGGTGACATCGGCTGGCGCCTTGACGGTGAATTCGTTCAAGTGACGCACAGCAACCAGCTCGTCGATCAGCTCTTGCTTGTCGTTCATTGCGGCCGAAGCCTGAGCAATGACGTGGTCCGCTTCTTCGATCGCCGAAAGGAAGACGATCTCTTCGGTGACCAGACCTTCCTTGACCACACGGTACGGACTCTCGAGGAAGCCGTACTGGTTGGTGCGGGCATAGGCCGCCAGGGAGTTGATCAGACCGATGTTCGGACCTTCAGGCGTCTCGATCGGGCACACACGGCCGTAGTGAGTCGGGTGAACGTCTCGAACTTCAAAGCCGGCGCGCTCACGCGTCAGACCGCCAGGGCCGAGCGCGGAAACACGACGCTTGTGCGTGATCTCGGACAGCGGGTTGTTCTGGTCCATGAACTGGGACAGCTGGCTGGAACCGAAGAACTCTTTGACCGCCGCCGCAACAGGTTTGGCGTTGATCAGGTCCTGAGGCATCAGGCCTTCGCTTTCTGCCATGGACAGACGTTCTTTGACAGCGCGCTCGACACGGACCAGACCTACACGGAACTGGTTCTCGGCCATCTCGCCAACGCAACGAACGCGACGGTTACCGAGGTGGTCGATGTCATCGACGATGCCTTTGCCGTTACGGATATCAACGAGGGTCTTGAGGACCGCTACGATGTCTTCCTTGCACAGCACGCCCGAGCCTTCGATTTCAGTACGACCGATACGACGGTTGAACTTCATCCGGCCTACAGCAGACAGGTCGTAACGCTCAGGACTGAAGAACAGGTTGTTGAACAGTGTCTCAGCGGCATCCTTGGTTGGCGGCTCGCCAGGACGCATCATTCGATAGATCTCGACCAGCGCTTCCAGTTGGTTGCTGGTGGAGTCGATCTTCAGTGTGTCGGAGACGAACGGACCGCAGTCGATGTCGTTGGTGTACAACGTTTCGATGCGAACAACCTGAGCCTTGGCGATCTTGGCCAGGATTTCAGTGTTCAGTTCGGTGTTGCACTCGGCAATGATCTCACCGGTTGCCGGATGCACGATGACCTTGGCTGTAGTGCGACCCAGGACGTAGTCCAGAGGCACTTCCAGCTCTTTGATCCCGGCCTTTTCCAGCTGGTTGATGTGACGGGCAGTGATACGACGACCCTGCTCGACAATGACCTTGCCCTTGTCGTCCAGGATATCCAGAACGGCAATTTCACCACGCAGGCGCTGAGGCACCAGTTCCAGGCTCAGGTTTTCGCCGCGCACATGGAATACGTTGGTGGTGTAGAAAGCATCAAGCACTTGCTCGGTGGTGTAACCCAGAGCGCGCAGAAGTACGGACGCAGGCAGCTTGCGACGACGGTCGATACGGACGAATACGCAGTCTTTCGGATCGAACTCGAAGTCCAGCCACGAACCGCGGTAAGGAATGATACGAGCGGAGTACAGCAGCTTGCCGGAGCTGTGCGTCTTGCCACGGTCGTGGTCGAAGAATACGCCAGGCGAACGGTGAAGCTGAGACACGATAACGCGCTCGGTGCCATTGATTACAAAGGTACCGTTCTCAGTCATCAGGGGGATTTCACCCATGTAGACTTCTTGCTCTTTGATGTCCTTGATCGCTTTGTTCGACGATTCTTTGTCGAAAATGATCAGACGGACCTTGACTCGCAGAGGTACTGCGTAAGTCACACCGCGCAGCACGCATTCCTTGACATCAAATGCCGGTTCGCCCAAGCGATAACCTACATACTCCAGCGCAGCATTGCCGGAGTAGCTGATGATCGGGAAAACGGATTTGAAGGCTGCATGCAGACCGACGTCGCGGAACTGATCTTTGGTCGCTCCCGCCTGCAGGAATTCGCGATACGAATCCAGCTGGATGGCCAAGAGATACGGCACATCCATTACGTCCGGCAACTTGCTAAAGTCCTTGCGGATACGTTTTTTCTCAGTATATGAGTAAGCCATCAGCGTTCCCCAGCTTGGTCACCTGCTTGTTTGGCTCCCTCCCGACGGAAGCAGCCAGAAAATCTTGCAAACCCCTTGGTTTGCGCCACCGCCATCGGTGGATGCCACACGTTACAGACGTTGACAGCGCCAATCGTCTATAACGGAAAAAGGCCGGTGGCAAAAGCCACCAGCCATCAGCCTTTCGCTAAACGCGTGGGCTGGACACTCAAAATCGATGCTTATTTCAGCTCGACTTTAGCGCCTGCTTCTTCCAGGGTAGCTTTTGCTTTGTCAGCTGCGTCTTTCGACACTGCTTCCAGAACCTGGGCAGGAGCGCCGTCAACTACAGCCTTGGCTTCTTTCAGGCCCAGACCGGTCAGTTCACGAACTGCCTTGATCACGTTTACTTTCTTCTCGCCAGCTTCCAGCAGCATGACGTTGAATTCAGTTTGTTCTTCAACAACAGCAGCTGCAGCAGCAGGACCAGCAGAGCCAGCAGCAGCAGTAACGCCGAACTTCTCTTCGAAAGCCTTGATCAGCTCTACAACCTGCAGAACGGACATTTCAGCTACGGCGTTAAGGATATCGTCTTGAGAGATGGACATGACTCAATTTCCTGAATTGGGGGACGGCCTACGCGACCATCAAAATAAACAAAAATACGCGAAAAGATCTGACTCAGCCTTAGGCTGCAGCTGCTTCTTTTTGGTCGCGAACAGCCGCCAGAGTACGAGCCAACTTGCTGGTAGCGCCTTGAATCACGCTCATCAGCTGAGAAATTGCTTCGTCACGGGTCGGCAGGCTTGCCAGTACATCGATCTGATTAGCTGCGAGGAACTTGCCCTCGAACGCAGCTGCCTTGATCTCGAACTTGTCCTGACCTTTAGCGAATTCCTTGAACAAACGGGCAGCAGCGCCAGGATGTTCATTGGAGAACGCGATCAAGGTCGGGCCAGTGAACACGTCGTTGAGGACACTGAATTCAGTGTCAGCAACAGCGCGCTTGAGCAGGGTGTTACGTACAACACGTACGTAAACGCCAGCTTCACGAGCCTCTTTACGGAGTCCGGTCATTGCGCCAACCGTCACGCCACGGGCATCAGCCACGACAGCGGACAGACCAGCTTTGGCAGCCTCGTTGACTTCAGCGACGATGGCCTTCTTGTCTTCGAGTTTAATTGCCACGGGTTTAACTCCTGCTTGTTACCGTTTCATCCGACCGAAGCCAGATGTCGTTTTGGTGTCTGATTCGGTAAGGAACCGGGAGCACCATCTGCGTAGGCTTGTGGTTTAAGACTTGCGTCGCCTACGGTCTTGGATAGCCCCCGCCAGGCAGGGACCCCAATCTTTCAAATGGTACGGCATCAATCACCGTACCATTTTGTCTCACGCTTCCAACGAACCCTGGTCGATGACCAGGCCTGGGCCCATAGTGGTGCTCAGGGTGATGCGCTTGACGTAAATACCTTTCGAAGAAGCAGGCTTGATACGCTTCAGATCAGCGATCAGGGCTTCAACGTTTTCCTTCAGCTTGACAGCGTCGAAACCGACCTTGCCAACGGAAGTGTGGATGATGCCGTTTTTGTCGGTACGATAACGAACCTGACCAGCCTTGGCGTTCTTGACGGCGTTAGCAACGTCAGGAGTAACAGTGCCGACTTTCGGGTTTGGCATCAGACCGCGAGGACCGAGAACCTGACCCAGCTGACCCACAACGCGCATTGCGTCAGGGGAAGCGATAACAACGTCATAGTTCAGATCGCCAGCTTTCATTTCAGCGGCCAGATCGTCCATACCAACGCGGTCAGCACCGGCAGCCAGAGCAGCTTCAGCAGCAGGACCCTGGGTGAAAACTGCAACGCGTACAGTCTTACCGGTACCGTGTGGCAGTACAGTAGCGCTACGTACAACCTGGTCGGATTTACGAGGATCGACACCCAGGTTAACAGCAACGTCTACAGACTCGCTGAACTTGACAGTCGACAGCTCGGTCAGCAGAGCAGCAGCGTCTACGAAGTTGTAGGATTTACCAGCTTCGATCTTGCTGGCGATTGCCTTTTGACGCTTGGTCAGCTTAGCCATTACACACCCTCCACGTTAAGGCCCATGCTACGAGCGGAACCGGCGATGGTACGCACGGCCGCTTCCATGTCAGCTGCAGTCAGATCCGCATTTTTTGCTTTAGCGATATCTTCCAGCTGAGCACGAGTCACGGTGCCAACTTTAACGGTGTTCGGGCGAGCCGAGCCGCTGGTCAAGCCTGCAGCTTTCTTCAGCAGAACCGATGCAGGGGTACTTTTTGTTTCGAAAGTGAAGCTACGGTCGCTGTATACAGTGATGATCACTGGTGTCGGCAAGCCTGGCTCAATACCCTGAGTACGGGCGTTGAACGCTTTGCAGAATTCCATGATGTTCACACCGTGCTGACCCAGAGCAGGACCAACTGGCGGGCTTGGGTTAGCCTGAGCGGCTTTCACTTGCAGCTTGATGTATGCGGTTATCTTCTTGGCCATGAGGCACTCCAATTACGGGTTCAAGCGCCAACAAAGGCTCCCCGGTTACTTACGCGTATATCCCAGTGACGAAAAAACCCCACAGCCTTGGGCTGCGGGGTATGGGATTCCAGCTCAGTTATGCCTTTTCGACCTGACTGAACTCCAGCTCTACCGGAGTAGAGCGTCCGAAAATGAGCACCGCCACTTGAATCCGGCTCTTTTCGTAGTTAACTTCTTCGACCGTGCCATTGAAATCAGCGAACGGACCGTCGGTGACACGAACGACTTCACCTGGCTCGAACAGCGTCTTCGGCTTCGGCTTGTCGCTACCATCAGCGACACGACGCAGAATCGCTTCTGCCTCTTTATCAGTGATGGGAGCAGGCTTGTCAGCGGTACCGCCGATGAAGCCCATGACACGCGGGGTGTCCTTGACCAAGTGCCAAGTACCCTCATTCATGTCCATCTGAACAAGCACATAACCTGGGAAGAACTTGCGTTCGCTTTTGCGCTTCTGGCCATTACGCATTTCAACCACTTCTTCAGTGGGAACCAGAATTTCGCCGAAGCCATCTTCCATGCCTGCCAGCTTCACACGCTCGATCAACGAGCGCATGACATGCTTCTCGTAACCCGAGTAAGCATGCACTACGTACCAACGCTTAGCCACGGGACACCCTTAGCCAACTATCAAGGAAACAAGCCAGCCGAGCAGGGAATCGAGCCCCCACAACAGCAACGCCATAACCAGCACAACAGCCACAACGATCAACGTGGTTTGAGTGGTTTCTTGGCGAGTAGGCCATACGACTTTACGGATCTCGGCACGGGCCTCTTTCGCCAAAACGAAGAAAGCCTTACCTTTGCCTGTCTGCAGCGCTACAAATGCAGCGGCTGCGGCAATCACAAGGAGAGCGAGAACGCGATACAGGATCGGCTCAGCAGAATAATACTGATTACCGACAACACCCACGACAACCAAAACGACTACCAGGAGCCACTTCAGCATATCAAAGCGAGAGTCTGATGCTTCAGCCTTGGGATTCATCTACGGAGATCCTGTGAAAAGAAAGCCAGATTACATCTAGGGAATCTGGCAGGTCAGGAGGGAATCGAACCCCCAACCTACGGTTTTGGAGACCGTCGCTCTGCCAATTGAGCTACTGACCTAAAAGCAAAATCAGGCCGACCATTATGCGGACCTGACAAGAGTTTTTCAACACCTTATTCGGAGAGCACCAAACAGGCGACGCCCTCCGAATAAGCTTTAGACGGCGCACGCAGCGCGGAACCGCCTAAAACAAAGGCAGATATTTTCATATCTGCCTTTATCAATGGAGCTCTTGAGCGGATTTGAACCGCTGACCTCACCCTTACCAAGGGTGTGCTCTACCAACTGAGCTACAAGAGCAAAACACTATGCATGAACCACAAGCCTGGAGCGGGTAGCGGGAATCGAACCCGCATCATCAGCTTGGAAGGCTGAGGTTCTACCACTAAACTATACCCGCACAACTTGCAGCTCGCGCTAAATCTGGTGGAGGGGGAAGGATTCGAACCTTCGAAGTCGTAGACGTCAGATTTACAGTCTGATCCCTTTGGCCGCTCGGGAACCCCTCCTAAGCGAGGCAGCATTCTCAACTCATGCTACCCTTCTGTCAACCTTTTTCTCAGTAAAAACCTGAGGTTACATGCGTTGACTACTACCACTTCGTTCGTGAGACTTTCACCTCACTGCGAAGCGGGCGCCATTCTATGTAAACTAATCAGCAGTTGCAATGCCCTCGCACGACATTATTTGATTTTTTAATTGCGGGAAATCCTGACTCAGCTGGCTGATCAAGCCTGCTTCGACAAGGCGTCGACTTTCCGGCGCAATTTTCAGCCAGTAGGCGGTCGACCCGCTCGTTTGCACTGACTGATATTGAGACTGGATATCCAGGCTGTTCAATCGCTGCTCTACCAGGCGCGCGTCCTCTTGCCTGGCAAAGCCACCAACGTACAGGCATTTAGTGTCAGGATCGTGGGACGCCCGGCCAGCATCCGATTCGCTGAGCAGACGGATATCCTGCTGAGAAGCACGGTGCAACGACAAGGGCATGACCTCCTTGGCCCTGAGCGGAGCCTCCTGCTGATGCCAGATGTAATAAAAGGCATTAAGCATCAACAGCAGAAGAAATAACCAACGCATAAAGACCTCAACGCAAAGGGCAGGCGAGAGCCAGCCCCACGAAGACCAGATCAGGAACAATTCGGGCTCCTGGCAGCACATCCGCAACCAGAGCAGCGTCACCGCCCGTCACAAAAATAGCAAAGTCGTCCCCCCAATGCCCACGAGCTATCTCGACCTGAGTCACTGCAAACCCCCGAAGCATCAGCGAGCAGCCGCGCTCTACCGCTTCTGCGGTCGCCCGCCCGGGAACTAGACGAACCAACGCCCTTTCCGCCTCTGTGTCGTCATACCTGATGCGACGAGTATGGGTGCGCAACTGATTGCGCATCAAGGGCATCCCAGGACAGATGAAGCCACCAAGATGCGCGCCGCCGGCGTCGACGAAATCAGATGTCACGGCAGTGCCCAGATCAATCACCAGGCATGCACGTTTGACAAGATGGTACGCACCTACAAAAGCCAGCCAGCGATCCAGGCCGAGACGTTCGAAATCGTCATAGCCATTGATCACCCCTCCCAGCTCGCGGGCAGGCACTGCGCAGACGGGGGCAACCGAGAACGCATCAGCCAGGACAGCAACCAGACGCGCCGTTTCTTCGGCGCTGCGGACACTTACCAGACGGCAGTCGCTGAACGTTGTGTCAGGTAGATTACGCAGGTGCTCCAACAAGGCTGCGTCAGAGTCCACAACACCGCCGCTGACCACTGCTGCATCGCTTTTAGCGGTAATGCGCCACTTGATGAAGCTGTTGCCGCAATCGAGCTCAAGAATCATCTCGCAACCTCAGGCTCAGCTCACCACCACTAAAGCTTTTTTCCACACCATTGACCTCCAACCGCAGCGCTCCAAGTGAGTCGACCCCCAACACTACTCCCTCCACGACCTCCACCCCCGAGAGCAGCTTGACCGCAGCCCCCTGCCACAAGTGCCCACGCTCCCACTCCTTATGAAATGCTGCAAAGCCCTCCGTGCGATGAACCGCCATAAGAGCCTCAAGCTGGGTGCTTATACGAGCGGCGACCTGATTGCGATCAACCAGGCCGCCTGTCTCAAGCCTCATCGACGTCCATAGCTGATCCACCTCGCTGGAGGAACGCATGTTTACGTTCACCCCTATCCCGATGATCACATGACAAACGTCCGCCGGATCGCCAATCAGCTCGAGCAAAATGCCGGCGATCTTCTGCCTGCCAACAAGCACGTCGTTTGGCCACTTGAGGCCTGCGCCCTGGACGCCCATATCACGCAGGACATTCATCACCGCGAGCCCCACCAACAAGCTGAGGCCTTCCAGCTGACGCATCCCGCCATCGATGCGCAGGACCAGGCTGTAATACAGGTTTTCAGCAAAGGGACTTACCCACTTTCGACCACGTCGCCCTCTTCCGGAAGTCTGCTGCTCGGCCACCACCAGTACAGGCAGAGGAACGCCTTGAGCGATCAGGCGTGCGGCCTCAGCGTTGGTCGAGTCGATGGAATCGTAAGTGCGAACAGACCAGTTGGCAGGAAAGCCTGACTGTTCGATACCGCCAGGACTTAGAAGAGAAATAGGCGTCGCGAGTCTATAACCACGACCACGCACCTTGTGGACATCTATGCCCAGATCCGCTTCAAGCTGCTGGAGCTGCTTCCAGACAGCACTGCGACTTATGCCGAGGGCATCGCCCAATACCTGTCCGGAATGAAACGCACCATCGGCAAGAAGCTTTAACAAGGTCAGCATTTGGAATCGCCTGGCAATAAGGCACGCATCATAGCCACGCTGAGGCATGATGCATAGAAACGAAAACGTGTTTTCACGCTGGTTTTTGCAGGCACCAGACAAACAAAAACCCTCAACGCGTAAGCGAAGAGGGTTTCTGGAATTCAATCTTGACGATGACCTACTCTCACATGGGGAAACCCCACACTACCATCGGCGATACATCGTTTCACTACTGAGTTCGGGATGGGATCAGGTGGTTCCAATGCTCTATGGTCGTCAAGAAATTCGGGTACCGAATCGTGCCGT
>NZ_FPJB01000017.1:0-7409 GCF_900119195.1 Pseudomonas sp. NFACC10-1 | reverse complement strand
CGGCTGAAGAGCGCCAGTTTTTGCTGATCGAAGTCGAAATGTTCGCCGAGAGCAACCTGCCGCTGGCCAAGGAGAGACGCGAAGTGCCGGGGAGCTTGGCGGCGCTGTTCAGATCTGTTCGTCCTGAGCCATCAGCGTTGACCGGTGTGGCCGATTCACTGGGCGTGGGCAGCCACGGTTTCTTCCTCAATCGCTTTGAAGGCCAGTTGCACAGCGTGCCGTTCCGCAGCCCGGCCGAGCATTTCAAGCCGAATAATCCCGGCCCGCAGACCGCAGTGGTCGTCACGCCCAGCGGCCATGAAGTGTTTACCGACACCTTGAACCGGATTTGCGTACGCTTTCACTGGGACCGGCTTTCTCAGGATGGCGAGTTGGGTTCCTGCTGGCTGCGCATGATGCAACCGAGCAGCGGACCGGACTGGGGCAGTGTGCATGTGCCGCGTGCCGGTGAAGAGGTGGTCATCACTTTTCTGGACAATGATATTGATCGGCCACTGGTCATGGGGCAGGTCTACGGCGGTCACAAGCCAGCCTGGCACTCCAGCGGTTTGATGGCAGGCTACAAAAGCAAGGAAGTCGGCGGCGGTGGTTTCAACCACTGGGTGATGGACGACTCGACCGGCCAGGTCCGCACTCAGATCCACAGCAGCCACGGGCATACCCAGCTCAACCTCGGTTATTTGATCGACCAGCGAGGCAACAACCGTGGCGGCCTGCGTGGTACGGGTTTCGAGTTACGCACCGATGCCTACGGCGCACTGCGCGCCCAGCAGGGTTTGTACCTCAGCACCTGGAAACGCAGCGGTGCCCAGGGCGCACAGATCGATGCCAGCGAAGCGCAGCAACAACTGAAAAATAGCGAGCAACGCGTCAAGACTCTGTCCGATACCGCCCAACAGCACAACGCCCTGCCCATGCAGGAAGGCCTGGACAGCCTGACACAGCTCAACAGCGATGCCGACGTCACTTACGGCAGCGACGACGGTGCCCCGAGCCAAGGCCCCGGTGAACAGCAACGTAACGGCGGCGACACCGCCTGGGCAATCCGCAGCGGCGGGCGCGGCAAGACACCGGGTTACCAGCAACCTCTGCTGATTGCCTCCTCCCCTGCCGATATCGCCACTGCGACCCCAAAAAGCACCCACCTGCACAGCGGCAAACACCTGACCCTGAGCACTGGCGAAGACGTCAGCATCGCGAGCGGCAAATCCCTGCTGGCCAGCGTCGCGCAAAGCATCAGCCTGTTTGCGCAGAACGCCGGGGCCAAGTTGTTTGCTGCCAAGGGCAAGATTGAGCTACAGGCGCAAAGTGATGCGATGGAGCTAACGGCGCAGCAGAAGGTGATGATTACCTCAACCGCTGCCGGAATAGAAATCGCCGCCCAGGAAGGCATCCTCCTTACCAGCGGTGGCGGCTACATCCGCATCAAGGACGGGAATATCGAGATTCATGCGCCGGGGACGATTGATGTCAAAGGGGCGAAGAAGACGTTTAGCGGGCCGACCAGTCTGTCGCACAGCTATAACGAGATGCCCAAGACCGACTTCGCGGACCCTTATGTGGTTCGCAAACAGAGCACTGGAGAACCTGCTGCTGGTATGAAAGTCGAAGTGACCCGCGCGGATGGGAGTGTCATGCAGTACGTTTCTGATGCCGCTGGGAAGATACCGCTTCAGCAAAGTCAGATTGCAGAATTCGTAAAAATCAAAGTATTAGGAAAGGCATAACCACGTTTTGTCGCCAAAATGTGCTTAGGAGAACGCCATGAGTGAGTCACTGAAGCTAGCGCAGGAACAGAACCCAGACGGAACCACTTCTGCCACAACAACTATGGCAGACTCTAAGCAACAGCAAGAAAAAGAAATAAAGGTAAAATCTGACAAAGTTGTACCCATAGTATTTATTCCAGGAATCATGGGGACAAACCTCTGGAACACCAGAACAAAGAAAATTGCATGGGTCGCTCCCAATACTGATACTGCCCTATCGAAAGTTGCAGCAATTGGGTCCTTCGTATCAGCACTATTTAGTTCAGCAAAGGATCGGCAGAATGATTTAGATGGTAACGGACGGGGCATATCTGTATATAAAGATGCTGCAATCGGTAAAGACGGCCTATATGACCCACTGACTGAAGAAGAGCTTAATCGTCGAGGATGGGGAGGGATCATGAGATCCGCCTATCATCCTATAATGGTGTTGATGCAAAATCAAATGAATACCATTATGGACAGCGGTAAGCTGCAGGGATGGTGGGAAGAAAACGGTAGTTCTCTACCATCGGATTGGGGTGATTGGAATAACAATACACCTTTGGATATGGACGGCATGAAGCATGCTGCAGAAATTCGTTACGAGGTATGGGCCGCAGGATACAACTGGCTTCAATCAAATGCAGATTCGGCAAAAGATATAATCGATTTTATCGATAACACCGTACTCCCCAGCTACTCTACTGCAGATAAAGTAATTATCGTCACTCATTCGATGGGAGGGCTGGTAGCACGTGCAATGGTTGGAGTTCATGGTTATGAAAAAGTTTATGGCGTAATACATGGCGCCATGCCTGCAACTGGGGCGCCTGCAGCATACAGGAGAATACGTGCAGGCTTTGAAGGTGAAGGTATCCAAGGATATATTTCTCGACAAATCCTTGGCCCTACTGCGAAGGAAACAGTAGCAGTGCTAGCTTTTTCAAAAGGTGGCCTAGAGCTTTTGCCCAGTGCCAACTATGACAACGGCGAGAAGTGGTTATTTGCTCGCAAAAGAGATGACTCGGAAAAAAATCTTATTGCTATGCCTCAGGCCGAAAACCCTTATGATGACATCTATAAAACAGATAAGTGGTGGGGACTGATCCCTAAGGAAAACGAAAATCTTATCGACCCCAACAATTTCACAAGCTCCAAAAAAACTAGAGGCTGGGCATCTATTTCCAAAAGACAAATTTTTGAGAAAAATATTGACTCAGTAAAAGCATTTCACTCGGCTATACAGGACGCTTATCATCCAGAGACTTACGTGCATTACTCGGCGGAAGCTCAGGAAGAAGCACTAATAACTTGGAGTGATATCGTCTGGACATCTGACTGGATAGGGTGGGGGGACATTCATGACTTTAAGATTACCAAAGATGACCGCACAGGAAATATAGAGCTAGACCATGGGTACAAGTTCACTTTCGGCCCTAAGACCTCACCTGGCGACGGAACTGTACCAATAGCATCAGCTGCAAGCTCACGGAGCTTTACTAATGTAAAAGCGGCTTTTGCCCATGGGAAAAACTCTCAAAATCACCCGCATGTTTGTAAACCAGGAGTACATAACAATTCATCTGGTTATGCGCACCAGGATGCCTATAACGACCCTGACGGCAGAACACAGTATGCAACTTTGTACAGCGCAGTGAGGATCTCAAAAGATGTGCAAATTTAAAAAACTCACATCCCTATTTACAACCACAAGCATTTTAATATTTACTTTATTGGCCAGTATTGATAGCGGAGCAAACGATATGCCCACCCCAAAAAAACAATTTTACTTTGGCAGATACACATTTGAAGTCGCTACTGACGGCTTGAATATTTGGTCGGCATACAAACTTATCGGCAAAGAAATAAAGCTGGTCGGAAAAAATGGAAAAAAAGATTTAACCACGAAAGTCTCCAGCACTGTAGAAGAAATAAATAAACTTCACAAAGTTGGCTATCCCGGTTACGATCGCACTATAGAATTAGATGGCGGGGGTGCTATTGTAGTATCCAAATCAAACACTTATGATATAGACATATTTTATCTCACCAAGAAAAACACATTATACAAACAGTCTGTAGAAGCCATCCCCCTACAGGAATTAGATAAGGCCGTTGCGCTCGCCAAAGAAATTAACGCGCTAATTACTTACCGTAATCCAGCTGAACGCCCGCCAAATGGAACATTTGCTATTGAAGCGGGGTATATAAATTTGCCTTTGAACGAATTTGAAGAGCAAGTTTCCATCGGATTACCAGTATCATCCGTGCCAGGCATTAATCTGACTTTTGACACTCAGCTCATTGGTGAACCAGAGCCAGGTCTTATAACGCGATACGAACAAAGGACATCAGGCGGCGTATCAACATTGCTCAATAGCATTCTATCCAATTCTTCTGTACTAAGAAAGTCAAAGAAGACCGTTGCAGGATTACCGTTTGAGGAGTTGCTACTCAAGACAAGTGTTGACGGCAGAACGCTTTACTCTTTTCGGCTTGAGTACCCAGGCACCTCAGAGTCAAGCATGGAACCCTACACCGTCATTGAAATGAGCACACTTGATAAAGGTCTAGGCTTCCAAAATGACAGCGATGCAATGCGATTCTGGGATGAGCTTGTTGCAAGCTTGAAGAGGATATGACATTCGGTACCGCCCTCAGCAAGCACGGAAGATTGCTGATGAAGCCGGCGATGGAGCGGTGCCAACACTATCCGGACAAGCGCCTACTGCTCACGTAAAGTTTTCTGCAAAGCTTAAAGGTTTCGCCCACGGCACATCATATGATAACCAAACGGCCAGAGCAGTAACCGTACACTCTATAATAAATATAGCCAAAAAAGCGAAAAATTTATGTTGACCGCTCAACGCAATAAGAACTATGCGATCTTAGTACTCGGCTTTGCCATGAGCCTACTAATTATGTTCATGCTATCTGATAAAGAGGTTCCCTCCAAAATACCAAACACCAAAAGTGCCAAAACATATTCCGCGGCTATCGCTCGTTACAGCGTTGAGATACCAGAGAGCATGAAGCTCGCTGATATTGCACTCAACAAGAATGGCATTCCCATAAAAGTTTACTTTGATTATATAAGACCGCGTGCAGAACGATTAGTCGACAGTTCATTGGCGGCGATAAAAAATTATGAGGCAGGCCGTAAAACTATAGAAAAGCCAGCGGAGATATCACGCCCATCGGACAATGCGTGGCTGATTGCATATAATCACAAACGCCTGACAGGTGTTGATGTCTATGGTGAGCCGATGAATGAGATTTCAAACAGCTCTCTAGGATTTGTGTGGAAAAAAAATATACTGCTGGAGGTAGGTGGAGAGCGCACTTTAGAAGATCCATCTCGCATTGCTTTCTTAATGTCACGCTTTGATGTATCAGATGATGGGAATAGCGGGTTTTGTTTTGTCAAAGGCTGTATTGAAGGTAACGAAAATGAACGTGAGTCCGTAAGTGTTTCTTTTGAAGACACTAACATCAAGGGATTTAATATCGGATTCAACATTGACGTCTATCAAGGTGAACCTAACCTTCCACTTTCTGATCGGACGCCCAGCATCCCTGACTTGGAATTACCTGGCGCGTTAAAGTGGCTCAGTGACTCGGACAATAGAATCAAGAAATTTAAAAATTCCAGTAGAATGATACACGATTTTAACGGAGAAGAGATCATTGAAGGCACTACTCAAAAGTTGAATGGCACGTACCTAACTGAAATCACCGGTATGTGGTACTACCCCGGCATGCCGGAAGACATTCAGAAACCAGAAATCAGGATAACAGGGACTTACTCGTTCACCTCCGATCATTTACCTGACAACGCCCCTAGTTTTCCAAATCGATCACAAGACGGTTTGACTGAAGAGGAATTCCTCTCAGCTTGGAACAATTTGCTTGAGTCTTTCCATCCGAATAAATTCTAAAACTCGCTAAAATTTAGAATATCGAGAATACATGAGAAACTTATTAAAATTCATAAAATTCTGCATATTTTCGGCAATATTAATTACTATTCATAGCAAGCCAACCTTAGCTCAAGAGAGCAAAGCAAATAACATGACTACCGAAAAATGGGATACGCATTACTTTGGAAGATTCAAACTAGAGCTTCCTGTAAACTCTAAAATTCTAACCGACTATAAGATATACAACGAAAAAGTAGAGCTTGTTAGCAAAAATGGAAAGTCTGATTTGAGCTCGTTTGTCGATCAAACAATTGAAGAACTAAAAAAAGGAACTGCTTATGGGACATCAAGCAGATATGAAAAAACCATACCCCTTAGTAATGGTAGCGTGTTAATACTTTCCAAACTAGATAAGCTCTATACGTTTCATGCCTATCTACTTACATCAAAGAACACACTTTATCGGATGCTAGTAAAGTCAATTTCAGCTAAAGGAATAGATGGCGCCATCAATAAAACCCGGTTAATAAGTGAATCCATATTTTTTAGGCGACCACAAGACGCTCCACCCCAAGGCGCTTTTGCTTTAGAAGCAGGTTATACCACACTAGGGACAACCCAATCCTTGGAAGGTATTTACATGGGAGCACAAATCTCAACGCACCCAGGAACGTTTGTTAGTCTACTGACCCAACGAATCGTTGAACATGATGACACGTTAATAAAACGTTTTGAAAATGAAAGCGGCGGCCTTATTCCAGGTATGGCAGAACTATTGAGTAAAACAAAAACGCTTAGGAAAAGGACACGTATGATTGGTGATTTTAAAGCAGAAGAAGTCGCTGTAACAACATTAATAGATGGAAAACGATTTTACACTTTTCAGATCGAATACGAGGGACAGATAAAATCAAATATTCGTCCATTTATAGATCTAAGACTGGGCACACATGAAGTTGGAAGCGACTTTAAATCCGACGAAGAAGCTTTGGCCTTTTGGGATAAGGTAGTAGACAGCCTGAAACCGCTTCCCTGACTTGGCTATCTATACAGCAATAAAAAATAAAATAAATGGAACAATTTAATGCCCGACTTTATAGGCTATATACTAATTGCTCTAACCCTAGCATTGCCACTCTACGGAGCTTGCTATGCACCGTTCAAAATACTGACGTTTCTGGTAAACGGCAAAAACCCACTAAACCACATTTTGCGATATCAGTGTTTCATCTCATGCGTCTTGTCTTTCATCGCTGCTTTTTGCGCATTTTTCTTATACTTGGCGACACGTGGCAATTACGACTTTCTCATGCCCGTGGCATGCTACTTTTTCATCCAGGCGGTTTCGATGCTTATAATGACGATAAAGGCAAAGACATCCATCTAAAAGAAACACATGGACGACAATCCATGTTAGATCAGGGATTCGAGACCATTCCAGGTAGGGGAGCTACACCATGGATCTGACATTCGGTACCGCCCTCAGCCAGAGCGGACGCCTGCTGCAACTCACCACGCCGCTGGGCGAGCATCAGCTCCAGGCCCTGCGCGTACACGGGGTCGAGCGCATCGGCCGTGTGCCCCGCTACACCCTCGACGTGGTGGTGCAGGACACCGAATACGATCCTGAAAAACTCATCGGCCAGCCGGTCAGCCTGGCGATTCTCTGCGATGACGGTTCTCCCGCGCAACGTCATGGCCTGGTCGAGAGCGTGCGCTATCTGGGCAATGACGGCGG
>NZ_FPJB01000018.1:0-7110 GCF_900119195.1 Pseudomonas sp. NFACC10-1 | reverse complement strand
CGATCACGTTGATGTCGCGGCCGGCCTGGGCCGTCAGGTCGCGTCCGGCGCTGACTGTGGAGCCCAGTTGCGTAATGCTGGAATTACTGGAGTTCACGCCGCGTGTCCGGCCGTTCTCGGTCTGGGCCGAGTCGATAGCGACGTCACGGCCCGCAGCGATGCTCAAATCACGACCAGCATGCAACACGCTGCCGGTGTTTTTCACATCACGACCGGCTTGCAGGGACATGTCGTTGGCCGCTTCGATGCGTGCCGCGCTGTCAGCAAAGTCCTGCCGCCAGGTCGCATCATCCGCAGCGCTCTGATGGCTGGTCATCGTGCGTTGGTTGGCTACCCGTGGGCGACGCTGACGAAGAGATCGTTGCACCGGTCAAACACCGTGGTAAACGCAAGCCACTGTCGGCAGATCTTCCCCGCATCGAAGTCATCCACGAACTGCCCGAGCACGAACTGACCTGTGCCTGCGGTTGCCGCAAGCATGTCATCAGCGAAGAAACCCGAGTCTAGGTACTAAAAGAGCGAGATCGTGACCCGACCAGCCAATCCTGGATGTGGGTACAGGCCAGCGGACCACCAGACCGAAAAGTCGTCCTGTTCAACTACACCACCAGCCGTGCGCAGGAAGTGTCGCTGTGCCTGCTGGAGAGTTATCGGGGCTATGTGATGACCGACGATTACGCGGGCTATAACGCTTTGGCGTTGCAACCGGTTGTGGAACGCTTGGCGTGCATGGCCCATGTACGGCGCAAGTTCGTGGAGGCAAAGAAAGTGCAGCCTCAAGGCAAAACAGGCCGCGCTGATGTTGCACTGGCATGCATTAACAAACTGTATGGCATTGAGCGTGAACTCAAGGATGTCAGCGATGAGCAGCGTTACATCGGTCGTCAGGAAAAAAGCCTGCCTGAGCTGACGAAGCTCAAAGCATGGATGGAAACAACGCAGCCGCAGGTCACGTCACAAAGCGCCTTGGGTAAAGCGGTGAACTACCTGGCTCACAACTGGGGCCGGATAGAGCGTTATATCGAAGCTGGTTTTCTCCCCATCGACAACAACGCTGCCGAAAGAGCAATCAGGCCGTTCGCCATCGGACGAAAAGCCTGGCTGTTCAGCGACACGCCCAAAGGCGCCACGGCAGCGCCCAGATCTACAGCTTGGTCGAGACCGCCAAACTCAACAGCCAAGAGCCCTATACGTGGCTGCGCCACGTACTTGAGCGGTTGCCGCATGCTGCATCGGTAGAAGATTACGAAGCCTTGCTGCCGTGGAACTGCTCGCCAGAGATGCCTCGCTAAACCCAATCCTCATTTTTTGCTAGGTGGGGTTTGTGGCGCGGATACCGTCTAAATAATAAAAGTCACGCATCTATATAAGTGAAATATCACCCTCTCACCAAAGGGTTTTCACAATCGCTCCCTCAAATTCTCCTGCGCATGCTACTGCAACGGACTCAGAAAATACCACATCACCCGCTGCTTGCTGGTCTTAACTTCCGCCGTCACCGCCATGTCCAGCGGCAGCTTGATGTCCACACTAGCTCGCCATCCGGTGTGGAGAGCATTGTTTCGGCCGCGAAGCAGAAAAGACAACCCATTGCGGACTTGCTCCCAACTCCCAGCTCTGCCAGCATCTCCGCTCGATTGGTGGGTAGGAAGTTCAGCGCAAACTTAAGATCGCTCTTCGCACGAATAGCCGAACCCCCAACAAATCAATTTACGAGATTAAATCTATCGTAAAACGCTCCATGAACCCCACATTCAAAACATCCAACTGATCCCCGATGCTGTGCTCCTGATTATTTTCCGGAGCCAGCACCTCATGATGCGACGCGACGCCAAAGTCGAAAAAGCCTATATCTATCCCAAGCCCGTCGACTTTCGAAAATCCTGTATAGTTACTTAAAACCTCAAGGAAAATTTATTTATTTAAGAAATCGTAACATAAACCATAGTTATCCAAAGGAATGATTGGCAGCCATTCCTGGGGAACGTAAGGAGACTTGACATTTACTTGAAAACCATGCATCCAAGCAATTTTAGAATAAATAACTGCAAACGTCGAAATAAGACCGTCTGTGTAACCGTTCTCGCTATCGGCTCGTGAGGAGAGAAACTTAGGGGAAACCATTACCTCAATTGCCTCTGACATTTTATCTGTTTCCCCTGATGCAAGCGCAGAGTAAAACTCTAAATCAGGCACATACTTCCTTAATGAAGTGGGCGGAGAAGCCAAAAAAATCTCACATCTCTCTTTTAATTTATCCCACTCCCCTCTGATCGCTAAAATCACTTGATAGACCACAAAGTCTATATGTTTCGGACTTTCGGCTTTACTAAGATTAAAAGCGCTGTCATTCTCCTCAGAAAACCATTTTACCAAGCCGTGGTCATCAGAAAGCAGCGGAGCCAGTAATTGCACTTGTTTACCAAGCGCGCCCAAAGAGTCAGTCTTGATGCCATACGAATATTTTCTAAGCTGCCCTGAAATGGAAAGCCATTTTTTGAAACCCTGTATATCACTATTTTCGAACCATGACCACATCGCACTTGCCAAAGCGTGTAATGACAAACTATTTACGCACGAGCGAACGTCACCTGAACCCGACTTTATTAAACCAACTATCTGATCGACATCATATCCTTCATTCAAATGATATCTAATGTGATCTAGTCGAACCTTAGCTTTTTCTGAGTATTTTTTTTCCATTTTTTATTCCAAACGAGCAATCAGTACATTACCATTTTTTCTATCCACTCCTGCAACGCCTTTTACAAGCGTACCATTGTTTTTAGCGGTGAAAACTGCCTTATAGACAGGAGAGGCTGGATCCAACCTTGTAAGGACAGTGTCAACCCAATCATCAGACATCTGAACATAACCACCTGCAGCACTACCTGTCAACTGAATCGCTCCATTCTTAACCTGTTTAGACTCCACTAGGATGGTAACACTTCCGTCTTGACTCATAAAGACATGATCAAAACCATTATTACTACCATACTTCCCACCTTCAAGAACCTGCAATCCTTGACGATTAGCAATGGAGTTAATAAGTGCCTCAGTAATGCTCCCACTTGCACTTGCATCTGCACCTGAAATCACGTCATTAAGCATCTGCTTTTCAGAGCCTATCAGGTCTGTAAGAGAATATGAGTTTGAGTTTAACTTATTTATATTTATAAAGCCGCCATCACTCGTCGGAGTTTTTTCTAAATTTTGCAATGCAGCGACGCCAGAAACATGTGGCGTATTTACTGTCGCAGGCGGCATTTCAGGAGCATCCGGCACATCCAGATCACGCCCAGCACTCTCAAGCTTAGCCAGCTTCTTCTCCAACGAACTCGCCTTGTAGCTCGCCGCAGCAGTCTTGAGGGTACTGCTCGAAAGGTCGATACCCATCCTCGACAGCTCTGCCGCTGCTTTCGCAGTGTTCGTCTGACCTCCCGCCAAAGCGCCGACAACAATCGATATCGCTTGCCCCATCGTCGTGCCTAATTGCTCGGCGTTTTCATCACCCCCCTCCTGAAGCGCTGTATTGATCTTGGCCAATTGCAACGCCAGCGCATCAGATGCCGCGCCCAATAGCTGTCGTCCCGAAGCGGATTCGACAAAATCTTTCATTGCGGCGAAGCTTTCGATTGGGTGCGCCACAAGTTGTGCGGCACTGTCGAGTGAGGTCAATCCGGAGTCAGCCAGCCCGTCTTTGAGACCGATCAACATCCCTTTGCCGGAAATGAAGTCCTGTCTCGCCGATATGCCAGACCATTTGAAAATGACGCTCATTTGCTCTGCCAAGCTTGAGGCAGCCGCAAACTCTTTGTTCGCCTGAACGATTTGCTGCGTTGCCAGCCAGTTGTTGTCCACATTGGCAATAGCTGCGTTGCTGGCGGCGGAGGCGCTACCGGGGTCCGTGGCGGCAGCTATGCCTGTAACGAGGCTGGTGATTATGTTTCGCTTGGCTTCCCGCTCCTGGTCTGTTTCATCTGGTTTGGTGTCGTTGAAAAGCGCGGCCAGTGCGCTTGCAGCAGCGCCTCCCGTTGCACCAGCCGAACAGCTCTGACTACTGGCAGCCGCGCCTGCGCAACCTAGGATTGCGTGAAGCGCAGTATGAATCGGGTCACCCTCTTGAATATCGCCTGCGGCTACCAGCTTGCCGATGTACCCGGAGCCTTGCTGCTGGACATAATTGACCACCATGTTTTGAGCAAACTGGCTTGAAGCGCCTGTCACATTACCTGACACACCCGCAACCAGAGCTGTTGCAATCTGGCGATAGGTGCCGCCCGCTCCCCAGTCGTTCGCAATGTCACGGGCCTGCTGATTCAAGGCAAGATAGTTGTCCCTGTGTAACTGCTGCTGCTCTGGGGTCAACGCAGGATTGAAAGACTGAAGTCGCTCATTCTCTGCATTCGCTTTTGCCTGATCGACCTCTCTTGCACGCGACTCAAGGTAGACCCCTGCGTTTTGTACAAATTTGCCTACAATGTTGAAATTCGTTTGAATTTCATCCGCATCGAAAATTGGCTTGAGCCTGTTGCTGCCATCTCGGTCGCTAGCCACGTCCGTGTTGATGTCTGCGATGGCTTGCGCAGCTGTTTGCCCCGTCAGAGCTTGCTGTTTGGCGTCATCCTTAATAGTGACTTTTGCACCGCTGATCCCGCTGTAGGTGGTGCTACTTGCTTCACCGCTGGCATACAGGGCAATCGGTGTATTCGCGCTGAGCTTACCGTTATCGGCAACAGGAGTTCCTGGCGCTCCAGCTTTCTGATCCCCATTCGCATCCCTACCGACATGTTCACCACTACTGCCGCTCAGGCCAATACTCGTGGCCTCATATTCCGCTTTATTTTTCACGTTGACTGTCGTCAATGTTCCAGTCGAAAGCGTGTTCTTGCCGTCTTTTACGGCCTGATCTGTGCTGGCAATCACGCCACCCACAAGGCCAGTGTTACCTTTGACATCAATCTGAAAACCGCCGTCCCCGGCCTTGATGCCGGATTGCTCCACGACACTTGCATAGTCACTCTGCATTTTCTGTTGATTGAATGACGCCGAACCACTTACGCCATAACAGAATGGTGGAATGCAAATGCTGATCCCAACGCTTGAGTCCATCTGTTTGGCGGCGAATTTACTCGTGTCCTGCAGGCTCTCTATGATCAGATCGCCGCCAGCGTTTACCTGGACTTGATCGGCTTTAACAACTGCGCCCTTGAGAGACGTATCACCGCCACTTTCAACTGATGCTTTATTCCCCGCACTCACAACGGTATTTGTTTGGGTAACATCAGAGCCATCCGACTTGCCTTTACCCTTGTTGGCGGCAAGATCAAGCGTGAAACCGTTCTGCGTTCCGCCAACGCTGAAGCCGATCCCCACACTCCCACCGGCATTACCATTTGTGCTGTTTTGAAGAGATGTGTTCTGAGCTGAAAGGAGATTGACGTCGCCATCGGCTTTCAAATTAACGTCATGCCCCGCGTCGATTCGGCTGCCAACGATGTTGATGTTGCTGTCTTTACCTGCGCCGGTGGCCTGAATATCGACATTGCCGCCAGCAACCAGGCCACTCGATACAACGTTGGCTCCGGACTGACTACTTTCGCTATGGCTCTGGCTATTACTCAGGCTGACACTGACCTTGATACCCATTTCACCATTCATGAGTGCCTGGCCACTGTCATAAGCCTGATTAGCGCTCATCGCAGCGTTGGCTGCAGCCAATCCCTGCATGCGTGCGTCGTCAGTTTTTGCTCCAGCCTGCACCGCTTGTTGGGCACTACGTACTGCGTCAACCAACGGTACGTTGATACTTCCGCCAATCGCTGTTCTGCTCGAACCTGCAGTATGGTTAGCGCTTAGCACATCGAATCCAGCCTGAATATCGACGTCCTTCGCCTTAATCGAAATATCGCCCTTGGGCGCGATGACCTGACTGGCAACCTGATTGTAATTTTCACCGGCATTAATGTTGACATTGCCGCCCAACGAAGCGACTTGGCTACCGACTTGTCGAGTTACATCATTGTCGTTGCTTTCTTTAAGGCTCACTACGCCTAGCGCACTCTGCCACCATGAACCAATCTCTCCCGCTTTTTTTCCAGAAGAACTGCTGGTGGAGTTTGAGCTGTTCTGAGCGCTTACAATTTCAACATTGCGTCCTGCGTCGATTTTTGTATCGCCATCGGTAACCAGCGTGCTTCCACGTATTGCAGTATCACGTCCACTTATTACGTCCAGCGTATCGGCACTAATGCTACTGCCAACGCTTTCACTTGAATTTTCCTGGCCTGCTTTTCCTTTTTGTGCCAACGAAGGGGCACCAGCAAGGTTTATAGAAAACTTGCTCGAAGAACTTGATTGACTGGCCGATTGCTGTCGCTCGGCAGTGCCAATGACGACGTCACGTCCTGCATCCAGTTTTGCATGCTCTTGCGCGTAGATAACTGCTGCGTTCAACTTGATGTCGTTGTCAGCCTGCAAGCTGATGCTCTCGCCTCGAAACTCTGTACTCGTGACCATTGTCTGACTGGACGAGCTAGCATTACTTTTGCTGGAGAAAATCCCTTTTTTTGACGAAGCGCTGGATTGACTTTCAGAGCTCTCAGCAACGCCAAGGTTGATATCTCGGCCAGCACTGGCGTTTAGAGCGCCGGCACTCTCCAATTTGGCTCCTTGGGAATTGATGTCATTACCGGCTGAAACAACGAGTTTTTTTCCAGATTCGATTACTGAGCTGACAGCGATATCGCTTTCGCTCTCTGTCATTCCGGAAGTCTTCTTACCCAATGAACCTTTCTTGGTTTTTGAATAATATGAGTAATCGCTGTCCTGTGCGGCGAGTAAATTGACGTCATTGCCTGCATATAAATATGCTTGATCTGTTGCACTCACTCGGCTGGCAATCATGCTCAGATCCTTGCCAGCACTCAACGCAATACTTCCTCCAGCATTAAGATTAGTCACGACTTGTGTCACATGATCTTCCTGCTCGGTCACCTTCTTACTCTTGCCGTACGAATGCTGTTCATCAGCCGCCGAGGACAGGGTCAGGTTTTCCGTTGCGGCCATCGCGATGTCGCGTTTGGCGTCGATGCTGCTGGCGATCACGTT
>NZ_FPJB01000010.1:0-207322 GCF_900119195.1 Pseudomonas sp. NFACC10-1 | reverse complement strand
AAAACCCTAAACTTGGCTCAGCAATCGTTGGTTACATCTTTGATTTCTCGCGGAGTAACTTGGGTTGCTGATAATCTGTTGACTTCAGTCTGACACCACAAGCACCCACACGAATTGCTTGATTCAGTTGTTAAAGAGCGATGGGTTAAGATCTTTCGTCTCAACCGAGGCGCGCATTCTACAGCGTCCTCTGTATCTGTCAAGCGGTTATTTCAAGAAGTTTTCAAAGTTTTCTTTGCAACTTCAACCACTTGCGCTGCGATCAACTCTGGAGTTGCTCATCAGCGGGAGGCGAATTCTACAGCGTTACAACCGCGTGTCAAACTCTTTTTTCTCACCGCTGTCGATCAATTCAGACCCGACCTCCTTCCTCGCTGACTCTTCACTCCAAAACCTTGCAACCTATTGATCTACAAAGCTTTTTCGTTTCCGTCTGCACCGGAAGTGGGGCGAATTATAGACACCTCACAGAGGGCGTCAACCGTTATTTTGAACTTTTACCGATCTGGCCTTCGCAGCGCCGCCCAGACGCGGGATTCGCCGAGCAAACACGGGAATCCGCAGCAACAACAGGAATGCACCTATCCCCGCATACAGCGCCCACTCTTTAAGGTCGGCCCGGACAATCCAGAACATATGCAGCAAACCCAGTCCCAGAATCACGTAGATGATCCGGTGCAGCTTTTTCCAGCGCGCCCCAAGACGACGCTGACTATAGCGGTTGGATGTCACCGCCAGCGCAAGCAGCCCAAGGAACGCCAGCGCACCGACGATGATATAAGGACGCTTGACCAGTTCGACACCCAACTGCCCCCAATCCAGCCCCAGAATGAACAGCGCGTACATTGTCAGGTGCAGCAGCGCATACGCAAAACACCATAGGCCCAGCTGGCGACGCACCACGATCCACCCCGACCAACCGGTCAGACGCTGCAACGGCGTCATGGCGAGTGTGATCAGCAGCATGACCAACGTCGCCACTCCGAAGTTCTCCACAAGGACCTTGCCGGGATCAGGCCCGAGCGCAAAGATCCATGCCTGGTACAACCACCACACAGGGGCAATGCAAGCGGCAAGAAATACAGCCAGACGCAAAAACGGATATCGCATCAATAGTCCTTCCGCAAATCCATGCCGGCATACAAGGAACCCACCTCTTCCTCATAGCCATTGAACATCTTCGTATCGCGCAGATTCGGACTGAACAGGCCGCTCGGCAAGCGACGCTCACGGGCTTGTGTCCAGCGCGGATGATCGACAGTCGGGTTGACGTTGGCATAGAAGCCATACTCGTTTGCCGCAATGCTTTGCCAGGTGGTCTTCGGCTGCTCACTGACCAGGCTGATACGCACGATGGACTTCACGCTCTTGAAACCATATTTCCATGGCACCACCAGACGTAACGGTGCGCCATTCTGGTTAGGCAGCTCCCTCCCATACATGCCCACCGCCAGAATCGCCAGAGGGTTCATCGCCTCGTCCAGACGCAGCCCTTCTACATAAGGCCAGTCGATCAGGGCAAAGTCCGAGCGCTGGCCCGGCATGGACTTGGCGTCTTCCAGCGTTTCAAAACGAATGTATTTGGCTTTGGAAGTCGGCTCTACCTGCTTGAGTAACGCAGAGATCGGAAAACCAATCCACGGAATGACCATCGACCAGGCTTCGACGCAGCGCAACCGGTAGATCCGCTCTTCCAACTGATAAGGCTTCATGAAGTCTTCGAGTGCATAACGACCAGGCTTGCCGACTTCACCATCGATCACGACACTCCAGGGCTCGGTCTGCAGAGAGCCCGCATTCTTGGCAGGATCGCCCTTGTCAGTACCGAACTCATAGAAGTTGTTGTAATGGGTCGCGTCCTTGAACGGCGTGATCGCCTCGTCCTTGACGTTGACCGCCTGCCACTTCGTGGAGGGCAGTTTGTCCGCGAACCAGCCCGGCGCTTTACCAGGCTCTACATCGGCATACCGCGACGCATCGGCGGCACCTGCCCAGCGCGGCATTGCTGTGACGGCGAGCCCCGCAAGCGAGCTGGCGAGCAATGTGCGTCGCGAGAGATAAATGGATTCAGGCGTGACGTCCGACTCTTTGGAGTCGGACGCAGAAGGAAGCTTGATTAGCATGATGACTCCGCAGGCCAGGGAACTGATGCACCTATAGACTACGGAGTATGGTGGAAATTAGATCTTTGACTAGGCCTTGCGGCGACGTAGCAGATACTGAATGGGGCCAGAAAGAGCGTACGCGAGGAATATCAGCAGCAAAATGCGCGGCGGGTCGCTGAATACGACAGCAAACACCAGGACCACCGCCAGAATCGCAACAAAAGGCACCCGCCCCTTCAAGTCCAGCTCCTTAAAGCTGTTGTACTTGATGTTACTGACCATCAGCATACCGGCGGCGGCGACCAGCAACGCGACGAGAAACGACAGCTTGGAGCCCTGAATCCCGAAATCGCTGAATGCCCAGACCGTGCCGGCCACCACACCTGCCGCTGCCGGACTGGCCAGGCCGATGAAGTAGCGCTTGTCAGCCTTGCCGACCTGAGTATTGAAGCGCGCCAGACGCAATGCAGCACCGGCTACATAGATGAAGGCAACCATCCAGCCGACCTTGCCCATGTCGCCCAATGCCCAGCCGAATGCCAGCAACGCCGGTGCCACACCGAAGGCAACCATGTCGGACAGCGAGTCGTACTCGGCGCCAAACGCACTTTGCGTGTTGGTCATGCGCGCAACACGACCATCCAGCCCGTCGAGCACCATGGCCACGAAGATCGCAATCGCAGCGAAGGCGAAATACTTGCTTGCCCCGGCAAAATCACCGGCGCTCATGGCGCTTTGCGCACTCATGGAGCTGATGATGGAGTAGAAACCCGCGAACAGATTCGCCGTGGTAAACAGGTTGGGAAGCAGATAGATACCCCGATGCCGGACCTGTCGGCCGTCGGCGTCATGGCCATCTTCCACGTGTTCATCGATAGGTAGCAGACTTTCAGCGTCAGAGGCCTTGATGGGCTCTTCAGGACGTTCGCTCATGGAGATTACCTTGCAGCGGTATGAAAAGGTTCGACACAGGTCTGCGGCGAGGGTTCGCCTGCAAACGATGCAGCTTTATACCAGAGCCTGACCCATAACGAAAAAGCGCGACCGATGGGTCGCGCTTTTTCCTGTGAACCAGCTGTAGTCCGGCGGTGAGCCGGAAAAGCTTAGTTCTTGTCTTTGTCGACGATTTTGTTCGCCGCGATCCAAGGCATCATCGAGCGCAGTTTTTCACCGATGATTTCGATGCCGTGCGCAGCGTTGTTACGACGCTTGGCAGTCATCGACGGGTAGCCGGTGGCGCCTTCGCTGATGAACATCTTCGCGTATTCACCGTCCTGGATACGCTTCAGAGCGTTGCGCATGGCCTGACGGGATTCGGCGTTGATGACTTCAGGGCCGGTGACGTATTCGCCATATTCGGCGTTGTTGGAGATCGAGTAGTTCATGTTGGCGATACCGCCTTCGTACATGAGGTCAACGATCAGCTTCAGTTCGTGCAGGCACTCGAAGTAAGCCATTTCCGGCGCGTAGCCAGCTTCAACCAGCGTTTCGAAACCAGCCTTGACCAGCTCGACAGTACCGCCGCACAGAACAGCCTGCTCGCCGAACAGATCGGTTTCAGTCTCGTCCTTGAAAGTGGTTTCGATAATGCCGGTACGGCCGCCGCCAACGCCCGAAGCGTAGGACAGGGCAACGTTCTTGGCGTTGCCGGAAGCATCCTGATAAACCGCGATCAGGTCAGGGATACCGCCGCCCTTGACGAACTCGGTACGCACGGTGTGGCCGGGAGCCTTCGGCGCGATCATGATCACGTCGAGGTCAGCGCGCGGCACGACCTGGTTGTAGTGAATCGCGAAGCCGTGGGAGAACGCCAGTGTTGCGCCCTTTTTCAGGTTCGGCTCGACTTCGTTCTTGTACAGCTGGGACTGAAACTCGTCCGGGGTCAGGATCATGACCAGGTCGGCAGCGGCAACGGCAGAAGCGACGTCGGTCACTTTCAGGCCATGCGCCTCGGCCTTGGCGACAGTGGCCGAACCTTTACGCAGGCCGACAGTGACATCAACGCCGGAGTCTTTCAGGTTGCACGCCTGGGCGTGACCTTGCGAACCGTAACCGATGATGGCGACTTTCTTGCCCTGGATGATCGAAAGGTCACAGTCTTTGTCGTAGAAAACTTTCATGGAAATCCCCTGTTATCTTGGCCACACAGGCCATTTGCTTAATTGATTTAGATGCTCAGCACTTTGTCGCCACGGGCAATACCCGTTACGCCACTGCGTACTGTTTCCAGGATAGCGGCGGTGCCGATGGCCTGAATGAAGCTGTCCAGTTTGTCGCTCGTGCCGCTCAGCTGCACGGTGTAAACGCTGGCGGTCACGTCGACGATCTGCCCGCGGAAGATATCCGTGGTGCGCTTGATCTCGGCACGCTGCGCGCCAGTGGCCTTGACCTTGACCAGCATCAGTTCGCGCTCGATGTGAGCGCTTTCCGACAGGTCGACCAGCTTGACCACTTCGATGAGCTTGTTGAGGTTCTTGGTGATCTGCTCGATCACCTCATCATGACCTACGGTGGTGAGCGTCAGACGCGACAGGGTCGGGTCTTCGGTCGGCGCAACCGTCAGGCTTTCGATGTTGTAATTACGCTGGGAGAACAGACCGACGACGCGCGACAGTGCACCCGGTTCGTTTTCCAGCAGCAGGGAAATGATATGGCGCATGATTATGTCCGCTCCGTCTTGCTCAACCACATATCGCGCATGGAGCCGTCCTTGATTTGCATCGGATAGACGTGCTCGGTCACATCGACCTGAATATCCATGAACACCAGCCGGTCAGTCATGGCAAAGGCTTCTTCCATCTTCGGCTTCAGATCCTTCAGGTCAGTGATACGCATGCCGACGTGGCCATAGGCCTCGACCAGCTTGACGAAATCAGGCAGCGACTCCATGTAGGAGTGCGAGTGACGCGCGCCGTAGCTCATGTCCTGCCACTGGCGGACCATGCCCAGCACACCGTTGTTGAGCAGAATGATCTTCACCGGCAGGCCGTACTGCAGGCAGGTCGACAGTTCCTGGATGTTCATCTGGATGCTGCCTTCACCGGTCACACAGGCAACGTGCGCATCGGGGAAGCTCAGCTTGACGCCCATCGCAGCCGGGAAGCCAAAGCCCATGGTGCCCAGACCGCCGGAGTTGATCCAGCGGTTCGGCTTGTTGAAGCGGTAGTACTGCGCAGCGAACATCTGATGCTGGCCGACGTCCGAGGTGACATAAGCGTCGCCCTTGGTGACTTCGCACAGCGTTTCGATAACGGCCTGCGGCTTGATGACCGTGCCATCGCCACGGTTGTACGGGAACAGATCACCCGTACCGCGCCACTCGTCAATCTGCTTCCACCACGCGGCAACGGATGCCTTGTCGGGTGTCTCGCCGATCTCTTTCAAGGTGGCGACCATTTCGGTCAGCACGCTTTCGACAGGACCGACGATAGGCACGTCGGCCTTGATGGTCTTGGAGATCGAAGCCGGGTCGATATCAATGTGGATAATCTTGGCGTTCGGGCAGAACTTGCTGGCGCCGTTGATCACACGGTCATCGAAACGCGCGCCGACGGCCAGGATCACATCGGTGTGGTGCATCGCGAGGTTGGCGGTGTAGCTGCCATGCATCCCGAGCATGCCGACGAACTGACGATCCGTGCCCGGATAGCAGCCAAGCCCCATCAGGGTATTGGTTACCGGTGCATCGAGCAGTTGCGCCAGTTCGGTCAGTTGCGCCGAAGCATTGCCCATGATCACTCCGCCACCGGCGTAGACGATCGGGCGCTTGGCCGCCAGCAGCATCTCGACAGCCTTGCGGATCTGACCGGAATGGCCACGAACCGCCGGGCTGTAGGAACGCAGCTTGGCTTTTTTCGGAAAGACGTATTCGAATTTTTCGGCCGGGTTGGTCATGTCCTTCGGAATATCGACGACCACCGGGCCTGGACGACCGGACTGTGCCAGGTAGAACGCCTTCTTCAGGACTTCCGGGATTTCCGACGGGTGCTTGATCATGAAGCTGTGCTTCACGATAGGCCGGGAGATACCGATCATGTCGGTCTCCTGGAACGCATCGGTGCCCACCAGCGTACTGGCTACCTGACCGGACAGGACCACCATCGGAATGGAGTCCATGTACGCCGTGGCGATACCGGTAATGGCATTGGTTGCACCAGGACCCGAGGTCACCAGCACCACGCCCGCCTTGCCGGTCGCCCGCGCATAGCCATCGGCCATGTGCGTGGCAGCCTGCTCGTGGCGAACAAGGATGTGGCTCACCGCCGGTTCTTTGAACAGGGCATCGTAGACATGCAGGAGGGCACCACCGGGGTACCCATAGATATGCTCAACGCCTTCGTCACGCAAAAAGCGGACGACCATTTCAGCGCCAGATAAAAGCTCCACGTTGTTCACCTCTAAAACGCCAGAATACCGCCCACTCCGGGACGGGTCTTAATAGGTTTACTGCCAGCAGAGCATGAGCGACGGTGGTCGCCGACTACGTCAGCACTGACTGAGCAAGTATTGGGAGGTCCCTGAGTGTTGCGGAACATTCCCACCCAGCGCGAGGTAACGCGTTGCGGGTGTTACAGGTCGGCGCGGGTGTGCGCCTCATGATCTACCGAGAGGGTCTGCTTCTGGCAGTCCTTCTACAGCGAACTTTGGATTGTTGTGATTCCCCCCCTTCAAGTCAAGCGATCCGTGCGCTTTCTTGACACCCGACGAGTGAAATCGCACCGTTTCGGACTGAAATGCACTGTTATGGTAGCTTTCTGCATGCACAGACTTTCAAGGACCCGACATGCACTGGATGATTCTCGCCGCTGCGCTGGCCATCAGCGCAACCAGCCAGGCCGCTTCAATCTATAAGTGGGTGGATGCCCAGGGTGTGACGCACTTCGATGCCCAGCCGCCTACTGGTCAGCAGGTACAGGAAATCAATGTGCAGACACCGCCACCTGCCGCCGCGCCGGGCATGCCAGCGGACGACGGGGCTGCGCAGCAACGCGAGATTGACCAGAAAGTCAAAAGCCAGGTGAAGGCTCAGGAAGCCAAGCGCGCGGAAAGTTGCGAGACCTTGCGCACCAATCTCGCGCAGTTGCAGAACAATCCGCGCGTGCGTGAGCAGGTGGGAGGGGAATCGAGGCGCCTTACGGATGAGAACCGCAAGACGCGTATCGAAGAAACCAACAGGGCTATCAGCGAATACTGCCGATAGAAGCGCGCCGATCAGCGCGCTGCTGTAATCAGCTGGTCGAACCGCGCCAGATGCGCTTGCAGTTGCCGGGTTTCAGTCATGCACCCGGCATAGACCATCTCGGCCATTTCCAGAATGCCGGAAGCGTTGGGCAGTGGCAGGTCGCGTTCAAGGATGACCTTCATCCTCGGCAGGAAAATCCATTGCAGCCACTGGGCGAACTCCAGAGTATCGACGCTGAACGGTTCCTGACTGGCGAGCGCCTGCTCGCTGGGCGGTGTCGTATCCCACCAGCCCAGCAAGCGCAACTCGCGCTCTATCAACAACAGTTGCTCGGCAACCTCAGGCAAACGTCCGTCCATCAGCGAGCCTTTTGACGAGCCAGGGCGGCACCGGCCGCATCACCCTGCTTTTCGCGTGACTGAGCGATCAATCCCCACAGGCTGGCCTGAAGGCTGGTGCGTCCGTTGGCGTAAGTCAGACCACGACGTGCCAGTTGCTCGGCCTGGGCCGCATCGCCCTGAGCCAGACGAACCTGAGCCAGACGATAGAGCACTTGCGGCTCACGCGGTGCAACCCGCTGCGCACGCTCGAGACTGGACGACGCGCCATTGAGATCGCCGCTGCTCTGCTGTTGCTGCGCGGTGGTCAGCAATGCCAGTACAGGACCATCAAGCTGTTCGTCCTCCGACAGACCGCCACCGCTGGACGGGATTCCGGTCGGGGCAGAGGCAGCCGGCATGCTGTAACTGTTATTCGCAGGAGCCTGACTGACCGGGGCCTGATTGACCGGGGCGGCATCGACAGGCGGAGTGTTGACACTGAACGGCGCCTGAGTGGCTGGCGCAGAGAAACTCTGCCCGGCATCAGCACCACCCGCACCCGGCACCATCACTACGACGCCCGAGTCCTGCGGTACGGCTTGCGGCTGCTGTTGCACCGGCGCGGTGTTGGTGCGGTAAGTACCGTTACGCGAAGCTGCCGCACGTTCGCCGTTGGACACCTTGGAGCTCGAATCCACGACCGGAATCGAGCCGCGTTCCACACTGGCGCAGCCGTTCAGCAAGGCCAGTGCCGTTAAAGCTGGAATCCACCATTTATTCACTTCAAAACCTCGATTGCCTAGTTCAACCAACCCTTGACCCAGTCCATCACCTCAGTGGCAGGTGCCGGAGCGCCGCCGCATGTCGCGCCGGGCTGGGGCTCACTGCCGCGAATATACGGCATCTGCACGGCATTCGGGCAGCTTGCATCCGAACCCTGACCGGTCTGTGCATCGACCCACGCCTGAACGACGTTGTCCGGCATCGCCATGTCCAGCGGCAGCGGACCGGCCTTGCGCATGAAACTGGTCCAGACCTGCAGGGCACCGGTAGCACCGGTAAACGGTGTCTTGCCGTTGTCATCGCGGCCCATCCACACCACGGCCAGCAGGTCCTGACTGAACCCGGCAAACCAGCTATCGCGAGAGTCGTTACTGGTGCCGGTCTTGCCTGCCAGATTCAACGAGCTCGGCAACACGTTGTAAACAGATTTGCCCGTACCTTCGCGCATCACCCGCTGCATCGCATTCTGCACCAGGTATATGGCACCCGGATCGAAGCGCTGTTCAATCTGGAACGGATAACGTTTGAGCGGCTCGCCTTCAGCGGTGAGCACACTGCGAATACCGCGCATCGGCGTATTGAACCCACCGCTGGCAATGGTCTGATACATGGTGGCCACTTCCATCGGACTCAAGCCACCCGCACCCAGCAGCATCGACGGATAGGCAGGCCATTCGCGCGTCACACCCAGCTTGGCGAGGGTCTTGAACACGTTTGGAATGCCCAGCTCAAGACCCAGCTTGGCGGTCGAAAGGTTGTACGAATGCGCCAGCCCCTGATACAGAAAGATATTGCCGTGTGACTTGCGATCGTAGTTCTGTGGTTTCCAGATCTGGCCATCGGCGCCTTTGACCTGAAACAGTTCGTCGGCGATCCAGCTGGTCAATGTGTACTGGCTTGGCCGTTCGAGTGCCGTCAGGTAGATAGCCGGCTTGACCAGCGAGCCGATCGGCCGTACCGCGTCGATCGCCCGATTGAAGCCCGAGAACCCGGCCTCACGCCCGCCGATCAACGCCTGTACTTCGCCGGTTTCAGGGTTGGTGACGACCATGGCCGACTCCACCTCGTCAGAGCCCTTGCGCCCGGCGAGCTTCTTGAATGTATCGTCCATGGCAGCCTGGGACTTCATCTGCAGGATCGGATCGAAGCTGGTAAAGATCCGCAACCCTTCTTCGGTCAAGTCTTCGTCACGATAGTCTTCGCGCAGCTGACGCTTGACCAGATCGAGGAACGCCGGAAACGAGCTGTCGGCGAGGGTCCCGGTCTTGGTCACACCCAGTGGCATTTTCTTCGCAGCGGCAACCACTTCCGGAGTAGCGACGCCCTGCTGCTCGAACAGGTCGAGCACCAGATTGCGACGCTCCAGAGCACGCTCCGGATTGCGACGCGGGTTGTAGAAGGAAGGCCCTTTGACCAGACCGACCAGCATCGCCACCTGATGGATTTTCAGTTCGGAGAGCGGCTGGCTGAAGAAATACTGGCTGGCCAGACCGAAACCGTGAACGGCACGCTGGCCGTCCTGCCCGACGAACACTTCGTTGAGATAGGCCTCGAGGATTTCCTGCTTGCTGTAATGGATCTCCAGCAGAACGGCCATCATGGCTTCGGTCAGCTTACGGGTGAGGCTGCGCTCGTTGGTCAGGTAGAAGTTCTTGACCAACTGCTGGGTCAGCGTGCTGCCGCCCTGGCGCATCTGCCCCTGTGAGGTATTGACCCAGATCGCCCGGGCAATGGACTTGGGCGACACGCCGAAGTGGTGATAGAAATCCCGGTCCTCGACCGCTACCAGCCCGTCGAGCAGATAGGGCGGCGCCTGATCCAGCTTGATCAGGATCCGGTCTTCCAGATTCTTCGGGTAAAGACCGCCGATCAGCAAGGGTTCAAGCCGCGCCACCGCAAGCTTGGCTCCATTGCCCGACGACAGGTCGGCTACGTAGTCACCGGAAAAGCGCACGCGAACCTGCTGCGCTGCGTCAGTGCCTTCGTAGAACTGGAAACCACGTGTGTTGAGGTCGACGGTATTGCCGTTCACCGCTGCGGCGCCGGGCCCGTTCGCCACGCTTTCGCGGCGATAGCCCAGGGCGTCCAGCTCGATGAGAAAGTCATCGCGGCTCAGCTTCTGTCCGACGAAAAGTTCCAGCGGCCGTGCATAGACCTTGGCCGGGATGGTCCAGCGCTTGCCGGAGAATTTTTCCTGGACGATGGCATCCAGGTAAATGGCCAGGCCGCCCAGCAGAACCAGGCCGACAATACCAAGCTTCAGCGCCCAGCCCAGCCACTTGTTAAGGCTGCGGGGAGGTTGTTTTTTTGCAGAACGAGAGGTGCGGGATCGAGTCATGGGCGCGGATTATACGCACTTTACCGAGGATCGACAGACGCCCGAGTCAGCGGTTTGCAGCCTCGCGCCAAGCGGCCATAATGGCGGCATCGTGTACTTACATTTTGAACACATTCCTGAAGGATCGACCGTGAGCCAGTCTTTGATTGCTGCCCTGCAGAACCCTGCCCTCTTCCCCCATCCGGTGGAGAGTTTCCAGGTCATTGAAACGCACATTTCCTGGGTGCTGCTGACGGGTCCATACGCCTACAAATTCAAAAAACCGATGAACTTCGGCTTTCTGGACTTCACCACGCTGGCCCTGCGCAAGCATTTCTGTGAGGAAGAGTTGCGCCTGAATCAGCGCCTGACCGACGACCTCTACATCGAAGTCCTGCCGATCACCGGCACAGCGGACGCGCCGCAACTGGGCGGCGACGGCGAAGCCATCGAATACGCGCTGAAGATGAAGCAGTTCTCGCAGGACGGCCTGCTGAGCACACTGCAGGCCAACGGTGAAGTGACGACTGCGCACATCGACGAACTGGCGCGCCAGATTGCCGGTTTTCACCTGACCTCGCCGCAGGTCGGGGCTGAAAGCGAACTCGGCTCGCCTGACAGCGTGATGGCCCCGGTGGTACAGAATTTCGAGCAGATTCGCCCGCTGATCAGCGAAAAATCCGACCTGGCACAGCTTGATGCCCTGCAGGCGTGGGCAGAGTCGAGCTTTGCGCGACTCAAGCCACTGCTGTCTCACCGCAAGGCCGACGGGTTCATCCGCGAATGCCATGGCGACATTCATCTGGGCAACGCGACGGTGATTGATGGCAAGGTCGTGCTGTTCGACTGCATCGAGTTCAACGAGCCGTTCCGCAAGACCGATGTCTACGCCGACATCGGCTTTCTGGCAATGGACCTTGAAGACCGTGGCCTGAAGTCGCTGTCGCGGCGTTTGATCAGTCAGTACCTGGAAGTCACCGGCGACTATGCAGGCCTGGAGCTGTTGAATTTCTACAAGGCCTACCGCGCAATGGTTCGTGCCAAGGTGGCGTTGTTCAGCCAGCCGGCCAATGCCGACGGCTTGCAGCGCGCAGCGACGCTTCGTCAATACCGCAACTATGCCAATCTGGCAGAGAGCTACAGCGCCATCCCTTCACCGTTTCTGACGATTACCCACGGTGTCTCTGCCGTCGGCAAAAGCCACGTTGCGATGCGTCTGGTGGAATCGCTGGGCGCCATCCGCCTGCGCTCGGACGTAGAGCGCAAGCGCCTGTTTGCCGGCCAGAATCAGGATCTGTACGACGCGCAAGCCAGCGGCGCAACCTATGCGCGCCTGCATGAGCTTGCTACCGCAACCCTGCGCGCGGGCTTCTCGGTGGTGATCGATGCCACCTACCTGAAGCGCGAGCAGCGCGATGCGGCGGCAAAGATTGCGGAAAACACCGGTGTGCCGTTCCTGATTCTGGATTGCGAAGCGCCACAGGCTGTGATCGCTGGCTGGCTTGCGCAGCGTCAGGCGCAGGACAACGACCCGTCTGACGCGACGCTGGAAGTCATCGAGGCTCAGCAGGCCAGTCGCGAGCCGCTCGGCGCCGACGAGATCCTGCGCAGCAAGAAGGTTGCAACCAACGTCAGCAGCGACCTGGACAGCCTTATCGACAACCTGCGCCAGCGCCTGCCGGGCCTGTAAAAAGACACATGGCCGTTGAGCGGTTAACGCTTCACGGCCTCAAGATGATGGCGATATAATGGCGCCATAATTCCAACGCAATGACATGTGCGAGGCCATCATGAGCCACCCCAAACAGATCGACTCACCGCTTTATATGCTGCTGCGCAAAGATGATGTCGAAGGTTTCAATCAAGAGAAACCACGAACCGGCACCATTGATATGGTCGGGGGCGACTTCAGGGGGCTGGACCTTCGCGCGCTGGACACCGCCAATATCGACTTCACCGACGCTTATTTTCGCTCTGCCGACCTTCGTGGCCTGGACCTGCGAAATACACCGATGGAAGGTGCGAGCATCGCTCACGCTCAGATTTCAGGGGTGTTCTTCCCGGCCGAGCTCTCGGCTGACGAGATTCTGATGTCGGTGAATTTCGGCACGCGCCTGCGCTACCGTACCCACTGATACCGCAAAAACGTTGCAGCCTGCATGCGCGATGCACGGCAGGCTGGCGATGTATTGTCCTGCTTTCACCCCTTCTTCTCTCGCATGAGCAGCCCCGTCGCCACTGACGCTACGCTGTGCACCGCACTTTTTAATCCTTGAATACCCTGCCTGGATCATAAGCAGGCACCGGCACCCGTACGACCAAAAGAAATGTTGACTTACAAATGAGAATCGTTATGATTATCACATCCGGTCGCGAGACTGGACGGTAGCCTGAAAGACCTTGGTTCGGACTTTCAGATTATCTCCTCATCAGGCTAATCACGGTTTTTGACCCGGCTCTTTGCCGGGTCTTTTTTTGTCCGGCGCAAAACCAACGAACACTCAAAAACCATCGCCGCTGCCATGCGACTCAAGCAGGCCCAGTCTTGCCAGCAAGTCGTCCAGCAAGCTCGATCCTCCCAGCCGTAAACGCCCGGCGTTGATCCATTGCAGACCAAACCGGGCGCGGACCAGTGCCATGTAAACACGTGCCTCGTCGAACGTACGGATCCCGCCTGCAACCTTCAGCCCCACCTGCCCGCCTACGTCCGCAATCGACTCCAGCATGACCCGTGCAGCCTGCGGCGTGACATGCGTGGCGGCCTTGCCGGTGCTGGTCTTGATAAAGTCGGCGCCTGAGACGATTGCATCGCGGCACGCATTGAGGATCATTTGCGAGTCGCGCAAGTCACCGGTTTCAAGGGTCGCTGTAAGCCTGACCTTCCCGGCACACAAGGCCGAACACGCCGAGATCATCGCCAGGCCGGGTTGCCGGTCTCCGCCGAGCAGCGCGCGAAAGGGGTAGACGACGTCGATCTCGTCCGCGCCCGCCATCAGCGCAGCGCGTACCTGCGCGATGACCGACTGAACATTGCAGCTGCCGTGAGGAAAATTGACCACGGCGATGACCTTGATGTGACGAGCCTGCATGCGATCCAGCGTGGTGCGCGCCAGGCACACGAAACGTTGCTGGACGCTGACCGCTGCGACCGTTCCCACAGGCGTGCATGCACGCCGACAGATGCCGACTATGCGCTGCTCCGTGTCATCTGTATTGAGGGCGAACAGCTCAAGCAGCCCGATGACCTGACGCGCCAGTCGCTCATCATCTGCTGTCATCTCTTTCATAGTGTTTCCGCTCTGCAAAACATGAGCCGACGATATACGGCTGCAAGGCTTGCGGGCGCGGGCGGTGCGCTTAGAGACGAAAGCTACAAAAAGACAGGAAAGGACCGACGCAGCCTGTAATGACCTCAACGTAACGCAGCGCATCGATCCGAAGAAAATGCCAGACTTGTCCGATCAGGTATCAACCCAAAAACTGGCCCCCGAAGAACCGGCCTATGGAGGCTTCTTGATATTCCTCTGCACTTCAAGCCACCTGCCCGAAGCTCACAGCAAAGGCTTCGAGCTGGGCGAACATGCGTTGTTTGCCGTGCGCCGTCAGGGCGAGGTCTTCGTCTACAAAAACCGCTGCCCGCATCGCGGCGTTCCCCTGGAATGGCAACCTGATCAATTTCTGGACAGCAGCGCAAGCCTGATCCAGTGCGCTACGCATGGAGCATTGTTTCTGATCGACAACGGCGAATGCGTGGCCGGGCCTTGTGAAGGCCAGTCCCTGACCATCATCAAAAGCCGTGAAGACGCCGAGGGCATCTGGGTGTCGCTGCAGTTGGATGCATGAAGGGGACTGAACCGTCTGTACCCGGATGCCTCAATCCAGCCCGTGTACCTGCAGACGCCGGTCAATAAAGATCTCTTCAGACGTCAGTTGCGCACCGTAGGCAAGAATTTGCACACCGGCATCAACGGCTTCACGCAACGCCGCTGCGTAGGCAGGATCGATCTCCTGCGCAGGCCGCACAGCGTCCACACCGGTGAGATTGACGCAATACAACAGCACGGCGCGCACGCCTTCGCGCGCCAGCGTCGCCAGTTCGCGCAGGTGCCGCGCGCCACGCTGGGTCACCGCATCGGGGAATGCCGCCACGCTGGAACCATCGAACCCCAAAGTGACACTTTTCACTTCCAGGTACAGGTAGCCATCCGGGTACTCCAGACGAAAGTCCACACGGCTTTTTTCCTGGCCGTAGGCCACCTCGCGCTTGAGCGCCGTGAAACCCGTCAGTTCGCTGATGACCCCGGCGCGCAAGGCCTCTTCAACCAGCGTATTGGCCCGTCCGGTATTGATACAGGCCAGGCGACCCTGCGGGGTTTCGCTGATTTCCCAAGTGCCCGGCAGTTTGCGCTTGGGGTCATTCGAGCGACTGAACCACACGCGCCCGCCGGGCATCATGCAGTTGAGCATCGACCCGGTGTTAGGGCAGTGAATGGTCAGCAACTCACCGCTATCGGTTTCGATATCAGCCAGAAAGCGCTTGTAACGCACCAGCAGACGACCCTGTTCAAGCTGCGGAGAAAAACGCATCAGACGCCCCAGCTACGCAAACCGCGAGCAATTCGCTCGACCGCCTGTTCAAGGCGCGGCAGGCTTTGCGTATAGGCAAAGCGCACGTGGTGCCCGGCCTGAAAACGACCAAAGTCCAGGCCGGGCGTAAAGGCAACATGCTCGGTTTCCAGAAAGTGCCGGCAAAAGGCAAAGGCATCACCACCAAACGCGGAGATATCCGCATACAAATAGAAGGCCCCTTCCGGCTCGACTGCGATACCGAAACCCAACTCGCGCAGCGCTGGCAGCAGAAAGTCCCGGCGGCGGCCGAACTCGGCGCGCCGTTGCTCGAGTATGGTCAGTGTCTGCGGCTCAAAACAGGCAAGCGCCGCATGTTGCGCCATGCTCGGCGCGCTGATGTAGAGGTTCTGGGCCAGTTTTTCCAGATCGGCCACCGCATCCTGTGGTGCGACCAGCCACCCCAAACGCCACCCGGTCATGCCGAAATACTTTGAAAAACTATTGAGGACGAAAGCGTCGTTATCCACTTCCAGCACGCTACTGGCATCCACACCGTAGGTCAGGCCGTGATAGATCTCGTCCACCACCAAATGGCCATTGCGGGCTTTCAGTGCCTGAGACAAGGCTGCCAGTTCGTCACGACTCAATAGAGTGCCGGTCGGATTGGCCGGCGATGCCACCAGAGCGCCGACACTGTTCGGGTTCCAGTGCGTGGCCACCAGCTCGGGAGTCAGCTGATAGCGCTCTTGCGGACCGACCGGCACCAACTGCGCCTCACCTTCTATCAGACGTAAAAAGTGTCGATTGCACGGGTAGCCAGGGTCGGCCAGCAACCAGTGTTTGCCCGGATCGACCAACAGACTGCTGGTCAGCAACAAGGCGCCTGAACCGCCCGGCGTGACCAGAATCCGCTGAGGATCGATGTCGACGCCGTAACGCTGAGCATAAAACCCGGAAATGGCCTCACGCAGTTGCGGCAGACCGCGCGCGGCGGTGTAGCGCGTCTTGCCGTCTGCCAGCGCCGCCTGGCCAGCCTTTATGATGGGCTGCGCAGTCGTGAAATCTGGCTCGCCGATTTCAAGGTGAATAACGTCATGACCCGCCGCCTGCAATTCATTGGCACGCGCCAGCAATGCCATGACATGAAAAGGTTCTATGGCGCGACTGCGCGCACTGTAAGGCTGGCTCATGGATATTCCTTTATAGGGCGGGTGTTAAAACATGATTGTCATCACGGCGCGCCATGATTCTACCCAACCACCCGCCCGACGGTGCGTTTGCGAACTGAAAAACCCGGTTTCCAAGCGCTGAATAAAAGAAAGCTACGACGGTGCGCAGCGGCTAGAGTTCATTTGGATGGAGGGCAGATGCGAAATGGCCATCTCCACAAGAAGACGGCGTCGTCATGCTCGACAACCGGGAGTAGCGCACTCCGATTTGATCTGGTAAGTTCGCCCGCTTGCAGCTGCAGGGCCGACGGGTGTCGGTGATGGAACAATCCTGCGCAATAGATTAGAAGAGTGAGAGGCGGTCCAGACATGCCCACCCCAGAAAAGCAACAGAACCATCTAATCAGCGGCTTTGAGCCCTACGTGGAAACGAAGGGTGAAGAGTACATGGGCGAGCCGATGCGCGCGCACTTCACCAAGATCCTGAACAAGTGGAAGAAGGACTTGATGCAAGAGGTCGACCGAACGGTAGACCATATGAAGGACGAAGCTGCCAACTTCCCGGACCCGGCCGACCGTGCCAGTCAGGAAGAAGAGTTCAGCCTTGAACTTCGTGCCCGCGATCGCGAACGCAAGCTGATCAAGAAGATCGACAAGACGCTGCAACTGATCAAGGACGAAGAATATGGCTGGTGCGAATCCTGCGGCGTAGAGATCGGCATCCGCCGTCTTGAGGCTCGCCCGACCGCAGACCAGTGCGTCGACTGCAAGACCCTTGCAGAAATCAAGGAAAAACAGGTCGGTAAATGACCTGGGGCCGCCTTTGACTGAAAAGACGCTTCGGCGTCTTTTTTTGTGCCTGTTGAAAGCACGATGACGGCGAATCTTGTTCCCACTCCTTGCTCATCGCTGTCCACAGTCCAACTGACTCCCATGCGCTCGTTGATCGCGATGGCACTGACGACGCAGAGTGCGACGTTAGTGACGGCACTGCTGTGTGACGCAGAGCGTCACGAACTGCACGCCAACGCTGAGCATTGACACAAGACTCTGCATAACCACCCACTGCGTTCCACTTGCCCGCCCAAGCCCGTCACCCGTAACATCCCGCCCATGAAAAAACCGGCCTATATCGGGCGCTTTGCGCCGACTCCCAGTGGTTACCTGCACTTTGGCTCGCTGGTCGCAGCCCTCGCTTCCTATCTCGATGCGCGTGCGGCAAACGGTCAGTGGCTGCTGCGTATGGAGGATCTCGACCCGCCGCGTGAAGTGGCCGGCGCGCAGGCGGGGATTCTCGAGACGCTTGAGCGCTACGGTTTTGAATGGGACGGCCAGATGGTGCGGCAAAGCGAACGCCATGACGCTTACGCCGAGATCCTCCAGCGCTGGTTCAATCATGGCCTGGCCTACGCCTGCACCTGCTCGCGCAAACAGCTTGAAGACTTTCAGGGTGTCTATCCGGGTTTCTGCCGCAATGCAGGGCATTCTCCGGAAAACGCCGCCATCCGCATTCGCGTACCGGAGCTGGAATATCGCTTCGAAGACCGGGTTCAGGGCCTCTTCAAAATGCACCTGGGGCGCGAAAGCGGTGACTTTGTGATCCGCAGGCGCGATGGTCTGTATGCCTATCAACTGGCTGTAGTCATTGACGACGCCTGGCAAGGCGTCACAGATATCGTCCGCGGTGCCGACCTGCTCGACTCGACACCCCGCCAACTGTACCTGCAGGAACTGCTGGGCCTGCCCCAACCGCGCTACCTGCATGTGCCGTTGATCATCCAGCCTGATGGTCACAAGCTCGGCAAGTCCTATCGTTCCCCGCCACTGCCGGCCGACCAGGCGACGCCGCTGCTGCTTCGGGCCTTGCGAGCACTGGGGCAACCGCTCGATGCACACATGAGCGATGGCACCGCGCAGGAAGTGCTTGCCTGGGGCATCCGCCACTGGAACGCTGACCTGATACCCCGACTGCGCAATATTGAAGAAGCCCGGATAGACTGATCCAGAGCGGTCGCCGCAAACTGCGACGCAAGGATACTTGCAGGTTATCCGGCATCCGTTAACATGCCGCTCCTCATCTACCAGCGCAGGGAGACCAGATGTACATATACCGGTTGGTTTTGCTTCTGGTGGTCGGCATTTATCTGTTCTCTCCAGCCATCATGGACTGGTGGATCGATGCCACCGGTGCCTGGTATAGGCCCTACATGTTGTGGCTGATCCTGATTGTGGTGACGTTCATTCTGCAGAGCCAGCGAGATGCCGATGAGCTTTAGTCTGACGCAGATGCTGCTGGTCAGCGCCGCCTACCTGCTGGTGCTGTTCGGTGTGGCCTGGGTCAGCGAACACGGTCTGATTCCGCGCTGGATCATTCGTCACCCGCTGACCTACACCCTGTCACTGGGTGTCTACGCCAGCGCCTGGGCGTTTTATGGCACGGTTGGTCTGGCCTATCAGTATGGCTACGGCTTTCTGTCCAGTTATCTGGGGGTGTCCGGGGCCTTCCTCCTCGCGCCGGTGTTGCTTTACCCGATCCTCAGAATTACCCGTACCTACCAGCTGTCATCACTGGCCGATCTGTTCGCCTTTCGTTTTCGCAGCACCTGGGCCGGCGCGCTGACCACCGTATTCATGCTGATCGGCGTGCTGCCACTGCTGGCCTTGCAGATTCAGGCGGTCGCCGACTCCATCGGCATTCTGACCCGCGAGCCGGTGCAGGACCGGGTCGCAGTGGCGTTCTGCGCACTGATCACCCTGTTCACGATTTTCTTTGGCTCACGGCACATCGCCACGCGCGAGAAACACGAGGGCCTGGTGTTCGCCATCGCCTTTGAATCGCTGATCAAGCTGATCGCCCTGGGCGGCGTTGGGCTGTATGCCTTGTATGGCGTGTTCGACGGCCCGCAACAACTGGAACTGTGGCTGCTGCAGAACCAGACCGCCCTCGCCTCGCTGCACACGCCTTTGCAGGAAGGCCCGTGGCGCACGCTGCTGCTGGTGTTCTTCGCCTCGGCCATCGTCATGCCGCACATGTACCACATGACCTTCACGGAAAACCTCAACCCGCGCTCGCTGGTCAGCGCCAGTTGGGGTCTGCCGCTGTTTCTGCTGTTGATCAGCCTCGCAGTACCGCTGATCCTCTGGGCAGGCCTCAAGCTCGGCGCCACCACCAGCCCGGAATACTTCACGCTCGGCATCGGGATCGCCGCCAACAGCAAGTCTCTGGCCCTGCTCGCCTATATCGGCGGGCTGTCGGCGGCCAGCGGGCTGATCATCGTCACCACGCTGGCGTTGTCCGGCATGGCACTCAATCACCTGGTGCTGCCGCTGTATCAGCCACCCGCCGAGGGCAATATCTACCGCTGGCTGAAGTGGACGCGACGCGGACTGATCGTGGCGATCATCGCCTTGGGTTACGGCTTCTATCTGATGCTCGGCGCGCAGCAGGATCTGGCCAATCTGGGCATCGTCGCCTTCGTTGCGACCCTGCAATTCCTGCCGGGTGTGCTGTCGGTACTGTACTGGCCGACCGCCAACCGGCGCGGCTTCATCGCCGGGCTGCTGGCCGGCATTTCGGTCTGGGCGGTCAGCATGCTGTTGCCGCTGATCGGCAACCTGCAGGGCTTCTATATTCCCTGGCTGAACATGATCTATGTGCTGGACGACACCAGTTGGCACATGGCAGCCATCGCCTCGCTGGCCGCCAACGTCTTGCTGTTCACCCTGATCTCGCTGTTCACCAATGCCAGCCCTGAAGAAGCCGGGGCTGCCGAGGCCTGCGCGGTCGATAACGTACGCCGCCCGCAACGCCGTGAACTGCATGCCATCTCGCCGCAGGAGTTCGCCACCCAACTGGCCAAGCCGCTGGGCGCGAAAGCCGCGCAGAAGGAGGTCGAGCAAGCGCTGCGCGATCTCTACCTGCCGTTCGACGAGCGCCGCCCCTATGCCCTGCGCCGCCTGCGCGACCGCATCGAAGCCAACCTGTCCGGGCTGATGGGCCCCAGCGTAGCGCAGGACATGGTGGAAACCTTTCTGCCGTACAAATCGGGCAGCGAAAAATACGTCACCGAAGACATACATTTCATTGAGAGCCGGCTTGAGGACTACCACTCGCGCCTCACCGGTCTTGCAGCCGAACTCGATGCCTTGCGCCGCTACCACCGCCAGACCCTTCAGGAACTGCCGATGGGCGTCTGCTCGCTGGCCGAAGATCAGGAGATCCTGATGTGGAACAGGGCCATGGAGGAACTGACCGGAATCGTCGCCCAGCGCGTGGTCGGTTCGCGACTGGAAACCATTGCCGAGCCGTGGAAGGGCCTGCTGACCGGTTTTACCAGCCTGCCCGATGAGCATTTGCACAAGCAGAAGCTCGGTCTGGACGGCCAGACCCGTTGGCTCAATCTGCACAAGGCAGCCATTAACGAGCCCCTGGCGCCGGGCAACAGCGGCCTCGTGGTGCTGGTCGAAGACCTGACCGACACGCAAATGCTCGAAGACAAGCTGGTGCACTCGGAACGTCTGGCAAGTATTGGCCGACTGGCCGCCGGTGTGGCGCACGAAATCGGCAATCCGATCACCGGTATTGCCTGTCTCGCCCAGAACCTGCGCGAAGAACGCGAAGAGGACGGCGAGCTCAAGGAAATCAGCAGCCAGATCCTCGAGCAGACCAAGCGCGTATCGCGCATCGTCCAGTCATTGATGAGCTTTGCCCACGCGGGTGCCCATCAACATAGCGACGAAGCCGTTTGTCTGGCCGTGGTGGCTCAGGATGCTATTGGTCTGCTGGCGCTGAACCGGCGTAATTTCGAAGTACAGTTCTACAACCTGTGCAACCCTGAGCACTGGGCTGTCGGCGATCCGCAGCGGCTGGCGCAGGTGTTGATCAATCTGCTCTCCAATGCCCGCGATGCCTCCCCGGCAGGCAGTGCAGTCAGGGTCAGAAGCGAAGTATCCGAGCACACTGTGGACTTGATCGTCGAAGACGAAGGCAGTGGGATTTCAAAGGCAATCATGGACCGATTGTTCGAGCCGTTCTTCACCACCAAGGACCCTGGCGAGGGAACCGGACTTGGCCTGGCGCTGGTCTATTCCATCGTTGAAGAGCATTATGGACAAATCACTATCGACAGCCCGGCCGATCCCGAGCAGCAGCGTGGAACCCGAATCAGGGTGACCTTGCCACGCCATGTCGACGCGACGTCCACCGCGAACTGAGACCGTCGAGAGAACTGAATCAATGCCGCATATTTTGATCGTCGAAGACGAAACGATTATCCGCTCAGCCCTGCGTCGCCTGCTTGAACGCAACCAGTATGAAGTCAGTGAAGCCGGCTCCGTTCAAGAGGCTCAGGAACGCTTCAGCATCCCGTCGTTCGATCTGATCGTCAGCGACCTGCGCCTGCCTGGCGCGCCCGGCACCGAGCTGATCAAGCTCGGCGAAGGCAAACCGGTGCTGATCATGACCAGTTACGCGAGCCTGCGCTCGGCGGTCGACTCGATGAAGATGGGCGCAGTGGACTACATCGCCAAACCCTTCGATCACGATGAAATGCTCCAGGCAGTCTCGCGGATCCTGCGTGATCGACAGACGGTCAAGCACCTTCAGGACGAGCGCAACGCCACCGCCAAAACCAGCAGCGCTGAAAAAGGCCCGGCACAGAACCATAATGGCGAGATCGGCATCATCGGCTCATGCCCGCCCATGCTCGATCTCTACAGCAAGATCCGCAAAGTCGCCCCGACTGATTCCAATGTTCTGATTCAAGGGGAATCAGGCACTGGCAAGGAACTGGTCGCCCGCGCCCTGCACAATCTCTCACGCCGCGCCAAGGCGCCGATGATTTCCGTCAACTGTGCGGCCATTCCCGAATCGCTGATCGAATCCGAACTGTTCGGTCACGAGAAAGGCGCGTTCACCGGAGCCAGCGCAGGCCGTGCAGGTCTGGTTGAGGCCGCTGACGGTGGCACGCTGTTTCTCGATGAAATCGGCGAACTGCCGCTGGAAGCGCAGGCTCGCCTGCTGCGCGTATTGCAAGAGGGCGAAATTCGGCGCGTCGGCTCGGTGCAATCGCAAAAGGTCGACGTACGCCTGATTGCCGCGACCCACAGGGACCTGAAAACGCTGGCCAAAAATGGCGAGTTTCGTGAAGACCTGTTCTATCGCTTGCACGTCATCGCCCTGAAACTCCCGGCGCTGCGGGAACGTGGCAGCGACATCCTGGAAATCGCCCGTGCGTTCCTGGCTCGCCAGAGCAGCAAGGTCGGGCGCGACGACCTCAAATTTGCACATGACGCGGAACAGGCTATCCGCCATTACAGTTGGCCGGGCAACGTACGCGAGCTGGAAAACGCCGTGGAACGCTCGGTGATTCTGTGCGAGAACCCGGAAATCACCGCTGACCTGCTGGGTATCGACATTGAGCTCGACGGGCTGGATGACGACGAATACATGGGCATGGCGCCGTTGCCGGGCTCTTCTGGCTCGACGGGCAACGAGCCCGCCGAAGACCTGTCGCTCGAAGACTATTTTCAGCACTTCGTTCTGGAGCATCAGGACCATATGACTGAGACCGAGCTGGCGCGCAAACTGGGTGTCAGTCGCAAATGTCTGTGGGAGCGCCGTCAGCGTCTGGGTATCCCGCGTCGCAAGGGCGTCGCCAACGAGACATAAAATCAGCCCAAGGCTCTGGCACGCGGTGCGCAGGGCGGGGACAAACTGTTACCTCACGCGCTTCACGTAACAAAAGCCGGGTCTTACGGTAACGCAGGCCCGGCTTTTTTGTGCGCACTCGAACGGCCTTTCGCCCGCAAAGGCCCGGTTTACGGGGCCTGGTCAAAGTTGGCACAGCTTCTGCTATATGCTTGGTACAAGAAGAACAACAAGCCGTACGACACCCATAATAAAAACAATACGAATCGACTCACGCATAACAAGAACAACACGGCGGAGGCGCAGCTAACTGATTCTTTTGGAGAGGAGTTGTATTGGGGGCTTGCCCCGCAACCAGGCCGAGAACAACAAAAACTACCCTTAGGTAGCGCCTGAACTGGTTGGATCGAATGATCATTGCAACGCAGCGACCAAAGCAATCCGTTTGCTCTTGACTCCCGATTGGGAGGTTTCACAGACGCAAGTCTCGTGAATGGGCACTCAACAAAAACAAGAAGCCCAGGCAGAAAACAATAATAAAGAGCACACACTTTGGGGGAGCTTCGGCTCCCCCAGTAGCTTCCCCGCCTTGATCCGCGCCATCGCTTACCCTTCCGCGACAGCTTCCTACACCATCACTCGACTAAATGCTAGAATCCCCGCCCATCATGCGGTCATTCCACGTTTTTGGCCGAATATTCCTTCAAACAGTGCATCCCATGCTGAAGAAGTTGTTCCAGTCATTTCGTTCCCCACTGCGCAAACCGCAGCAACACACGCGCACCACGCCTGAAGTGCTCAACAGCAGCCAACATTCGCTGCAACGCAGTCAGTTCAGCCGCTATGCCGTGAATATCGTCGAGCGCCTGCAGAATGCCGGCTACCAGGCCTATCTGGTCGGTGGCTGCGTACGCGACATGATGCTCAACATCACGCCCAAGGATTTCGACGTCGCCACCAGCGCCACGCCCGAACAGGTGCGTGCCGAATTCCGCAACGCGCGGATCATCGGTCGTCGGTTCAAGCTGGTGCACATCCACTTCGGTCGCGAAATCATCGAAGTGGCGACATTCCGCGCCAATCATCCTCAGGATGACGAAGAAGAGGACAGCAACCAGTCCTCGCGCAATGAAAGCGGACGCATCCTGCGTGACAACGTATACGGCACACTTGAAGAAGACGCCCAGCGTCGCGACTTCACGATCAACGCGCTTTACTACGATCCGGTCAGCGAGCGCGTTCTGGATTACGCCAACGGCGTGCATGACATCCGCAATCGCCTGATCCGCCTGATCGGCGATCCGGAGCAGCGTTATAAAGAAGACCCGGTGCGCATGCTGCGTGCCGTGCGCTTCGCGGCCAAGCTGGACTTCGGCATCGAGAAGCACAGCGCTCAACCTATCCGCGCACTGGCGCCGATGCTGCGTGACATTCCGTCGGCCCGCCTGTTCGAAGAAGTGCTCAAACTGTTCCTCTCCGGGCACGCCGCCCCCACCTTTGAAATGCTGGTGGACCTGGAGCTGTTCGAACCGTTGTTCCCGGCCAGCTCCAAGGCCCTGGAATACAACCCGACCTACACCCATACGCTGATCAGCAATGCGCTGATCAATACCGACCTGCGCATCAAGCAGAACAAACCGGTCACGCCGGCGTTTCTGTTTGCTGCCCTGCTCTGGCCTGCGCTGCCAGCCAAGGTGCTGCGCGCTCAGGAACGTGGCATGCCGCCGATTGCAGCGATGCAGGAAGCCGCTCACGAACTGATCATCGAGCAATGCCAGCGCATCGCGATTCCCAAGCGCTTCACCCTGCCGATCCGCGAGATCTGGGACATGCAGGAGCGCCTGCCGCGCCGTTCGGGCAAACGCGCCGACCTGCTGCTCGACAACTCGCGGTTCCGCGCGGGCTACGACTTCCTGCTGTTGCGTGAAACAGCCGGCGAGCAGACCGAGGGTCTGGGCCAGTGGTGGACCGATTATCAGGACTGCAACGACAGCGAACGCCGCGACATGATTCGCGACCTGAGCAACAAGCCTGAAGCGGCGGGCACAGCCCCGCGCAAGCGTCGTCGTAACAGCGGCGCCAAACGCAAGCGCACCACGGGCGAGGCGCAAAGCGGTGAGTGAACCGCTGTTGGCCACTGAACGCGTGTATATCGGTCTGGGCAGCAACCTGGCTGACCCGGCCGAACAATTGCGCAGCGCCCTCAAAGCCATTTCGCAGTTGCCCGGTTGTCACTTGAGCGGCGTGTCGTCCTTCTATATCAGCGACTCGCTACTGCCAGGCCAACCGCGCTTCACCAATGCCGTCGCGGCAATCGACACCGCTCTGCCCCCCCTGACGCTGCTTGATGCGCTGCAAGCCATTGAGCTGGATCAGGGCCGCGAACGCCATGAACGCTGGGGGCCGCGCACGCTGGACCTCGATATTCTGCTGTTCGGCGACCGTCTGATTGACGAACCACGCCTCAAAGTGCCGCATTACCACATGCAGGCCAGGGCATTCGTGCTGTACCCACTGGCAGAGCTGGCTCCAGAGCTGACACTGGCCGACGGGCGCCCACTGAATCGCCTGCTTGATGAATGCCCGTTCACAGGTCTTGAGCGTCTGCCTACCGAGGCATGAAGCCTGTCTGTCACCGCACCGGTGTAACCGGTCGGACGCACAGGTAACACCTTCAATTGACTTCACGCCCCCTCCTCACGAAGATAGGCCTCCCGCCGCCACACCACAGGCGAACGGGCGCGAAACAGGCCTTTGCAAAACACCGCGATACGACGGTGTGCCTGCTTTTCCAGGATGACTCTCACGCGCTGAGCACCCGTCTTCACAGCGCCTGATGGAGGACTTTACATGCCGAACATAACCGTTACGTCGCTGCTGGCCATGAAACAGAAGGGTGAGAAAATCACCATGCTGACCTGCTACGACGCAACTTTCGCCCACACGGCCTCCCAATCGGGTGTCGAAGTGCTGCTGATAGGCGACTCGCTGGGCATGGTCCTGCAGGGTCACGACAGCACCCTGCCTGTTACCACGGCTGAAACGGCGTACCACGTCGCCTGTGTGAAACGCGGCAACCAGGGCGCGATGATTCTCGCCGACCTGCCGTTCATGGCCAACGCAACACTGGAACAGACCCTGATCAACAGCGCGACGCTTATGCAGGCGGGCGCACACATGATCAAGGTCGAAGGCGCTGCATGGCTGGCCGAGTCGATCCGTTTGCTGGCCGAGCGCGGCATTCCGGTGTGCGCGCACATGGGCCTGACCCCACAGGCCGTCAACGTGCTGGGCGGCTACAAGGTTCAGGGTCGGCTGGAGGCGCAGGCCAGGCAGATGCGCGCCGATGCAATCGCGCTGGAACAGGCGGGCGCAGCGATGATCCTGCTGGAGTGCGTACCCAGCGAACTGGCTGAGGAAATCACCCAAGCAGTGAAGGTCCCGGTCATCGGCATTGGCGCAGGCAGCGCTACCGACGGTCAGGTCCTGGTGCTGCACGACATGCTCGGCCTGTCCATCACCGGGCGCGTGCCCAAGTTCGTGAAAAATTTCATGACCGGCCAGCCCGACATCCAGTCGGCTATCCGGGCCTACGTGGCCGCAGTCAAAGACGTCAGCTTTCCGGCCACTGAACACGGATTCTCGGCATGAACACAGTAAAAACCGTACAGGACCTGCGCGCCGCTGTTGCGCGGGCACGCAGCGAAGGCAAGCGCATCGCGCTGACCCCGACGATGGGCAACCTGCACAGCGGCCACGCCGCGCTGGTCACCAAGGCGGCGCAGCGTGCCGATTTCGTGGTCGCTACCATTTTCGTCAATCCGCTGCAGTTCGGTCCCAACGAAGACCTGGCCACCTACCCTCGCACGCTGGCTGCCGATCAGGAAAAACTCCTGCAGGCCGGCTGCAACCTGCTGTTCACGCCAAGCGTGGAGGAAATGTACCCGCACGGCATGGCCGACCAGACGCTGGTCAGCGTGCCGCACCTGTCGCAAGGCCTGTGTGGCGCCAGCCGCCCCGGCCATTTCGAAGGTGTCGCGACCGTGGTCAGCAAGCTGTTCAACATGGTGCAGCCTGACCTGGCGATCTTTGGTGAAAAAGACTTCCAGCAACTGGCCGTGATTCGGGCCATGGTCCGTGATCTGAACATGCCGATCCAGATCATCGGCGAGCCGACGGTACGTGCCGACGATGGCCTGGCGCTGTCCTCGCGCAACGGTTATCTGAGCGACGATCAGCGCGCCGCGGCACCCGCGCTGTATCAGGCGATTCGCCAGACCGCCGACGCGATCAGGGCAGGCGAGCAGGATTTCGATGCGCTGCTGGCGAGCAAGAAGCAGCAACTGGAGGCCGCCGGTTTTCGCATCGACTATCTGGAGATACGCGATGCCACCAGCCTGCGTCCGACGACTGCCGAGAATCGCGACCTGGTCATCCTCGCAGCGGCATTCCTGGGCAAAACCCGCTTGATCGATAACCTGCACCTGACCAGAAGCTGACAGGATGTGCGCAGGCAATGAACTAAGACACACCGGTAATGCCATACCGGTACAGGTTGCCTGAACCACAGCCGACAGTATTCGAGACAAAACCCCGGTTGCCTGTGTGCGAAAAAGTACCGGGGTCATGTAAGGCGAGGCGCAGACAAACAGGTACGCGAAGGGTAGTCTGCGATGTGTAGCCCGTGAGAAAGCTTGCGACCTCGCTCCAAGAATATCCAAAGACAGAACCAGTTAAAGGAAACCCGCAGCGATGGCGTACTACCGCACTCCTTCCGATGTGACCGCTCTGCCCGCCTGGCAGGCGTTGAACAATCACCGCCAGGCCATGCAGAACTTCAGCATGCGCGAAGCGTTCAATACCGACCCGCAGCGCTTCAGCCAATTTACCCTCAGCAGCGCTGGCCTGTTTCTCGATTATTCCAAAAACCTGATCACCACCGAGACCCGCGATCTGTTGGTCAGCCTGGCTGGCGAAGTGGGCCTCAAGGAGGCGATCAAGGCTCAGTATGATGGCGAGCTGGTCAACTCCTCCGAAGGCCGCCCTGCTCTGCACACCGCTCTGCGCCGTCCGGTCGGCGACAAGTTGAAAGTCAACGGCGTCGATGTGATGCCGGACGTACACCGCGTACTCAATCAGATGACCGAACTGGTCGGCCGCATCCATGACGGCCTGTGGCGCGGTTACACCGAAAAACCGATCACCGACGTGGTGAACATCGGCATCGGCGGCTCGTTCCTCGGTCCGGAGCTGGTCTCCGAAGCGCTGGTGGCCTACGCGCACAAGGGTGTCCGCTGCCATTACCTGGCCAACATCGACGGCAGCGAGTTTCACGAGTTGTCGATGAAGATTCGTGCCGAGACCACGCTGTTCATCGTCTCGTCGAAATCCTTCAACACGCTGGAAACCCTGAAAAACGCTCAGGCTGCACGTGCCTGGTACCTGGCGCAGGGCGGCTCGGAAGTCGAACTGCATCGCCACTTCATCGCGGTGTCCAGCAACAACGCGGCGGCCGTGGCCTTCGGCATCCGTGAAGAAAACATCTTCCCGATGTGGGACTGGGTCGGCGGTCGCTATTCGCTGTGGTCGGCCATCGGTCTGCCTATCGCGCTGGCCATCGGCATGTCCAACTTCAAGGAACTGCTGTCCGGTGCCTACACCATGGACCAGCATTTCCAGAGCGCGCCGTTCGAGCAGAACATGCCGGTGTTGCTGGGCTTGCTGGGCGTCTGGTACGGCAATTTCTGGGGCGCACAAAGCCACGCGATCCTGCCGTACGATCACTATCTGCGTAACATCACCAAGCACTTGCAACAACTGGACATGGAATCCAACGGCAAGAGCGTACGTCAGGACGGTACGCCGACGTCGACCGATACCGGGCCGGTGATCTGGGGTGGCGTGGGCGCCAATGGTCAGCACGCTTACCACCAGTTGCTGCACCAGGGCACGCAGATGATTCCGGCCGACTTCATTGTGCCGATCGTCAGCTTCAACCCGGTTGCCGACCATCACCAGTGGCTGTACGCCAACTGCCTGTCGCAAAGCCAGGCACTGATGATGGGCAAGACCCGCGCAGAAGCCGAAACAGAACTGCGCGAGAAGGGTATGGATGAGCAAGAGGTGCAGAAGCTGGCACCGCACAAGGTCATCCCCGGCAACCGTCCGAGTAATACGCTGGTGGTCGAGCGCATCAGCCCGCGTCGTCTTGGCGCGCTGGTGGCCATGTACGAACACAAGGTGTTCGTGCAGAGCGTGATCTGGGGCACCAACGCCTTTGACCAATGGGGTGTGGAGTTGGGCAAGGAAATGGGCAAGGCGGTCTACCAGCGCCTGACCGGCGGCACCGAAGAGCCGGCTGACGATGCATCGACCCAAGGTCTGATCAACTACTTCCGCGGCCGTCACCGCGGCTGATTTGTCCCTCTCATGGTTATGACCATCGTTCCCACGCTCCGCGTGGGAATGCCGTTCGTGACGCTCTGCGTCACAAAAAGGACGCAAAGCGTCCAGAACTGCATGCCGACGCGAAGCGTCGGCACGATAGTCATTTGGATTTGTGTATAACGTCGACACGATAGTCAGTTGGACTTGTGCATCACAGTGAGCGCTGCGCGCTTGGCATGAGAGCTTCAGTCAGTTTTATCCACGCCCTCCCCCGATGCCCTGAGCACGACATGGAATTCATCCGCACCCGCATCGAAACCCAGGTCATCAGCCTTACCGGCCTGGCGCTGGGTCAACTTGATCTGGAAAGCCCCAAGGGCGATCCGGGCCTGTTTGGCCCTCAGGCGGTGTGCTGGAAGGTGCATGGCGATTTCACCAGCATGCTGGTCGGCGGCATCAGCGCATTGATGCTGCAGGCTTTGCACCCGCTGGCACTGGCGGGCATCTGGGACCACTCCAACTTTCGTCAGGACATGCTCGGCCGCCTGCGCCGTACCGGGCAGTTTCTGTCCGGCACCACCTATGGCTCAACGCGAGATGCCAACTGGCTGATCGACAAGGTCCGCAACATTCACCTCAACATCGTCGGCACCGCGCCCGATGGTCGGCCGTATGCCGCCAGCGATCCGGATTTGCTGACCTGGGTGCATGTGGCTGAAGTCAGCAGCTTTCTCGCAGCCCATCTGCGCTACCTCAACCCGGATATGTCGCTCGCCGATCAGGACGCGTATTACGCTGAAACAGCGCTGGTTGCCGAGCGACTCGGTGCACGCAACGTTCCACGCTCGCATCAGGCCATCGCTGACTATCTGGCAGACATTCGTGGCCAACTGGTCTGTGACGCGCGCAGCCGTGAAGTGCTGCGCCTGCTGCTTGACGCGCCTGCCCCCAACTGGCTGGCCAAGCCGTTTGGCGTGTTGATGATGCGCGCCGGTATCGATCTGCTGCCGGACTGGGCCAGTGACATGCTCGACATCACGCAAAGCCCCTTCAAACGCCGGATGATCCACCTGGGCGTCAACAGTACTGCGCCCATTCTGCGCTGGGCCGTACGCGACGGATCGGCGCAACGTGCCAGGCGCCGCATGGACGTTTGAACCATACGTGACGGTTTGCGGCAAACCGTGACCGAGCGGTTCACGGTTGGAACCTGCCGGCCTATCTGTGCCACCATGAGCGCTCAATAACAATGAGGATCAGCACCATGCTCGACGTCGTTATCGTCGCCGCCACCCGTACCGCCGTGGGCAGCTTTCAGGGCTCACTGGCCTCTGTCGCCGCAGTCGACCTCGGCGCAGCGGTCATTCGTCAACTGCTTGCCCGCACCGGCGTGGACGGCACGCAGGTCGATGAAGTCATCATGGGTCAGGTGCTGACCGCAGGCGCTGGTCAGAACCCGGCGCGGCAGGCAGCCATCAAGGCCGGCCTGCCCTTCTCGGTACCGGCCATGACCCTGAACAAGGTCTGCGGCTCCGGCCTCAAGGCCCTGCACCTGGCGACCCAGGCGATCCGCTGCGGCGACGCCGAGATCATCATCGCCGGCGGCCAGGAAAACATGAGCCTGTCCAACTACGTGCTGCCGGGCGCGCGCACCGGTCTGCGCATGGGCCACGCCAGCATGGTCGATACAATGATCACTGACGGCCTGTGGGATGCATTCAATGATTACCACATGGGCATCACCGCCGAGAACCTTGCGCAGCAGTACGACATCAGTCGTGAAGCCCAGGACGAGTTCGCCGCCTTGTCTCAGCAAAAGGCGATGGCTGCGATTGAAGCCGGACGCTTCGCCGATGAGATCACGCCGATCCTGATCCCCCAGCGCAAGGGTGATCCGCTGTCCTTTGCAACAGACGAGCAGCCCCGCGCCGGCACCACCGCCGAGACCCTGGCCAAGCTCAAGCCCGCCTTCAAAAAGGACGGCACGGTCACCGCCGGCAATGCCTCGTCGCTGAACGACGGGGCTGCCGCCGTGATGCTGATGAGTGCCGCCAAGGCCGAGCAACTGGGCTTGCCGGTGCTGGCGCGCATTGCCGCGTATGCCAACGCCGGTGTCGACCCGGCCATCATGGGCATCGGGCCGGTCAGTGCCACGCGTCGCTGCCTGGACAAGGCTGGCTGGTCGCTGGCCGAACTGGACCTGATCGAAGCCAACGAAGCCTTTGCCGCACAGTCCCTGTCGGTGGGCAAGGAGCTGGGGCTGGATCCGCAGAAGCTCAACGTGAATGGTGGCGCTATCGCCCTTGGCCACCCCATTGGCGCGTCGGGCTGCCGCGTGCTGGTGACACTGCTGCACGAGATGATCAGGCGCGATGTGAAGAAGGGCCTGGCCACGCTGTGCATCGGTGGTGGTCAGGGGGTTGCCCTGGCGCTGGAGCGCTAGGGCAGGCAGAAGGCGCGGGACAGCCCGCGCCTTGCATCATCAGGCGGCTGCGGGCGCCACTTCCATGTCAGCAGGCTCCGGACGCTTGATCAGCGCGTAGATCACGCCGGTCAGCACACTGCCGGCGATGATCGCCACCAGATAAAGCAGCGCATGGTTGATCGCGTTGGGGATCAGCATCACGAACAGGCCACCATGCGGTGCCATCAGCTTGCAACCGAAGTACATCGACAACGCACCCGTCAGCGCGCCACCCACGACACTGGCCGGAATCACCCGCAACGGGTCCTTGGCAGCGAAGGGAATGGCACCTTCCGAGATGAAGCACAGCCCCAGCACGAACGCCGCCTTGCCTGCTTCACGCTCGCTCTGGGCGAACTTGCGGCGGGCCAGGATCGTGGCGATGCCCATGCCGATGGGCGGCACCATACCGGCAGCCATCGCTGTAGCCATCGGCGCGTAGCTCTGGGACGCCAGCAAACCGACCGAGAACGCATAGGACGCCTTGTTGATCGGCCCACCGAGGTCGACGCACATCATTGCGCCCAGCACCACGCCCAACAGGATCGCGTTGGTGGTGCCCATGCTGTCGAGGAAGTGCGTCAAGGCTTCGAGCATCCCGGCAACCGGCTTGCCGACCACGTAAATCATCACCAGACCGGTGAACAGGCTCGACAGCAACGGGATGATCAGAATCGGCTTGAGCGCTTCGACACTGGCCGGCAGACGTGCGTAGCGGTTGATCGCGGCAGCACTGTAACCGGCCAGAAAGCCTGCAACGATACCGCCAATGAACCCGGCACCCAGCGTACTCGCCAACAGACCACCGATCATGCCGGGTGCCAGCCCCGGACGGTCAGCAATCGAATAGGCGATGTAACCGGCCAGCAACGGCACCATCAGTTTGAACGCCGCTTCCCCACCGATCTGCATCAGTGCCGCAGCCAGCGTGCCCGGCTCTTTGAACGCGGTGATACCGAACACGAAGGAAAGAGCGATCAACAGCCCGCCCGCCACGACCATCGGCAGCATGAACGACACGCCGGTCAGCAGGTGCTTGTAGACGCCCGTCTTTTCTTGTCTGGCGGGTGACTTGGCGGTGGCCTCATCGGATTCCACCTGCCCTTCCGCCAAGGCTTTTTTCAGGGTCGCCTCGGACTGCTTGAGGGCGATCCCGGTGCCGCAACGGTAGATCTTCTTGCCGGCAAAGCGGTCGGTATTGACCTCGATATCCGCCGCCAGCAGCACCACGTCGGCATCGGCGATGGCCTTGGCGCTGAGCGGGTTGCGCGCACCGACCGAACCCTGGGTTTCGACTTGCAGGTCGTAATTCAGACGCTTGGCAGCCTGCTGGATCGCTTCGGCCGCCATGAACGTGTGCGCGACGCCGGTCGGACAAGCCGTGATCGCAACGATACGCGGTTGCGCGCCCGTATCACCGCTTGCCTGAGGCGCCGCTGCTTCGGACGCCACATGCACCTGTGCTTCTCGCTCGGCGCGCTGCAGAAAACTGTCGACATCCTGCAACGCATGCGCAGGCGAATCCTGAAACAGGCGTTTGCCGACAAAGCGGCTCAGGTCCACCGGACCGGTATTGACCACGAGGACAAGATCGGCGGCTTCGATGTCCTGAGCGGACAAGTGCTGATCGGCCTTATTGGGATCGATGATTTCGACGCTGGTTTCCCAGCCCTGGCGCAGGGCCGCCGCTTCGAGCAATCGTGCGCTGAGTACGCTGCTGACCTTGCCGTTCGGGCAGGCCGTAACTATGGCTAACTTCATGACGATCCTCTCTTATTGTTCTGAAAGGCTGCGTACAGTGACGCCGCCTTCAAGCCGTTTGAGTTGCGCGGCATCGGTGATACCGAAACCGATCTGGGTCACCGCCATGGCGGCAATCGCTGTGGCAGTGCGCAAGGTCTTCTGCGGCTCTTGACCGCTGATCAAGCCGTGCACCATGCCTGCCAGCAGCGAGTCACCCGCACCGACCGTACTGGCCACGGTGACCTTGGGCGGCAGTGAATGCAGTGCCACGCTCGGGCTGAACCAGTGCACGCCTTCGGAGCCTTGAGAGATCACCACATGCTCGATGCCCTGCGCCTGCAAACGCGCAGCCGCCTCGGCTTGTGCAGCGATGGAGATGATCGGTGCGTCGAGCGCATCAGCCAGCTCTTCGGTATTGGGTTTGATCAGCCAGGGCCCGGCCTTCAGACCGGCACGCAAGGCCAGACCACTGCTGTCCAGCGCCACTTTCAGACCGAGGTCCTTGAGCATCAGCAACAGTTTTTGCAGCCACTCCGGCGTGACACCGCGCGGCAGACTGCCCGCCACGACCACCACGTCGAAACCCTGAGCGATCTGTTCAACGCGAGTGAACAGCGCCTGCTGAGCCTCTTCACTGACCTGGGGGCCCGGGCCGTTCAAGTCGGTGATGCGGCCACTGCCTTCGGCCAGCTTGATGTTGCTGCGCGTTTCGCCCGGCACCCGGACAAACTCGTCGACGAACTGACGGCGCTCGAACAACGCCTCGAACGCTTGCTGATTATCAACACCGAGAAAACCGGCAACGGTCAGGTCATGGCCCAGATCAGCCAGCACCTGCGCCACATTCAGGCCTTTGCCCGCGGCGTGAGTGAGCATCGCCGTGCTGCGGTTGACCTGGCCCAGCTCCAACTGCCCCAACTGTACAGTCAGGTCCAGCGCCGGGTTCATGGTCAGGGTAAGAATCTTCGCCATTACACAGCCTCCACAAGCGCGCGGACTTCAGCGGCGCTGCCCGCCGTCAGCGCATTTTGCGCCAGTTGCTGAGCGCTGCTCAGGGTCAGTTCACGTACGCAGGCCTTGACCTCGCCAATGCTGCGCGCCGAAACACTCAATTCATCCACGCCCAGACCGACCAGAATCGGCACGGCCAGCGGGTCTGCAGCCAGCTCACCGCACACGCCCACCCATTTGCCGTTGGCATGCGCAGCGCGCACGGTCATGTCGATCAGTTGCAGCACCGACGGGTGCAGGCCGTCAGCCTGGGCCGACAGCGTCGGGTGGCCGCGGTCGATGGCCATGGTGTATTGCGTCAGGTCATTGGTGCCGATGCTGAAGAAGTCCACTTCCTTCGCCAGCACCGGAGCGATCAGCGCCGCCGATGGCACCTCGATCATGATCCCCAGTTGCAGGTCGCTGACCGGAATTTCCTCGCGCAGGCGCTGGGTCATGTCCCGCGCCTGACGCCACTCTTCAAGCGTGCCAATCATCGGGAACATGATGCGCAGCGGGCCGCTGTCTGCCGAACGCAACAGGGCGCGAAGCTGGCTTTCCATGACGTCAGGGCGCTGCAGGGTAAGACGGATACCGCGGACGCCGAGGAACGGGTTTTCCTCTTTGGCGATCGGCCAGTAAGGCAGCGGCTTGTCGCCACCGACGTCCAGCGTACGCACCACCAGCGGACGCCCGCCCAGATCGGTCAGCACGCGGCGGTATTCAGCTTCCTGCGTAGCTTCATCGGGCGCCTGGGAATGCGCCATGAACAGCAGTTCGGTACGCAGCAGGCCGACGCCTTCCGCGCCCTGCTCCACGGCGGCCGGTGTGCCGGTGCTGTCGCCGATATTGGCGAAGACTTCGACAGCATGACCATCGCGCGTCACGGCGGGCTCCATGCGTGCTTCGGCTGCCGCCTTGAGACGCTGCTCACGCGCGTCACGGTCCTGAACTGCGCGCTGCAGAGTCGCCTCGTCAGGCGCGACGGTCAGCCGTCCGCGCTGGCTGTCGAGCAGCAGTACGGTGCCCGGCTTGAGCAGCAACACTTCATCACCAGCCCCTACCAGTGCAGGAATGCCCAGCGCACGCGCCACGATGGCGCTGTGCGCGGTGGCACCGCCACGTGCGGTAAGAATACCGGCGACCTGCGCCGGGTCGAGACGGGCAACGTCGGACGGGCCGACTTCGTCCATCACCAGAATGTAGGGTTCGTCCGGGGCCGCAACGGTTTCGACGCCACAGATCTGCGCCAGTACGCGGCGACCGACGTCACGCAGGTCTGCGGCGCGCTCGGCCAGCAACGCGTCCTGTAGCTGTTCCTGCTGAACGGCAGCGGTCTCGATGACCGTGGCCCACGCAGCCGCCGCGCTTTCGTCGTTATTGAGGCGCACCTCGACTTCGTTGGTCAGTTCCGGGTCTTCGAGCATCTCCTGGTGGGTGATGAAGATTTCCCGGATGGCCTTTGATTTGCTGCGCTGAATGAGATTTTCGATATCGCTGCGTACTTCGCCAATCGCCTTGTGCAAGCGCTCGCGCTCGGCAGCCACCGACTCACCCCGCTGGGGATAATCGAAGCTTTGCAGCACTTGAATATGCGCCGGCCCCATGGCAATGCCCGGTGAAGCAGAAACGGCCTGCAACACGCTGCCTGCTGGCGGAGCGCTGAGCGGTTTGGCAGCCGCCGGGGCCGGCGCTGGCGCAGCCTCGGTCTGCGAGACAGCAGGCAAGGGTTCGACTTCCTCGCCCAGACCTTGCTCAACGGCAGCGATCAGGGCTGGCAACGCGTCGTCGGCGATGCTCGGCTCGGCAATGAATTCCAGCGTCTGACCACGGCGCGCACCGAGGCTGAGCAGCTTGCTCAGGCTCTTGGCCGACACGGCGGCTTCGCCGGTTTCCAGCACACGCATACGGATCTCGCCGTCAAACTCCTTGGCCAGCTGCGCCAGTATCTTCGCCGGGCGAGCGTGCAGGCCATGGGCGTTGGCCAGCTGAATCTGCCGGGTCGGCCACTCGGCGGGCAGTTCGCCGCCGAGCGCTTCCAGCACGGCGCGACTGTTCGTGGCGTGACCCAACTCGTGGCCACGGCCTTCGATCAGCAACAGACACAGACGCTCGAGCAGCGCCTGATGCGCCTCACCGAGGCTGGCCAGGCAGAACAGACCGGTCAGCGGCTGACCCAGGTAGCGCATGGGTTTGTCGGGGGTGACGAACGCCAGACCGGGACGCTTGACGGTTTGCTCGCTGTGCAGCCACCAGAGGCCATCACCCAGCGACAACGCTTCCACTTGCTGGAGCACAGCGGCAAAACCGTTACTCACGCAGTCGGCCTTGCGCAACAGGCGTGCGCCGCGCCAGACCAGTTCTTCGAAATCGTCGGCCGAAACGCCGAGGCTGATCATCTGGGCGTCGAGTGCCAGTTCCTGCGGAGCGCCCTGCAATAGCTTGAGCAGGTCTTCCGGGGTCTTCGCTTCGCGCAGCGCCTGGCCGAGGTCCTCTTCACCCAGTGCGCGCGTCAGCAGTTGCAGCAAACGCAAGTGCTCGTCGGATTTGGCAGCGATACCAATCGCCAGGTAAACCATTTGTCCGTCGCCCCAGTCCACCCCTTCGGGGAACTGCATCAGACGCACACCGGTGGTGAACACCAGGTCGCGGGTTTCGGGTGTACCGTGTGGGATGGCGATGCCCTGACCGAGAAAGGTCGAGCCTTGCTGCTCACGGTTCATCAGCCCGGTGAGGTAGCCCTCGGCAACCAGACCATCAGCGACCAGGTGGTCGGCAATCAGCTTAAGTGCGGCAGTTTTATCCACAGCCGACTGGGCCATGGATATTTGCTCCAGAGTGAGTTCGAGCATTGCCTTGACTCCTGTGCAGCGCCAAGGCGCCACCTGATTCTTGTTTTAATGACGATCACGTGATCGACAGCTTAGGGGGATGAGGGTGATATCTTTCCGAGCATCGTATCGGACATCACTTTCATCTCGATTGCAGCAGACAACAGGCGTGCTGAATCGTTTAATCTAGAATTGCCCGGCACGTTACTCGATTCTGCGGATTCATTGAAGCCCGGACGGCGCGATCACTGTGGGACAATTCCCAAAATACGTGAAGTACTTGGGAATTTCCTACGGTCTGGTGTAAAGATCAGCGCCATGAAAAAAATAACTCGATTGTCCTGAGCCGCGTACCTAATAAAAGGAAATTCCGGGGTGAAACTGAGCGATATCGCACGTCTGGCAGGTGTTTCTGTCACTACGGCCAGTTACGTGATCAATGGCAAGGCCGAAAAACAGCGCATCAGTCCGGCAACGGTCGAGCGTGTCAAAGCCGTGGTCGAGCAGCACGACTTCCGACCCAACCCGCAAGCGGCGGGCCTGCGCAGCCGTCATAGCAAGACACTGGGCTTCATCCTGCCCGACCTGGAAAACCCCAGCTATGCACGCATTGCCAAATTGCTCGAGCAAGGCGCGCGCAGCCTCGGTTATCAATTGCTGATCGCCAGCTCCGATGACGACCCCGCCAGCGAACTGCAACTGTTGCAGCTATTCCGCGCCCGCCGTTGCGACGCGCTGCTGGTGGCCAGCTGCCTGCCGACCGGTGACGACAGTTACCGGGAATTGCAGCTCAAGGGCACGCCGATCATCGCCATCGACCGGGAAATGAATCCCGAGTTTTTCTGCTCGGTGGTCAGCGATGACCATGACGCCTGCCAGCAACTGACCCACAGCCTCCTGCAAACCCGACCGCGACATATCGCCCTGATCGGCGCACGCCCTGAACTGAGCATCAGTCGCGCGCGTGCAGCCGGCTTCGAACATGCACTCGACGGGTTTACCGGCGCCACCATCATCGAGCACGGCGAAGCGTTCAGCCGCCAGTGTGGTCAGCGTTTGATGACCGAACTGCTACAGCGCCAGGGACATTTTCCGGACGCGTTGATCACAACGTCTTATGTGCTGCTGCAAGGCGTGTTCGATGTGCTGCAAAGTCAGGTGCTGCAATCGCCTCCACTGCATCTGGGCACCTTCGGCGATACGCAGTTGCTCGATTTTCTGCCGTTGCCCGTCAACGCCATGGCCCAGCAACACCAGTTGATCGCCGACAAGGCCCTGCAACTGGCGCTGGCCGCTATCGAGAAAGACGATTACCAGCCCGGCGTGCACGCGATTGCCAGGGCTTTCAAGCAACGTATTCACGAGGCGTGACTGTGACGCTGATCGATACCCATACCCATCTGGATTTTCCGGATTTCGATGCCGACCGCGCTCAGGTTCTGGACAACTGTCTGACGCTCGGCGTTGAGCGCATGGTGGTGCTCGGGGTGTATCAGCGTAACTGGCAGCGGCTCTGGGAACTGACCGAAGCCAACCCCGCCCTGCACGCAGCGTTCGGCATGCATCCGGTGTACATCGATGAGCACCGTACCGAACACCTGACCGAGCTGGGCGACTGGCTGACGCGCCTGAAAGGCCATCCGCAGTTATGTGCGGTGGGTGAGATCGGTCTGGATTATTACGTAGAGCGCCCGGACAAGGCGCGTCAGCAGACGCTCTTTGACGCGCAATTGCAGCTGGCAGCGGACTTCAACCTGCCCGCCTTGCTGCACGTGCGCCGCAGCCATGCCGATGTGATCTCGACGCTCAAGCGCCACAAACCAAAACGCAGCGGCATCATTCACGCCTTTGCCGGCAGCCGCGAAGAGGCACGCGAATACATCAAACTGGGGTTCAAACTGGGTCTGGGCGGAGCGGCGACCTGGCCGCAGGCACTGCGCATGCATCGGGTCATCGCCGAACTGCCGCTGGACAGCGTCGTGCTGGAAACCGACTCACCGGACATGGCGCCCGCCATGCATCCCTACCAGCGCAACAGCCCGCAGCACTTGCCCGACATTTGCGAGGCCATCGCGGAGCTGATGAAGATCAGCCCCCAGCGACTGGCCCAAGCGAGTACGGACAACGCCTGCGAACTGTTCGACTGGCCTCGCCTGTCACACACCTGATGTCACCTGCCTGACCCGTGCGGCCAGGATCGGATCAGAGCAGAAGGGTCCACAGCGCAAACCCTGCGTACCAGACCACCGCAGCACGTACCAGCAGCTCCCAGAGCATGTCGAGGCCGGTGACGCCCTGCGCGCCCATCATCGGCGGCGGAACCTCGCTGGCGGCGCAGCCAACGCGCGTAATCAGTTGTGCAGCGCTGATGTTCCAGTTCAGCAGTTCATGCAGCATCACCCGGGTGACCGCCACAAAATTGCCGACCAATGCGAAGCTGGCGGCGAGCAACCTGACCGGTACCCAGTCAAAGGCATGGCGCAACTGCCCTGCACGCTCGACCAGTGCTGGAGTCTTGCCGTGCTCGGCAGCAAGTGCCAATAGCCTGTAGGCCAACGCAGCCACCGGGCCGAGTACGAAGTACCAGAAAATCACGGCGAAGAAACTCTGAAACGCCTGCCAGAGCAGGTAGCCCTGCACACCCTGCAGCAATTGCTCGCTGTTGTCCGCCTGCACGCCCATGTCGCGCTCGGCCACGTGCACTGCAGCCTGCGCATCGCCGCGTCGGCAGGCATCACGAAACGGCCCGAGCACCGCGACCAGATCCACCCGGCCAAGGCTGTAGATCAACACCAGCAGGTGAATGGGCAGAACCAGCCAGCCATAGGCTACCGAGCCGATGATGGTCAGCGCCAGTTGCAGGATCAGCACGGGCACGAGCACCAGCAGCGCCAGCATCAACCAGGGACGTGTCGAGGTCCGCGGGCTGGCCTCGAGCTTTGCCAGTTCTTTCAGCCACGGCCCGTCACGCTGAACGCGCTGACGCAGGGCAGAAAACTTTTCGATAAGAACGGCCAGCAGTAGCACCAGAAAACTCATTGTTCGTCCCTCACATCAATCCAGCAAAGCCGCTCGAAACCTGGCCCAGTCAAAACAGGGCCCAGGATCAGTCTTGCGTCCCGGCGCCACGTCACTGTGACCACAGATACGCTCGGGGGTGATCGCCTCGAATGCCTGGCGCAACTGTCGCGTCAGGTCGATCAGCGCGTCGTATTGCGCATCGGTGAAAGGCTGGTCATCCGTCCCCTCCAGTTCGATGCCGACAGAAAAGTCATTACACCCTTCCCGGCCCTGAAAACAGGAAACGCCGGCGTGCCACGCACGATCAAGACAAGAGACGAACTGAATGACCTCGCCATCACGTTCAATCAGAAAATGCGCTGAAACGCGCAGATCGGCAATCCCCACAAAGTAGGGATGCTCGTCGGTGTCGAGCCGGTTCTGAAAGAAAGCCTGCACCTTGCCGGTCTTGAATTGCGCTGGCGGCAGGCTGATGTTGTGGATCACCAGCAGCGAGATTTCGCCTTCGGGTCGCGCATTGAAGTTGGGCGAGGGGCAATGCTGCACGCCGTCGCACCAGCCGCTTGCGGAGTCCAGTTGCATGAATGCTCCTTGAACGGGGGTAAATAAGTAGCGCTGATTATGCCCGTGACAGCAGCTGACGTGGGGGTTAGGGTACGGATCCGCGATGTAGGAAACACGCCGTAGATGCAGGGATCTGTGACGGAGCGTCACTGGCACGTGCCGACGCGAGGCGTCGGCACGCTGGTCAATCGGCTGCCTGACGATCAGCAGCGCAGACGAACGATAGCTTTAATCAGTCAATCAGGCGCCCTTGAGGTTGCGCAGGTTGCTGATGACGGACTCCAGAGCCCGATCGAAGAGTAGCGCGTCGTCGAGAATACGCACCGCACCGCGACGAAATTCGACGGCAAGGCCGGTGCGGGTCTTTTCCAGAACCTTCATGCCGGTACGATTGACGAACACATAACGTCCGGTAGGCTCGACAATCGCGGTCAACTTGCAACGCAGCTTGTGCTCTTCATCTTCCTGAATCTCGACCCAGCAACCGACCCGCAACTTGTCGACCATCTGCAGGCCTGCATCGTCGTCGGGTAGCTGAACCACCGGTTCATTGAGCATCTGCTCTTCAGGAGTAATCAGAACGATTTCCTCGACCACCGCCATCATCGGCGGGCCTTCGACGGCCAGGCCGTCTGCCTGAACGGTATCGCCCTCGCCTTCCTGCAAGCGCGAGAAGTGCTGGAAAGCCTGGACATGCAGCGACTCCAGCTGGCTGAAGAATTCGCTGGTGGCAAACGGGTCGAACGCGGCGCTGGTCAAGCCATCACGCAGCGACTTGAGCAGTCCCGGAACCAGCTCCAGCAAGCGCTGCAGAGCCTGCGGGTCGTCGTGCAGCTCGACGCTCCAGATCAACTCGTCCATGGTCTCCAGCCCGGCCTGCCACTCGCTGGACTCTTCGCCATGCTTGAGACAGGTCAACAGCAGGACCTTGCTCCAGGCCTCCTGCAACAGCCGCACAACCACCTCGGGCAAGGTTTTGCCCAATAGGCGCTGATTCAGTTCATGCTGCACCTGCTGCCTGGCCAATTCGGCTCGGGCGCGCCCTTCTTCGGCATCGCGGGTGCGCTGCTCGAGCAACTCGCTGCGGCGACGCTCGTCACTGGTGAAGGCCAGAAAATCCGCCAGCAACTCGGAAAAAATTGCCGGGTCATCGACAAAATCATTGAGCAGGCGCTGCACGATCTGCTCGACACGCTGATACAGCGAGTCGCGCTGATAGTCGTCACGACCGCCCCAGCCCAATGCGGCAGTGGCAATTTCGTTAAGCAGGCGACGGGCAGGATGACTGCCGCGGCTGAAGAAGCTTTTGTCGATGACCGCCACTTTGAGCATCGGAATCTGCAGACGCCCGATCAAAGCACGCAATGAAGGCGTCAGGTTGCGGTCATCGAGAATGAACTCGAACAGCATGGCGATCAGGTTGATGACGTCCTCGTCACCGACACCGACGATTCTGGATTTGCCGGTCTTGACGTTGACTCGCGTCAGCAGTTGTTCCAACTGATTGCGCAGGTCGAAATCGTCTGAAGTGTCCTGCGACGGCACATATTGCTGCAGGTGAGACAGCAGGCGCAGCAGGTCCCGGCTGGAAATCGGACGCACTTCGGCGTTGGGCTCATGACGCGGCGCGAGATTACCGCGCACGTGCAGAAGCAGTTCCTGCAAGGCCGAGAAGACCTCCTGCACACCCTTGTCGAGCTTGTCGGCGGCTTCGTTCAGGGCAGGGTCGGACATCTCGGAGACACGACTTCTGGGCGCCGCCCTGTCGGATGAACGACGGGCCGGCAATGCTTTCATGTTCGGTAATACACCTGTGGCAATCAGCAACTGATTGGCTTCGCTGTACAGGTCGTCCGTATTGGCCAGGACATACTTCTCGAACAGTTTGAGAATGATCAGTTTGACCTTGATCTCGACGCCAAGGCTACGCCCGGCGTCCAGAAAGAACCTGCACAGCATCGCCGGCCCCAGGGGGTTGGAGTCTTCGGCAATGGCTTGCGGAATGAGCACGTTCAGGCGTGCAGTGAGCTGCCCCAGAGCGAGGGCGTCACGGCTCATGACCTTGCTGACCATAGCGTCCACGGCCACGGTCTTCTCGAGATCGTCGTTGTGCACCAGCGACAGCTTGTCGAAGGACACAGGGGCCGGAAGCACAGGCTCCTGAATCTGATACTGGCCCAGGACCAGAAAGGACTCGTAGAACTTGTCGAGGAAGCCACGTTCTATGCTTTTGCGCTTGAGGCGCAGGTCACGCATGGCTTCAAAAAAGATGTTCTGCTCAGTGTTGCTGCGGGCGCGGTCAGCCATTTCGAACAGCGTATCGTCGGCGTTATCGAACAACGCCTGCAATGCATCCTTGAGCTGCTGGGCCGCCTTGTCGCGAACCTGCAACAACACAACGGGTAACCGGGCCAACGGAGTACCCGCCCCCTGCAAAGGGAACGATTTGCTCAACGGCACTACTTTTTCGTCGTTTGGCATTACACCCCCTGACAGGAAACAACCTGAACCCCATCACAAACGTGGCTTGTTACCCTCGCACTGTGAAGCGACCCCCTTGGCCTTGCACAACGTCAAACTCATGGCGTCAATTACAAGTCGGATTATCTTTCAAAACTTGTCATCAACGCCAGTGAGACTTTCTTTCACTCTCGCGAATGAAGCGGCAAGGCATTCATGTGCAGCGATAGACCGCGATATTCGCTTTCCATCGCAAACGAATTTGCCAAACCGACCAACTGCACGTTTACAGGGGTAACACCCTGGCATGGCGCAGGTGGGTAAGCGGGATGCGGTGCCTTATACTCGAACGACTTTGCTACTGGAGCCCGCTATGCCGAATTTACGAATTGCCGACCTGACCGCCGAGATCGAGGCCAATGTGCGTCGCGCATTGCTGGAGGATGTCGGCAGCGGCGATATCACCGCCCAATTGATTCCGGCAGAACGGCTGGCCAAGGCCACTATCATTTCCCGCGATGCAGCGGTGATCGCCGGTACTGCCTGGGTCGATGCGGTCTTCCGGCAACTGGACCCGCGCGTCGCCGTGCACTGGCAAGTGACCGATGGCGACCGTGTCAGTCCCAATCAGGCGCTGTTTCACCTTGAAGGCCCGGCCCGCTCGCTGTTGACCGGCGAACGCAGCGCGCTCAATTTTCTGCAGATGCTCTCGGGAGTGGCCACCCGGGCGCAGTACTTCGCGGACATGGTCGCGGGCACTCAGGTCAAACTGCTGGATACCCGCAAGACCCTGCCGGGCCTGCGCCTGGCGCAGAAATACGCGGTCACCTGCGGCGGCTGTCATAACCATCGCATCGGGCTGTACGACGCGTTTCTGATCAAGGAAAACCATATCGCAGCCTGTGGCGGCATCGCTCAGGCAATAGAAGCGGCGCACCGAATTGCCCCCGGCAAGCCTGTTGAAGTCGAGGTGGAAAGCCTGAGTGAGCTCAGGCAGGCGCTGGACGCAGGCGCCGACATCATCATGCTCGATGAATTGAGCCTTGATGACATGCGCGAGGCTGTGCGCCTTACCGCAGGCCGTGCCAGCCTTGAAGCCAGCGGCGGCATCAATGACGACACCCTGCGGGTGATTGCAGAAACGGGTGTCGATTACATTTCCATCGGTGCGATGACCAAGGACGTGAAAGCCGTGGACCTGTCCATGCGCCTGAGCCTCTGACGCATCGCGCACAGCCAACTGTCACTATTCGCTCGGGAGTAGACGCTTTGGAACAATGGTTTGTGATGAACGCGGGCAAGCAACTCGGCCCGATGGACGCGGATGCTGCGCGGCTGATTGCCCGTGAGTCGCCCGGCGCGTGGTGCTGGAAGCAGGGCATGCCGGACTGGCAGCCGATCTATCAGGTGCCGCAGGTGCGCGCCATGAAGAAGGACGGGGTGACGCCTTTTCCTGATCCGACGCCGGACATGATCCAGCCCAGGCCGTCCGCGCTGCCGGCGCAGGCAACCCCGACACCCGCGCCGGCCTCTGTGCCCGCCAGACGCCCTTCGTTTACGCCCGACCCGAACGCCTCGGGCGGCTATGGCCTGGCGCAGACCACCGATGGCGTGGACTTCAAGCTGTACGGCACGGAAACCCAGTTCATCGAACTGGAGCTTGACCCTGGCGAAAGCGCCGTCGCCGAAGCCGGAGCGATGATGTACAAGACCTGCGACGTGCAGATGGAGACCATCTTCGGCGACGGCAGCAATCAATCGTCCGGGCTGCTGGGTTCGCTGTTCGGTGCAGGCAAGCGCATGCTGACCGGCGAGAGCCTGTTCACTACGGTGTTTTCGCAACAGGGTTCAGGCAAGGGCCGCGTGGCGTTTGCAGCGCCCTACCCCGGCACGATACTGCCGCTCAACCTGCGCGACTTCGGCGGCAGGCTGATCTGTCAGAAAGACAGTTTTCTGGCTGGCGCCAAGGGCGTCTCCATCGGTATCCAGTTCCAGAAGAAAATCCTCACCGGCCTGTTCGGGGGCGAAGGTTTCATCCTGCAAAAGCTGGAAGGTGACGGCTGGGTGTTCGTGCACATGGGCGGCACGGTGCGCAAGATCGAACTGGCGGCAGGCGAAGCGCTGGACGTCGACACCGGCTGCCTGGCAGCCATGACCCAGACCGTCGATTACGATATCCGCACGGTCGGTGGCGGCATCAAGTCGATGCTGTTCGGCGGCGAAGGGGTTTTCTTCGCCAGACTGACCGGCCCCGGCACAGTATGGCTGCAAAGCCTGCCCTTCTCCCGACTGGCCGGGCGCATGCTGGCCGCTGGACCATCGGGTGTGGGCAGAAGCGAACGTTAACTTCAGCACTACGTTATTGGACCGAAGACTGTGCTGCGCACTTGCAACTATCGTGCGGCGCTCTGCGTCGCATGCATTTCCGGACGCTCCGCGTCCTCTTGACGACGCAGAGCGACGCGACATGCATTCCCACGCTGGAGCGTGCGGAACGATAGCGGTAATCAGCACCCAATAAAAAACCCCCGCCATCGCTGGCGGGGGTTTTTATTGGGCGCTGCTCGGGTTTAGCCGATTGCCACGCCGTGAGCTTCTGCCAACGGCTTCAGACCGCCGGCAAAGCCCTGGCCAATGGCCTTGAACTTGAACTCTTCGCCATTGCGATACAACTCGCCGAAGATCATCGCGGTTTCGGTCGATGCATCTTCCGACAGGTCGTAACGAGCAACTTCCTTGCCGTCAGCCTTGTTCACAACGCGGATGTAAGCGTTGGAAACCTGGCCAAAGCTTTGCTTGCGCTCTTCAGCGGAATGGATGGTAACCGCGAAAACCAGCTTCTTCACTGCTGCTGCCAGGCCAGTGAGCTTGACCGTTACCGACTCGTCATCGCCTTCGCCAGCGCCTGAACGGTTATCGCCCAGGTGCTCGACCGAACCATCAGCCGACTTCTTGTTGTTGTAGAAAATGAAGCTGCTGTCGTCCAGCACTTTGCCATTTTCGCCAACGATGAAGATCGAAGCATCCAGGTCGAACTCGGTGCCATCGGTCACACGCGGATCCCAGCCCAGGCCCACGGTGATTTCTGTCAGGCCAGGAGCCTCTTTGGACAGGGAAACGTTGCCGCCTTTACTCAGACTTACTGCCATGTTCTTGATCCTTTCCAGAAAAGTGGTTGGGCGTGAATCAGAAATTCATGCCGAAAGAGTTGGCTACGGCTTTCAGTCCACCGGCAAAACCGCTACCCACGGCGCGGAACTTCCACTCGCCATTGTTGCGGTACAGTTCGGCGAAAATCATCGCGGTTTCAGTGGAAGCGTCTTCTGCCAGGTCGTAGCGAACAACTTCAGAACCTGACTGCTCATTCAATACGCGAATGAACGAGCCACCCACCTGACCGAAGTTCTGCTTGCGGCTGTCTGCGTCGTGAATGGTCACGACGAAAACAACTTTCTCCACATCGGCAGGGACACGGGCCAGATCGACCTTGAGGACTTCGTCATCGCCGTCGCCAGCACCGGTACGGTTGTCACCGGTGTGCTCGACAGAACCGTCGGCGCTCTTGAGCTGGTTGTAGAAAATGAAGTCAGCTTCACTGCGGACCTTGCCATTGGCGGCCAACAGGAATGCGCTGGCGTCCAGGTCGAAATCCTGTCCGTCAGTGGCTCGCGGATCCCAGCCCAGACCGATCAATACGTTGGTCAGGGTAGGGTCGGTTTTCGACAGCGAAAGGTTGCCACCTTTTTGCAGAGTCAAAGCCATGATTCGTTTATCTCCTTTATCCAGTGTTTACGCTTTTTCTTCCGCGGATTCGTCTTTGCCCGGGAAGAGCAGGCTTGCAACGATACCGATGATCAATACGACGACCACAACCAGCAGGCTGGTGTTGGCGCTGATCTCGTAACCGTGATGGAACAGGTGGTTGGTTGCATTCAGGCCCAGTTTGACGGCGATGAAGAACAGCAAGGCGATAACCGCTTTCTCCAGGTGCACCAGGTAGCGCTTGAGGGCTTCCAGAACGAAGTACAGGGTACGCAGACCGAGAATCGCGAACAGCATGGCCGAGAATACGATCAGCGGCTCGCGGCTCACGGCGATGATTGCAGGCACGGAGTCGAACGCGAACAGCACGTCGGAGATTTCCGCCACAACCAGACACAGGAACAGCGGGGTCGCGAACAGAGCGCCTTTGGCCGCCAGCGTGATACCGGCGTTTTCAGGCTTTTTGACTTCCTGCTCGAGAACCGAGCGACGAACGAAGAAGTTGCTGCCGTGCAGTTTTGGCCACACCGGGAACAGCTTCTTGGCGAAGCGATAAGCCATGTGTTGCGAGTAGTCGACTTCTTCGTCGTCGTCATCGGCCGCCCTGAGCATCATGATGGCTGTCCAGGCAACGATGACCGCAAACACCACTTCGACCCATGGACCCAGCGCCAGAAGGCCGGTACCAATGGCGACGAAGATGCCGCGGAAGACGATGGCACCGATGATGCCCCAGTACAGAACGCGGTGACGCAGGCCATCCGGAATCTTGAACCAGGAGAACAACGCCATGAACACGAACAGGTTGTCGACGCTCAACACTTTTTCCAGCGCGTAACCGGTCACGAACAGCGTGGCGACTTCAGAGCCGTGCTGGACATACAGGAAACCGGCGAAGGCCAGCGAAATGGCGACCCAGAAAATCGACCACGCCGAGGCTTGCGCGAGGGTGATTGGCTTGTTTCCACGGTGGGAGAACATGTCGATAGCCATGGCCGTAACGGCCAGACCGACGAAAACCGCCATCGTGAGTGGAGGGAAGCCTAGAGAGGTGCTTTCCATTTAACTGCGTTCCTTAGGGTAAAAAATTACAGGTCGAAATCGGACGGGTTGAGGCCAAGCTCTCGACAGATCGTGCGGCAGACTTCCCGCTCTTTCTCATCGAAGCTGCCATCGGCGCCGCCGATAGCACAGCAGACGCGCACCAGCAAACGGGCTGCATCTTCTTTCTTTTTGATCTTGCCGATGGTTTTCAAGGCCTCGGCACGACCAATTTCAAAATCGAACTCGAACTTTGAGCAGGCTTCCTGGAAGCCCTGGATGACGTCCTTCATGTCGAAAACTTTCAGTTCCTGAGAGTTCTGAATGAAGCCGGCCATTTTCTGCTTTTCACTGGAGCTGATATCACCGTCTGCGGCCGATACCAGAGCACAGCCGGAAACCACAGCCTCCATGAATTCGCGATTCTTGAACTTCGAGACTTCCGAAGCCAGCTTGTCGCGAGCAGCTGTTGCGTTTGTTTTCAACCAGTCCAGCATGTCTATCTCCCATGAGGCGGCACAGCCAGCCCAGAAATACCACGGTATGTTTACTTGGAACCTGCAGCCCAGCGCATGCCCCATCCGTAGGCTTTATCCATGTTGCTGTGGCCGTTATGGAAATCCACACGACGCGTCACCTTGACCGCACCGTTGTCATTTTCCAGCAGGGCAATGGCACACATGCCCTGGCGACCGCCCTCTTCATTGAGGCGAACCTCGATGGGCGGCTGGCCCGGCGTGTGAATGGTGACGACCCCGTCGGTTTCCTTCCAGTTCGGCGCACCTTCATAGATGAACGCGTAGACCAGAATGCGACGGATCTTGCTCCAGTGCGCGCCATTGATATGCAGCCACTCACCGTCGCTGATCGAGCCGGTACGGTCATCGCCCATCAACTTGATGAACGGCTCGGTGTTGAGCGAACCGAACGAGTTGCCCAGCGCCTGAACAGCGCCTTTGAGACCGTCCTGCATTTCGAAGAGGCAGCCTACATCAAGGTCGATGGCATTGCTCTTCTTCATAGAGAAGAAGCCACCGCCCTTGCTGTCGTTACGACGGTTCCAGTTCAGGTTGACCCGAATCTCACCGAAACCGGCACTGGATTTTTCCAGACTGATCGAAGCACGGGTCTTGTCGAGCGTAATCTTGCTCAGACTGACGGTCGACTTGGGCACAGGCGCTGGAACAGGTGCAGGTGCAGGTGCAGGTGCAGGTGCAGGTGCAGGTGCAGGTGCAGGTGCAGGCTGATCCTGCGGCGCGGCGACTTCAACGCCGAAGTTTTTTGCCAATGGCTCAAGGCCGCCAGCAAAACCCTGGGCCACGCAACGGAACTTCCATGCCCCCTGACGCAGGTAGAACTCGCCCAGAATCAACGCGGTTTCTTTCATGCCGCTGGTAGGGATATCGGCTTCGATACCACCGGTGATGTTCAAGGCCAGGCGCGACACGCTGCCAAAACTGGCCTTGTTCTCATAGATGGTCGCCGTCAGGGCCACCTTCTCGATGACCGAGTCCAGACGGCTCGGATCAAGACTGAACACTGCGCGTCCGGCTGACGCTTCCGTCTGCTGCAGCGCACCGCCGTTCACGCTTTTCTGGCCGTAGAAACACATGTCCTGATCGCCACGGACCTTGCCGGAACCGGTCAGCAGGAACGCAGACACATCGATATCCGCATCCGCGAGCGGAGAGTAAATAACTTCCACCGTCAGCGGGCCGGCAGCGACCGGCGCGTTGGCGCCCGGAACAAGTTGGGTCATGCGCGTACAGCCCCGATCGCCAGCTCGACCAGATCATCTGCAGTACGGCCATTGGTGACCTGCCCTACTGCGGTGAAATCCCAACCTGCAGGGGTGCGCGCCAGATAGGACATCACCACGCCGGTGTGCTGACCTTTTTCGGACAGATCAAAGCGGCCCAATTCGTTACGGCTGCCCAGGTCGACAATACGGCAGTAGGCGTTGGCGACTTTTTCGAAATTCTGACCGGTGAACGAGTTGACGGTGAACACCAGGTATTTGACCGTGGCAGGCAGTTTTTCCAGATCGACGCTGATGGTTTCATCGTCGCCCGCGCCTTCGCCGGTACGGTTGTCACCCGAATGCTGAATGGCACCGTCACGCGATTGCAACTGGCGGAACCAGACCAGATCGAGGGGCTTTTTGTCGGCGTCGAGCATGATGCACGAGGCATCCAGGTCGATATCGCCGCCGCCACCACCGAGCAATTTACCGAAGAAACCACTGGCTTTTTCAGGGTCCCATCCAAGTCCCATGCTGACTTTCTTGAGGCCTGTACCAGCAGTTTTCTCGAGTGAGATCGTCTGGTTCTTTGCCAAAGTGAGTGCCATTTTTCGCTCCATGTGACGTTGGATTTCGGATAAAAGTGTTACAGCCTTACCGTGTTGGCCCGTCTTTGCCATCAGGATTGTGTAACTTGGCGTTAACGGGGCCTTTATAGCGGCCTCGACGCCACGTCGGATGGAACAAACGCCAGTGCGCATCCTGAGCAGCGGCGAGCAATTCGTGGTCACCTCGGGTGTCGCCCCAGGCGCGAACCCGGAACTGGGTCAATGGCCCGTAAACGCTCTCCAGGCGTGCAACTTTCGAGTCGCAACGGCAGTTGCTTCCTTCGATCAAGCCGGTCAGCTTGCCGTCGATCACTTCCAGATTGGTACCGATCAGCTCTACTTTCAGGCGATCAGCAAAAGGTTGCAGGACCATAGCAGGCGATGCTGAACAAAGCGTGACAATGGCACCCTTCTCGATTTCAGCGGCAATGGACTCCAGCGCGGCAGGACGCATCAGGCGTTTCCAGTGCGACTGGCAGAACGCTTCAGCCTTCTGCTGCAGCCACTGCACTTCGACGCCACTGAGGAAGGCCTTGATCAGGCGGCCTTTCAGTTCGTCGCGGGTCACGCGCTTGGCAAGAAAGCCGATGCTCGGCAATACCAGCCGTGCCATACGCACAGAGAAGGCTCGTTGCCCAAAGGCGAACTTGAGAAACGGCACGAAGCTGTCGTGTCGGGTGATGGTCCCGTCAAAATCGAAAACCGCCAACAGGCGTTGTTCAACTTCGATTTCAAGGTCGGGTCCTGCTGGTTCAAGATCGGGTTCTACGGTTTCAAGGTCAGGTTCTATCATCTAGCTAACTGCCTCAGCGAGTCGAATGCTGGCATCCATGATCGAAGCGGGTGCGGATAACACTCCATGCCATTTGGCGCGCTCCATGATGTGGGTTGCCCATTTATAGTGGGTAGCCGGTTCACACATCGCGTCGTTGTACTTGAACACTGCGGGGGCCACAGAGTTCAAAATCATCCGGGCGGAGTTGATGTCCTCCAGACTGACGCGTAGCGCATTCTGAATGATATTGACCTGCGAGGGGTGAATTGCCGTTTTACCGACCAATCCATTGGTAATATCCAGCGCCAGCTCATGCTCCAGAATGTCCGGAGTAGCCAGTTGCTCGAACACCGGAGCGGTAAGCGCAAAGCCCTGCGAACCCATGACACCCGCCAGCATGGGGATGACATACCCCATCGGCGTCGAATACAGGGTCATGGCCGGATTACGGCGCAGCCCCAGGCAGCCCATCAGGTCATTGCCCCCGATGCGCAACGCAATGATCCGCTCGCACAGACTGGCCTTCAAGGCTTCCCCCAGCTCGACCATCGCTGTCGGATTGAACACTTCAGGGGTTTCCAGTGTAGGCATCAACGCCAGCGCCGGGTTGGTGACGGCCTGCTCCCAGTTCGTCAGACTTTTCAGCGAGAGCTTGGGAACAACGAAACCGTCGACGTGCGCCATCAGCGGCCAGTCGTTGAGAATTCGCGCCATCGCAGCGTCTCTTGGACGCACGAACAGCAGCGGACCGTCGGCCGGACGACCGCCACGATCGCGGATACGGGTGAGTACCTGACGAAGATTGAGTAACGCCGTGTCGACATCGGTCAGTGCTACGGCGTCTTCCAGACAGACGACCAGCGAACGCAGCTCGGGAATCTTTTCACCGAACACCACGTCGACAATGTCGTCCCGGGTCGCGGGCATGTACAGCGTTGCCCCCAGCGCATAAGGCGAGAATAAGGCCATTAGCTCAGACTCCGAATGATGGTCACAGCCCGATAGGGCCCCAGGAGATCGCCGACTTCTTCGACGGGAATCCCCGCTTTTTCGGTCAGGTGCAACAGCAATTGCACGTCGCTGTCAGCCAGGTTGCGCACCAGTACATGATCCGGCACGCGGCGCATGACCGCTCTGGTGGCTTCGGCAATGCCCGGCTTGATGCGATTGAAGTTATTGATCCCGAAGCGCTCGGCCAGACGGTCAACCACCTGTAATGCGGCGGCCTTGAGTTCGGTTCGCTGAGGCAGCGTCCAGGGTGTCAGTGTGAGCGTAGAACCGTTTTGACGACGCTGGCTGTCGATCTGTTCAATAAAAGACTGCGTGACGTCGTGGTCCCGCAACTGCTCGTACACCACGCAACCGTGCAGCCCGCCGTCCGTCGGCCAGATAGAGCGCGACACCAGACCGGACACCGTGGCACCGAGAATGCCGGACGGAATCACCCAGTCCTCTGCCGACGCTGCCAGCCAGGCACTGCCGCACGGATCGGCCAGCACCACCAGCCGTGGCTGATCCGGAAAGCGCGTATCGCCCGCCAGACTGCGACGGATCTCCCCCGAAATCGCGCCCTTGCCGGTCCAGCCGTCGACGAACACGATGTTCTGCGCGCCGTGGGCCTGAATAATGGCTTCAAGCGCCACCGTATCAATGCCGCGATCACGGACGATACTGATGCCGTAGTGGTGCGCTTCGCAGCCCAGATCGATCAGCGCCCGTCGCAACAGCACACCCAGCGGCAGACCGGCGCGCACGAACGACACCAGAATGATTTCAGCGCCTGTGCAATCGCGGTCAAGCGCCTGGGCCAGAGCCTGTACATCTTCGGCCATGCGCGCGCCGTTCTGCTTGAGCGCCCGCTCATACAGCGCCTTGTGAGCGGCGCTGGGCGCTGACTCCTCGCTGATCATTTCCGAATAGTGCTTCTGTCGCGTCTGAATCAGGCGCTCCTTCTCCTCGACGCTGGTGGTCTGCATCGCCACGCCGCGCAACAGAAAATGCACGTCGTCGTGCAGGTAACTGCCACTACCGACCGTATCGAGCCCGTGAACGGGATCACTCATGCGCGGCTCCGACAAACATTTTCGCCAACTGACTGCGGGCAGGCGTCGCCCACCAGTGGCACTCTTCCATGAAACCCAGATCGGTAATGCTGTCGCCAAAACCGAGCACCGGGCGTTCGCCATTGATCGCCTTGTCGCGTCGCAGCCACTCCTGAACCGCGTAACGCTTGGCCAGCCCTTCGGGCAGAAAGGCCAGATTGTTGCCGTTACCATGAATATGCATGCCGTCGAGCAAGCCACGCGCCTGCACTTCGGCCAGCACTTTGCCGAGGATGCTGTCATCGCTCTCGTTGTGCTTGGTCACGACGTAATGGAACAACTGCGCCTCTTCGACCACCCAGCCGCGCAATGAAAACCCCAGCTCCTGACCGATCGCCAGTGTCGTCGCCGACAGCTCATGCAGACGCGACTGGTAACTGGTCAGGGTCTGTTTCATCTGTTCGTTCCAGTCATGGTCCAGCCGTCCCATGACATCGAGCATCACGCCACCATGGGAGCAGATCGCACCTGCGGTGAACGGCAGTTTGACCCGGCTGTAGGCCTCGACACTGCGCGCCGTCACCGGCACCACATCGGAATGCGCCAGCAGCCAGTGCGCGAACGACTTCTGCACATTGGTCATGTAGCCATTGGCATTACCAGAGATGTCCAGCGTTGCGACGTGCTTTTCAATGTCAGCCGGCGTTTTGCGCGCGGTCTGGAACAGGGTGTCGTCCAGATCGACGAAGATCAACGGGCGGTCGTTACTCATCGCAGATGACCTCGGCGTTCAGTGCTTCGATCAACTCGGCAGGCACCGCCTGCCTTGGGGTTTCGGTACAGATCAGCACCCGGTCGAACTGACCCGGCCGCACGTTGTAGAGGAAGTTGGGAATGCCCAGGCCATAGTTGTCGGAGAACGACAGCGCATGGCCGATGGCGTGACCGAGTGCGATCGGTGAACGGCTGGTGGAGCTGAAGTGCACGTCGGCTCCGGCCTTCTCCAGACGCTCGGCGAGCAGGAACGGACGCCAGACGAATTCGCTGGTGCCAACCACCAGAATGCGCTCGCCCTTTTTGACGGTAATACCGGGTGCCAGCGTATCGGCCACCGAGAGCACACCCATGCGTCCCCAATCGTTGGCGGTGACCAGCGGCCAGTCACCCATGGCAACGGTGCCGACTTCCGGCATCTCAGGCAGCGGCGCGCTTAAGTCTTCATCGAAGAAGTAAGAGCCTTGCAGCAGCGAAACCTGTTCTGCCACTGCGCCCATCGAGGTACTGACCGCGCCCGCCGACCAGTCGGTGAGCACACAGGTCACCACCCGCTCGATTTTGCTCAAGCCGGCGTCAACCAACGCTTGATGCAGGTTGATGAAGGTCTTGCCTGTGGACGCCTCGTCATCGACCAGCACCAGCGAACGGGCACCGAGCATCATCTCGCGTAACGCCGGATCGACGGGCAGGTGGATCAGATGAGCGCTGGCGTGGCTGTGCTCTTCTTCAAAGCGGGCAAACAGCGCGCTGCCGGTCGGATGGCGCGTGCTGACCATGTACAAGGCATCCGGGCGCGTTGCGCTATAGGCACGGTGTACGCCGGCACCAAGGCCGACAGCCGTTTCGGCCATGCCGATGACCAGCACCGGGCCGGGCAGGTCTGCGGGGATCTTGTGCGCCAGGTCCTGAAAACTTTTCAGCATCACGCCTGGACGCGCAGGGATATGGCGCCCCAAGACTCGGGACACGAAGAGAAACGCGCGCTTGGGGTTACGCCGCTCGGCGAAGCCGAACAGTGAATCCGGAGCGATGGTCGACGAATCGACGCTGACATCGAGGCGACCACGAAGCAGATCAGCACGAAGCTTTGTAGGGTTGGAAAAAGCTGCGCTGCTGTCCATCGATAAATTCCTGATTAGCGGGGCCGCAGCCCCTGACGCCTGCAGACCAGCCAGGCAACACCGGCTTCACTGGCGAGAGGCTTCAACAAGCCATAACGACGACTGAGCGGTGCGTGAGATTTCTGTGGTGGTGTACGACCTTTCCGGGCGGGCATGCGCAGCGTCGATGCGGCACGCCTGCAGGAAGGCCAGCAACAGTGCGGACTTCACGGCGAAGTTCATGTTTTGTCCGTCCGGTACGGTTGAGGTCACCATGCCAATCACCGCGCCCCCGTTGTCGAATAACGGGCTGCCACTGGACCCCGGCTGTATCGGTGCCGTGAACTGAAACAGGCTGGCATCGTTGTGCAGACCGAACAGACCGGAGATCCCGCCCTGAGTCACCTGCAACCCGCCACCTGAAATGGACGCCAGTGGATAGCCCAAAACCGCTACGGTATCACCCGGCTCACAGCCCTGCCCGTCCCGGAATGTAACCGGAGACAACAGCGGTGCGCCCTGCACGCGCAGCAGCGCAATGTCGTTGCGACGGTCGATGACCACCGGCTCGGCCTTGTAACGGCCTTCCAGTGAAGTGATATAGAACACGCCCATGTCTTCGATGACATGCGCACAGGTCATGACGTGCGCCGGGCCGACCACGAACGCCGTGCCGGTCGCCGACTCATGCCGTGGCCCACCACCCGAACCCGCAGACGGGCGGCGCGGATGGCGATCATCCACGTCCAGTCCGATCTTGCGCCCGAACGCCGACAGTCCATACGCCGAGCCTTCGCTCAGCGCGCGGAATTTCCATTGCTCATTGCGCTTGTAGAACTCGCCGATGATGATCGCCGCTTCGCCGTTATCGCGCAGGTCCAGGCGGTGCTCGATATCGCCATCCACTTTGAGGTGCAGGCTGGCAATATCGCGGATCGGCCCCATGGCGGCGTAGACGTAGACCATCAGCAGCACGCGATCACTGCCCTTCGGCAACCTGTCCAGCCATAACGTGCAGCCAACATCCTGAGGGCCGCCGCTCCACTCCATCCAGCCTTGTTCCTGATGCAGCAACGCTGGGTCGCCCATCGGCTGGCGCTTATCGTTGACCGCCAGCAAGGCGACCGCTGCGTACTCACCAAAAACCGAAGACTTACCGCTCTCCAGGCTCCAGGAGCAGTGGGCGTTAGCTAAAGCAGTGTTTGCACCTGGCGCAAGAAGCTTCATGCCCGATCCTCCCTGATAAGAGCGATTAGTGATAGCAAAAATCTATTATTACGATCAAACCGAGGCCCGTACAGCGACCGTGATGGCCTTGACGCGGATATCTTCGAGCCAATGTGTTTCCGGTTCTTTCAAGCCGAGACGCCGGGCCGCAAAAATACCCGGCAGGTTGATGCCGGTTTCACGGGTGTAACCAATGCCACCTGAATAACGCGGGTTGATTTCCAGCAAGCGCGGCTTGCCATCCGCGTCGTCGCGGGTCTGCACATTGATCAGCCCGTCGCAAGCAAAATGCTCCGCCGCACGTACCGCCAGCTTTACCGCTTCGCTGTCACGCTCGAAAGTCTGATTGAGCCCCACCTTGCGCCGCCCGACAAAGGCGACCGCCTTGCCGTGCTCGCAAACCATGTCTACCGAACACTCACTGCCCGGCATATACGGCATGAGCAGCATGTCCGGCACGTCATCAGCCTGACGATAAGCATTAAGGTACGCCTGAAAGGTCGTCTCACGCGCGTCGGGGTTGGCGAAACAACGAAAATCGTCAACGTCGGTCTTGAAGCGCCAGAAGCCGCGCCCGTAAATCCCGACCACCGGCTTGATACACACCTCGCCAGACACCACCAACGCATCGTAAGCCGCCTGCAACTCCTCGGCATTGCTGACGGCAATCCCCGGAATACACGCCAGCCCCGCCGCTTCGGCCGCCGCCGTGAAACGACTCTTGTCATCGACATCCATGAAGGTCTGCAGGGACGTTCCGCCGGTAACGAGGTCCAACCCCTCAGCGACAAAACGCGCACGCTGCGCTTCGTAAAAGCTGCCTATACGCCCGGCGACAATAATCTTGACGCCCAGCGAGCGAGCAGTCTGCAGCACCCAGTCGATACGCTCGTCGTTATCGACCGGCTCTTGCAGCGCCACATCGGCCTGCCCGGTGATTTCGGAGCGCTGCTGGCGATGCGAAGCGATGATCTGCACCGACGCAGGCAGCGCATCGCGCGCACCCATGATCACTTCACGCTGGCTGGATTGCCCTTCAAGGAACCAAATCATGTCAATCTCCGGGAGACAACGCCGTCAGCAACGGCCTTGTCGAATTTTGTAATAACTGTTTTGCTTCGAAATGTTCGGATTAGGGCAAAGTCACGCAATTTTAAACAGAGGACGCTGGTATGAAGTGGCTGAGAAGGTCGATTTGGCTTGTGGTATTCGTTGCACTGGGGATCGGCGCATTAAGCCTCTACTACGTCCTGCCGCGCCATGATGTCGTGATGATCACCGGCGTGGAAGTCAAAAGAATGGACGCCGACGGCGTCATCAACGCCGAAAACCCGGCAGACGGCCCGACCCGCGACGTGTACTTCATCAACACCGAAGACCCGGACAGCAAGAAAGTCGTGGTCTACCGCAACGAAGACACCGGCTGGAGCTTCCCGTGGTACTTCAAATTCGACTCCGCCGACATCCAGGCCAAAGCCCAGGGCTACTCGCGCGATTCCCAGCAACTGGCTTTGATCCGTTACTACGGCTGGCGGATAACGATCCTGTCGATGTTTCCCAACGTGACAGAGGTTGAGGCGGTGACGAGTCGTGATCAGCCGTTTCCGATTTTTAATACGATCTTTTTTGTGGTGGTGGGGTTGCTGGTGGTGATGGTTGTGGTTGGGGTTAGGAGGAGGTTTAAAGGGCGGGCGCGGGTTGATGGGGTGGTGCGTTAACACTGGGCTTTGAGCTCTGGCTCTCGACGGATGGCTTCCGGTGAGAGCCTTAGTGAGCGGAAGTGTCGGGCTTCACTGCGAGGATACCGCCCAACAGCAGGCAGATCGTAAGTATTGCTTCTGAAGAAACGGTTGCCCATGCAGCCCCCATGGCTCCATGTAGTGGTACAAGCCACGCATTAAGGCACACGTTCGCGAATAACGAAAATGCCGCACTGATCAGAAAGAAACGCTCTTGATGAGTTGCAACTGCGCATTGCGTAAGAACAAAATTTGGGAGAGCAAAGAACAATGAAATCGACAACCAACCCATGATGGGCTGTGTTTCGTCCACATAAGCGCTACCAAAAAGCAGGCCTACTCCCCAGCCGCCTGATATCCAGCCACCGCCTGCCAGCAACGCACCAATCGCAAAAGCGATCAGGATCGCCTTGCGGCTGAAATTAACGCTACCTTCCGGCGTCTCCGCCAGATGCCGCATGCGCCGGAATATCACTAGCGCTACAGGAGTAGCAAGCAGCATGACGCCGTCAATCAACCGGCAAGCAACGGCGTAGGAGCCTACTTGCGGGACATAACCCAGCACGCTATGCAAAATGACGATGTCTACGCGGTGGTAGATTGTTGTAAGCAGGTCTAGCAACAGAAAAACGAACGCACTGCGGTAAGCCCACACGGGCAACATCAGCGGTGCTTTGATCAGCATAGGCAACTCTCGCCGAAACCAAACAAACGTCAATAACAGGCCAAGCCCCCAGGCAGAGAAGATAGCGACCGGTGTCAGGCCGAAGATGGCAATGCTGGACAGGATCATCAGCGCGCTCAGACTTCGAGAGCAAACCTGAAAGAAAGCATCCTTGGAAAACTCTCCAGCGCCTTTTAGCCATGACGATAACCATGTAACCAGCGTAATTGCGCTGAAACAGAACACTGCAGCAGCCAGCGCGAAACCATCTATCCAGCGAGAAGCCAGGCAGGCGAGCAGCATTAACATCAGGCTGCTGATTACAAGATGCAATAACGCCTGGCGCGGCAGCGTTTGATTCAACGCCTTCAGGGCTGCCGTAGGAGAGGCTCGCTCACGTAAAAAAAGGGTTTTAAGTCCCGCGTCCTGAATCAATGCAAGAAACATAGCGAGAACATAAATGTAGGTGTAAGCGCCAAAGGCGTCTGGCCCCATGCTTCTCGCCAGGAGAACTGAGATCCCAAGCGACATTGCAGCGCCGTAAATCGTTGACATCCACTGAACGATCAGAGGACTGCCTTTCCTCAACAGAGAAAATACCGAGAAATTCGATGGAGTTTCAGTGCCCTGTAAAGGCATCTTTGCAGCCATTGAATACTCCGAAAGAAAAAATTTTATCCACAACTCACCAAGACGAGTCTCTGCTTACTCGTCTCAGGATCAGGCTACCTCACGCACAAAATGCTAGCACAAGTGTTGTCGTCATCTCGCGGGGGGATCCGCAATAACTCCCTGCATCCAAAAACGTGGAAGATATCGCCCACCGAAATCCTCACTAAATTGCTGTCTGCGTGTGTCCATGTCGGGTACGTCGCGAACAATGGTGTAGAGAATCATGCCCGTCGCAAGCGTCAGGCAAAGCAACCATGCACGACTGAGCGCAATACTGGCCGGACGGGGGGCTATTTGCCATTCATGCAACGCCAGCAGCCAGCCTATAATGATCGCCAGCCAAAGTTGTGAATACGGCATAACGATCACGCCATCAACCATTGACTGGGTAAGGGCACCAATAAGACTGGCGAACAGGCACAGGCGCATCAGGTCTACAGGCTCAAGGGACAGCGCATGCTTACGCACTAGAACAGCGGTGGCGCTCAGCCCATATAACGCCAGACCTGCCACGCATAACGTCGAGGGAATCCCCCACTCACAGGCCCATTGCAGAATGGCCTGATGTGGGTGCGCCGCCACGGCATTCCATATATCAGCGAAATGCATGGGGCCGAAGCCCAATAGCGGGCGCTCTTTGATCATTGCCCATGCTTGTTGCCAGAGGATTTCCCGTGCGGACAGTGACGTGGTCAGGCGGTCGCCGGCAAAATTGCTGACTTCGATACCCAACAGGCCTGGTAGCACGCTGAATAGCAGAGTAAATAGCAGAAGCCCGGCCGTAGCAGCAGCGAGTTGCCAGCCTGACCAGCGTCGCCCTGCGTGCCCCAGGCAAAACATTAAGGCAACTGCAACCCCCATACCCAGCCATGTCCCGCGAGTCCCTCCACTGATCGCGATCATCCACCAGAGACTGGTCAGGCAGAACAAGCCGATCTTGATCGAGCGCCGTGTAGAGGTCAGTAGTAGCGGCAGTACAAGTAAGGGCAAAGTGAAGGTCTGAAATTGGCCGTAAAAACGCTTGTTGGAAAAGCCGTCGAGTAGCAGGTCGGTGTCGAGGGTTGGGGCGGAGCTGAGGAATGCTGCTGTGGAGGCGGATAGAAACTGGATTGTTTTAACAGTGCAGATAAAGATGACGAAGCCTATGAAGGCGCGATCCAATTGGGTACCGTAAACGTTTCTTTGCAAAGCGAATGCGCAGCCGATACCGCAAGAAAGCAGCAGGACGGACAGTTCAGTTAACGCCCAAAGGGGACGGTGGGACATGAAACTGGAGACGAACCCCATCACCACAACACTAAAAAAAAACAACTTTACTTGGGACGACACAGTGCAGAAACTTAACTGTTTAGCCGAATACTTTAATAACAAAAAAAGCGATGAAAAACCAATCAAAAATTGTGCAACTCTCTGGGAATCATGTCCGGAAAATCCATAAAAACATGAACTGAATATCAATATAGCACAGCAGTAGAGAAAAAAAATCATGGAATCCCACTAAAACGCTTTGACAAAAAAGGCGCCATAAGCGCCTTTCTCATTGCCGTATGCAAGTTATTAAGAGGCTGCCCCTGAACATCCACTAGGTGCAGCTGAGACCGGCACAACGACGCATCCCCATGTCACACTACCACCAACGGTTGTTGCAGCAGGGAAGGTTGGTGTAAGCCTAACTGTCACAGCTGGAGTCGCCTTGTTAGCTGAAAGAACACCAGCCCCAGTGCAGCCAGCAATCGCACTAGCACCCGTACCACATACATCTGCGGCAGCCGAGCCATTGGAGTAGTTCTCTGCTACCGCCAACTTGGCGGAATCCAAGCTAGCGAGCAGAGCAGAGGCCTGCGCGCGCAAGGTGTAGTTTTGATAGGAAGGAATGGCCACAGCAGCCAGAATACCGATGATCGCAACAACGATCATCAACTCGATCAACGTGAAACCTTTTTGTGTTTGCATGCGTACTTCTCCAGGCGTCAATAAGGTAGTGCCTTGACTCCGGTCAAGCATAGCCCGTGCCAATATCGAGCAAGGCGCTACCTACCGCTTCAAATCGGGTCTTTCACGACTGGGCGTTATCAGAAACGAGCAGAAACTGACAATTTTTGTCATATGGCTCACTGCCAATTGGCAGCATCGCCTGACTAAGCTATAACCCTCACATTGTCTGTGTCTGGTGGCTATATGTCTGATGCTGTCCTCACCGGTTTGGCCAAACAATTGGTCTTGGCCGAGCTGCTTACCGAAACCGCTGCGCAACAAGCTTATCAGCAGGCGCGCCGCGACAAGGTTTCACTGGTAAGTTATCTGGTCCAGAACAAACTGGTCAAAAGCCTGACGCTGGCAGAAATGGCCTCTGATCAGTTCGGCGTACCTTTCATGGACCTTGCCAGCCTGGACAAGGAAAGCCAGCCCAAGGGGCTGGTCAGTGAAAAGCTGATTCGTCAGCACCATGCACTGCCGCTATGGCGACGTGGTAATAAGCTGTTTATAGGCATCTCAGACCCTACCAACCACCAGGCAGTCACTGACATACAGTTCAGTACCGGCCTGAACACTGAAGCGATTCTGGTTGAAGATGACAAGCTGACCATTGCCATAGACCGTTTTTTTGACACTGAAAGTGGCCTTGGGGAACTGGCGGATATCGACCTTGGCCTGGACATTGAGCCTGCAAGTGACAAGGAAACCTCCCTGGCCACTCAGAGTGATGCCGATGATGCTCCAGTGGTGCGCTTCGTCAACAAAATGCTGATGGATGCAATACGCCTAGGGTCATCCGACCTGCACTTTGAACCTTACGAAAAGATCTTTCGCGTGCGCCTGCGCACCGACGGTATTTTGCATGAAGTGGCCAAACCACCGATTCATCTGGCCAACCGAATTGCTGCGCGACTGAAAGTTATGGCCAGCCTCGATATCTCGGAACGACGAAAACCGCAGGACGGCAGGGTCAAGCTGCGAGTGTCAAAAAACAAAGCGATCGACTTCCGCATGAACACACTGCCAACACTGTGGGGCGAGAAGATCGTGATGCGGATTCTCGATCCGACCAGCGCACAGATGGGCATTGACGCATTGGGCTATGAACCGGACCAAAAAGCTTTGTATATGGAAGCCTTGAAACAACCCCAAGGCATGATTCTTGTGACCGGCCCCACCGGCTCGGGTAAAACCGTTTCGCTATATACCGGCCTGAACATTCTCAACACCGTGGACATCAACATTTCCACTGCTGAAGACCCAGTAGAAATCAATCTGGAAGGCATCAATCAGGTCAACGTCAACCCGCGTCAGGGACTGGACTTTTCTCAAGCCTTGCGCGCATTCCTGCGTCAAGATCCCGACGTAATCATGGTCGGCGAGATACGAGACCTGGAAACAGCCGAAATCGCCATTAAAGCCTCGCAGACCGGCCACATGGTGTTATCTACTCTGCATACTAACAGCGCTGCAGAAACTCTGACTCGCTTGCATCATATGGGTGTCGCAGCGTTCAACATCGCTACGGCGATTAACCTCATCATTGCCCAGCGGCTGGCGCGCAAGCTATGCAGCCATTGCAAGAAAGAGCTCGACATACCCCGGGAAACGCTCATCCAGGAGGGGTTTCCAGAGGAGAAGATCGGTACGTTTAAAATCTATGGCCCAGTAGGGTGTGAGCATTGCAACGGCGGCTACAGGGGCAGGGTCGGCATTTACGAAGTAGTCAAGAAAACACCAGAACTGGAACGCATCATCATGGAAGAAGGCAATTCGCTGGAGATTTCCAGGCAGATGCGCAAGGACGGCTTCAATGATTTGAGGACCTCCGGGCTGTCGAAGGCCATGCAAGGTATTACCAGCCTTGAAGAAGTCAACCGCGTGACAAAGGATTAAGCATGGCCAGCAAGGCAGTTAAAGTCAGTGTTTACACATGGGAAGGTGTGGACAAGAAAGGCGGCAAACTCAGTGGCGAAGTGAGCGGGCACAATCTTGCGCTCGTAAAGGCTCAGTTGCGCAAGCAAGGTATCAACTTCACCAAGGTACGTAAAAAGCCCGTTTCGATCTTTGGCAAAGGCAAGAAGATCAAGCCGCTGGACATCGCATTCTTTTCCCGGCAGATGGCGACCATGATGAAGGCAGGTGTGCCGCTTCTGCAGTCATTTGACATCATTGCCGAGGGTGCAGAAAACCCGAACATGCGTGCACTGGTTGGCTCACTGAAGCAGGAGGTGTCGGCAGGGAACAGCTTTGCGACTGCTCTGCGACAGAAACCGGAATACTTCGATGACCTGTTTTGTAATCTGGTCGATGCGGGCGAGCAAGCAGGTGCGCTCGAAAGTCTGCTGGACCGCGTGGCGAGCTACAAGGAAAAGACGGAAAGGCTAAAGGCCAAAATCAAGAAGGCGATGACTTATCCTACCGCAGTATTAATTGTCGCCTTTATCGTGTCAGGCATTTTGCTTATTAAGGTCGTGCCGCAGTTTCAGTCTGTTTTCGCAGGGTTTAACGCGGAACTGCCAGCATTCACATTGATGGTCATTGCGCTTTCGGAAGTCGTTCAGCAGTGGTGGCTGGCAATAGTGGCACTGTTTTTTATCAGCTTTTTCATGTTCAAGCGGGCATACAAACAGTCTCAGAAGTTTCGTGACAGTCTCGACCGCTTTCTTCTGAAAGTCCCCATTATCGGACCGCTGATTTTCAAGTCGTCCGTCGCGCGCTATGCACGCACCCTTGCGACGACCTTTGCAGCAGGCGTCCCACTGGTCGAGGCACTGGACTCGGTCGCCGGAGCCACCGGTAACGTCGTGTTCAGGAACGCGGTCAATCAGGTCAAACAGGATGTTTCCACTGGCATGCAACTGAATTTCTCGATGCGATCCACAGGCGTATTTCCAAGTCTGGCGATACAAATGACAGCCATCGGGGAAGAGTCCGGTGCGCTTGACGCTATGCTCGATAAAGTCGCTACCTACTATGAAGAGGAAGTCGACAATATGGTCGACAACATGACCAGTCTGATGGAGCCTATGATCATGGCGGTGCTGGGAGTGATCGTCGGCGGCCTTGTGATTGCCATGTATCTCCCCATCTTCAAACTCGGAAGCGTTGTCTGAAATGCCCCTCCTCGATTTCCTGGCCAGCTCACCGCTGGCCTTCGTCATTACCTGCTGCTTACTCGGCCTCATCATCGGAAGCTTCCTCAACGTAGTCGTCTACCGCCTCCCCAAAATGATGGAGCGCGACTGGAAAGCCCAATCCCGTGAAATGCTCGGCCTGCCCGCCGAACCCGATCAGCCCGCCTTCAACCTGAACCGCCCTCGCTCCAGCTGCCCGCACTGCGCGCACAAAATCCGCCCGTGGGAAAACCTGCCGGTCATCAGCTATCTGCTGCTGCGCGGTAAATGCTCACAATGCAAAGCCCCCATCAGCAAACGCTACCCATTGGTAGAGCTGACCTGCGCAGTGTTGTCGGCCTACGTCGCCTGGCATTTCGGTTTCGGCTGGCAAACGGCGGCGATGCTGGTGTTGAGCTGGGGCCTGCTGGCGATGAGTCTGATCGACGCCGATCACCAGCTGTTACCTGACTCTCTGGTGCTGCCACTGCTGTGGCTGGGCCTCATCGTCAACGCTTTCGGGCTGTTCACCTCGCTGAACGATGCGCTTTGGGGCGCGGTGGCCGGTTATCTGGCGCTGTGGTCGGTGTTCTGGCTGTTCAAGCTGGTGACCGGCAAGGAAGGCATGGGTTATGGCGACTTCAAGTTGCTGGCCATGCTTGGCGCATGGGGCGGCTGGCAGATTCTGCCGTTGACCATCCTGCTGTCATCGCTGGTGGGTGCGGTGCTTGGGGTGATCATGATGCGCGTGCGCAGGGTTGAAAGTGGTATGCCGATCCCCTTTGGTCCTTATCTGGCCATTGCGGGGTGGATCGCTTTGCTCTGGGGTGGTCAAATAACCGACTCTTACATGCAGTTTGCCGGTTTCAGATGACTCACCCTGATCAAAAACCCTGGATTCTTGGCCTGACTGGCGGCATTGGTAGCGGTAAAAGTGCAGCGGCACAGTGCTTTACCAACCTTGGCATCGACACCGTGGATGCCGACCATGCCGCCCGCTGGGTGGTCGAGCCGGGGCGTCCAGCGCTGGAGCAGATAGCCGCGCACTTCGGTAAAGGCGTATTGCAGGCCAGCGGCGAGCTGAATCGCGGCGTGCTGCGCAAGCTGATCTTTGAAAACCCGGAGCAGCGACGTTGGCTGGAAGCGCTGCTGCATCCGTTGATCAATCAGGAAATCGTCAGCCATCTGGCCAGGGCCAAATCGCCGTATGCCATTCTGGTTTCGCCGCTGCTGATCGAATCCGGACAATACCGCATGGTGCAGCGCCTGCTGGTGATTGATACTCCGGCGCATCTGCAAATAGAACGCACCATGCTGCGCGACAGTTCCAGCCAGGATCAGGTCGAAGCCATTCTAAAGGTGCAGATCCAGCGCGAAGATCGTTTGCGTCATGCCGACGATGTGCTGGTCAACGACCGCGATCACGCCTGGCTGAACAGCGAAGTTGCGCGACTGCACCATTTTTATCTTACTTTGCGTGGAGGCCAATCATGAGCCAACCAATGACCGTCCAATGCCCAACCTGCGATGCCCCGGTGGAATGGAGCGCCGCCAGCCCGAGCCGCCCGTTTTGCTCCGAGCGCTGCAAACTGATCGACCTGGGAGCCTGGGCTTCTGAAGAGCATGCGATTCCGGTGAGCCCGGATGCTGAGGATGAATTGTTCTCGGGTGATCTGGAGGCTCCGCACCGGGGGCATTGATGCCCTCAATGCGAAGGCAACTCTGCTTCTGCCAAACGGGCGCCGGAGTGACCGGGGCGGAGATCCGCATTGCTCACAAAAGGCGATCACACAGCCGCCTGATTCCAAGCGGCTGTGATGCCCCACCACCAGAGACACTATTTTTTCTTGACCTTGTTCAGTTCCGCCAGTGGATCGCCACAACTCGACCGTTGACAGGGCTGAGCCGGCACGGGATCTGCCCCTGTAACCGTAAAGTCCCCTCGACGCGCGCCTTCTGTTGCGCACTTGTCACACCAGATCTCAGACACAACATCGTATCCATTAACGTTTCCCACTTGCATAAATCCCTCCTTGATTTCCAAAAACCGAATAAGTCAGCGCATTGCGCAACTCTATTACCCAGATCGATCTGAGTACGACTACCACTAAATCAGTCAGAAAAAGAGATGCATCGATAACCGATACACCTCTTTCCCACCTACCTTACTGCCAGTTTGCAGCCAGCACAGCATCTAACTGAGTTTGCTGTGCGGCAGTCAGATTCCGCTCGGCCCCTGCATCAACTCCGAAAGACGCCATTTTGTCGACCAGGCTTTGCACTTGGCTATCCAGCAGCGTTTTGCCGTCGGCAGTTTTGAACTGATCCACCTGATAGTCATTAGCTGCGTACCAATTGCTCACCAGCACCTTATCGTTGGTATCGATGATACTGACTTCCAGGTCGCTGCCACTGCGACGGAACCAGAGGTCTTCAAGGCTTACATCAGTACCGAATTGCAGCACGTCGGTGCCACTGCTGACGTCGTAGTTGTTGATAACGTCTCGCCCTGAGCCGATGCTGATCTCGTAGATGTCACTGCCATCGCCCCCGATAAGGCTATCGTTGCCAGTACCGCCGTTAAGTACATCATTGCCCGACCCGCCATAGAGAGTGTCGTTGCCCGCTTCTCCATACAACCTGTCGTTCCCCTCTTCGCCATACAGCATATCGATCCCTTTGCCGCCGTAGAGGCTGTCCTTGCCAGCGCCACCGGAAACAGTATCGTCGCCGTCGCCAGCGTTGATGACATCGTCACTCGCGTAACCGCGAAGTGTCTGGTCAGATGAGTTTCCAAGCAGTACTTGTGATTTGATGGTCGACTGACTCCATAGGGTGCCATCAGCGAACTGCAGTTGATCGATCTGATATCCGCTGGTTGCGTCCTCAGCGAAGTGATTCATCACGCGCAGATTATCGGTTGTACCGTTAACGCGAATGAGCAGATCACTGCTGTCCCGAGTGATACTGACATCACTGACATTCAGGTCGGCAAGTTTTACGGTATCAAGTTTTCCGACACGGGCTTCATTGGCATAGTAGATCGTGTCCTGGCCAGCGCCTTTGCCAAACAGATATGTATCATCTCCGTCACCACCGTTCAGTTGATCATTACCGGCACCGCCATCCAGAACATCATTGCCATCTCCGCCGTAGAGCGTGTCATTGCCGGCCCCACCTTGCAGCAAGTCGTTACCAGCGTCACCGTTAAGCGTGTCAGCACCCGCACCGCCGGACAAAGTATCGTTGCCGCTACCACCGTTCACAGTATCGTCGCCAGCACCGGCGCTGATAACGTCATTGCCAGAGGTACCCGATAACGTTTCATCACTATCCGAGCCTTGAAGTACCTGAGATTTGATTTGCGTCTGGTCCCAGACGCTGCCATCGGCAAAAACGAGACGGTCGATCTGATAACCTCCAGCCGCGTCGCTCTGGAAGTGATAAACCACTCGCAAGCTATCGGTACTGCCTAACACACGGATGATGAGATCATTACCGTCACGGCGCACGCTGACATCGGAAGCATTCAGATCGGTAAGTTTGATCGTGTCCAGCTTGCCTTCGCGATTTTCATAGGCGTAGTAAATCGTGTCTTGCCCGGCGCCCTTACCGAACAGATAAGTGTCGTCACCCTCGCCACCGTCCAGTTGATCGTTGCCAGCGCCGCCGTCCAGGGAGTCGTTACCCACACCACCGCTGAGGCTGTCATTCCCTGCGCCGCCGAGCAACACATCATTGCCCTCGCCACCGTTCAACGTATCGGCTCCGGCATTGCCTGTCAGAGTGTCATTACCAGCAGCGCCATTGATGACGTCATCACCTGCTCCCGCATCGATAACATCGTTGCCGCTGGTGCCCGACAATGTTTCGTCCGCATCGCTACCCTGCAGAACCTGGTTCTTGATGGCGGACTGATCCCAGAAACTTCCATCGGCGAACTGAATGCGATCAATCTGATAGCCATAAGTCGCATCATTGGTGAAGTGGCTCATCACACGGAGGCTGTCAGTACTGCCTAATACGAGAATGAGTAGGTCACTTCCGTCGCGGCGCACACTGACGTCTACTGCATTAAGGTCAGTAAGCTTCACGGTATCGAGCTTGCCGATACGGCTTTCGTAGGCGTAGTAGACCGTATCCTGACCAGCGCCTCTGGCAAAGAGATAGGTGTCATCACCATCACCGCCATCAAGACGGTCGTTACCGGCGCCGCCATCAAGGATGTCGTTACCGAGGCCACCGTTCAGGGTGTCATTGCCCATACCACCTAGCAACAGATCGTCACCGGCCTCGCCATTGAGAGTGTCTGCACCTTTGCTGCCTGACAACGTATCGTCGCCACTGCCACCATTGACGGTATCGTCTCCCGCACCTGCGTCAATACTGTCGCTAATGGCTGTGCCCGCCAACGTCTCGTCGGCATCCGTTCCCTGTAGAACCGCAGATTTGATCGACGCCTGATTCCAGCTATTGCCGTCGGCAAACTGGATTCGATCAACCTGGTAACCATAAGTCGCATCATTGGTGAAGTGAGCTACCACTCGCAGGCTATCGGTGGTACCCAGTACACGAATGAGCAAATCATTACCGTCACGGCGCACACTTACGTCCGCAGCATTCAAGTCGATCAACTTCACCGTATCGAGCTTGTCGGCACGACCTTCGTAGGCGTAGTAAATACTGTCCTGGCCCGAACCTTTACCGAACAGGTAAGTATCGTCACCGTTGCCGCCGTCCAGCATGTCATTACCAGCACCGCCGTCCAGTTGGTCGTTACCGTTACCGCCGTAGAGAGAGTCCTTACCGTCGCCGCCATTCAATACATCGTTGCCATCCTCGCCATTCAACGTGTCGGCACCGCTGCCACCGGAGAGAGTATCGTTGCCGCTTCCCCCATTGACCGAATCGTCGCCCGCTGCCGCATAGATGACGTCATCACTGCCGGTGCCCGACAGCGTTTCGTCAGCCTCAGTACCTTGCAACACCTGCGCCTTGATTGCGGTCTGATCCCAGAAGCCGCCGTCCGCGAACGCAATTCTGTCTATCTGATAGCCAGCTGTTGCATCGCCCATAAAGTGATAAACAACTCGCAGAGTATCGGTCGTGCCAAGAATGCGGATGACCAGGTCATAGCCGTCACGAGCAACACTTACATCAGCAGCATTGAGATCAACCAGTTTGACTTGATCAACCTTGCCCGCACGACTTTCGTTGGCGTAGTAGATGGTGTCCTGACCCGAGCCCTTGCCGAACAGGTAGGTATCGTCACCCGCACCGCCATCGAGACGATCATTGCCGGCACCGCCATCAAGTACGTCATTACCACTGCCGCCTGCGAGGCTGTCATTTCCAGCGCCGCCATTGAGGTAATCATCACCTTCATCGCCATTGAGCGAGTCGGCACCGTCGCCACCCAACAACCGGTCCTGCCCGGCGCCGCCATACAACGTATCGTCATCGGCGCCACCATCGATCAGATCGTCGCTCGCGAAACCCGTCAGAACCTGAGCAGCATCACTGCTTGTTAGCACCTGCGCCTTGATGGCAGACTGATCCCAATTGCTGCCATCGGCGAATTCGATCCGGTCGATCTGATAGCCGGCGGTGGCGTCACTCATGAAGTGATACATCACACGTAGTGTATCGGTCGTGCCGTTGATACGGATTACGAGGTCATAGCCGTCACGCACCACACTGACATCGGCAGCATTGAGGCCAACCAGCTTGACCTGATCGACCTTACCTACACGGTTTTCGTTCGCATAGTAAATGGTGTCCTGGCCCGCGCCTTTACCGAACAGGTAAGTATCGTCACCGGCTCCGCCATCCAAACGGTCATTCCCGGCACCTCCATCTAGCACATCGTTGCCAGCACCACCGTTGAGGATGTCGTTGCCCGACCCGCCTTGCAGCAGATCGCTACCCTCTTCACCACTCAACGTATCAGCTCCGGAGCCACCCATCAGAGTGTCATTGCCAGCAGCACCGTTTATTGTGTCGTCCCCACCGCCCGCGTCGATCAAGTCATCGGTAGCGTACCCTGCCAGGTACTGGTCCACATCACTCCCCAGCATGACCTGGGTCTTGATTGTGTCCTGCCCCCAAGTGCTGCCATCGGCAAACTGGATGCGATCAATCTGATAACCGGAAGTGGCATCGCCCATGAAGTGATACATGACCCGCAGGGTATCGGTCGTGCCATTGACCCGAACTACCAGGTCGTAGCCATCTCGCGAAACACTGACGTCCGAAACGCCGAGACCGACCAACTGAATCGTATCGACCTTGCCTGCACGGGTTTCATTGACGTAGTAAAGGGTGTCTTGCCCAGATCCTTTACCGAACAGATAGGTATCGTCACCGGCTCCGCCATCAAGACGATCATTCCCGGCACCACCATCAAGCACGTCGTCACCCGAACCGCCGGTGAGGGTGTCATTACCCGATCCGCCTTGCAGCAGATCGTTACCATCATCGCCATTCAAGGTATCGGCACCTGACCCACCGACGAGTTTATCGTTGCCAGCGGCACCGACGATTGTGTCGTCCCCGGCACCGCCGTCGATCAGATCGTCAGTACCGTAGCCCGCCAGGTACTGGTCGGCGTCACTGCCTTGCAATACTTGAGACTTGATCGCTTCCTGATCCCAGGCGCTGCCATCTGCGAACTGGATGCGGTCAATCTGATAGCCCGATGTTGCATCACCTGCAAAGTGATAAACCACGCGCAAACTGTCGGTAGTACCGTTGACCCGAATAACCAGATCACTGCCATCTCGTGAAACACTTATATCTGCTGAACCCAAGCCAACAAGCTGGATCGTATCAACCTTGCCTGCGCGGGTTTCATTGGCATAGTAGATGGTGTCCTGGCCTGATCCTTTGCCGAACAGGTAAGTATCGTCACCCGCACCACCATCCAGACGATCGTTACCAGCACCACCGTCTAGCAAATCATTGCCTGCACCACCGTTCAGGATGTCGTTACCCGTTCCTCCATCGAGCACATCGTTGCCCGCGCCACCATTAAGGGTGTCATTGCCCGATCCGCCTTGCACAAGATCGTCGCCGTCATCGCCATTGACGGCATCATCCCCTGAATTACCAAAAAGCTTATCGTTGCCAGCAGCACCGTAAACAGTATCGTCTCCGGCACCGGCCTCGATCAGATCATCAGTGCCGTAACCTTCGAGATATTGATCAGCATCAGTGCCTTGCAGTGCGAGAGACTTGATGGTTTCCTGCCCCCAGATGTTTCCATCGGCGAACTGGATGCGGTCAATCTGATACCCCGATGTCGCGTCGCTCAGGAAGTGATATACCACTCTGAGGCTATCGGTAGTGCCGTTGACCCGGAGGACCAAATCATAGCCGGCTCGCGAGATACTTATATCTCCTACATTGAGGCCGACCAGTTGGATCGTGTCTACCTTGTCTGTTCGAGCCTCATTGGCGTAGTAAATAACGTCCTGACCTGACCCTTTGCCAAAGAGATAAATATCGTCTCCAGCGCCGCCATCCAGACGATCGTTACCAGCCCCACCATCCAGTACGTCGTTCCCGGCACCACCGTTGAGAACATCGCTACCTGATCCGCCATTGACCAAATCGTTACCATCGTCACCATTCAGCGTGTCGGAGCCGGTGCCGCCGGACAGAGTGTCATTGCCGGCAGCCCCATTGAGTGTGTCATCTCCACCGCCCCCCGCGATCACATCGTCGCTGGCAAAACCAGTCAATGTTTCATCAGCATTGCTGGATTGCATTACAAGGGCATTTATCCCCGCCAGGTTTAATACATCACCGTCGGCAAACTGGATCTGGTTGATCTGGTAGCCATAGGTAGAATCGTTGGTAAAGTGATTGCTGACTCGAAGGGTGTCCGTCGTACCTTTAACTCTGATCAACAGATCGTTGCTTTCCCGAACGATAGTTACATCACCACTGTTCAGCCCTACCAGCTTGACGATGTCAGCTCGGGTCGAAACAGGGTCATAGGCCAAAACAGTATCCTGGCCCGAACCTTTCCCAAAGACATAGGTGTCATTGCCATAACCGCCATCCAGACGATCATTACCCGCACCGCCCTCTAGTATGTCATCGCCGCCATTACCATAAAGCGAATCGTGCCCCGTCCCACCGGTCAGCGTTTCATTTGCTTCTGTGCCCGTAATGGTCAAAGAGCTCACCGGTACAACGGTGGAGAGATTGGCGTTGAGATCGTCCTTGTTCCAAACGACTCCATCCGCAAACTGTATCTGATCAATGCCATAACCGTAGATCGCGCTGGCGTAGAAGTGCCAGCTGACGCGAAGGGTTTCGCCGCTGTCCTTGATCTGGATAACCAGATCATCCGACTCACGACGTATCACTACGTCAGAAACATTCAGCCCCTCAAGACGAATGACATCCAGCTTGCCGACCGTGGTGTCGTTATAGGCGTAATTACTGATGGTGTCCTGGCCCGAGCCTTTGCGGAACACATAGGTGTCGGAGCCGAAACCACCGTCCAGCGAATCATTGCCGCTGCCTCCATCAAGTAGATCATTGCCGTAGCCGCCACTTAACGTGTCACTGCTTGTGCCGCCCAACAGCGTGTCGTCGCCATCCTCACCATAGAGCGTATCCTTGCCGTCGCCGCCGTCGAGAATGTCATCTCCCTGGCGACCACTAAGCACGTCGTTACCAGACTGCCCGAACAGACTGTCAGCCGAGTCGTAACCCGAAACAGTGTCATCACCTTCAGAGCCCGACAGCATTGCTGACCTGATCTGCGCATTGGTCAGCACCGAACCGTCTGCAAACTGCACCTGATCAATGCCATAGCCATAGTTGGCATAGGGATAGAAGTGCGAGCTGACACGCAAGGTTTCGCCACTGTCCTTGATCTGGATAATCAGGTCATCAGACTCGCGGCGCATCGCCACATCAGACGCATTCAGGCCTTCCAGGCGAATCACATCCAGCTTGCCAACCGTGGTGTCGTTGTAGGAGTAGTTGTTGATGGTGTCCTGGCCCGAGCCTTTGCGGAACACATAAGTGTCGGAACCATAGCCACCGTCCAGCGAATCGTTACCGGCTCCGCCATCAAGGGTGTCGTTACCGTCGCCACCACTAAGGGTGTCTCGGCCATCGCCACCTTTGAGGGTATCGTCACCTTGCAGGCCGTAGAGCAAATCGTTGCCCGACAGACCCAACAGATTATCGGCAGAGTCGTAACCCGAAATGGACTCATCTCCTTCGGTGCCAGTCAGCAGCGCCGTCCTGATCTGCGCATTGGTCAGCACCGACCCATCTGCGAACTGCACTTGGTCAATGCCGTAGCCATAGGTCGCATTGGCATAGAAGTGCGAGCCAACACGCAGGGTTTCGCCGCTATCTTTGATCTGAATAACCAGATCATCCGACTCACGACGCATCACAACATCCGAAGCGTTCAGCCCTTCCAGACGAATAACATCCAGCTTATCGACTGTGGTGTCGTTGTAGGCGTAGTTGCTAATGGAGTCTTGGCCGGAGCCCTTGCGGAACACATAAGTATCGGAGCCGAAACCACCGTCCAGCGAATCATTGCCGCTGCCGCCATCCAGAAGATCGTTACCATAGCCGCCACTCAGCGTGTCATTGCCTGAACCGCCCAATAACGTATCGTTTCCTTCCTCACCGTAAAGCGTGTCCTTGCCGTCACCACCATCAAGAACGTCATCGCCTTGGCGACCGTAAAGCATGTCGTTGCCAGACAATCCAAGAAGCCTATCAGCCGAGTCGTAGCCCACTACGCTTTCATCGACGTCAGTACCGGTCAGCAATGCTGTCTTGATTTGCGCACTGGTCAGCACCGAGCCATCCGCAAACTGCACCTGATCGATGCCATATCCATAGGCTGCATTGGCATAGAAGTGCGAGCTGACGCGCAAGGTTTCACCGCTGTCTTTGATCTGGATCACCAGATCATCCGACTCACGACGCATCACTACGTCAGAAGTATTCAGTCCCTCCAGACGGATCACGTCCAGCTTATCGACGGTGGTGTCGTTGTAGGCGTAGTTGTTGATGGTGTCCTGGCCCGAGCCTTTGCGGAACACATAGGTGTCGGAACCATAACCCCCGTCCAGCGAGTCATTGCCGCTACCGCCATCGAGAAGGTCATTGCCGTAACCGCCGCTCAGCGTGTCATTACCTGCACCGCCTGACAGCGTGTCGTTACCGTCTTCGCCATAGAGCGTGTCCTTGCCATCGCCACCGTCAAGGAGATCGTCGCCTTGACGACCATAAAGAACATCGTTTCCAGACAGTCCGGACAGACTGTCCGCCGAGTCGTAGCCCACTATCGTTTCATCGACTTCAGTGCCTGTCAGCAAAGTTGTCTTGATTTGCGCACTGGTCAGCACCGAGCCATCTGCAAACTGCACCTGATCAATGCCATAGCCATAAAGAACGTTGGTTGAGAAGTGCGAGCTGACGCGAAGGATTTCGTCTGTGCCTTTGATCTGGATAACCAGATCATCGGACTCACGCCGTATCAGAACATCCGAAGCGTTCAGCCCTTCAAGGCGGATCACATCCAGCTTATCGACCGTTGTGTCGTTGTAGGCATAATTGCTGATAGTGTCCTGGCCCGCGCCCCTGCGGAATACGTAAGTGTCTGAGCCGAATCCACCATCCAGCGAGTCGTTGCCACTGCCGCCGTCCAGAGTGTCGCTGCCATAACCGCCACTCAGCGTGTCATTACCTGCACCGCCCAACAACGTGTCGTTGCCTTCCTCTCCATTAAGAGTGTCCTTGCCGCGGCCACCTTCAAGCAGGTCGTTGCCAGCCCGACCAGCGAGGGTGTCATTACCGTCTCCGCCGGACAAGCGGTCTTCGCTCGCGTAGCCTGTGATGCTGTCGTCGCTCTCTGCGCCTATCAGCAATGCCGCTGTGATCTGCGCTTGGTCCCAAACGATGCCATTGGCGAACTGCAACTGATTGATCGCATATCCATAGCTCTGGTCTGCGTAGAAGTGCGAATTGACCCTTATTGTTTCGCCCGTCTGATTGATCTGAATAACCAGGTCATCAGACTCGCGGCGAATACTGACATCCTCTGAGGTCAGCCCCTCAAGCCGAATAACATCGAGTTTGTCGACAGTGGTGTCGTTGTAGGCATAGTTACTGATGGTATCTCGGCCATAGCCCTTGCCGAACACATACGTGTCGGAGCCTTTTCCGCCATCGAGCGTATCGTTACCGGTCCCCCCATCAAGAACATCGTTGCCAGCGCCGCCACTAAGCGAATCGTTTCCTGCGCCGCCCAGCAGCGTGTCGTTTCCGTCCTCACCATTGAGCGTATCCTTGCCATCGCCCCCGTCTAGTACGTCATCGCCGCCGCGACCGCTTAAAATGTCATTGCCGGCCAAGCCTGCCAGTTTATCGTCGCTGGCATAACCCGTGATGCTGTCGTCACTTTCAGTACCGATCAACAAGGCAGCCGTAATCTGCGCCTCGTCCCAAAGGGTGCCATCGGCAAATTGCAGCTGGTTGATTGCATAACCGTAGGACTGATCCACGGTAAAATGCGAACTGATACGCAGCGTCTCGCCCGTCTGACGAATCTGAATAAGCAAGTCATCGGATTCACGACGAATACTTACATCGCTGGTATTCAGTCCCTCCAGACGAACGACGTCCAGCTTGTTGGCTGTGAGGTCGTTATAGGAGTAGTTGCTGATGGTGTCCTGCCCAGAACCCTTTCGGTAAATATAAGTATCCGAGCCCTTGCCACCCTCCAACGAATCATTACCAGCACCTCCATCGAGGGTATCGTTGCCCGCGCCACCGTTAAGGGTATCGTTGCCGAGACCACCGAGCAGGGTGTCATCACCGTCCTCACCGTTGAGCGTATCGCGGCCTTCACCACCACTGAGAAGATCATCGCCAGCACGACCATTGAGCACATCGTCACCCTCAAGCCCTGCCAGCTCATCGGCAGTGGCATAACCGATAATACTGTCGCTGCCTTCCGTGCCTATCAAAAGCGCCGAAGTGATTTTGGCCTGGTCCCAGACTGTACCGTCAGCAAACTGAAACTGATTGATTGCATAACCATACGTTTGATCAACTGCGAAATGTGAACTGACCCGCAGAATTTCGCCCGTCTGACGAATCTGAATGACAAGATCGTCAGACTCGCGGCGAATACTGACGTCTTCAGCGGTCAACCCTTCCAGGCGCACCACATCCAGTTTGTTCGGCATGTTCTCGTTGTAGGCATAGTTGTAGACAATGTCCTGCCCCGACCCCTTTCGGAAGATATAAGTGTCCGAGCCTTTACCGCCCTCAAGCGAATCGTTGCCCGTGCCACCGTCGAGAGTGTCGTTACCTTCGCCACCGGAGAGAATGTCATTGCCTGCTCCGCCCAATAGGGAATCATCGCCAGCCTCTCCGTTGAGACTATCTTTGCCGTCGCCACCATCAAGCAGATCATTGCCATTGCGGCCGTTGAGTGTGTCATTGCCCGCCAGCCCCAAGAGCGTGTCGGCAGTGTCGTAGCCCGTGATAGTGTCGTTGCCGTCGGTACCATCAAGAAGCGCAGCAGTGATGCTTGCGCGATCCCAGACAGTGCCATCGGCAAACTTCAACTGATCGATGGCATAACTCCAACTGCCGGATTCAGAGGTGAAATGCGAACGGATTCGCAAAGACTCGCCGGTCTGACGAATCTGCACAATCAGGTCGTCGGACTCCCGGCGCAGGCTGACGTCATCACCGTTCAGGCCATCGAGACGTACAATGTCGAGTTTGTTGGCGGTTGTATCGTTGTAACTGGAGTTATCAATTGCGTCGGAGCCAGAGCCTTTAGCAAAGATATAGGTGTCCGACCCTTTACCACCTTCCAGTGTGTCGTTTCCAGTACCGCCATCCAGCAGGTCGTCCCCGTTACCACCGGCCAGGCTGTCGTTGTCGGCACCGCCGAGCAACGTATCTGCACCGTCTTCGCCATATAAAGTGTCGCGCCCTGCACCTCCGCGAAGGGTGTCACTACCAAGGCCGCCAGAAAGCGTGTCGTTGCCTGCCAATCCTTCAAGAGTATCGTCAGTGTCGTAACCGGTGAGCGTGTCATTGAACTCGCCCCCCGTCAGTAACGAAGCCTTGATCTGATCTACACCCCAGACAGTACCGTCAGCAAACTGCAGTTGATCGATGGCGTAGTTGTAGTAACTGCTGGAAGGAGAGAAATGCGAGGAAACACGCAGGGTATCGCCGGTTTCCTTGATCTGGATAATCAGATCACTGTATTCCCGACGCAGGCTGATATCGCTCAGGTTAAGCCCTTCAAGACGAATGACGTCTTGCTTGCCAACCGTGCCCTCGTTGTACACGCCGTTGCTGATGCTGTCCTGGCCAGAGCCTTTACGGAAAACGTAGGTGTCAGAACCATAACCACCGTCAAGGCTGTCGTTGCCAGAACCACCATCCAGCACGTCATCGCCATAGCCGCCACTGAGCGAGTCATTACCTGCGCGCCCCAGCAATGTGTCATTGCCATCCTCGCCGTATAAAGTGTCCGAGCCATTGCCCCCGTCGAGCACATCATCGCCTGCACGACCACTCAGCGAATCGTTTCCATCCTGGCCAAAGAGGCTATCTGCTGTGGCATAACCAGTGAGAGTGTCGGCCTCTTCCGATGGCAGAACAACGGCAGCTTTGATCTGTGCACCATCCCACACGGAGCCGTCGGCGAATTTCAGTTGATCAATCGCGTAGGCGGTGACGCCATCCTGGCTGAAATGCGAACGCACAGTCAGGGTGTCACCTGTTGCCTTGATCTGAATGACAAGATCGTCACCCGACCGAGAAAAGCGCAGGTCGGCCGGATTCAAGCCATCCAGCTGAATGACATCAACCTTATCGGCAGCTGTTTCGCCGTAAGAGTTGTTGTTGATGCTGTCCTGACCATACCCTTTTGCAAAGCGGTAAGTGTCAGAACCGCGACCGCCATCAAGCGTATCGTTGCCAGTGCCACCATCAAGGATGTCGTTACCATCAGCGCCATAGAGAGTATCGCTACCGGCGTTGCCAGCCAGCAAATCGTTCCCTTCCTCGCCATACAGGTAGTCTGAGCCGGAACCACCGCTCAATGTGTCCTGGCCAATACCGCCATACAAGGTGTCGCTGCCTTCATCGCCATTCAGAACATCGTTACCGGCAAGGCCATTGAGGACGTCATCCCCCATACCACCAACAATACGGTCATCGGATGCATAGCCGGTGAGAGCATCATTACCGTCAGTGAAGGTAAAGGCCGCCATGCTCTTGATTTGCTCAACGTCCCACTGAGTGCCGTCAGCAAATCGAATCTGCTCTACGGTATAAGGCGTGTCGCCGTCATTCTGGAAGTAGCCGGAAATCGTTACCTTGTCCGTGGAATTTTTAAGGGACAAGACCAGATCATTATATGAACGGGTAACAATGATATCGGTCGGAAGAATGTTCGTCGCGAACTCGATAACATCTGTCTTTCCGGCACTCGAATCGTAGTTATTGATCGAGTCCTGACCCCAGCCACGGTTGAAACGATAGACATCAGAACCATCACCGGCCGTGAGGTAATCGTTACCCGTACCGCCATCCAGTTGATCGTTGCCTGAATCGCCGTACAGAGTGTCGTTGCCCGCATCACCTAGCAGTGTGTCATTGCCCTCGCCACCAGTCAGGTAGTCCACGCCATCGCCACCGGATAACTGATCAATGCCGGAACCGCCGTAAAGATAGTCATTTCCAGCATCGCCGAGCAGAGTATCGTCGCCACTCTCACCCGAGAGACTGTCTGCACCGACTCCGCCCTGAAGAGTATCGTTACCCCCCTGACCATTAAGACTGTCATCGCCTGAACCGCCGCTCAGAACGTCGTCGGTGGCGTAACCCCAAACATTGTCATTGCCATCTGTGGTGATAATTGACAGGGCTTTGATCTGATCCAGATTCCATGTCGTGCCATCGGCAAAACGGATCTGCTCCAACGCATAAGGAGTAACACCGTCATTCTGGAAATAGCCAGAAATCGTGATTCTGTCAGCAGAGTCTTTCAGCGACAGGATCAGGTCAGTGTATGAACGAGTGACGATGACATTGGCCGGAAGAATATCCGCCGCGAACTCGATAGCATCTGTCTTTCCAGCACTCGAATCGTAGTTATTGATCGAGTCCTGGCCCCAGCCACGACTGAAACGATAGACATCAGAACCATCACCGGCCGTGAGGTAGTCGTTGCCAGTACCGCCATCCAGTTGATCGTTACCTGAATCACCGTAAAGAGTGTCGTTACCTGCATCACCTAGCAGTGTGTCATTGCCCTCGCCACCAGTCAGGTAGTCCGCGCCCTCCCCCCCAGACAACTGGTCGGTGCCAGAACCGCCGTATAGGTAGTCATTCCCGGAATCGCCGAGCAGAGTGTCGTCGCCGCTTTCACCCGAGAGGCTGTCAGCTCCGGCTCCGCCCTGAAGGATGTCGTTGCCTGCCTGACCATACAGGCTGTCATCGCCCAGACCACCATTCAGGGTGTCATCAGTCGCGTAGCCCCAGACATTGTCATTGCCATCTGTAGTGACAACCGCCATGATTTTGGCTTGGTCTAGGGTCCAAGTGGTGCCATTAGCAAAGCGGATTTGCTCCAATACATACGGGGTAATGCCGTCATTCTGGAAATACCCATAAATAGTAATTTTGTCAGACGAGTTCTTTAGCGAAAGAACTAAATCGGTATATGCGCGAGTAACAACTATGTCTACAGGAAGAATATCTGCAGCAAACTCAATAACATCGAGCTTTCCCGCGCTTGAGTCATAATTATTTATCGAGTCCTGCCCCCAGCCACGACTAAAACGATAACTGTCAGAACCAGCCCCCCCATCAAGTTGATCATTACCCCGCCCGCCCTCAATGAAGTCATCACCCAAACCACCAGAAATGGTGTCATTACCAATTTCACCTATGAGTACATCATTACCGCCAGCACCACTCAGGTAGTCAGAGCCGTCACCGCCATTTAATACATCATTGCGTTCCCCGCCATAAAGAGAGTCATTACCCGCCTTACCAAAAATATAGGCTTTTTCCAACTGAACCTGCAATGAGTCGTTAGTGCTAGAACCTATAAACAGACCCGAGAGCTCCAGTGCAAGAAGCTTTTGCTCAGACTGTGTGAGAGACTCATAATACGAATTAAACTCAGCCGCTAACTCGGTGGGCATCTCGCGTCCCAACGATGTCCCCATAAGCTCAACCAAATCAACTAAAGCGTCAACTTTAGAAAGTAGAAACTTACTATCAATCAGCTCAAAAACCTTACTATAATCTAAATACTCCAAATCTTCAGACAGATCCACGGCGCCGTAGTAGGATTTTAGTCGTGTCTGCAACAACAACCCTTGATAGACCGAATCGAGAAGCTCAGAGTATGATTCATTCAGAAGCGCTACCTGAGTAGAGTTTAATAAAAAGTCTTTTTCAGTCAAAGTTATCACTTGACCGCCAAGCAACAACCCTAGTGACTTAGAAGTATTAATACTGCCTACAGTCAAGCTAACTGAAGAGTTTTTCGACGCATCCGTAGATGAAGAAAAATCAAAAAAAACCTGACCATTAAAAATCTCCAGTATGGAGATGCGCTCAAAAATTCTCATCTGCTCCAGCTGTTCAGAAGTAGGAGTTGAATCTTTTGAGCCGCCGCTTCCTCCTTCGCCACCACCATTTCCCGAATCGACGACACCCTCTTTAATATTCCATGAGTACTCAAACTTAAAGCTATTATTACCTACAACCAGATCTCCAATACGCTCTTTGAACGTATCAAAACTTGACGTCGCACTCCAAGCACTTAACAGATCATCCAACATGGACAGTTGCTGCGCCCGCGTACTTGCCTTTGAGTACGCCTCAAGTAACTGGTAAAGCCCTTGACTCATGGTTGCGGCAGCCGCCAAGTCCCTAACTGCACCCGAACCTGACATATTCACTAGTTGCGCAGCGGAATCGCTAACGTAGCTATCTGCAAACTCACTGTAAAATGGATTTGAAACCAGATCCAAATTTGCCGCCGAGCTTTGGTTACCATTTAACTTACCAACATGACCATCTTCATAAGTAAACTTTCCGATAGCTGAAATTACGTTACCGTTTTGGATCTCATTGGAGGCACTTGCTTCTAAACTTATAGACTTAACATTTAGCTCTTTAAGGCTTTTAAGCTCACCTATCTGAGAAATACCATCTTGATTAAAATCCTGCCACACCTTAACACTATCAAAAAGAGTATCTTCCCTATCGAAAACACCATCTTTATTTGAATCCAAGTCTGAAAGCGCGTCAAAGCCATTTACAGCCTTGGTTCCGTCCGCCTTTATTGTATCTACGCCAAATAGTTCTGCGCCACTGCCAATCAGACCATCTTCATCTTTATCCAATACTAAAAAGCCATCATCCTTACCTACCCAGCCAGTACCAGTTTTTAACCCATCACCGTTAAAATCAAACTTCACGCCTGCTGCAACGCTAACTGTTTCTATTCCATCGTTATCAAGATCGAGTGCAAGGGGGTCACCTCGGGGTACAAAATTTCGGGCTGAAGAAAACTTTCCGTTCACCGCGTCAAATATCGGATCCAGCCATCTCCTTTTGGATATCTCCTCTGCTGACCAATCAATACCTGCTTCAAGCATCTTTGCAAAACCAAACTTCATAAGCTCGGTTTTAAAACCTTGACGCTTGAGATACTCCTGAAGTGTCTGGTTATTTTGCATAGAGTCAAAGACTCGATCCAAACCAGTTCTCTCGGTGATTTTCTCAAGCAAAAAAGTTGCAGCACCTACGCCAGCGGCTTTTGAAAGCTCTTCTGCCACTTTATAGTAAGCGCTTTCCCTGGTAGCAGGATCAACGGCATCTTGAGCAATACCATACCACGTTATTGCGCTATCAACCTTGTCATATATGTAAGTCGCGACACCAGCCTTTTTTAAAACCGCCGTTGGCACATTCATACAACACTTCCTTTTTCGTAATTAAATGCCGCAATCAAAAAATCCCGGACAGACCAAACCCACCCACCCAACAGTAAACAAGGTACCAATATAGAAAAAAATTGATGAAAATCGGAAAATGGTTTTTTTGCCACTCCAATCCCGACCACGCCAAGAACCACAAAGCTGAAAAATAAAAAGACGAACACTCTAACAAACAAATACATAACATCTGACAGTCTAACTTCACTTACCCAACCTTCAGTTTTTTCCGAGAACAGTATGATCCAGACTGTATGACAAAAGGTCGACCAAAAAAAACCCATAACACTATAGGTGGAAATCCGAGCATCCAAAACAAGAAAAAAAAAGGAGTATATACGGCTAACGCCACCGCCTAAGCCCGCTAAGTCATCAACAAAAAAATAGAGAGAGGCGCCACCAATAGCATAAATCGTCAGACCTAAAAGAAACATCATCCCTCCTTAAGCACATCTACAAACAGAAACATTCAGACAAACCACTCAACAATATTAAAAAATGAATCTACAGCTCTAGCGCTCCCTCAAACTCTCCAACGCATGCTGCTGCAACGGACTCAAAAAATACTCAATCACCCGCCGCTTATTGGTCTTCACTTCCGCCGTCACTGCCATGCCCGGTGACAACTTGATGTCCACACCATTCACATTCAGCGTGTTGCTGTTTAGGCGGATCTTGCTGCTGTAAATCAACCCGCGCTTTTCATCTTCGATGGCGTCGTTGGAGACGCTGATGACTTCGCCTTCGATCGTGCCGTACTTGGTGAAGGTGAAAGTCTCGACCTTGACGGTAACGGGCTGACCGGCGCGGACGAAACCGACGTCCTTGTTTTCCAGCATGGCTTCCACTTCCACCGGCTGGCCGTCGGGGACCAATACCATCAGCGGTTGCGCGGGGGTGACAACACCGCCGACGGTATGCACGGCCAGTTGCTGGACGGTGCCGTCTACGGGTGCTTCGAGGGTCGTGAGGTCTTCCTGATAGCGGGCCTTGGTCAGGTCCTGATTGAAAGATGCGATCTTTTGATCGGCTTGCTGCAGCAAGTCGAGCATGGCGCGGCGGGTCTGGGCGACTACGCCTTCGCGACGGCGTTCTGCTTCCTGGCGGGCGGCGGTGGATTGCAGAACGCTGGCTTGCTGTACGCTCAGTTGGCGTTCCAGGTCCAAGCGAGCCTGCTCCTTTTCCAGATAAGCGTGGCGGGCGATGTACTGCTTTTTCAGCAGGTTTTCATAGTCGCTGGCCAATTTGGTGGCGATGGGCAGGGTTTTCTGCAGGCTCGTGACTTGAATACGCGCCGCCTGAATGTCTGCCTGACGTTGCTGAATCTCGGCATCGACCAGGTCAAGGCTGCTGCGGTACTCCTGATACTGGCCCTGCAGCCAGCGCTCAGCCGCCAGCACATGCATCGGGTCGGCATCAACAATGGTGCCAGTCAGATCCCGAGGCGGTTTGCGCTGGTTGATTGCATCGAGCATGGCGGCCGCTCGGGCACTGTCGATACGTGCAGCCAGCAAATCACTGCGGACGCGTCCGACATCAGCATCGGCTGATGTGGAATCCAGCTCCAGAAGCAACTGACCGGCCTTGACCGATTGCCCGTCATGCACATGAATCGCCTTGACCACCGCCGTTTCACTGGACTGAATGGTTTTGGTCTTGCCGCTGGGGATGATCTTGCCGCTGGCGGTGGCGACTACATCAATCTTGCCCAGACAGGCCCACAGCAGCGCCAGTGCCGCGAACGCCATGATCGCCCACATGAAAATGCGCGGTGCGGGGTGGCTGGGTTTGTCCTGCAACTCCAGCGCGGCGGGCAGAAACTGCACTTCATGCGCCAGGCGCTTGGGCGCGTCCATTTCTCGACGCTGTCGCCAGGATTGCCGCCAGACACGGCGATAGCGTTGTAACAGTCCGCTGGATTCGGCGTTAGACATGGCTGCCTCCTTGCTGCAGGCGATGGAGGCGCGAGTAGTGACCGGCTTGATGCGTCAGCAATTCGGCATGAGTGCCCTGCTCTACAATTTGCCCGCGATCCACGACGACGATGCGGTTGGCATCGCGAACGGCAGACAGCCGATGCGCGATGATGATTACCGTGCGCCCCTTGCAAATGGCCTGCATGTTCTGCTGAACAATGCGCTCGGACTCATAGTCCAGCGCACTGGTGGCCTCGTCGAAAATCAGGATGCGCGGGTTGCCCATCAGCGCGCGGGCGATGGCGATACGTTGGCGCTGACCACCGGATAACGACGCGCCGTGCTCGCCGACCATCGTGTCGTAGCCTTCCGGCAGCTCAAGGATGAAATCGTGGGCGCCTGCCAGTTTGGCCATTTGCATCACGGCTTCCAAAGGCGCTCCGGCATCACTCAAGGCGATGTTTTCGCGGATGCTGCGGTTGAACAGCATGTTGTCCTGCAGCACCACGCCGATCTGGCGGCGCAGGGAAGAGACGTCTGCCAGCGCCAGATCCATGCCGTCGACCAGCACCCGACCGCGCTCTGGTACATAGAGGCGCTGTAACAGACGCGTCAGTGTGCTTTTGCCAGAGCCGGAGCGCCCCACCACACCGATGACCTGGCCTGGCGTGATAACCAGATTGATGCCACGCAGGATCTCCGAGCCATCCGGACGATAGCGAAAATGCACCTGGTCGAACTCTATGCGCCCCTTGATCGGCGGCAATGCACTGCGGTTGACTTGCGAGAGTTCGTTGCGGGTATTGAGGATGTCGCCCAGACGCTGAACCGACACACCGGTCTGCTGGAAGTTGGTCCACAGCTGCGCAAGGCGCATGATCGGTTGGGCAACACGCCCGGCGAGCATGTTGAATGCAATCAACTGGCCGACCGAAAGTTGGCCGTCGATTACCAGGCGCGCACCGAACCACAAAGTTGCGACAGTCACCAGTTTGCCAATCAGAGAGACACTTTCGTTGGCAATGGTCGACAGGTTCTGAGTTTTGAATCCGGCAGCGACATAGCCCGCCAACTGGTTATCCCACTTGCGAATGGCTTGAGGCTCCACTGCCATCGATTTAAGGGTGTCGATGCCGTTAACCGTTTCGACCAGAAACGCCTGATTCTCAGCACCTCGGGCAAAACTGTCGTTAAGGCGTTTGCGCAACACAGGAGTAATGAGCACCGACACCAGAATGTAGAGCGGCAGGGACAACAGCACGATCAAGGTCAGCCAGCCGCTGTAGTAGAACATCACCGCAATGAACACCACCGAGAACAGCACATCCAGCAACAGGGTGATGGCATTGCCGGTCAGGAAGTTGCGGATGTTTTCCAGTTCTCTCACCCGTGCTACCGAATCGCCCACGCGGCGTGCCTGGAAGTACGATAGCGGCAACGTGATCAAGTGACGAAACAGCTTCGAACCCAGCTCTACGTCGATGCGGCTGGCGGTGTGTGCGAACACATAGGTGCGCAAGCCAGACAAGGCCGACTCGAACAGCATCACACCGGCAAGGCCGATGGCGATAACGTCGAGGGTGGTCAATCCGTGATGGACAAGTACCTTGTCCATCACTACCTGGAAGAACAGCGGTGTGATCAGCGAGAAAATTTGCAGGACGAAGGAAACCAGCATCACTTCGCCCAGCAACTTCCGGTACTTGACGATGGCAGGAATGAACCAGGTGAAATCGAAACTTGAAGACTCGCCCGGCGTTCCGGCCTCCGAGCGAATGAGCAGTAACTGGCCTGTCCAACGCTCCTGCAAGGCCTCGAAAGTAACAACCTCGGGGCGTTGAGAAAGAGGGTCGTGGATGAGCGCCTTGCCTTGATCAAGACGCGCAATGATAAAGAATCCACCGTTATTGTCCGCTGCTATCGCGGGAAGTGGTGTACGGTCCAAACGCTCGGTGGTGGTCCTCGCAGCCTTGGCTTTCAAGCCGAGTTTACGGGCCGCCAGTAACAGGCTGTCCTGCGACAGATACTGGTCAGGGCTGCCAAACTCATGGGCAAGTTGCTCTGGCGAGGCGGCCACCTGATGGAAGCGCGCAAGCATAACCAGCGAAGCCAGTCCGGTGTCGAGGCGAGGGGCATTATCAGGCGTCTGAGCGCCTATTTCCGAATCATTCATAGCGCTTCCCTGCCGACATGCCACTGGTAGGCAAATCTGATCAATTTGCTAAATAATGGCAACAGGCCATCCGTGATGCGCGTCACACTTTTAGAATTTAATGCACCCGGATTGCAACTGTTCAGCTACGCACTCAAAAAATGCATCTAAAGACCCGGCGGTAAAAAGTCCTTGGCCGGGTCGTAGTCCTGCTTTAGATAGATCGCCAGCGCCCTAAGATCATCAGGGCTCAGCGTACCCGCTGCCTGTTTAAGCTTGAGGTTGTCGAGAATGTAGTCATACCGGGCATTGTTGTAATCACGAACTGCGGCATACAACTGACGCTGGGCATTGAGTACGTCGGCGATGTTGCGCGACCCCACATCAACGCCGACCTGATTGGCTTCCACGGATTTCTGACCGGAAACGATGCTTTGGCGTCGGGCTGCAATCTGCTCTATGCCCGTATTGATGCCGCGAAACGCATTACGCGTATTCAGCACCACTTCGCGGCGGCGGTCTTCCTGTTCGTCCTGGCTCTGATAAAGACGCTCGGTGGACTCCTTGATCTGGGAGTTGGTCATTCCGCCCGAGTAAAGAGGGATATTGAGTTCAATGCCGATGCTGCTTTGGGCAACATTGTCGCGATAGCCGTTAGCACCGAAGTCAGTCGGGTTGCTGTAGCCAAAGCTGTCGTTATCACCTTTGCGATAAGAAGCAACAGCGTCAACCGTGGGGGCATGCCCGGCTTTACGCTGATTAAGTGTTTGCTCGGCAGCACTAACTGCACGCTCGCTGGCTTGCAGCTCAAGATTCTGCCGCACGGCAACGTCGACCCAGGCTCGGGCGTCATTGGGTACGGGAGCCTCAACCGGCATCTGGTGCCTCATGCCTGCAATTGACGTGTAGCTGTGCTTGGTCAGGCGTTCCAGCGCTTCATAGGCATCATCTACTTTTCGCTGCACCAGTTGCCGGTTGGCGCGAGCATTGTCATAGGCGGCCTGGGCGTCATACACGTCAGTGATGCTTGAAGCACCGTCTTCCAGTCGGCCCTGAGCCTGATCGCGCTGACGCAACAGCGCAGCCTCTTCCGCCTGAGCGGCTGCGAAAGCGTCCAGTTGGCGCAGTGTTTCGAAGTAGGCCTGGGCAGCAGTCAGCAGCAGGTTTTGCTCTTTGGCGGACAGCTCAAGCTCCGCCTGATCCACGCTCGATTGCGCAGCCTTCAATTGAAACCAGCGATCAATGCGGAACAACGGCTGACTGAGATTCGCACGAAACGTTGTGCCACTTCGCTCACGGCTCAAGGAAGGCTCGTCCCGCTCCAGACGGGTAACTTCAGACGTTGCCCCGGCGGTGAGATTCGGCAGCAGGCCTGCCCGAGCCTGAGGCACGGCTTCGCGTTGCGCGTTATAGGCATGACGTGCGGCAGACAATTGCGCATCGTTAAGTGATGCTGCCTGATAAACACTCAGTAAGTCAGCATGCTGTTGAGCTTGCTCTCGAGCGAACACAGTTTCGCCGCACGCACAGGCGCAGGTCAGGATCACCAGAACGAGCGGGGGAAAGGGATTCATCTACGTTCCATGCGAAAAGAATTCCTGAGTGCCATTAAATTGGCTTGTCATGAGTTCGGCGTAAACGAAGAAAGCTTTAGTCGGCTGAAAGGTTTTTTCGCTGACGCTCAAGGTCCAAGCGAAAAACTACCGAAAACACCTCAGTCTTTGTTTATCACCTTCACATTTGGGCGGTAAGCTAGCGCCCTATGGATGACTCAGACTACCTACGCCTGTTGACGATCCAGGCCGAACAAGCCAACGCCTTTCTTTCCAATGCGCGGAAGTGGGAGCGTGAGCGCTGGGTTTGTCAGCGCCTGTTGCAGGGGCTGAACATTGCGCATCGCAATGAGGACTTCACGCCTGCCACTCAGGAGCCGCCGGATGTGCTGTTTCGTGACGGGCGTTTCGAGGTGTTTTTCGTGCTGGACGAGGGGCGGCGTCTCAATGACGAGTGGCGTGAGGAGCTGGCGCGACGACGTAGCGCTTTTTCGTTGAGCCAACTGGTACGTCGGGAGGCCAAGCCCAAGCGGATTCCCGCCTCTGAACTGCTGCACCGACTTGCCCCTACCCTGCGCAAGAAATCCACCAATTATCGCGAACGCGGCATCGACTTGGGCGGGCTGGATATCATCGCCTTCGCCAGCCTCAAGCGCGAGGTGCTGGACCTCAACAGTCACTTTCCACCACCGACCGAATACCTGCGTCAGGGCTGGCGCTCGTTGTCGCTGGTGGGGCCGACCTTCGCTCGGGTATTGTTCGCGCATCCCGGCGCTCCGGATTTTCTGCGTACCAATCTGGGGCGCAGTGTCGTTTTCGATGTTGGAATCAGTTTATGAGCCCCTTGCAGGAACTGCTGGCCGATGTGCCTCAACAAGGTCGCGTGCGCTGGATAGGCGTGCGTCCGCAATCGCGGGTCGAGATGATCGAGCTGGATGCCGTGGAAGCGCGTCGCGAAGCGGGTCTGACCGGCGATCACTCGCGGCCCGGCCCGCGCAATGCGCGGCAGGTGACGCTGATCCAGTGGGAACATCTGGCGGTGGTTGGCTCGTTGCTGAACCGCGCGGCGGATAACCCCATCGTGCCGCAGGATTTGCGGCGCAATCTGGTGATCAGTGGCATCAACCTGTTCAGCCTGAAGAATCGACGCTTCCGGATCGGTCAGGCGATATTCGAAACCACCGGCTGGTGTCAGCCGTGTGCGCGACTTGAGCAGCGCCTTGGTCACGGGACGTTCCAGGCGGTGCGTGGGCATGGCGGAATCACTGCGCGAGTGTTACAAAGCGGCATCATCCGCCTGGACGATGTGTTGCAGGTCGAGCCGCTGGAAATCACTGATCCCTGGCCCCCTGCCCGTCAGCACGCTTGAGACAACGCATAAATTGAGCAGCCACCTGAACCCGGAACCGCAAAGGTGTGTCGAAGAGTACCTTCAGGCACACCGGGATCCAGTCGAGCGCAGGCCGCTCCTGAACCGGACAGTGTGGTGATGAACCCTTTATTGAGCCTTCTGACGCTATGAGCTGCCTTGCGCTCGCGAAGATCGAGCTCCCCCCGAATTCCTTAAACCTTCCGAGTAATCCTTATGACGCATCGTATTGTTATCGTTGGCGGAGGCGCTGGCGGTCTGGAGCTGGCTACCAGTCTGGGCAAGACCCTGGGCAAGAAAGGCACGGCCAGTGTCACGCTGGTTGATGCCAACCTGACGCATATCTGGAAACCGCTGTTGCACGAAGTGGCTGCCGGTTCGCTCAACTCGTATGAGGACGAGTTGAACTACGTGGCTCAGGCCAAGTGGAACAACTTTCAGTTTCAACTCGGGCGCATGACCGGTCTGGACCGCGCCAGCCGCCAGATTCATCTGGCCGAGACGCTGGATGAAAACGGCGCAGAACTGGTTCCGGCACGCAGCCTGGGTTACGACTCGCTGGTCATCGCCGTGGGCAGCACCACCAACGACTTCGGCACCAAGGGCGCGGCAGAACACTGCCTGTTTCTCGACAGCCGCAAACAGGCCGAGCGCTTTCACCAGCAACTGCTCAACCACTACCTGCGCGCCCACGCCGGCCAAGCCGACAGCGCACAGGAAATCACCGTGGCCATCGTGGGTGCCGGTGCAACCGGTGTCGAGCTGGCGGCAGAACTGCACAACGCGGCGCATGAGCTGGCGGCTTACGGGCTGGGCCAGATCAAGCCGGAAAACCTGCGCATCACGGTGATCGAAGCCGGGCCACGGGTGTTGCCCGCGCTGCCTGAGCGCATCGGCGCGCCGGTGCACAAGACGCTGGAAAAACTCGGTGTGACGGTGCTGACCAATGCGGCAGTCAGTGAAGTGACGGCTGATGGTTTGATCACTGCTACCGGGCAGGTCATTCCGGCGAGCTTGAAGGTCTGGGCGGCAGGTATCCGTGCCCCGGCCTTCCTGCAGGAACTGGATGGCCTGGAAAGCAACCGGATCAATCAGTTGCAAGTGCTGCCGACGCTGCAAACCACCCGTGACGAAAATATCTTCGCCTTCGGTGACTGCGCGGCCTGCCCGCAAAAAGGCACCGACCGCAACGTCCCGCCGCGCGCTCAGGCCGCCCACCAGCAGGCGTCCTTGCTGGTCAAATCGCTGCGCTTACGGATCGAAGGCAAGACGTTGCCTGAGTACACCTACAAGGACTACGGCTCGCTGATCTCGCTGTCGAGCTTCTCGGCGGTCGGCAATCTGATGGGTAACCTGATGGGCAGCGTGATGCTTGAAGGCTGGCTGGCGCGCATGTTCTATGTATCGCTGTACCGCATGCACCAGATGGCGCTGTACGGCACCTTCCGTACCTTGATGCTGATGCTGGGCAGCAAGATCGGCAAAGGCACCGAACCGCGGATGAAGCTGCACTAAGGTACGCCAGACGAGAGGCGTACGGGAGAACGCCGCCGTGCCCGTGCTTCGCGTGGGCATGCCGTTCTGGACGCTCTGCGTTCGCTCTTGACTGTACGGCGCAGCGTAGAACTTGCGACGCAGAGCGTCGTGAACTGCATTCCCACGCTGGAGCGTGAGGAACGATCATCTCACTATCGTGCGGCGCTCTGCGTCGCATGCCATTCCGGACGTTCCGCGTCCTGTTGCGACGCAGAGCGTCGTGAACTGCATTCCCACGCTGGAGCGTGCGGAACGATCATCTCACTATCGTGCGGCGCTCTGCGTCGCATGCCGTTCCGGACGCTCTGCGTCCTCTCCTAAGTGAATCCGGCTGTTCTGCCAACGCGTTTGCTGCGCCGACTTGCGGTGCCCCGAATACCCGCTATTTTTAACAGGATCGGGTTGTGCGCCAAGCAATCGGACGGAAGGCTCTCGTACTGGTATCAAGTTTGTCTGCGGCGCGCAGATAACCATTGAGTCGTGTACAACGCTGCACTGTTCAGGGATCGAACCCATGATGTCGAATCAATTCAGTAGCACTCCTGCGCAACGTCATCCGCGTTTCATCTGGTTCTCACTCATTCCCGTCGTCCCCGCCATTGCCTGGATTCTCTCTCAGTTCGGCATGGGCACCGACAATCTGGTGGCTTGCGCTGCATTGCTGGTGATCGGTTTCGGCGCTTGTGCCTGGTCTGCCCGCTCACAGCAGAACGAAGTGCGCCACGCAGTGGCTCAGGCGCTGGACCATCATCAGGCACATAGCGCTCAAAGCAGCGCCATGGCCTCCAGCGCCCAGTTCAATGAAATCCTCCTTGGTGCCATGCCGATCTGGGCCAAGCAGGTCGAGAGCTCGCGCCAGCAGACCGAAACCGCCATCGTCGAGCTGAGCACGCGTTTCATGGGCATTTCCGAGCGCCTGCAGGAAACCGTGCAGGCGTCGCAGCACGCTGCCGGTGAACTGGACGGTCAGAACGCCGACGGTGCGCTGAAAGTGTTGTCGCAGAGCGACAGCGAACTAAGCCGGGTAATCGACTCGCTCAAATCCACCCAGGCCAGCCGCGACCAGACGCTCTCCCAGGTCCGCAGCCTCACCGCCTACACCGGCGAATTACGCACCATGGCCGCCGACGTTGCAGCGATTGCCGCACAGACCAACCTGCTGGCCCTCAACGCGGCCATCGAGGCGGCGCGTGCCGGTGAAGCGGGCCGTGGCTTTGCCGTGGTGGCCGACGCGGTGCGCAGCCTGTCGAGCAAGTCCAGCGAAACCGGTCAGCAGATGTCCGCCAAGGTCGACATCATCAACAACGCCATCACCCAGCTGGTGCAGGCTGCATCGAGCGGCGCCGATCAGGACAGCCATTCGGTGGCCGCTTCCGAGCAAAGCATTCAGAACGTACTGGAGCGCTTCCAGAGCATCACCGGTCGCCTGGCCGAGTCCGCCGACCTGCTCAAGCAGGAGAGCTACGGGATTCGCGACGAAATGACCGAGGTTCTGGTGAACCTGCAGTTTCAGGACCGGGTCAGCCAGATTCTCGCCCACGTACGCGACAACATCGACTCGTTGCACGCGCACCTTCTGCAGGCTAGCCAATCCCCTGATGAGGCGGTCGCCATCGACGCCCGGCAATGGCTGGCGCGCATGGAGTCCACCTACGCGACCGACGAGCAACGTCGCACTCACCGAGGTGAGTCGGCAGCACAGCAGGATTCGCAGGAAATCACGTTTTTCTAGGAGTAAATCATGGCTAAGAGTGTATTGGTGGTCGACGATTCAAGCAGCGTCCGGCAAGTCGTCGGTATCGCGCTGAAGAGTGCCGGATACGACGTTATCGAAGCCTGTGACGGGAAGGATGCACTGGGCAAGCTCACCGGGCAGAAAGTGCACCTGATCATCAGCGACGTGAACATGCCGAACATGGACGGTATCACTTTCGTCAAGGAAGTGAAGAAGCTGGCCAGCTACAAGTTCACGCCCATCATCATGCTGACCACCGAATCCCAGGAATCGAAAAAGGCCGAAGGTCAGGCCGCAGGCGCCAAGGCGTGGGTCGTCAAACCGTTTCAGCCGGCACAAATGCTCGCAGCGGTTTCCAAGCTGATCCTGCCCTGAGACTCAGGCCCCTGGAGGCCAGCATGCCCACGCCAGACGAGAGCACCAACGACACTGCACGCGTGCAGATAGACGGCGAGTTGACGATCTACACCGTGACCGAACTGGCCGCCAGATTACTGCCACAGATCGGCGCTGCTGCACGCCTGGAGGTTGATCTTTCACAGGTCACCGAGATGGACGGCGCCGGCCTGCAACTGCTGGCAGTAATTCAGCGCGAAGCCGGCAAGACCGGGACTTCGCTGCACCTGACCGGGCAAAGCAAGGCGGTCAGCGAAACCTTCGAGTTATGTAATCCGGGTGTGGTGCTGTAGCGCGTCCATTTGCAGTACGGCCCAGTGATCGATCAAGGAAGTCATCGTGAGTATTAATCTCGATCAGGCACAGCAGACGTTCATCGTTGAAGCGCGTGAACTGTTGCAGGCGATGGAGGAATCCCTCCTGCAACTCGAAAGCGAGCCCGGCGACCAGGACGCGATCGGCGCGGTTTTCCGCGCAGCGCACACCATCAAAGGCTCGGCCGGACTGTTCGGGCTGACGCCTATCGTCAGTTTTACTCACATCGTCGAAGACGTGCTGGATCGTCTGCGTGAAGGCAGCGTTTCGGTAAGCGCCGAGCTGATCGCCGTGCTGCTCAAATCCGGCGATCACATGCTTGAGTTGATCGACGTGGTCGCCAGCCGTGGCGAGCAGTTGCAGCCGCCTGCTCTGGAACGCGAGGCAGCGCTGCGTCAGGCGTTGCAGGTCTTCCAGGCACCGGCCAGCGCCGGGGCCGCTGACAGCACTAGTGCGTCGGTCGTCAGTGATGATGAACAGTCAGCCGAGGTGCTCTGGCATATCTCGCTGCGCTTTGGCGTGGATGTGTTTCGCAACGGCATGGACCCACTGTCGTTCCTGCGCTACCTCAATACCCTGGGGCAGATGGTCCAGGTCACGACGGTAACCGACGGTATTCCAGCAGTTGAGGCGTGGGACCCGGAATCCTGCCACTTGGGTTTCGAGATCGATTTCCGCTCTGCTGCCGGGCACGCCGCAATCAACGAAGTCTTCGATTTCGTACGTGAAGACTGCGCCGTGGAAATCACCCCGGTGAACGAGACGCCAGACCACCTTGAGCCTACCGGCACCGAACTGGTCTCGCAGCCCGAGCACAGCCCTCTGGTGGCCAGCGGCGAACTGCTGGGCGATCAGCGCGCAGTGCCTCGTACGCCCGCAACGGCAACGGCAACCGCTGTAGAGCGCCCTTCTTCGGCCAGCGAGCAGAAAAACAAGGATGGCCGCTATGTGCGGGTCAACGCCGACAAGCTCGACGAGCTGATCAATCTGGTCGGCGAGCTGGTCATTGCCAGCGCTGGTGCCAGCCTGCTGGCCAAGTCGTGCGACAACGACCCGCTTCAGGAAGCCAGTTCCACCGTATCGGGGCTGGTCGAGCAGATTCTGGATGGCGCGCTGCACCTGCGCATGATCCCCATCGGCGATACCTTCAATCGCTTCCGCCGCGTGGTGCGCGATGTCAGCCAGGAACTGGGCAAGGACATTGACCTGATCATCAATGGTGCGGAGACCGAACTGGACAAGACCGTCGTCGAAAAGATCGGCGACCCGCTCATGCACCTGCTGCGCAATTCCATGGACCACGGCATCGAGAGCGCCGAAGCACGTCGCGCAGCAGGCAAACCGGCCAAAGGTCATTTGAGCCTCAACGCGTACCACGACTCGGGCAGCATCGTCATTGAAATCGCCGACGACGGGGCCGGACTCAACCGCGAGCGCATCCTCGACAAGGCCCAGCAACGCGGACTGGTGGCGGCCGGCGCAAGCCTCACCGATCAGGAAATCTACAACCTGATTTTCGAGCCAGGTTTTTCCACTGCCGAGGCCGTCACCAACCTTTCGGGGCGCGGTGTCGGCATGGACGTGGTCAAGCGCAACATCACCTTGCTGCGCGGCACGGTGGATCTGGACAGTCAGCCCGGTCAGGGCACCATCGTGCGCATCCGCCTGCCGCTGACGCTGGCGATCATCAACGGTTTTCTGGTCGGTATCGATCAGTCGACGTACGTGATCCCGCTGGACATGGTGCAGGAATGCATCGAGCTGGACGAACACAACCGGCAGTTGACCCGCGACAGCGGCTACCTGGACCTGCGTGGCGAAGTGCTGCCGCTGGTCTACCTGCGTGACCACTTCAATCATGAAGGCCCGGCCGCCAGGCGCCAGAACGTGGTGGTGGTGCGTTACGCAGAGCACAAGGCCGGTCTGGTGGTCGATGACCTGCTTGGCGAGTTCCAAACCGTTATCAAACCTCTGGGCAAGCTGTTCGGCGCGCTGCGCGGCATCAGCGGCTCGACGATTCTGGGCAGCGGCGCGGTGGCGTTGATTCTCGACATACCCGCCCTGCTCAACCAGATCGTACAAATGGAGGCCCGCTCGACCCAGGCGCCTCAATCCCTGTTGCCCACTTCTCGCTGACGGATTCGCAATTCCCAAGGAGTTACTTCAATGAAATGGTTCTACGATCTGAAGATTTCCACCAAGCTGATTACCTCGTTTCTGGTGGTTCTGGCGTTGACCGCGGCCATGGGAGTCTTTGCCATCATCCAGCTCGGCCAGGTCAACCAGGCCGCTCAGGACATCAAGGAAAACTGGATGCCGTCCATGCGCGCGGCTTCGGGCATGCGCTTCTTCGCCGCCAACTATCGCTTGAAGGAAAACCGCCATATTGCAGCCGACACCGCCCAGGAAAAGGCGCAGATGGAGCTTGAAGCAGCGGACTCTCGCAAACAGTTCGAAACCCGCCTGGCCACCTATGACAAGCTGGTGGTCAGTGACGAAGATCGCCAACTGTTCAATGGCGTTACCTCGACATGGGCTGCGTACCTCAAGAGCAGCAACGAGTTGTTCGACATGTCCCGTCAGGGCCTCGAAGCCCAGGCACGAGAACTGTTGAAGGGCGAGTCCAAAACGCATTTCGACGAAGTGACCAGTCAGTTGCAAAAAATGGTCGAGCTCAACGACGCCGGGGCGACTGCTGCTGGTGACAAAGGCACCACGCTGTACGAAAACGCACGCATCTCGATCGTCGTCGTGCTGGTTGCAGCCTTGTTGATCGGTCTAGGCCTGGCGCTGTTCATCGCCCGGATCATCTCCCGCCCGCTGAAAGAGGCTGCAACGGCCGCCGAGCAGCTGGCAGAGGGCAACCTCAACGCCCACATCGGCCACGGTTCCAAGGACGAGACCGGCATGGTGCTCAACGCCATGCGCAACATGGTCGGCAAGCTGTCGCACATCATCGGCGAAGTGCGTAATGCCGCCGACAACCTGGCCAGTGCCTCGGAAGAAGTCAGCGCCACCGCTCAGTCGATGAGCCAGGCCACCAGCGAGCAGGCCGCCAGCGTCGAAGAGACCAGCGCGTCGGTCGAGCAGATGAGCGCCAGCATCAACCAGAACACCGAGAACGCCAAAGTCACCGATGGCATGGCCAGCAAGGCCGCCAAGGAGGCCACCGATGGCGGCGAATCGGTGCAGCAGACCGTTGTGGCGATGAAGAAAATCGCCCAGCGCATCAGCATCATCGACGACATCGCTTACCAGACCAACCTGCTCGCCCTCAACGCTGCCATCGAAGCCGCGCGTGCCGGCGAACATGGCAAGGGGTTTGCGGTTGTGGCCGCCGAGGTGCGCAAGCTGGCCGAACGCAGCCAGGTGGCCGCGCAGGAAATCGGCGAGTTGTCGTCGAGCAGCGTGGACATGGCCGAGAAGGCCGGCAAGTTGCTGGACGAGATGGTGCCCTCGATCAACAAGACCTCCGACCTTGTGCAGGAAATCAGTGCCGCGTCGGAAGAGCAGGCAGCCGGTGTGGCGCAGATCAACACTGCCATGACCCAGCTCAACCAGGTCACCCAGCAAAACGCATCGAGCAGCGAAGAACTGGCGGCCACAGCTGAAGAAATGAGCAGCCAGGCCGAACAACTGCAACAGGCCATGAGTTTCTTCACCCTCGACGCATCGCCACGGGCCGTCGCGCAGAACGCTACGTTCGACAGCCGCAACAGCCCGAACCGTCAGCCTCCGCGCCCTCCACAGCAGGCTCCGCGCAAGGCATTTGCGCAAAGCATGTCGGGCGCCCCGGACGAATCGGAATTTACCCGTTTCTGATTGCCGGCTTCGATAGAGACTCCAGGGGAGAACGACATGGGCTCATTGGTCACGACTCGGCAGACCGCAGCGACGGTCGAAGAAGAGGCGCAGTACCTGACTTTCATGCTCGGTGGCGAGATGTTCGCCATCGGCATTCTGGGCATCAAGGAAATCATCGAGTACGGCAGCCTGACGGTGGTGCCGATGATGCCCGCCTTCGTACGCGGGGTGATCAATCTGCGCGGCGCGGTGGTGCCGGTGGTCGATCTGTCGGCGCGCTTCGGGCGGCAGAACTCGGATATCACTCGGCGTTCGTGCGTGATCATCATCGAGGCCAACAGCGAGGACGGCCAGCCGCAGGACATCGGTCTGCTGGTCGACAATGTCTCGGCGGTGCTGGAGATTCCGGCGTCGCAGATCGAGCCGCCGCCGAACTTCGGTGCGCGAATTCGCGCCGACTTCATCAGCGGCATGGCCAAGGTCGACGGCAAGTTCGTGATCGTTCTTGAGGTCGACCGCGTGTTGTCCATCGATGAAATGTCCAGCCTTGCCGAGGCAAGCCAGTCGCTGCCGCCCGACGTCGATGCGACGTGAGGTCTGCACATGCCTGATACAGCGTCGCTCACCGATCGCGAATTCGGCCAGTTCCAGAACTGGCTGTACAACGCTGCGGGCATCAAACTGACGCTGGCCAAGAAAGCGCTGGTCGCCGGCCGCCTGTTCAAGCGTCTCAAGCATTACGAGCTGGACAACTATGGCGAGTATTTCAAGCTGATCATGAACGATCAGCGCAACGGCGAGCTGCAAGTGGCGCTAGACCTGCTGACCACCAACGAAACGTATTTCTTCCGCGAACCCAAGCACTTCGATTTTCTGCGTCAGCAGGTGCTGCCCAAGGTCACGCACGGCAAAATGTTCCGTATCTGGAGCGCTGCCAGTTCGTCTGGCGAAGAGCCCTACAGCCTGGCCATGACCCTGGCCGAACAACTGGGCACAACCTCTTGGGAAGTGGTCGGTTCGGACATCAGTACCCGCGTGCTGAGCAAGGCGCGCAGCGGTCACTACCCCATGGAACGCACCGAGACGTTACCGCAACCTTTGCTGTTCAAATACTGTCTGAAAGGCATAGGTCGCCAGGAAGGGACCTTCCTGATCGACAAGTCGTTGCGCAGCCGGGTCAGTTTCGTGCAGGTCAATCTCAATGACACCCTGCCGGATCTGGGCGAGTTCGACGTAATCTTCCTGCGCAACGTGATGATTTATTTCGATCAGGAAACCAAAAGCAAAGTGGTGGCGCGGTTGATCCCGCGTCTCAAGCCAGGAGGCTATTTCATCATCAGCCACTCAGAAAGCCTGAACGGTGTAAATGACATGTTGAAAATGGTCTCCCCTTCGATTTACCGCAAACCATGAACACGCCTGTCGGTGTAGCCGAAATAGTGCTGGGGCCTGGCGAAGTGGTCTTTCAGACCCGGCCGACTCGCCTGCGCACGTTGCTGGGTTCATGCGTGGCGATTACCTTCTGGCACCCGTGGCGGCGTATTGGCGGCATGTGCCACTTCATGTTGCCCGGGCGCATACGCAGGCATCAGCCACTGGACGGCAGGTACGCTGACGAAGCGATGGAAATACTCATTCGCCATGCGCTGGCCAATGGCACCCTGCCGGAGGAATATCAGGTCAAACTGTTTGGCGGCGGCGAAATGTTTCCAGCTCATCGCCATGACCCGCACATGCAGAACGTCGCTGACAGCAACGTTCATGCGGCGCTTGCGCTGGCCGAACAGCACCGCTTGAAGCTGATGGCTCAGGATCTGGGCAGCACCGGCCATCGCAGCATCATCTTCGACCTGTGGGACGGAAACGTATGGGTCAGGCACCAACCAATGGAAGCAATGGAAAAAGATGCCAAACAAAAAAATCAGCGTACTGCTGGTCGATGATTCGGCCGTGGTACGCCAGGTGCTGGTGGCCATTCTCAACGACACCCCCGATATTCACGTGATGGGTGCGGCGTCAGACCCGATATTCGCCATGAGCAAGCTCGCTCAGGAATGGCCGGACGTCATTGTGCTGGACGTGGAAATGCCGCGCATGGACGGCATCACCTTTCTCAAGAAGATCATGAGCGAGCGGCCAACACCGGTGGTGATCTGCTCGTCGCTGACCCAGAAAGGCGCGGAAACCTCATTGCAGGCGCTGTCTGCCGGGGCGGTGGAAATCATCACCAAACCCACCACCGGATTGAAGAACTTCCTCATCGATTCGGCTGCCGAGCTGGTTGCAGCAGTACGCGCAGCAGCCAACTCCAACGTCAGGAACCTCGGCAAGCGCACCGCCGCCCCAGTGCTGACCCCGGCCAGCAAACTGACCGCCGATGCCATTTTGCCGGCTGCCAGCGGCCATGCCATGGCACAGACCACTGAACGCATCGTCGCCATCGGCACCTCGACAGGCGGTACACAGGCACTTGAAGCGGTTCTGACGGCCCTGCCCCGCGTCTGTCCCGGCATGGTCATCGTCCAGCACATGCCGGAAAAATTCACCGCATCGTTCGCCGAACGCCTGAACAGCCTGAGTCAGATCGAGGTGCGCGAGGCCAGAAACAACGACCGCATCCTGCCCGGCCTCGCGTTGATCGCCCCCGGCGGCAAACACATGATGGTCACGCGCAGCGGCGCCTACTACCACGTCCAGGTCATCGACGGCCCGCTGGTCAACCGCCATCGTCCTTCGGTGGACGTGCTGTTCCGTTCGGTGGCCAAATTCGCCGGCAAGAACGCCACCGGCATCATCATGACTGGCATGGGCGACGACGGCGCACGCGGGCTCAAGGAAATGCTCGACGCCGGCAGCGCGACAGTGGCTCAGGACGAAGCCAGCTGCGTGGTATTCGGCATGCCCAAGGAAGCGATCAAACTGAACGCGGCGCAGCGGATCATCCCGTTGCAGGAGATTCATCAGGTGATCCTGCACCGGTGAACCCGAAGCTGTCGCCGTGCAACCAGCGTTTCTTTCGACACTCACATTTCACTGTAGAAACCCCGGGCGCACGGCAGCGCTCAGAAAAACAGCCTTATCGGGCCCACGATGGTGTCAGCAAAGCCTGATGGCCAGCGCTGGACCTGGATGACCCTGAAGCCCCGTCAGAGAATGAGACCAACTGGAAAAAAGGCTCTGCCTCCAGGTTCCTGTGCTGATTGGAAGTCCCTGATCGGTTGCTTTTATGCTCATTGCGGTAAGACGCATAGCTCCAGTGCCCAGGGGAGACATCGGAGTCCGGGCGATGGCTGCTCTGCCTCACACCGGCGGCGCTCAACTCCTGTTCGATACTGCTGATCATCCCCCTCATTTTGCCCATGTACTCTGGGCTGTAGGTGTTATCTGCACGGTCAGGCTTGGCGTAGATTGTGAACTGAGCGCCCAGCGCCACACGCTGCTTTGCCGCCGGCATCTCTGCCTGCAGGCACTTCATGTCAGTCACTTTCCACGAGTCCACCGGGCTGTCGCTCGCCTGCAGTATTTTGCCTATCGCATTGAATGCGTTCGGTACATCCTCAGGCGCCACGCTGAGGTGGATCTTGTCTCCGGCAAACTCCCCCTTGCAGTTCGGCTCCAGGCGATCCATATGGATGAACACTTCAGACCCCGTCATCTTGAAATGATTGGCGGCAGTCCAGCCACCGTGATTTTCGCCCAGCGCGCTTTGCGCGACGTCATAAGTGGGGGCACGGTGATTAACGGCAAAACGTGTCTGTGTGTTGGCACGCACTTCGCTCTGATTCAAATGGCGCAATTCTGCACCTGCATCCTTCTTCACAGTCGGCTGGGCAATTGCCGTATTGAGTTTTAAATTGAAGGCGGGTCTGTTGATAGGCATAGCTTTTATACCTGCTACTTATCGGTCATGAAAAAAGGGGGTTGCGCAGATAGCGCAGCCTCTGCGCAACCTCTCCAACTCGCCGCTCTGCACTGGTCGTTGACGACCTCGCAGATAGCTGCCCGCTGAGTGGTCAACAGGCACATCAGGTTCCATGAAACAGGATCAGGAAAACTGATCGCCTTTCGAGAAACCGACATCGTGTTTGATCTTGCCGTTCTCGAACTGGTCCATCCATGGCAGCACATCGGCACCGGCCGCTTTCAGGGCGCCCATGTTGTCTTTCACGGCTTGGTTGGCGCCGTCGCGCTGTTCGAAGTTACCGCCTCCGGTCCAGTTGGCGTTACCGACTTCACCGATTTGCGGCTTGAAGCCCGCGCTCGTAAGCGCCTTGATCTCCGATGACAGACGCGAGGAGGCATCGGCACCGCTGGCGTACTCATGGATGCTGCCGATCAGGCCAGGGTTGTTGCTGCCGTTGGCGGCTTTCAACTGATCAGCGTATTTGACCAGTCCGCTTTCCCCGCCGGCTGTCAGACCACCACCCCAATTGCTGTCCTCCACCACGATGTCGCCTTTGTAACCTGCGTCGCGGGCTGACTTGATCAGCGTGCTCTGCATATCGGCCCAACCTTGAGTGGCACTCTTGCCGCCCTCATTGAACGTATCGAGTACAAAACTCGGATGGTTTCCAAGGGCAGATACTACGTTTTTGACATCGTCGGCGGCTTGTCGGAGCTTGTCGCCGGACAAGACGTTGCCACCACCGCCATTGGCGTTGTCACGAAACGTAAACTGAATCCTGACCCCTTGTTTGTCGCCGGCATCGACCATCGCCTTGAGCTTGGCCATTTGCGCCGGGTCATTGATCTGGTCATGGGTCATCTGGATACGAAGTGTTTCCCCTCCGGCATTTTTCACGTCTTCGACCATTTTTTGCGCTGCCTCAGGAGACGCAATTCGGTCAGGAACCGTATTCGCGCCGCCATGAGAACCCAAGCCAGTGTTATTGAACGGTTGGGTTTGATTTGACTGCTCAGACAGTCCTGAGTCTGGCGTCGAACTGGCAGCGCCGCCGGGAGAAGCAGAAGCTCGACCTGGCCCGGACGAAGCGGGGGACGGGTTCTCGGAAGGGTTATTTGCAGAAGAGTTACTTGCGGAAGAATCACCGAGCAAGCGTTTCAGCAGCGCCTGAATCAGCGTCGTCAACGCCTCGATCAAGTCACTTTGATCGCCCCCTCCTGCTCGTCCATTCCCGGTGGGGGCGGTTGTCGGCGCGCCATTCCCCCAACTCACCGTGTTCGGCGCGCGCCAGGTACTTTCCGGAGGAAGAAAGTGCACGGCATTGCTCGACGATTTACCTGAATAGTCCGGACTCGGAGCCTGGTTGCCCGATGAAACAGGGGACCACCCCGGGCTGTTGTTGCTTACAGAGGTATTCATACTCATTTCATTACTCCTTTTTGTGGAGGTAACGCGTTTGGGTGAACGGGTTTTTGTGCAGGGCTTCAGAAATCCTCTTTATCGTCTGTCAGCGCTCAAGCAGAGGGAGATTCATTAAAAGGGGCCCTTTAGATAAGCCCGCTCTGCGTCTCGCAAGATGGCAATATCCACGGCGTTGGGTAGCAGTCTTTTGGCCTCGGTAATGTTTGCCAGCTTGACGCTTTGAGATTCAAAGCCCATATCGGACGGTGTTCCATCGATCCGTTTGGCAAGGTAATAACGAGTTCGGGATGTTGTTCGGTCGTAGTCACCGATGAAGCCGTGGAACTTCACCAGAAGCCCCGTCTCTTCGTAGACTTCCTTGAGTGCATTGGTCCTCAAGTTCAAACCGGCTTCCTGCTTTCCCTTGGGAAAAGCGTGCGTTGCGCCGAACGGGTGATTGGTCGGCTCGGTGATCCACACCCTGCCGTCGGGCTCAAAAATGATCGCTCCACTGGCGGGAGCAAGGTGCTGGGAACGCTTAAATTCCGGCTCTGTGAAGTTGACCGCCCGGGTTGTAAATCGGCGCCAGCCATCCATTGTGTTGGGGGGCGTAAATGATCTGAACGGCAGGTTGTTCATGCTGCCACGGACAGCGCTGTGGGGTACAAAAACGGCTGTGGCGTATCGATCACGCCACGTATCCAAAGCGCTGGGAGACGTGGGATTTTTAACAGTGACAACATTGCCGCGCTCGTTCTTTTGGCGATGAATATAAGGAAGCGTCTGCTTCATATCGACCAGCCACTTCTTCCGACTGATCAGTCTTTTACCGAGCTCAATGCGTTCGCTGTGATTGCCAGGACCGTGCTCTGCGCAAAGTGCGGCAATACGCGCATCCGGTATTTTTTCTATCGCTGCAATACCCTCGCGGATGTCATTACGCTCGATGTTCCGAAAGACACGACTGGACGAATTGTCTTCACGAGACAGCATCGTGACCAGTTCCATGGGCGTGGTACCAAACTGATTACCCTTGTGCTCCCCTTGGGCGCGGAAGACCAGCGCGCCGCCAAGGTCGATGCGCACAGGTTTGTTACGGTGATTGAAGATGACATTGTCCCCCGTCAGACCGATGACATCCCAGTTCGCCAGCCAGGCATCCACAGCAAAGCCGCACTTCAACTGGCTATTTTTTGCCAGCGTATCGAGGTCTTTGGGGTTCCCTACTATCAGTTTTGAAATCAGTGCGGGCTTGCCTTTGCGGGACGCCAGCTCTATGTCAGGAACATCGATTCCTGCGGCACGGTACAGCCTGGAGGCAAGCACCTCGTTTCGAAGCCTATTGGCAGACGGGTTGGTTTTCACATACCACTTAACGCCATTGGGCGCTTGAAACAATCCACCTGGATTAGAGCCCTTGGCGCCAGAGAGTTGTTTCCATTTGTCAGTCTCGACGAGAGAGAATTCACCTCCCCTCTTGGACCGTCCTAAAACCGTCATGTCGACGACAATGAACTCACCGCTCCGGCGAGCCTGCGTAATTTCGTACCGGTTGGTGATATCCAGAATGACTTCATGTTCACTCTTGCAGGCCACCGATAACGGCAACCGGCTCTCACTGAGTGTCACCCCCTTCGCACCACTGTGGTTGAGCGCGGGAACGGCAGGCATCGCTTTCAGTACAAAAAGAACCGGTGTTTCTTTTTTCCTGTTCGCGTTCACCAGCGCAAAGCCTTGCGAAACGGCTGACACTGTCGAGGCACTGGCCACCCCGGTCGCGGTGTAAACGCCTTTAACCACGCGCAGGCCGTGAATAAGACCATGGGCTATTTCACGACTGCGGTAACCCTTGGAGGTATTCAGTAACAGCGACGCAGTCTCATCATCCAGAGATATCCCCCGATAAAGCACTTTAGGGTGATCCGACTCGGCCAACTCAATGGAGTAGCGCGGTATGGCGGCCCTCAGGTCGGCAAATTCTTCTTCGGTTGTTTCAGAGGCCGTGTACTTCTGCAGCAGTCGCATGAACTCTTTGCCGTCTATCGAATCCAGTACGCTGTCCTGCCGCCCCGCCAAACGACACTCTTCTACAGTATTGAATTGCTCCACTGGAACTCCCTTGCCTCGCCCTCGCGAAACAAAGTTGGGCACTTTATTACTGACAGGCCCCAGTGCCGAGGTACTTTGAGCGTTTGAAAACCCAAGGTGACTGAAATTGTGTTTTACGGGATTTATCATTAAGCCCTCCTGAACGTTCGTCTTGGGACACGCGATGAACATTCGTCCCTGGAATGACAGGCATCAGGACCGTTATCAGACTTGAATGCCATCACCGATACTCACAAGGCAAATAGCCATTTTTCGGGTTGATCCACTCATGGATAACGCCTACTGATAATGAACAGCCCCCAGAAAGCAGCCAGTTGCTATCACCGAGAAAATATTGAAAATAAGCAGAACTTATAATTGGCTGAACGGCATTCATCGCAAACACTCATCGCCCGCAGTTACTGGAAAATTGAGTAAATGAGTGTCGCAGTGTGCTGTGCGGTTCCATTAAGCAAACAAGCGGGCTTCTTCAATGGAGAACCATCACTGTAAGTGATCGACATTCGTGGCGAATGTCTTAAAGCCAATGCAATGAATACCTAAGCTACTTGCGTGACCGTAGTGTGTGAAGTGATCAGACATAAGTCATGCGACAACATATACATAATGCGCCATATTCAGTGACGCACTAAAAGCTCCAGACCGCACACATTTGCCCGAGCAGAGCGTGTCGCCAACGTGCAAAAGGTTAACGAGATCTGGCCGACCAACGCCCCACATGGATTTTTTCGACGTCACCCGCAGAGAAAATCGTCGGGCTGTTCGGGCACGCATGAGAAGATACCGGCACCTCACGTCAATGCTTCGTTTTTCAGGTATAAAATCCGACCGCCATGACCAGACCCGTAACACTTCAGGATGTCGCCAACCATGCCGGCCTTTCCAAGGCTGCGGTGTCGCGCTACCTGAATCGAAGTATCAGCCTGCCGCCGGAAACCGCGAAACGTATCGACACAGCGATCAAGGCGCTGGACTACCGGGGCAACAGTCTGGCCCGACGCCTGAGCAAAGGCGGCAGTGAGACCATCGGTCTGGTGCTGCCGGACATCGCCAACCCGTTTTTTGCCGAGCTGGCAGACGCGGCCGAGGAAGAGGCGTCCGCCAACGGGTATAACCTGGTGCTGTGTGTCACCCGCAACCTGCTTGAACGTGAAAGCACCTTTGTGCGCTGGCTGGATTCACGTAACGTCGATGGCTTGCTACTGGTCAGCAACCGTCCGGACGACGGCACGCTGGCCAGTCAGTTGGCGAGCTACCGCAATATCATTCTGCTCGACGAAGACGTTCCCGGCACCTCGCAGCCCAAAGTGTTCGCCGACAACCATCAGGGTGGTCGCCTGGCGACTGACTATCTGATCCGCCATGGCCATCGACGCATCGCTCATGTGTCCGGGCCGTCGGCCTTGATGAGTGCCCGCGAGCGCTATGCCGGCTACCGGGAAGCGCTGGCGCTGGCGGGCATCGCAGAGGTGCCGGAATACCTGTGCTTTGGGGATTACAGCCGTGAGTTCGGGCGTATCGCAACCGCTCAGTTGCTCACCCTGCCCCACCCTCCGGAGGCGATTTTCGCCGCCAGTGACTTCATCGCTCTGGGCGTGCTCGATGTCCTGCGTGAGCGCAATATCAGCGTGCCCGGTGCCATGTCGCTGGTGGGTTTCGATGACGCCGTGTACGCCAGTCTGCTGACCCCACCGCTGTGTACCATCCGCCAGTCCTCCAGGGAGCTTGGCCGTCTCGGCGTGGCGCAATTGCTGCAGCGCATGGCGGGCGGCGACTGTACACAGGACGTCGTGCGCGTACCCGTAGAGTTGGTCTGCCGGGGCACGGTAGCAACGCGCAGTGACTGATTGCGGGGCAACCAGTAACACCCGGCCTTAAATCGGTGCACTGCCATCGGCATCCTGAAAAGCCGATGATTGCGGAAAACTGTGGCGCATCAAGGACGTACGGTGACTGGCCGGGATCGTGAAAAAAATGGCACACAATCTGCTTTCTCCAGTTCTCAAACCTGAAGACAAAGCTCATTTGTCTTTTTTTTGAAACGGTTGGTAAACCGGTTTACCGATCTGATTTGCCACACCGGCAAACAGACTAGGAGGATGGCAATGCTGCGTTTTAGCAAGCGTTTCACCCTGACCCTCGGCGCTGTTCTGGCCTTGGCGTTGTCACCCATTATTCAGGCCCAGACCGGCAAACGTCTGGCTCTGGTACAGGTCAACCAGCAGGCGCTGTATTTCACCCAGATTACCCAGGGCGCACAGGCTGCGGCGAAAGCTGCCGGAGCAGAGCTGGTGGTGTTCAACGCCAACGACAATCCGGCAGCCCAGAACGACGCCATCGAGGCCTATATTCAGGACAAGGTCGACGCCATTCTGGTCTGCGCCATCGACGTCAACGGTATCAAACCTGCGGTCACCGCAGCTGCGCAGGCGGGAATCCCGGTGGTGGCAATCGACGCTGTGATTAATGGCGACAATGCCGTACAGGTCGGCGTGGATAACCGCGAGGCAGCCCGACAGATCGGCCAGTACACCGGCGAATACATCAACCGCGAACTGGCGGGCAAAGCCAGCATCGGCGTGGTCGGAGCCCTCGGCTCTTATGTACAGAATCTGCGTCTGGACGGTTTCCGCGAGGGCCTGGCAAAGACCGCCAGCCAGGCGAAGATCGTCAATACCGTCGACGGTAACAATGTGCAGGACACCGCCCAGGCGGCGGCGGAAAACCTGCTGACCGCCAACCCTGATCTGCAGATCATTTATGCCACTGGCGAACCCGCCCTGATTGGCTCGGTTGCCGCGAGCATGTCGCAAGGTGCGGGCGAGCGGGTCAGGATTTTCGGGTGGGACCTGTCCTCTCAGGCAGTGCAGGGTCTGGATGACGGCTCTGTCGCGGTGGTGGTGCAACAGAACACGCAGGCCATGGGCAAGACGGCGGTGGAGTCGGCACTGGCACTGTTGTCCGGAAAAACCGTGGCTCGCGAACAGAGTATTCCCGTCACGCTGGTGACCAAAGCCAACCTGGCAGCCTATCGCGCCGAACTCAAATAAGGGGCTCAGCATGCAGACGCCTGGCGAAGTGCCTCGGGTACAGATGAGTGCCATCACTAAACACTATGGCTCGATAGCCTCGTTACGCGGTGTCGATCTGCTGTTGCAGCCCGGTGAAGTGCTGGGGCTGGTGGGCGACAACGGCGCAGGCAAATCCACGCTGACCAAGATTCTGTCAGGTGCGGAGTTACCCACCAGCGGACGAATCGCCATCGATGGCGAGGAAGTCAGTTTCAGCGGTCCGGCAGATGCACAGCGCTGCCATATCCAGATGGTGTATCAGGACCTGTCGCTGTGTGACACCGTCGATGTGGCCGGAAACCTCTTCATGGGCCGCGAACCGATGCGCCGCGTGCTCGGCGTGCCGTTGCTCGATGAGACGCGCATGCACCGCGAAGCACGGCAGATTCTTGAAGCATTGGGCATCACCATTCCGGATACCCGCGCGCAGGTACGACACCTTTCCGGTGGCCAGCGCCAGGCCGTTGCGATTGCCCGCGCGGCCGCCTTCGGGCCTAAGGTTCTGATCATGGACGAGCCCACCGCTGCCCTCGCGGTAGCCGAAGTCGAAGCGGTGCTGGAGTTGATTCGTACCATCAGCCGCCAAGGCGTCAGCGTGATTCTGATCACCCACAGGTTGCAGGACCTGTTTCTGGTCTGTGACCGCCTCATGGTGATGTATGACGGCGCCAATCTGGCCGAGCGAAGGATCGCCGACACCGACCTCAACGAGGTCGTCGAACTCATCGTCGGGCACAAATTCACTGCCCGCTCCGCTAGCGCCTGAAAGGATATGACGCCATGAAAACGCTCGATCTCACGCGCCAACGCATTCTGCCGCAGTCGCTGTTCAAGCGCCTGCTGCACGACTTTCCCGGCGTGGTCAGCATCGGCCTGTTTTTCGCCCTGTGCTTTGTGCTGTTCGCGCTGGTGACCGATAACTTTTTAAGCGGTGCCAACCTGCTCAACGTTATCCGGCAAAACGCGCCGTTACTGATTGTCGCGGTGGCGATGACGCTGGTGGTCACCACCGGCGGCATCGACCTGTCCGTTGGCTCGACCCTGGCGCTGGTCGGTGCGCTGGCAGCCATGGCACTCAATGCCTGGCATTTGCCCTGGCCGCTGGTTCTGCTCGGCGGGCTTGCCGTCGGCGCGATGATCGGGGCGCTGAACGGCTACTTCATCGCCTACGCGGGCATCCCGGCCTTTATCGTCACCCTGGCCACCCTGACCATTATTCGTGGCCTGGCGATGCTGCTGACGCAAGGCTATTCGATCCCCGTTCCACGCGAGGAAGCAGCGTTTCTGGCCTTGGGTCGCGGCTGGTTTCTCGGCGTGCCGCTGACCGCCTGGCTGGCCTTGCTGGTCACACTGGGCGGGGTGTTGGTGCTCGGCAAAATGCGCTTTGGCCGCTACCTCACGGGTATCGGTGCCAACGCTGAAAGCGTGCGCCGTGCCGGGGTGAATCATCGCGGGGTGCTGCTGCGGGTCTACATGCTCAGTGGCATGGCGGCCGCCCTGGCCGGCATGATCGTCACGGCCAGGTTGGGCAGTGGCTCCTCGAATCAGGGCGAAGGTTTCGAACTGGAAGTGATTGCCGCCGTGGTCCTCGGCAGCACCAGCCTGTTCGGTGGCTTCGGCACGATTGTCGGCACACTGTTGGGGGTACTGACCATGGCAGCGATCAAGAACGGGCTGATTCTGGCCCACGTCTCACCGTTCTACACGCAAATCGCCACGGGCCTGATCGTACTGCTGGCGATCTGGCTGAACACACGCATTCTACGTACCGGCCGCCCACTCGGGAGGGCTGGAGCATGAGCCTGTTTCGTCATCCTTCCCCCCTTCCACTCGGCGTCGACAGCGGCCATGCCATGACGGTGCTGGGGCCAATGCCAGTCGAGCGCCTTGGCGTCACTTTGATGCACGAACACATTCTGCTCGACGCATCGGGCAAATGGGTCGCACCCAGTTGCTGCGGCGAACGGCACCTGGCCGAGCGCCCGGTGAGCATCGAACTGCTCGGCGAGCTGCACATGAACCCGCTGGTCAGCCGCGACAATTGTCAGTTGTTCGATGTCGACCTCGCGTGCGAAGAACTGCTGAAGTACCGGGCGCTGGGCGGGGAAACGGTGGTCGATCCGACCAATCTGGGCATCGGTCGCGACCCGCAGGCCTTGCAGCGGATTTCCCGTCTGACCGGCTTGAATATCATCATGGGTGCCGGTTTCTATCTGGAACCCTCGCACCCGCATTACGTGCACGAACGCTCGGTTGAACAACTGGCGGAGCAGATCATTCATGACGTGGGCGGCGGTGAAGAGAAGCCCGAGGTGATTGCCGGCCTGATCGGCGAGATTGGTGTTTCTGCCGCGTTCACGGCTGACGAAGAAAAATCACTGCGCGCCGCAGCCCGTGCAAGTGCTGCGACCGGCGTGCCGCTCTCGGTGCACCTGCCTGGCTGGGAGCGCCTCGGCCACCGGGTACTGGACATCGTTGAGGCTGAAGGCGCCGACCTGCGCCATACGGTGCTGTGCCACATGAACCCGAGCCACAGCGACCCTGCGTATCAGCATGCGCTGGCGGCACGCGGCGCGTTTCTGGAATACGACATGATCGGCATGGGTTACTACTTCGCCGACGAGCACGCGCAGTCGCCCAGCGATGAAGAAAACGCGCGGGCCATCGTCGCCCTGATCGAGCACGGCTTCGGCTCGCAGGTGCTGTTGTCTCAGGACGTTTTTCTGAAAACCATGCTGACTCGCTATGGCGGCCATGGTTATGGCTACCTGCTGAAACACTTTGTCCCGCGCCTGCGCCGCCATGGCGTTACCGGTGAACAACTCGAAAACCTTTTGATCGACAACCCGCGCCGGGTCTTCCAGCGCGGCTTCCAGGCTCCTTTTTCATCGCAGAGGAATGCAACGTCATGAAACAGTCCGTATTGCTGGCTGGCGAATCATGGGTCAGCACGTCAACCCACATCAAGGGCTTCGATCAGTTCGACAGCGTCACCGCGCACAATGGCGCACGGCGTTTGCTTGCGGCGATGGCAGACAGCGACTATCAGATCACGCAGATGTGCGCCGATCAGGCACAGATCGACTTTCCGGCCACGGTTGAAGCACTCAGTCAGTATCAGGCGGTGATCCTCTCCGACATCGGTGCCAATACCCTGCTGCTGCACCCGGACACCTGGCTGCGTGGCAAGCGTACGCCCAACCGCCTCAAAGCCCTTCGCGAATACGTCTTGCAGGGCGGTGCATTGATGATGGTCGGCGGCTACTTCAGCTTTCAAGGCATCAACGGCGGCGCGCGCTACCGCGGAACGCCTGTCGAGGACGTCTTGCCTGTGCGCTGCCTGCCTTACGACGATCGTGTCGAAGTGCCGGAAGGCTTTCTGCCGCAGATCGACAGCGATCACCCGATACTGCAAGGCCTGGGCGGCGAATGGCCGTACCTGCTTGGCTACAACGAAGTTGAGTTGCATCCCGAAGCTCAATTGCTGGCCACCGTCGAAGGCTCTCGGCACCCGCTGCTTGCCGCGCGCGAAGTCGGTGCCGGACGCTCTCTGGCCTGGACCAGCGACCTTTCCGAACACTGGCTGCCGGAAGCTTTTCTCGACTGGGAAGGCTATCGCCGCTTCTGGATCAACAGCCTCGACTGGCTGACCCGCCGTACCTGACCGGAGGCTCCGATGCTCGATGACCCGATAGCCCTGACCCGTGCACTGTTAGCGTTCCAGACCCTCAACCCGCCGGGCGACGAGGAAGCGTGTGCGGCTTTTCTTGCCGAGCAGCTGAGCCGCCACGGTTTTGTCTGCGAGCTGCAGCGTTTCGGTGAGCGCCGTTTCAATCTGGTCGCCTGGCTTGAGGGCGACGGCCCCGGCAAACCGCTGGGGTTCACCGGCCACCTGGATACCGTACCGCTCGGCAATGCCACCTGGAGTCACTCGCCGTTTGCCGGTGAGATTGCCGACGGCCGGATGTACGGGCGAGGATCCAGCGACATGAAAGCGGGCATTGCCGCCTTCATCGTGGCCTGCCAGCGCAGCCGTGATTCCATTCGACGCGGGCCCGGCGTTCGCCTGATACTCACCGGCGGAGAGGAAACCGGCTGTGACGGCGCCAAGGCACTGTGCAGTGACGCGCCCCACTTGCTCGGTGAACTGGGCGCACTGCTGATCGGAGAGCCGACGGCCAACTACCCGATACTCGGGCACAAAGGCGCGTTATGGCTGCGCTGCGCCAGCCATGGCCTGACGGCCCACGGCGCCATGCCGGAAGAAGGCGTGAACGCTATCTATCTGGCCGCCGAACACATTGGCCGCGCGCAGACCTTTGAAGTAGGCCCTGCACATCCACTCATGCGCAAGCCGACGCTGAACGTCGGCACCATCAGCGGCGGCCTGAACATCAACTCGGTGCCGGACTACGCAGCGTTCACCCTGGACCTGCGCACTGCACCGAATCTGGACCACGATGAAATTCGCGGACGGCTGGCGGCCCACCTGGGCAGCAGCGCGGAGTTGAGCACCCTGATTGATCTGCCTGGTATTTGTGCCAGCCCCGACGAGCCTTGGGTGCAACAGGTTTTTGCACGCTGCCAGGCCTTGCATGACGCTCCCCTGAAGGAAAAGGCAGTGCCCTACTTTACCGATGCTGCCGTGCTGCTCCCCGCCATCGGCTATCCGCCCACCCTTATTCTCGGCCCGGGGGAGCCCGCTATGGCGCACAAGGTCGATGAGTATTGTGAAGTCGACAAACTTCACCAATGCGTCGAGTTGTATGCCGGATTGATCGAAGACTGGACAGCCCTGCACGTGTGATGCGGAGCGTTGCGCAACTCTGCCAGTGCGTGCCGTTTAGCACACCTGCACTATTTGATTTAACTGCGCACTCGTTGAGTATTGTCGCTGCCTTTAGCGCGAAACAGGCTGTGCCTGAACAGCCTTGACGAGCATCGGCTTACTTACCCGTCAGGTAGTAACTGACTCCATAAAAAGGTAATGATCCATGAATAAAGAATTGATGATGCGCGAACTCAACGAGCAGGAAATGTCGCAGATCAACGGTGGCATGAGCACCGGCGAAGGCGTTGCGGCCATTGGTGTGGTGGTGGCGGCTACCGCTCTGGCACCTGCGACTGCGGTCGGTGCCGGAGTGATACTGGCCGGTGTGGCAGCTGTCAGCGCTTTTGATGCGTTCCAAAGCTACCAGATGGCGCAATAACACGTTTTGTCATGCTGCGTGAACACTGTGCTACAGGCACTTATGCAGTACTTAGGAGAACCCTATGACATCCGATCGTTATAAGGTATTTGGGAAAGCCGTCAATTCGTCATTACTGTTCTGGCTCACAGCGGTTTCTTTTCTGATCGCCGCCAGCCTGGACTTTCAATGGAGCTACATTGGATTCGCCGGCATGTTTGCAGCTGTCGCTGTTGGCGGCCTCAGTGAAAACGCTCATAGCGACCAGGAGAGTTGACATGATGTCCCGGCCCCTAGAAACCATTAACACTCATGAACTGACAGATGCCGAATTGCAGCGGGTGTCCGGTGGTGCTGATTTCACCATCATGCCGGTACCCGGTGTTGGCGTGATCAAGCCTGATCCGATCTGCGTCTATCCATTCCCTGACGTGCCTCCACCGTCAGACATTCGTGGGCCATTCATTGGTTGATGCCCTGTGTGCCCTGGCCAGATCAGGGCACATTCACCCGCCTCTCGCGAACCGACAACAGGTTCAGGCGCAATTCCGATGGTCGCAGCGGCTTGGACAGTACGGACACTTCCGCGCCATGCAACGATTCAAGAACGACGTCCATCTCTCGCCCGGTGACGATGAGTGCCGGTACGTCCCAGCCTCGGGCAGCCCTTATGCTTTCGATGCAATCAAGGCCGTTGGCCGTCGTACCCAGATCATAATCGGCGACGATGATGTCGCAATTGGTAGTCAGGCCCTCGGCTGAAAGCGCGGTCTGGACTTCGCACCCCCATCGCTCCAACAATGCGGCGGTGGCCATCAGCACGTTGCGGTCGTCTTCCACCAGACAGATCCTGACGCCTTTTAGCAGGCTGTCGCCCAATGGTTTTCTGCGCACAGGCTGTACCGGAGCACTCACTTCTTCAAGTCCGTGAATGGTCACCGTGGTGCCGCGGTTGACCCGCGAATCGATAGTGATCTGTACTTCCAGAATCTGACTGAGTCGCTTGACGATGGACAACCCCAGCCCTACGCCTTCCACGTCCTTGTCGCGCACATGCCGGATGCGGTAAAACTCGTCGCAGACTTTGGGCAGATGCTCCGCCGCAATGCCACGCCCCTGATCGTGCACGCTGATCGACAAGCCACCGTTGCGGCGACGCACACCGATCAGCACCGGGTGCTCGGGGGCATATTTGAGTGCATTGGACAGAATGTTCTGCACCATCGTGGCAAGCAATGTGGCATCGACTCTGACCCAGCGTCGACAAGGCCTGACTCTCAACTCCACGCCGGCCCATCGGGCAGCCGCCGTATTTTGCTGCACGATTTCATTGAGCATGTCGCCCAGATTGACCACGTCCGACTTGGCCGACACCTTGCCGCTGTCCAGCGTGTAGATATCCAGAATCGATCGAAACAACTGCGAAAGGTTGTGCAGGGAACGATCGATGTTGTCGACCAGTTGCCGCTCGTATTCGCCAAGCGGGCTGGCGCGCAGGCACGCAGTGAACATGCCGATGGAGTGAATGGGCTGGCGCAGATCATGGCTCGCCTGAGCGAGAAAACGCTCTTTTTCACGGTTGGCGACAGTCGCCTGCTCTGACGCCTGCCGAGCCCTTACCAACAAAATGTGAGCGTAGCCGGGCACCAGAATTGTGACAGCGATCAGCATCAGCACCACAAATGGTTGCGCCTGCCAGTAAGGCGTCAATTGATAGATGATCAATATCGCCAGCAGCGCGAGCGAGGCTGCAATCGCCAGATAACGCGAGCCGAAGCGCATACCGTTACCCAGGGTCACCCAGACCATCACACTGAAAATCGGCAGCGTTGCTTCACCACCCACGACCAGGCCGACGGAAATTGCGGTGTAGTCATGCACCATCCCGAAGACACGGCGCACCGGAAACACACCCGGGTAAGTGATGATGTGCTGGCGCAGAATCAGAGACACCACCAGAAAGGCGACGTAATAGAGAATGATCGGTTGATACTTCGCTACATCGAGCCCAGGCAGAAACCCCACCAGCGACACATAGATAATCGCGCAGGTTGCCACGATCAGCCTCAGCGTTGCCTGATCCCGTTCAGCGTTTTTCCGGTCGTCCATCAACGCACCTCGATTTACTGCGAACTCATACCGCTTGGGATCGTGCGCAGTACAGGCTTGTGGTGTGCCATTTTGCACGGCAACTTAATTACACTTCCGTCGCCACCATCATCTGATTGGCGTCCTGCAAACCGGCCTTTCCAGAGTGTCGCGGCAGCGCGTAAATAATGACTCTAATTTTGTATCACAGGCGATACATATTGTTGCTATCGAGTATGATAACCCGACTAAAAATTCGGAAGCAGAGGCATGGCGTGCAGAATCATAGTGGCTGACGACCACCCCTTATTTCGCGAAGGCATGTTGCGCACCATCGAACGTCTACTGCCAGAAGCACTCATTGAGCAAGCCGGCAATTTCAATGAAGTGCTGACGCTGGCGCGCTCCGGTGACGAAGTTGACACACTGATTCTCGACCTGCGCTTTCCCGGTCTGGAGTCGATGCACACCATCGCTGAACTGCGCAATGAGTTCCGACGCACCTCGATCATCGTGGTCTCGATGATCGATGATCCGGAGACCATCTCCCAAGTCATGTTGAACGGCGCTGATGGCTTTATCGGCAAGAACATCGACCCGCAGGAAATAACCGACTCCATCGTCGCTATCCGTCAGGGCGAAGTCGTCGTCAAGTACAAGTCTGAAGGATCAATTTTCAACGAATCGGCCGTTAATGCGCTAAGCCCTCTTACTGCCCGTCAGAAACAAGTACTTGGCCTGGTGGCTGCCGGTAAAACCAACAAGGAAATCGCCAAGGATCTGGGTATCTCGCCTTTCACTGTGCGTATACATGTGTCTAGCCTGCTCAAGGTGCTGGGCGTGTCCACCCGAGCGGCCGCCGCAGCGCAATTCTCCAGCCTGGCGATCAAGTAAGTGCTTGAAAAACGTTCAGTCGTCGATGTTCAGACTGCCAAGGTCAGATGCCAGTTGCAGCTTGGCGTTATGCCAGTTGACCAACGATTCCACACGTTTCTGAGTCGCTGAGGCCAGATCATTCTGCGAGCGCAGAAGCTCGAGAATACTGCCCACCCCGGCTTTGTAACGCCCTTGGGCAATTTCATAAGACTTGCTCGCACTCTCGACAAACAGACGACTGATGGCCAGTGCCCGGGTTCTGGATTCCAGCGCCTGCTGACTCTTCCAGACGCTCAACGCAATACTGTTTTCAACCTCATGCAACGCCTGTTCGCGAGCAGCGCTTTCGTAACTGGCAGCCTTCGCCCTGCGCCGATTGAGAAAGCCATCGAAAATCGGAACCGTGATTTGCACACCGATTGTCCAGGTGTCTATCTCCTGACGGGTGGAAACCTGCTCGATGGGCGTATCCTGGCGACTGTAGTTACTGAACAGCGAGATGGACGGTCGGCTCTGAGCTTTCGCCTCATCAACTCTTGCCTGACTCGCCGCCCAGTCCGCACGGGCTTTTTCTATAGAAGGATGCAGCGCCCTGGCCTGCTCCATCAATGCATTGACGTCCCCCAGAAATGCTACGTCCTCACTGCCCGGCTCATCCAACGCAACCAGTTTGAGCGGGGCACCGGGTGATAACCCGAGCTGGCTGGCCAATTCGCCGCGCGCCGCTGCCAGGTCGCCTTCCGCCATCACTCGATCCAGCTGCGCTTCGGCAAAATCGGATTGTGCCTGCAGACGATCAGTCTGCTCACCGGCGCCAGCACGGTATTTCGCGTCAGCAGCTTTCAAGCTGTTGTCGGCAAGACGTTCTGCACTGACTTTGGCCTGCAACAGCGCGGTGTTGGCCTGCACCTGGTAAAAGACTCTGGCGGTGGCAAGCATCGACTTCTGCACTTCCTCAATGCGGCTGCTACTGGCGGCGTTCAATAATTGCCGGGCACTTTCGACTTTTGCGGCGCGAAGACCGAAGTCAAATAGCACCCAGCTCATGTTCACGCCGTAGATGCTGGTACTGGCGTTCAGTCTTGAATTGGCTTCGGAGAACCCCGGATAACGCGTGGTCTTACCGGCCCGGCCTTTTTGAAACTGCCCTTCCACGGTCGGGTAGTAGGCCGAATGCTCGGCGTCCATCTCCGCTTGACGCGCCAGCTCGGTCAGCCACGCTTCACGCAACTTGGGATCGGCACACAACGCGACAGACACCGCCGTCGCGAGGTTCAGGGTATCGGGAAGCCGACTGGAACCAGGGCACGCCGGTACGCGGTTATCCGCCATGCACAGCGACGCCAGCAACATACCGGCGACGCTCGACAAGGCCCATTTGCCGACACGGCGCATCACGGCTCGGAGCCCTGCGCTGAAGGCTCTCCGAGCACGGGGCCGTCGTAGGCAATTCGACCATTGGCCAGCGCCACGACCCGATCCGCCGATCGAATGGTTTCCGGTCGGTGGGCGACAATGATCCGGGTGATGTTCAGCGTCTCAAGCGCCTGATTGACCGCCGCTTCGCGAGTAATGTCCAGATGGCTGGTCGCTTCATCGAGAAACAGCAACTGCGGTCTTTTATAAAGCGCCCGGGCCAGCAATACCCGCTGCTTCTGACCGCCGGACAATACAGTCCCCATGTCACCCACCAGCGTGTTGTAGCCCATCGGCATCTGGGCGATGTCATCGTGGACAGCGGCCAGCCGTGCACACTGCTCAATCCATTGCTGGTCGGCACTGGTCTCGAAAAAGCTGATGTTGTCGCCAATCGACCCGGCGAACAGCACATCATCCTGAAGTACCGTGCCGGTCAGGCGCCGCAGCCTGCTGACATGATCAGGCCCGACCGGCTGTCCATCCAGCAGAACACTACCGGCGCTGGGTGCCAGGATGCCGAGCATGACGTTGAGCAAAGTGCTTTTGCCGCCACCCGACGGACCGACGATGGCGACCGACTCGCCAGCGCGAACATGGATCGACACACCATCCAGCACGTAAGGTTCGTACTCGGAATAGCGAAAGCGTACATCACGTACTTCAAGGCTGGGCACGTTCTCACTGCTGGCGTCATCCGACCCATCCAGTCCCGAAACCGGCTCGGCGTCCTGCAGCACAATGTCGGACAAGCGCTCACCATGCAGGCGCAGCATGATCACGTCGACGATCTTGTCGATCAGCGCGGCGACGCGGCCGTTGAACTGCTCTTTGTACGAGTTGAATGCAATCAGCATCCCGGCACTGAACTGCCCCTCCAGCACCAGCGTGGCGCCCAGCCAGATCACAATGATCGTCACCAGCCCGAACAGTACGCCGTTGAAGGTGCGATAAGCCAGTTGCAGTTTCTGGGGGTGCAAGCCGGCGTTGATTTCCTCCACCAGCAAGGCGCTCCAGGCGCTGCAACGCTGCTCAGGACGATTGAAAAGCTTGATGGTGCGCACGCCGCGCACGCTTTCCAGAAAGTGTGATTGTTGACGAGCCGCATGGACCAGCTGATTCTCGCTGGCACGCCGCAACGGCCCGAACCATGCCCAGCGCGCCAAGGCATAAATCACCATCGCCACCACGGCTACCAACGCCAGTTTAGGGCTGTAAGCGATCATCAGTCCCAGCGTAATGACCGTCATCAGCCCGTCGAGTATGGCTTCAATGAACGACGTGGTGACTGTCTGCTGGATCGACTTCAGAGAGCCGAAGCGCGAGACGATATCGCCAAGATGGCGGCGCTCGAAAAACGCTACTGGCAAACGCAGCAGATGAGTGAACACATTAATCTGCCACTGCGCACCGAGCATTGTACTCAGGTACATAAGCGCCCACCCACGGGCCAGCGCAACGGTATGCTGCACGATCAACAGAATGCCGAAGCCGATGGCCAGCACCGCCAGCAGATCCAGATCAGCGCTGACCAGCACCTTGTCGATCACGGTCTGCATGAAAAACGGGCTGAGAATAGTGCACAGCTCCAGCGCCAGTGCCAACAGCAGCACGTGGGTGAGCACCCGGCCAAACCCGTGCACTCGCCCCAGCAACTTGCGCAACGAAATCGGCGGCCGGGCAGCCACTGGCTGGAAATCACTCTCGGGCCACACCTCCAGCGCCACGCCGGTAAAGGCCGCCGACACCTCATCCAGCGACAGCTTGCACAGGCCACGCGCAGGATCGTGCAGCACAACGCCGTACGCCGTAACCTCCCTGAGCACCACGAAGTGATTAAAGTTCCAGTGCAGCACACAAGGCAGTTGCAGTTGACCCAGCGCATTCAGTTCAACGCGCAATGCCCGGCTGCCAAGCCCGAGTTGCGCGGCCATGCTGATCAGTTGCTTGAGGTTCACGCCTTTCATCGACGGCGAAAGGCGCTTACGCAGAGAAAAAAGGTCGCTGTGCTGTCCATGGTAACGGGCAATCATGGCCATGCACGCCAGACCGCATTCAGTGGCTTCGGTCTGCAACACCACCGGCAGTTTGGTTCCAACCCCGAAAGTGAACGCATTTTTGAGGTTCAAAGGCGTTTTCCTATTCCGCGCAAAGGCTCGAGCAGCCACTCATAGAGCGGCAGCTTTTCCTGCATGATGTCGGCGTCAAGCTGCATGCCGGAGCGCAAGCGCTCGCGTTTGCCCTGACCCTCGATGACTTGTGACGCCAGCGCGACCGTGACCCGATAGAAAGGGCCTTGCTCGCGCATCTGCTCGGAAACATTGCCCAGCGTCATGACTTCCTCAGCAGGCAATGCAGTACGTGAAATCGACGACACCCTGCCCGGCTGCAGGCCGAAGCGCTGATAGGGATAGGCTTGGTAACGCAACATCACGGTATCGCCAGCGCGCACGAAGCCCACCGAGCGACTGGGCAGATACAACTCCGCGTGCAGCTTTGCATTGGCAGGCACGATGCTCAGGAGCGGCCGCGCACTGTCGACCCGTGAGCCGTTGGAGACCGCGATGGCGGTTGCCTCACCGGCCGTTGGTGCAGTAATCAGGACCTCCCGTTTGGTTTCACTTTCGACCAACTGGTCCTGATTCTCGGCCAGCCTGCGTTGCAGATCGGCCAGTTGCTTGCTGTGGTTGAACGGCAACTCGACCAGCTCCGCGCGCAGCCTGGTGCTTTCGGCGCGCACTGTCAGCAGCGAGCGATTCAGCTCTTCACCACGCAGGCGCATGTCCAGCACGGCGTCTTCTTTTTCCTGAAGCTGATCACGAGACACATAATCCTGGCGTTGCAGGTTGGCGTAGCGTTCGGCAATCCCTTTGGTTAACGCCAGCCGCTGACGCGCCAGGTCGATTTGCGCGAGTATTTTCTGCTGTTCGGTTTCCAACGCTTCGACTTGACGCTTTTTGCCTTCCAACTCCTGCTGATGCAGGGCCAGGGTCTTGTCGATCTCCTGAGTCAGGCTTTCCTGACGTCGTTTGATCGAGAGGCTGATCGCCCGTTGCGCACCGCCCGCTTCGCCGTTTTGCGTATCGCTGGACAACGCCATCAACACAGCGTCGGCATTCACCGGCTGCCCTTCGCTGATGCCCAGGTTGTTGACCACCCCGGCTTGCGGCGCATAAATCCTGATCAGACCTTTTTCAGGCAGCACCACACCGCTCGCCGCCGTACGTTTGGTGTATGTAGCGAAAGTCAGAAACAGCCCCATGCAGATGCAGAACAGTAGCGCGACGGCGGCTGCCAGGCGCATCGATACCGGGCTGATCAACAAGACCGTACCCAGCGTGCTGCGCTTCTGAGCGGCGAGCGCTTCAGGTCGAAAGAGCATAAATATGCATCGCGTCGATCATCAGGAATGCGCCATAAGAAACCACAGGGCTCGACAGTATTTAAAGAGAGGGGCGAATAGAAGCCGGACAGTTTCATATAGCCGTCACATGAGTAACGGGCAAACCCTTCACCGACCGACTGAACGTCACCGTATTTAAAGCGCGACGTATTAAAGCGTTGGCGACCGACCACCTCAATAGCACACATGAACTAGTCGCCAAAAGACAGCGGCACAGATAGCTCATGTGTACTATTGCTACTCGCGTCAGGGGATGATTTTAATAACGCTCTCTGCCGTAGGTCGCTGCTACGGAAGACTTGACTTTTCAATGACCCGCTTAGAGGAAATGACGCGATGACTCAAGCAATTAACCCAAAAAAAGCACACGAAACGCTTCATACCGGTCAGGCAGTTCGACTGTTGAACGAGGCAGAGCTGGACTGCGTGGGAGGCGGTATTGAGTTCAGTGCTTTTGGTTATACCTTCGCAGGCGGCGAGTCGTTTGCCCCCGGCTATAACTACGCCTCTATCACCAACTCGCGCGGTATTCCAATTTATTACACCACCTGGCAGAACTGATAAGGCCATCGCATGCAAGTGACAGGACCCGGACTGCCTCCGGGTTCCGTACTCACGAACATCTAAAGCCTGCGTTATACAGCGCGCCGACATTGCCAGGTTCTGGACGAAACGCCGGCGCGAAGGTCAGGCAAGGCAAAAGCAGTCGCGCAGCGGCCGAGGTCGCGTTCGACGCTACGTGATGTAAAGAGCATGCTGACTGGACGCGCATCCCACCCCGTTTCTTTAACGCAACGTCCCCAAGCGCACCCACTTTTCGTACAGAGCCTGCCCCCTTTTCTTTTATACAATATCTGTGTACCGCCATCGACGCGCTGAACACATGACGTGCCTCTCAGCAGTACTGGACTGACCAGGAAAACGTGATGTCGATTCTCTCCCGATGCAGAGACCTGGAAATGATCCAGGCGTTGTTGCGCATGGCAGTGATTGCCACCTCTGCACTGTACGCATTGATCATGCACGCACTGGACGACATGTCCGGCAGCCGAATGTGGGTCATTCTCGGCTATTGCCTGGGCTTCGCCATCGTTGGTATCGGGCTTATCTGGCGTATTGCAGTACGGCCCGGTGTGTCTACCCGGCGCAGAATGTTCGCGCTGGTCGTCGATAACATGGCCGGGATCGTCACAATCACTGTGGGTGGCGAACCGATGCTGCCGGTTTACTCGGTAATGCTCAGCATGACGGTGGGGTATGGCATGCGTTACGGGCGCAATTACCTGTTGCTGGCGACCGGCTTTGCCTTGTCGTCTTTGTGCCTGATCATCCAGCTCACCCCTTTCCTTCAAGAGCATCCCGCCGTTGCGGTGATGATGATCCTGACCATGCTGGTGCTGCCGTCGTTCGTTTACTTCCTGCTCTCGCGATTGCACATCGCACTGAATGAAACCCAGGCGGCCAATGAGGCGAAATCAAGGTTTCTTGCCGAGGCCAGCCATGACCTGCGGCAACCGATTCACTCCATCAGCCTGTTTACTGCCTGTCTGCGCGACGCTTCATTGGGCACAGACGAGCGCCGCCTGGTCGATAACATCGACCGGGCACTCAGCGCTGTAGAACAGCTTTTCCGCTCTCTGCTGGATATCTATACCCTCAATCAGGGAGAAGTGAGTCCACGCCTCGAGACGATTGATGTGGACGCATTAATCAATGGCCTGGTCAGCCAGAACAGTGAGGCGGCCAGCTGGGCCGGTGTCGAAATCCGCGTGCGCCCGTGCCGGCAACAGATACGCAGCGACCCTGCGCTGCTTCGCACCCTGCTGCAAAACCTTATCTCGAACGCCTTTAAATATGCCCCCGGCAAACCCCTGCTTATTGCTTGCAGACCCCGCAAGGGGACGTTGGACATCGGCGTCTACGACATGGGCCGCGGTATTTCGGAAAAGCATCTCCCTCATTTGTGCAACGAGTTTTATCGCGTCCGCGAAGAGCGTGATCAGGACATTGAAGGCGTAGGGCTTGGGCTAAGTATCGTCAAACGCATCGCCGGTCTGCTGAAGCTGCACATCCGGATTGGTTCGCGCCTGGATAAAGGCACTGCGGTTGTCATCAGCGGGCTACCGATTGTGGCGGCACGGCAAATCGCGCACGCTCCGGACATCGACTGGAACAAACACCTGTTGGGCGGTTTACGTGTTCTGCTGATCGAGGATAATTACAACGTGCTGCAGGCCACCGCGATGCTGCTGCGCAAATGGGGCTGCGACGTCCAGACCGCTTCCGCCACCCCTCAAGCGAGCGTCGATTGCGATCTGGTCGTTACCGACTTCGACCTAGACCGAAGCGCCACAGGCGCAGACTGCATTAGCTACCTCAGCCAACTGCATGGCCGCCGGATACCTGCAATCGTCATCACTGGCCACGAGATTCAGCATGTACAGCAATCGCTGAATGACCCACAGATACCGGTTCTGTCCAAACCGGTACGGCCTGCGGAGTTACGTTCACTGCTCCTGAGTTTCAAGATGGACTTGATACAGACGACACGTCGCGCGTCTCTTACCGGGTCATGAGTGCGACAGTCAGCCAACAGCGCACGTTAGTTTGATTACAACGGCGTTATAGTTCGCTAGTACACCTGTACTATAGTGAATACTTACGCCGTTAGCCTAAGCTAAGAAAGAAATGACTTCATTATATATAGACGCTGAAAAGCTTGTCACCGCAAGGCTTTTTCGCACGTTTCTGTCTGTCTATAAAAACTTTCAACAACTGATTTACCATCAGGGGCATTCGGCATGGGCAATTATTATTCACTGGCGCGGCTAAAAGGTTTAGCGGTTGCGATAACAGTCATGGCCGCTTTAACGGCCTGTTCGACGGGGGGCAGTAACCCTCTTGGCGGGCTGGATGCGTTGACGGGTGAGCCTAAGTTTGAGCCTGACTATATAAAAGCCAATATCATTCCCAAAAAATCGACCAAATCTCAAATCCGGGCGAAATTTGGTGCTCCTAATTCGGCGGAAGATGATGTCGGCGACAACTCCGCACAGTGGTCATACGAGCGTGGCGAATCAGGCGTGGCAATGCTGAAGAAAATGGCCTACAAGTACAGTTACAAGTACGGCGCCGGAACGTCGAACTCAGTATTGGCGCAGGCAGATGGTCACTTGGGAGATGCCGAAGATGTGATGGATGACGTCAGTACCGTCACAGGAACGAAGAGTACGGGTATGAAGAAGGTGATCAACAGGATAGTCATACTTTTCAACGGCGAGACGGTCGACCGGTTCTATACATACTGACCGCTCAGCAATAAGTGTGAAGCCGGTAATGCTGCGATTACCGGCGGTTCAGCCTGTCATTTTTGAAGCGTAAACTCGGCCTTGTCGAAAGACAGCCAGCAGGAATCGTTGTCGGTCCATTTTGACTCGCTGGTGCCGAGAACACCCTTCATCAGAATCTTGTCGCCTTTCTTTAATCCGCTGATCTTCTTCTTGTTCACCAGCAGATCATCGCGGGTCAGCCCTTGACCGGTGCATTTGGGGTTCTTGGGGTCGGTGAAGATGATCGCAATCTGATTCTGACCGATGGCTGTTCCTGTCTTGGTAATGCGCTGCACAATGCCAGGGATGATCAGCGTGTTAGCGTCCCACTTTTCCTTGGCAGTGACCTCATTGGTTTCCCAGTCGTTCCAGATTTCCGTCAATGTCGTTTGCTTGGCAGTTGTCAGCCCCCGAAGATCCCCGCTCAGCAAATCTCCGGTCTGATCAAAGACCCCGTTTGTCACCGACATGGCCTGATCAAGCCCCGCGCATCCTGACAAGGCCAGAACTAACGGAAACAAGGCTGCACTTTTCATTCACATACTCCGCCGACTGATCGATGCAGGAGTTACCCACGCATCCATTATTTAAGTAACCACGACATGCACATCGCACGGGACTGTATCTACGACCTGAGGGCGTATCAATAGTACAGATGCGCTATACGGCGTACTGTTTTTGATCACAGAAACAAGCCATCAAATTTTTATGTCACCCCCGCAAAAACCTGGACCTTCCTCGAGCCGGTCCAGGCTAACTGACAGGCATTAGAACAACGCCCGGAAAATTTAACCGGGCGTTATGAGAGTCTCTTTCAGGATCAGAATCTATACGTCGCCCCAATACCGTATAAACTCGCACGGCTTTTGTACGTCGCACTGTAACTGCCCAGTGCATTGGCGCGACTGACATCGACACTTTCTTCCTGAAGATACGAATAGGCGACATCCAGGCTCAGTTGTGGCGTGACGTCATAACCCGCCCCTACGCTGAAGACCTCGCGATCCCCGGTCGGCGTACGGGGTGAACGCCCGGTATTACCGGTCGGCGACTGATCGATAATCACGCCCGCACGCAACACCCACTGCGGATCCAGCCGATACGCAGTACCGAGCGCGTAAGCCCATGTATCGTGCCAGTTCAGGCCTTCCTGAATGGAGCCGGTCAGTGCCGAGGCCAGCGTGCCGCCTTGCGCGGCCGAGACCGGTTGATTGCGCAGGCTCAAGTCCTGCATGCTGCTCCAGCCTGTCCAGGTCGCACTGGCGTAAAGTGTCCAGGCGTCACTAAGCGCCTGAGTCACTGAAAAATCGTAAGACTCCGGCGTGGCCACTTTCAACGTACAGTCGTAACGGTTGCTCGCAAGCAACTGCGGCGGCGTTCCTGCGCCGGTGGAAACTTGCGTGTGACAGCCCAGCTTGTAATCGACCTTGGAATGGTAGGTCAGGCCTACGCGGGTGGAGTCGGTTGCGTTGAATAACACGCCGATATTGAAGCCCACGGCCGTGTCATCACCTGAAACCTTGACACGGGTGTCAGCAATGGCCGGATTAAGCGTGATGTCTGATTCAAGCGTTCCGGCAATTCGATTGAACGTCGGACCGAAGCCAATCGACAGCCTGTTATTGAAGGCGTAGCTGATGGTGGGTTGTAACGTCACCACCTTGATCTCGCTTTTGCTGGCGAACATGCGCCCCTGAAAACTGCTTTCATAATCGGTGGACAAACCGAAGGGTGCGTAGAGCCCCAGGCCGAACGCCCAGTGCTCATCGATTTTCCGGGTGTAAAAACCGAACGGCACCGTGCTGAAGGGTACCATATTGCCATCATTACTCCCTTGTGAACGACCGGCGGCATGGCTGATGTCAGTGGATGCGTCCACGAACGCGGCCCCCATGGTGATTTGGCTGTTGTCCAGCCGCGCCATACCTGCCGGATTACCGTACACCGTGCTGGCGTCCTCAGCCATCGATGCACGGCCAGCCTGACCGCTGCCCATACCGGCGATACTTTGCTCGGTACGGGCGAAGCCGCCAGCAAGAAGTTGAGTGGATGCCAATACAGCGGCAAGGCCAAGTGTAGTTTTCAACAGGGTCATTTTAATCTGCGGCCGTTGTGATTTATAAGCGTCCATGGCGAATTTGCAACTGTCAACGTTACCCGAGGCCACGCCGATTTCTAACGTTTCAATAAAACCGCGCGATGATAAGAGTCGCCGACACCTACTTCCATAGTACAGATGAGCTATTGAATAACTGCCTGCCTGTTGATCGGAACTTATATAATCAGTCACAGGCCGCCGCTAGTACATCCGTGCTATATCCACTGCACCCTCCCCTCCTGATACTCCCGTTGTTGGCAACCCGCCGAACGGAAACGCTTAAGCCCTCGGGGCTGGCAGCCACCCTGGTGGCTTTTATGGAGTATCTGGAGTCGCTATGAACCCCCTATTCAGAATATCCCCTCTTGCTTTTGCAATTACTCTCGCACTGCTTCCAGAGGCTCAGGCCGTTGACTATGTGCTCACTAATGGTCAGGAAACCTTTAACAGCGACCGTTTGATCGATGGCGCGATCGACGTCAATGCAACTGACGGCAACACTTCTACCCTGACAATCAACAGCGGCGCAACCGTGACCAGCGAAGGCGGCAGCATCGTTGGCCAGGCCAGCAGAACCGGCGTCAATATGGCTCAGGCCAATGTTGTGGTTGAAGGGGCAGGTTCGCGCTGGGTGGTGCCTCGCACCTCATTCGTGCTCGGTAACTCGATCGTTGTCGGTGGTGTCGGCCAGGGCGATCTGACGGTCCGTAACGGAGGGCAGGTGTCGGTTCGGGATCTGGATATGGGTGAAGTTTTCGGGTCCCGTTCCAACGCATTTTCGAACGCGACGCTGTCGGTGAGTGGTCAGAACTCCCTGGTCGATGCGGTCAACATCCAGGCTGGCGGAGTGTTTGTCTATCGCTCGAGCATCACGGCCAATGACGGCGGCAAAATCAACAGCCAGCAGGTCGACATAGACTCCGTCGTCAAGCTTTCAGGCGCAGGAACCCGCTGGGACAACAGCGGCTCCTTTGTGAACAGAAACGACCTGACCCTCGAGAACGGCGCAGTACTGACGAGTAACGAGCTGCGACTGGGGTCGGCCGTTATCAACCAAAGCAATCAGGTCAATGTTACCGGACAGGGTACCCGTCTCGACGTGCAATCGCTGACGCTCGGCACCAACGTTGTCCGTACTTACCTGTCGCTGGCCGACGGTGCCGAACTGAGCGCCACTAACGGTATGCTCATCAGCTTCGTGAACGACAGCAACTCGGCGACGCGCGGCACGTTTACCATCGGCGGCCCGGTCGCGGTGGACCCTGACCGTACCGATGTTGATTCCATGACTGCAGGAGCAGCTCTGGCGGCAGGCCGACTGAACCCGCAAACCGCCGTCAGCTTTGGCACCGGCAACGGTTCCCTGGCGTTCAACCATACTGACACCGATCTGCAGTTCGCCAACACGCTGAATGGTACGGGTCGAGTGTATGCATTCAGCGGCAATACCACGCTGAGCGGCGACACCTCGGGATTGGCCGGTAGCGTCGTTGTGCGCGGCGGGCGACTGGTGTTGGCGGGGAACGTCGACCAAGTCAATCAGCGCGGCAACACAGCCACCACCCAAAGCGTTTCGCGGTTTAACGTAGGTAACGGCACACTGGTGGTCAACGGCATTGCGGGCCGCACTGAGTTCGGGACTTACACAAACAGCGCTCAGGTACTGGACGGAGGTATTCTGGCCGGTGTCGGTCAGGTGGGCAGCACCCAGGTCGCCTCCGGCGGTACGCTGTCGCCAGGAGAAAGCGCCATAGGTGCGCTGGCGATACAAGGCAACCTCGAGATGGCCGCCGGTTCACGCTACGCCGCAGACATCGCGGGCGACGGCAGCGCAGACCGGATCAACGTGAGCGGCACCGCAACCCTGCGCGGTACGCAAGTCAACGTGACCGCGCTGGATCCCGCGCAGAGCTATCAGAGCGGCAGAACCTACACGCTGCTCTCCGCCCAGGGCGGTTTGGTCGACGGCGCCGCCGCAGGCACTGCCTATGCCCAGGCACTTACCAACTCGGCGTTCCTGAATGTCGGGCTGCAACGCACAGCCAATGACCTTAACCTCACCATTGAACAAAAAAGCGTAGAACCTACGCCAACTCCAGAACCGACTCCAGAGCCGACTCCAACTCCGGAGCCTACACCTGAACCAACACCAACACCTGAGCCGACTCCAACACCTGAGCCAGAGCCGACCCCCGCGCCAACACCGGGTATCTTTCAAACGGTCATGCTGACCCAGAATCAGTTCAATACAGCGGGTGCGCTCAGCGTGCTGGAGCAAAGCGGCGAACCGCTGCGCCTCTATAACAATCTGTTGATTCTGGATGCCGAAAGCGCGCGTAATGCTGCCGATCAGCTGTCCGGCGACACGCTCGCCAGTACCTCGACCGCCCTGATCGCCAACAGCCAGGTGGTGTCCGGAGTACTGGGGACTCGTGTGCGTAATCTTCTCGATACCGGGACATTGCGGATGCCAGCCATGGCACTCAATCTGATGCCAACCACTCCACCCGCCGAAAGCGGTGCCTGGGTGCAACCATTCGGCAACTGGACCAAAACAAGCAGCAACAATGGCGCAGGCGGTCTGCATCAAAGCACAGGTGGCCTGCTGTTCGGTGCGGACGGCAGCTTCACCCCGGATTGGCGCGGCGGCGTCTACGCTGGCTATAGCCGCTCGAAGTTCGACGCCGATGATCGCGATGCCGACGGCCACAGCGACAACTATCATCTTGGCCTGTACACCGGAGCCCAGATCGATGCACTGCGCCTCAGTGCCGACGTCGGCTACACCTGGCACAAGCTGGAGAGCGAGCGGAATGTGGCCTTCGCCGGATTCAGTGATCACTTGACTGGCAAACGCGACGCGAAATCGTTGCAGGCCAGTGGTGAAGCGGCCTACCGCATACCGCTTGGCAGCGTGGCTCTGGAACCTTTCGCCGGGCTTTCCTATGTTCGCTACGACGCCAAAGATCTGCACGAAAAAGGTGGGCCAGCCGCGCTAGACGTGTCCAGCGACAAGCAGAATACCGTCTTCTCGACGCTCGGCCTGCGCGCATCGACGAACACCCGAGTGGCCAACCTCGATACCCAGGTCTACGGCTCACTGGGATGGCGACGCGCCTTTGGTGATCTGGATCCGCGAAACGAGCAGAGCTTTGCCGGCGGTCCAAACTTCGAAGTGCAAGGCGTAGCTCAAAACCGCGACACCGCCTTGACCGAAGTCGGCGCGAAGCTGCGATTGAACCGTCAGACCGATCTGGGCTTGTCTTACCAGGGGCAGTTCGGCACTGACACTCGTTTCCACTCGGTGAATGCCGGCGTGACGGTCCGCTTCTGATCGTAATTGCAGCATCGGGCTGGATAACCATTTGCACAGGCTCGCCTGGAGTGGCATCCAGCCCGAATTCATTGGAAGGCATTTACATAGTGCGATCCCGAATCCACTCCGCGTTATCGTCCTACGCGCCGATCAACGACTAACGCAAGACACTCGAACCGCCCCTTCATCGCCCTCCTGTCGGCATTCGCTCGGCTAACGTTCAAACCGTGCTCCAGGCCATCAGATTACCTGCGAGTGATGCGGCCATTTATCTCAAACAACACGACTGTTACAGGCAAGCGCTCAATCACATGCGGTGAATCGCATCTACGCCATTACGCCAGAGCTTCTGGCAGTCACTCACCAGGAACGTCAAAACCATGGCAAGGACTTAAACCGTTCTGGACAGCGGGCCGGTTGGAAGCGTAATAAGGTGCCTACAAAATTTCCCTAATGGACAGCACGTTAATGGCACTACGCGGTGATGAGGCGGACGACCATGAGTTCCGCAGCCGGTCATATCCCGTCGAGGAAGATATGGCGCAGCAGCGTCGAGTCTGGCGCTTTGAGCGCATCGGTTGGGCTGGCCTGATTGTGCTGATAGTGCTGACCCTCGCCGGCTTGTTTTCCAAAGGGCCATTGAGCCAGGTGGAGCCCGAAACGGCAGATGGCAAACTGCAGGTGAGCTACGAGCGTTTCAGCCGCAACGGCAGTCAGGACGATATGATTGTCACGTCCAAAGGCGCCCCCTCCGAAATGCGTTATCTGGTCGTCGGCAGTGGACTGCTCGAAGGCGTGTCGATCGAGAACCTCAACCCCCAGCCCGCGCCCCTTCACAGCGAAGGCCGTGATCTGGTTATTCCGATGCAGGCCGACAAGGACGGTCTGGCCACCTTGTACCTGACTGTTCGCAGTAACGGGGTGGGACTGTACCGAGGGCAAATGCATATGCTGGGTGGCGAAACGCTGCCGATGCCCAGGTTTATCTACCCGTAGAGAGAACGCGATTTATGGATGCAGTGCTCAGAGCAGCAGCGATTTATTTTGTATTGATGGTCTTGTTTCGTATTGCCGGACGCCGCTCTCTTACCGACCTCACCACCTTCGATTTCGTCTTGTTGCTGATCATTGGCGAGGCCACTCAGCAGGCGCTGCTGGGCGATGATTTTTCGGTGACTAACGCGATACTGATCATCTCCACCCTTATCGCCATAGACGTCGGCTTTTCCCTGGCCAAACGCCGATCAAAGCGGTTGGCAAAGTTTCTGGATGGCGGCCCCACGGTCATTGTGGAAGACGGCAAGCCACTGACCCAACGAATGAGAGAGGCGCGTATCAGTGAATCCGATGTGATGGAGGCAGCACGAACCACGCAAGGGATAGTGGAGATGAAGGACATCAGGTACGCGATCATCGAAAGGAACGGGGAGATATCGGTCATACCCTTCAAGTGAAGGTCTGCAAGTGATCAGGGATGGCTGCAGGCCGACTCCCGAATCAGTGCTAAAACGGACCTGCGCAGAGTTTCATGGCGACATCCTGAACATCTTTACCGATCAAGTCAGGCTGGGTGCCGAGCGGGTTGAGCACCTTCCCCGGGCGCTCGACAAACGCGGTGCGACACCCGGCCTGGGCAGCCCCGGCGATGTCCCAGGCGTGCGCTGCGACCATGATCATCTGATCCGTAGCGATGCCCAAGCGCTGTGCGACCATTTGGTAGGTTGCTGCGGCTGGCTTGAATTGACTGATTTCGCTGCCTGCCATGATGTGCTCGAAGCAGTCGGTCAATCCTGCAAATTCGAGCTGTTGCTGCAGCGCCTCCAGCGCGCCATTGCTCAGGGCAATGAGCACAAACCCGTAGTCCTTCAATAACTGCAGTGCCTGATGAACGTCCTTATGCGCAGGAAGAGATTTGATGCCTGCGGCCAGGGCCTGGCACTGATCGTCGCCCACGTCCACCTTGTGCCGTGCGGCAACCATTCTCAAAGCGCCCTGCGCCAGATCACCAAACGCCTGATACTGGCCGGTTATGGTGTTGGTCATCCAGCACTCTTGCAGTGTCAGGAACCATTCGGTGCGCACACGGCTATCGCCGAATAGTCCCTCGAAGAAAGCGTCGAGCGCGGCCAGATCCAGCAGCGTCTCGTTTACGTCAAAAATGATGTGTTTGAGCATGCTATAGGCCCCTGTTGCCTGCCTGAAGTGATGGCATCGAATGCGCCACCTGGCGGTGCTGACATCAGCCAGCACCGCCAAAGGTCACGATCAGGTCACTGGCTTACGCCTGCTCTTCCTGCTCGTCATCATCGTGCTTGAGTGCCGGCTTCATCCCCGGCTGAGGCGCGTGCTCGGCATTCGGCGCGATTTCTTCGCCGTGGTTCTTTTTCTCTTGCTGGACTTTTTTGTCGTGGGCAACGTTACGTGGATCGGTCATGGGAATTCCTTGATTGGCAGAGGATTCGAACACCCATCGACGTGATGCATTGTTTGAGCGCCGGGGCAAGATTTGGAGTCAGGGCGTAGCCAGGCGTTCAGTGCATTTGAACCGGCACGCGAATAGCGGGTTGGGACCTGAGTTCAGGTGACGGGGTCACGACTCCGCAGACGACAGCGTGAACGCTGGCGACTGAACCAGCTCCATGATCACTTCGCGCAAGGACTGCGCACACGGAGACAGCTCGCGATACGCCAGCGCCAGCACATAGGCAACAGGTGTGCCTGGGCCCGTAAGCTCGCGACAGGCCAGCCGCCCAGGCTGACGTCGGGCATAGCGCTGCGGCATGAGCGCCACACCCATGCCTCCGGCGACCAGCGCGGCGGTGGTCTGCATCTGGCGAGGCTGTTGCACGACCCGAGGAGTAAAGCCAGCGTTGGCGCAGGCCAGCAGAATGTGCGAGTGCATGCCCGGACCATGATGCGGGGCGAACAGAATCCAGGGTTGGTCTGCCAGCGCCGCAAGACCGATAGACGTCTGCTCGGCCAAAGGATGATCCTGCGGCAGCACCGCAACCATGCGATCCTCGAACAGCGGCTCGATATGGATATTGCCCGGGTCTATGACCGGTAACACCAGAATGCCGACGTCCAGCCGGTCGTTGCGCAGGCCTTCAAGTTGCTCGGGAGGGGTGGCCTCCTGCAGTTGAATATCGACGTTCGGGTTCGCGGCCTGATAGCGACGCAGCAGCGCCGGCAGCAAACCATCGACCACGCTGTCGACAAAGCCCAGGCGAATCGTGCCGAGCATGCCTGCCGCCGAGCGACGTGCCATTTCACAGGCCCGTTCGGCCTGCAACAGCGTTTGCCGCGCCTCGGCCAAAAACACGACGCCCGCAGCGGTCAATTGCGTGGAGCGCGTACTGCGCAGCAACAACTGCACGCCCAGGCATTCTTCCAGACGACGAATCGCAACGCTCAGGGGCGGCTGTGACATGTTCAAGCGCTGCGCGGCCTTGCGAAAATTCAAGGTTTCAGCGACCACCACGTACTGGCGCATCAATTTCAAATCAATCATCTGATATTTTTTTAGTATCAATGAGCTATCAAATTAGTATGTTACAAATAAATGAGCGTTGCACATACTTCATGGTAAACGGCTAGAGCGAGATCGCTCACAGCCTGGTCTATCGAAGAAGGGGCGCTGATTTGAACACGCGAGCGTATGGTGTCGCCGCACTGGCCGGCTTTGTTGGAGGCAATGTTTCCAGTTTCATCAAATGGGGTACAGAGATCCCCTTCCCGCCTCGCACGCCGGACCGCCCGGTCCCGCCCGTGGAGATGCTTGATTCGCTGGGCATCAACGCTCAGCAGCTGACTTATGTGTATTCAGAGCATGTGGTGAATTACGGCAGTGCCCTGGTCCACCATGGCTTTTCCATCTTCTTCGCCATGTTCTATTGCCTGCTTGTACTCCGGTATCCGCGCGCCGCCCTGTGGCAGGGTCTGGGTTTCGGCCTGTTGGTGACCCTGGGGTTTCACGGCGTCATCCTGCCTGCGTTCCATTGGGCACCGCCGCTGTGGGAGCTGCCTGCCTCGGAGTTGTTATCTGAAACGTTCGGGCACTTGCTGTGGATGTGGGTGATCGAAGTCATACGGCGGGATTTGCAGCAGCGCTGGCTGCCTCACACCCGACCGGCCTGAGTAGCGCGCTGTCTTGCGACAGACACACGGAATTTCCCTGTAAACGGAGTGACCCGATGAACTCTCTATACACCCTGGCTCTGGCCTGCGCCGCCTGCACGGGCATGGCGAGTGCCAATGCCGACGTGCAATCGGTGCCGAAAGAGTCTGCGCAAATGACTCACAGTAACGGTCAACTGCAACCACCTGTTTCATATGCCACGCTGTGGGCTGACGAAAACGGTGCCACGCATGTGGGCCACTGCCGCCTGGAAGGCCTGGAGTTCAAAAGCTATGCCCCGCCAGCCGCGCCGCAATGGGTCGGCGTCTCCCCTGACGATATCGAAAGCATCGCCTACGCGGTGCTGCCGGTGGGATACGTCGGCAACTGGCACCACGCGCCGGGGCCACAATGGGTCGTCACCCTGCAGGGGCAATGGTCGGTGGAGACCACCGATGGCAGTGTGCTGGTGCAAGGACCGGGAGAGATGCAGTTCAATGCCGACACCCGGTCCCGGCCGCGTCCGGATGACGAACGTGTAGGCCACCTGACGCGCACCGTGGGTGATCAACCCAATGTTCAACTGATCATCAAACTTAAACCGGGTGCGGCTGACAAACGTACCAACGGCAGCTGTGCCTACTGATCGCATACGGACCTGAACCTATGAAACCGACCCGTAAAAATCGCTTTCTGCGCCCCTCCTCATGGCTATTGGGCAGTGCGCTCCTGGCTGCGGGTTCAGCAGGCGCAACCGACGCCGTCGCCCCTGTCCGGCAAGTCGTTATCGACCCGGCCTTCAGCCAACTGGTTGCCCCACAGGCCCACGTCGAGCTGCTCACCGATCAGGCGAAGTGGGCAGAAGGCCCGCTGTGCCTGGCCGATGGCCGTTTGATCTGGAGTGACATCAAGGCCAACAAGGTCAGCAGCTGGCAGGCAAAGGATGGCGTGTCCACCTGGCTGGAAAAAGCCGACTTTCAAAATGGGCATACGCTCGACGGCCAGGGCCGTGTGGTGGCGGCCTCCCATGGCAAGCGCGGCATCGTGCGGCAGGAGCCCAATGGTGAGTGGCGTACATTGGTCGACACCTACCAGGGCAAACGGCTGAACAGTCCGAACGATGTAGTGGCGGATAAAAGCGGCGCTCTCTGGTTTTCCGATCCCACCTTCGGGGTGTTGAGCAAAAGCGAGGGCTATGGCGGCAAGCCTGAGCAAGGCGGCGAGTTCATCTATCGCTACGTACCCGACACCGGGCAGATCACCCGTCTCGACACTCCCGAAGTCCACTCGCCCAACGGCCTGGCCTTCTCGCCGGATCAGCAGCTGCTTTATGTGGCCGACTCACAAATGGCCCACGACTTCACCAACAAGAAGCTGGCACATCGCATCATGGTCTATCAGGTGCGCGACGGTCGCTTGATCAACGGCAAGGTGTTCGCTGACATCCAGCCCGGCATCCCTGACGGGATCAAAGTCGACGCGCTTGGCAACCTGTGGAGCAGCAGCAAGGAAGGTATTCAGGTATTTTCCGCAGCAGGCAAGCCACTCGGAAAACTGCTGGTCGCGGCTGCCGATACCAGCAACCTGACGTTCTGCTCCAGCGAGCAGGCAAGCTGGGCGTACATTACCGCTGCCAACAAGGTGCTCAGGGTGCAGGTGATGAAGAGCGTAGCGGGTCAGTAGGACGAACTGTCCCGATGCTCATCGGGTAGCCGTAAACCGATTCAAAGCCCGGCACACGGTGCCGGGCTTTACCTGCAGAGCCTAGAACCAGGTCTCCATCTGGATGCCGAACTGCCAAACACCACCGGAGTTGAAATCACTTTTGCCGAAGTTGCCGGTCGTGCTGTAGCGGTCCAGATCCGAAGACCAGTTCATGAGGCTTGCGAACACTCGCAGTTCGGGGCGTGTGAGCAGGTCACCCATGTCCGGCTTGAAGGTCGGCGCAACCGTAAACTTCCAGAAGTTACCGTCAACCGCATTGCGTTGCAGATAGCCTTTGGGGTCGAGGTCCATGGTTTGCCAACTCAGCTCGTAGGCCATCTCGAAGTTGCTGTTGATCTCGTTGGCCAGGCGCATGTTCAGCGTGAGCCAGCGGTAATCGTCGCCTTTGACGTAGCGGTCTTTGCTCTGTTCGGCCAGCAGGCTCGGGCCGATGCGCCATCCCGGCGCGATAGGTGTCTCGCCATACATGGCCAGACGCACTGCGCGGGCGTCGTCGATCAGTTCGCCATCCGCGCCAATGTCCTTGACCTGCGCACCCAGGCCCTGCCCATAGAGCAACGCCGTCTTGAAGAAGCCTTCCCGACCGAAAAAGTCCTTCTGGTGATTGGCCAACATGGTGTGCAGGCCTGAATCTGCGGGCGCAAAACCGGCTTGATTGGTGCGCGTACCGACGTCGTTTTTCTTTGCACCAATGGCGTTGAACATCCACTGCCACTGACCATTGTCGAAGAATTGGTTGGAGGTCAGGATATAGCTTTCCACATCGGCATCGACGCCGCCCTCACTGAAATCTCCGTAGTTACGTCCGATCAGGGAATAGTTCGAGCGCCAGTCCTTGGTCATCTGCACATCGTAGATACCGCCACCGGTCCCAGCCAGAAAGACCACGTCCGAGTCCAGCCAGTGGATATCGAAATTATCCCTGTCGAAGCGCTTGCCGGCCCACAGCGTGGCGTTTTCGAACACTGAATTCCCCTTGAAGGCGGCAATGTGGTCGAGTTCGGTAAATACCTGACGCACGTTCAGGCTGCTTTCGGTGGCCGTCCAGTCGTTATAGCTTTCAACGCCGTCGGCGATGGAGACGGTGAACTTGGAGCGCGTGCCGTTCTGCGCGTAGATCTCTTTCGACAGATCGAAGCGCATGTAGGTGTCGTCTTCGTTACCCAGGCGCCCGACCGCACCACCGACTGAACCTGCGGGGGTTGTATAAGGCCCACCGCGACCGCCGCCCAAACCGTCGTTGATCAACAGACCGGAGCGAGCGTAGCCCTTGAAGCTGAACCCGTCGGTGAGGTGTCCGGCACTGCCTGGCTTCTCCATGCTTTGCTGGCGGGCTTCGAGTTTTGCCACGCGATCATCCAGAGCCGGCTGTGAATTGGCCGCAACGGTGGACGCAGAAGTGGGTGCGGCAGGCTGCGCAACGGGGGTCGAGAGTTTGAGTTGCTGAAGCTCCCTGGCGAGCGCCTGGGTTTGCTGTTCGGCAGCGGCTGCACGTTTTTCCGCAGCGCTGGCACGGGCTTCGAATGCGGCCATCCGCTCTTCCAGAGTCGCGGCCTGAGAGACGGTTGTCGAGGTGCCGAGTACCCCTGCGAGTAGCCATCTTGATGCGTTCTGCATGTGGACTTCCTGTTTTGTTTTTATTGTTTTCGTGACGTTGGCCGAGCCTTTTTCCTTCAGCACAAAATTGTGCAAATCGGAGAAAAAAGGGTGCCACATCGAAAATACGCTGTTACATTGACGATGTTAACGTTAACTTTTATAAAAACAAAAATAAAGAGGGCTCTATGAAACAGCTGAAATCTCTTCTTCCCGCCGCGCTGCTCACCCTGTCCGCCGGGTTTTCTGCGCTGTCGAACGCAGCCGATCTGACGATCTCGTGCGGGGCCGTCGGCGCTGAATTGCAACTGTGCAAGGAGGCAGTCGATAGCTGGTCAAAACAGACCGGCAACAACGTTCAGGTGGTTTCCACGCCTAACTCTGCAACCGAGCGCCTGTCGTTCTACCAGCAGATCCTCAGCGCCCAGTCCACCGACATCGACATCATTCAAATCGACATGGTGTGGCCGGGGATGCTCGCCAAACACCTGACGGATCTGCGCGAACTGCTTCCGGCAAATGCGACACAAGGCTATTTCCAGGCACAGGTGGACAACGCCACCGTCGACGGCCGGCTGGTGTCGATGCCCTGGTTTACCGACTCGGGGCTGCTGTATTACCGCAAGGATCTGCTCGACAAGTACCAGCAGCCGGTCCCCCAGACCTGGGAGGACATGACCGCTACCGCCAAAAAAGTGCAAAAAGCCGAACGCGATGCGGGGAATGCCACTATGTGGGGCTACGTGTTCCAGGGGCGCGCCTATGAAGGCCTGACGTGCAACGCCCTGGAATGGATCAGCAGCCAGCCGGACGGCGGACTGGTCAACCCGCGCGGAGACATCGTGGTCAACAGCCAGGCCTCACGAGTCGCGCTGACCCTGGCAAAAAGCTGGATCGGCGAGATCTCCCCGCCCGGCGTCCTTAACTACACCGAGGAAGAAGGCCGTGGCGTATTCCAGTCGGGAAATGCGCTGTTCATGCGCAACTGGCCTTACGTCTGGGCCTTGGTGCAAAGCAAGGACAGCGCGATAAAAGACAAGGTCGGCGTCGCGCCCCTGCCCAGTGGCGGCGCGAACGGCACCCACGCTTCAACGCTCGGGGGCTGGGGCCTGGCGGTTTCGCGCTACAGCCGCAACCCCAAACTGGCGGCAGAACTGGTTGCCTACCTGACCAGCGCCCAGCAGCAAAAACAGCGTGCCCTGGCAGGTGCCTACAACCCAGTCATCGAGTCCCTGTATGCCGACCCCGAGTTGCTCGCGGCGATGCCTTACTACCCGCAGTTGCACAGCATCCTCAGCAATGGGGTCATGCGCCCCGCCGCGATCACGGCCAACGGCTACCCACGCGTCTCCAACGCATTCTTCGATCGGGTGCATAGCGTGCTGGCGGGCGATATTCCGGTCGATCAGGCACTGGTCGAACTGGAACGCGAACTGACCCGCATCAAACGCCGGAACTGGTAAGCCACACGTAAGGAAATCAACATGCCCGTCTCTTCTACCGACTTCCCTGGAGACGACGAACTCGTCACCCGGGAAACGCCTGTACAACGTCGCAGGCTACGCGCCGCCTGGCTGTTTCTGACGCCGATGCTGGTGTGCCTGGTCCTGGTGGCGGCCTGGCCGTTGCTGCGCACATTCTGGTTCAGCCTGACCGATGCCGATCTGTCGGATACCGGCAGTGGCTCATTCGTGGGCCTGAGCAATTATCTGCTCTACGACGGCGTCATCTGGTCTGGCGTGCTGGTCGATCCGCAATGGTGGAACGCGGTGCGCAACACCCTGCATTTCACCGTGGTGTCGGTCGGGCTGGAAATGGTCCTGGGACTGATGGTGGCGTTGCTGTTGAACGTCAAGTTCACCGGCCGCGCGCTGGTCCGTGCGTTGATTCTGATCCCTTGGGCGATTCCGACCATCGTCTCGGCGAAGATCTGGTCGTGGATGCTCAATGACCAGTTCGGCATCATCAACCATATGATGCTGAGCCTGGGCCTGATCGATGCGCCGCTGGCCTGGACGGCAGATGCGGACCTGTCGATGTGGGCAGTGATCATCGTCGACGTCTGGAAGACCGTGCCCTTTGTCACCCTGCTGATGCTCGCAGCACTGCAGATGCTGCCAAGCGATTGCTACGAAGCCGCCCGGGTCGACGGCATTCATCCGGTGCGGGTGTTCTGGCGAGTCACCTTGCCGTTGCTGATGCCCGCCTTGTTGGTCGCCGCGATCTTTCGCATTCTCGATTCGTTGCGGGTCTTCGACGTCATCTACGTCCTGACCTCCAACTCTTCGAGCACCATGAGCATGTCGGTCTATGCCCGCCAGCACCTGGTGGAGTTCCAGGACGTCGGCTACGGCAGCGCCGCCTCCACCCTGTTGTTTCTGGTCGTGGCAGTGATTGCCATGCTTTATCTGTACCTCGGACGTCGCCAGCTGGAGGTGCGCTCATGAACCTGCGCCCACTGAAGAAAGCGCTGCTGCGCCTGGCCTTCTGGGGCCTGGTCGGGGTCGTGCTGCTGTACGCGATCTTCCCTTTCTATTACGCCATCCTGACCTCGCTGAAACCGTCCAGTGCCTTGTTTGAAGTGAGCTACTGGATCACCGAAGCCGACTTCTCCAATTACGCAGCGGTCCTCAGTCAGGCGTCATTCCTGCAGGCCATCGCCAACTCGCTGGTGGTTGCGCTGAGTGTGGTAGTGCTGGCGCTGTTCCTGGGCCTGACGGCGTCCTACGCCCTGGGCAGGGTCAAGTTCCGAGGCCGCGGCACGGTGCTGATGATGGTGCTCGGCGTCTCGATGTTTCCTCAGGTCGCGGTGCTGTCGGGGCTGTTTGAAGTGATCCGCGCACTGGGTCTGTACAACACCTCATGGGCACTGATCCTGAGCTACACGATTTTTACCCTGCCCTTCACCGTCTGGGTGCTGACCACGTTCATGGGGCAACTGCCGCATGAGCTGGAAGAAGCGGCAATCATGGATGGCGCATCGCCCTGGGTCACGCTCACCCGTGTGCTGTTGCCGCTGCTGTGGCCCGCGCTGGTCACGACCGGCCTGCTGGCTTTTATTGCCGCGTGGAACGAGTTCCTGTTTGCCCTGACCTTCACCCTGACAGACGCGCAACGAACGGTCCCGGTCGCCATCGCCCTGATTTCGGGTGGCAGCTCCCACGAATTGCCTTGGGGCCTCTTGATGGCGGCGTCGGTGCTGGTGACCGTCCCACTGGTGATTCTGGTGCTGATCTTCCAGCGCCGCATCGTTTCCGGCCTCACTGCCGGCGCGTTGAAAGGTTGATGCACACAACTGACAAGGAACAGCATCGTGATGAAATTGAAGCTAGCCAACATCAACAAGCAATTGGGCGGCACGCGCATTCTGCGCGATGTCAGCCTGGAGATCGCTGCGGGTGAGTTCGTTGTGTTCGTCGGCCCTTCGGGCTGCGGAAAATCGACGCTGCTGCGCTTGATCGCCGGACTGGATTCGATCTGTGCTGGCGACCTGCTGATCGACGGACGACGGGTCAATGACCTGGAACCGCGCGAGCGTGGTGTCGGTATGGTCTTTCAGTCCTACGCCCTGTACCCGCACATGAGCGTCTACGACAACATCAGTTTCGGCCTCAAGCTGGCCAAGACGGAAAAAAGCAGCCTGCGCGAACGCGTGCTGAAAACCGCGCAGATCCTGCAACTGGACAAACTGCTGCAGCGCAAGCCCCGGGAATTGTCCGGCGGGCAGCGTCAGCGCGTGGCCATGGGCAGAGCCATGGCGCGGGAACCGGACATCCTGTTGTTCGATGAACCGCTTTCCAACCTGGACGCCTCGCTGCGGGTCCAGATGCGCAACGAAATCGCACGGCTCCACAAGCGGCTGGGCTCGACGATGATCTACGTCACCCACGATCAGGTCGAGGCGATGACCCTGGCGGACAAGATTGTCGTGCTCAACGGCGGTCAGGTCGAACAGGTCGGCTCACCACGCGAACTCTACGAACGCCCTGCCAGCCTTTTCGTCGCCGGTTTTCTGGGCTCGCCGAGAATGAATTTTCTGCCCGTGAGCTTGCAGGCACCGGGTCGCAACAGCCTGATCGACATCCCGGCACTGGGTATGAAATCCCTGCCCTTCGACAGCTCGAATCTGACTGAGGATGCGCAACTGACCCTGGGTGTTCGCCCGGAGCACATCACCCTCAATGCTGCGAACAACGGCGTTGGCGTCACGGTATCCGGTGTCGAATACCTGGGCAGCGAGGTCTATGTGCATCTGGCTACCGGGGCGAGCGAGCCCTTGATTTGTCGCTGCGATGCCAAGGCCGGCTGGCAGGCAGGCGATCAGGTCGCGCTGCAATTCGACGACAGCAACCTGCACCTGTTCGACGCAGATGGCCTGGCCCTGAAGCGCCACACAGACGCCAGTCAACACCTGACACCCGGCACCACACCGCACCTCGTACAAGCAGGCACCCTATGAGTTTTTCTGCAAATGCCATGAACAAGCCGATGTCTCCCGCCCTCGAGCGCGCGCGCCATGCGCTGGAAGAGGGTCTGTCGCAGCTCGTCCACGATTATCGCCCCGGTTACCACCTGGCCCCGCCTGCGGGCTGGATGAATGACCCTAACGGGGTGGTGTTCTTTCGTGGCGAATATCACGTGTTCTATCAGCACCACCCGTTCGACGCGAAATGGGGCCCGATGTACTGGGGCCATGCAAAGAGTGCCGATCTGGTCCATTGGCAGCACCTGCCCATTGCCCTGGCACCCGGTGATGACTTCGACCGGGACGGCTGTTTTTCCGGCAGTGCAGTGGTACATGACGACACCCTGGCGCTGATCTACACCGGGCACACGTGGCTGGGTGACGTGGGCGACGAGCGTTTCATCCGTCAGGTGCAGTGCCTGGCCACCAGTAGCGACGGCATCAGCTTCATCAAACACGGCGCCGTTATCGACACCCCGCCGCAAGACGGGATGATTCATTTCCGTGACCCGAAAGTCTGGCGACAGGATGGCCACTGGTACCTGATTGCCGGCGCACGCCTGGGCGACAAACCGCTGCTGCCGCTCTATCGATCCAGGGACCTGCACGCGTGGGACTTCGTCAGTTATGTGTCCACAGGCGGCGAAGGCGACGGCTATATGTGGGAATGCCCGGACCTGTTTGGCCTCAATGAACGCGACGTACTGCTTTACTCCCCCCAGGGCATGCCGGCGCAGCGCTACGAGCGACTGAACAGGTTTCACACCGGCTATCGAGTGGGCCAGGTCGACAGTCAATGGCAGTTCACCGGCGGGCCTTTTATCGAGCTGGACAGCGGTCACGATTTCTATGCGGCGCAGACGCTGGTGGCTGCCGATGGCAGGCGTCTGCTGTGGGCCTGGATCGACATGTGGGAAAGCCCGACCCCAACCGAGGCACATCACTGGCGCGGCATGCTGGGCCTGCCGCGAGAACTTGAAGTACGCGCCGATCGCCTGTGCGTGCAGCCCGCGCGCGAGCTGACAGCGTTGCGCAACGCGTCACTGCCAGGCACCCCCTGGTGGAGCGAAGCGGGTAGCCAATGGCTGGCCGACATACACGGCGACATGCTCGAAATCCACGTGCACCTGGACCTGCTCGACTGCATCGAAGGTCACCTGGGTGTGGCCTTGCGTTGCAGTGAGGATGGCAAGGAGCAGACGCTGCTTTACTACGATGCGTCGCTGAAAGGTTTGATACTCGACCGTACTCAGTCGGGCACCCACGTCAGCGGTCAGCGCAGTGTAGCGATAGATCCACAACAGAATCAGCTTGAACTGCGGATCTTCCTTGATCGCTCGTCCATCGAGGTGTTCGAGCAAAACGGCAGTTTCAGCTTCAGCAGCCGTCTTTATCCACAGACCGACAGCCTGGGGGTAAAGCTTATTGCCAACGGAACCGGAGGCCGGGTCTGCATCGCCGACGCATGGCAACTCGCCTCGGGCTACCTGTCGGTAAATCATTGAAGTCGCGAAAAAAATCAGGTCTCTGTAGCATGATAATCATCAGTCAACCCGACAGGCTCCGCTTCGCATGACCTCAGTTAAAGACGTTGCAAAACTGGCCGGTGTGTCTCTGATGACGGTGTCTCGGGCGCTCAATGATCCGGGAAAACTGAGCCCGGAGACTTATCAGCGAGTGCGCAACGCGATCGATGAGCTTCAATTCGTACCCAGCCTGTCGGCTCGCAGGATTCGCGGCGACAACCTGCAGACCCGAACCATCGGCGTATTTGCCCTGGACACCGCAACGACGCCGTTTGCGGTCGAGCTGCTGCTGTCGATCGAACAGACCGCGCAGCAGGCAGGCTGGAACGTATTTATCCTCAACCTGCTAAGCAATCCGCCCACTGACCAGAACATTGACCTGATGCTGTCGCACCGCCCCGACGGGTTGATCTTCAGCGCCATGGGGTTACGCAAAGTGAGTATCCCCCAGCGCCTGAAGAGCAAGCCGCTGGTGCTCGCCAACTGCGTAGCCGACGACAGCAGCCTGGTCAGTTATGTGCCAGACGACGAAACGGGTCAGTACCGCGCCTTGAACCACGCGTTCAGCAAGGGCTATCGACGCCCGCTGTTCATAAACCTGCCAAAACAGAGCCTGGCCTGGGAAATCCGCCAAGCGGGTATGTTGCGTGCCTGCGAGGCATTCGGCCTGACTCGCGACGAACTCTTGCAGTACAACCTGTCCGAACACGATGCCTACTGGGAAACCGCCGCTATCCTTGCACGGCACATGATAGATGGGCGTCCGCAGTTCGACATTCTGATCTGCGGCAATGACCGCATTGCCTTTTGTGCCTACCAGTTGCTGCTGGGCCAAGGCCTGAAAATCCCCGGCGATGTTGCCGTACTGGGTTATGACAACATGATCGGCATCGCCGAGCTGTTCATTCCTGCGCTGACCACGGTGCAACTGCCGTATTACGAGATCGGTCGCAACGCCGCCCGGCACCTGATTGAAAGCCTTGAAGTGTCGGGCTCCCAGCCGGTGGACTGCCCGCTGGTGATCAGAGAATCGTTATGAAGTCTTGCGCGGGATAGCTCACGCAGCAAGTCGTCACGGGACCCTCCAGACAAAAGCGACTGCTCTTGAGCCCTGATTTACACCCCTGAAACGCTGACCGTATTAAATGGTTACGATTGAGAGGGGTAAGAGCGCCTGGCTGTCCGGCCACTCTAAAAAGATAGCTTTTCTCTTACTTTTCAAGCGCCTACTGATTGCACGCTCAAGACAAGCGAGTTGTACACCCTCTGACTTACATGAATCCCGCCCCAAAAAAGCGCACTAAACAAATTAAAGAACAAAACCGTGCGCAACTAATGCACGAACTAATCCAGAAACCAAACCCGACCCCCTCAAGTAATATTTCTGGTAGCCGATAGTTCTAAAGCCGTGAAAAATCAATTCTACAAGGAGGTCAGTGACAATGAGAAACTTGAAAGTATCTGCGCGCGCAGCACTCAGCTTTATGTTTATTGCACTCTTATTGGTCGCCTTGGGTGGTATTTCAGTATGGAAAATGGGAGAAATCCGCGAGACGGCCAGAGACATTGAAAACGATGCATTGGCCAGCGTGGTGGTTGCAGACCGAATCAATGCCACGATGCTGCGCCTGCGCCTGGAAGTCCGCAGAATGCTGTCCCAGACCAATCCGCAGGACATGGCCACCACGTCCGGCATGATCGCTTCGCTGAGTGAGGAGTTGAAAAAGCAGGTAGCCCTTTACGCCCCTTTTGTCGCCAGCGATAAAGAAGGACAACTGTTCAAAGCCGTGTCGGAAAACACCGATAAAGCACTGGTTGCATTCGACCAGGTGATTGCACTTATCCGTCAAAACGCAACCACTGAAGCGCTGGCCTACCTGAGTTCAAACGTGACGCCTGTTACCCGTCTTCTCGACGACGCTGTGAACGGGCTTGTTCAAATGAACATTGACGAGGCGGCAAACTCAGGAAAAGAATCCGAGGATTCGTATCAAAGCGGCTTAACGTTTGTGATCTTCATTATTGCAGCCGCGACGCTGGCGACGATTGTGCTGGCCGTGCTGTTCACCAAAAGTATCGTCACGCCGTTGCGCGACATGCTGCGTGTCAACGACACCATCGCCAAGGGTGATCTGCGCAGCGTGATTACCGTCACGGGCAAAGACGAATTTTCCGACCTGATGCGCTCTACCCAGGTCATGCAAAACAATCTGCGCGATACGATCAAGCTGATCGGTGATTCATCCACTCAACTGGCATCCGCCGCTGAAGAAATGAACGCAGTCACCGAGGAGTCGAGCAAAGGTTTGCTGCGCCAGAATAACGAAATTGATCAGGCAGCCACCGCCGTTAACCAGATGACCGCTGCGGTCGATGAGGTGGCGCGTAATGCTGCCGCTGCATCGGATGCAGCCAAAGCCTCTGATCAGTCAACCCGCACCGGCGCAGCACGGGTTACCAGTACGGTCGACGCCATCGAGAAACTGAGCAAGACCGTGCAGAGCACCAGTGTCGATGTAGAGCGTCTGGCCGTGCAATCCAAGGACATCAGCAAGGTATTGGAAGTCATTCGTACGATTGCGGAACAAACCAATCTCCTGGCCTTGAACGCAGCTATCGAAGCCGCCCGGGCAGGTGAGCAGGGACGCGGTTTCGCGGTGGTGGCTGATGAGGTCAGAGCGCTGGCCCATCGTACCCAGACCTCGACTCAGGAAATCGAGAAAATGATTGGCGACATCCTCACGGGCACTGCACAGGCCACCAAGGCCATGAGTGAAAGTTGCGATCAGGCCGGTGGCACACTCACCATCGCTCATGAAGCCGGAGCAGCACTGACCCTGATCGCGAAAGCAATCAATGAAATCAACGAAATGAACCTGATGATTGCGACCGCATCGGAGCAGCAGGCGCAGGTCGCACGTTCGGTCGACGGCAACCTGATGAGTATTCGCGATCTTTCCATCCAGAGTGCAACGGGGGCCAATCAGACAGCGGCGGCCAGTGCCGAGCTCTCAGTGCTTGCTGTAGACATGAATAAGCTGGTGGCCAGGTTTTCGCTCTAAGGGTTTTCTACTGCTTCAGGTCGTGATGCTGTGGATACTGATTCCACAGCATTCAGGGCCAATCAACTGCATACGTCTGGACAAGTGCAGGACGGTCAGAGGAGCGCATTAACGCCCCTCTGAGCCGTGAGTTTCCTACGCGTCAGTCAGCACTGCCGGTCAGCAGTGTTCTTGTGGCCGCAGTAACATCCTCTTTGCGCATCAGACTTTCGCCGACCAGAAAGGTAGTAATGCCGGATTTTTTGAGTCGCAGGCAATCGTTATGGTTGCCGATGCCACTTTCACCGACCAGCAGTTTGCCTGCGGGCACCATGGATGCCAGTCGCTCGCTTGTGCCGAGGTCTACTTCGAAGGTATGCAGGTTGCGATTATTGACGCCGAGCAGCGGAGAAGACAGTTTGAGCGCACGCTCCATTTCATGTTCGTTATGCACTTCCACCAGAACGTCCATCCCCAGCGTCATGGCGGCATCTTCAAGTTCGGCGGCGAGGTCGTCACTCAATGAGGCCATGATCAGCAATATGCAATCCGCGCCCCAGGCACGTGCCTCATATACCTGATAAGTGTCAAACATGAAGTCTTTTCGTAACACAGGAAGGGCGCAAGCGTTTCGCGCATCGATGAGAAACTGCGGGGAACCCTGGAAGCTGGGCGTGTCGGTCAGAACGGATAAACAGGCGGCCCCACCGGTTTCATAAGCCTTCGCCAGTTCGGGCGGGTTGAAGTCTTCGCGAATCAGGCCTTTTGATGGACTTGCTTTCTTTATTTCTGCAATGAGCCCCAACAGACCCTGCTGTTCTTTTGCTTTCAGTGCTTTATAAAAACCGCGGGGACTGGACTGTTCGAGGGCACGCTGCTTGATGCGACTTAATGGTACGTTAGTTTTTGCCGCCTCTATCTCTTGAAGCTTGTAATGTTTTATTTTATTTAGAATATCACTCATGGCAGTCACTCATATTAGCGGGTAATCTATTGAATTAAGCCCTGTAGCGCCTCGACGTACGCATGCTCATTATCGCCCTCTGGCAATATTTAAACGAGCGTACATTCACTGATCGAGAAACAACAATTAAATTTAATTTATCCACCTTTAAACACATTATCGCGTTAATATATCATGATCGTCCATAATGTAAACCCGGGTAACACGGTCTCTGTAACGTACATCAACAACTGAACCCAGACGATTAAGATGGCGAAACAATATCAACTTTCCGGCACAGCCTGGCGATTTACCTGGGCGAGTCCACGCCTCGGCTGTTACTACTGGCAAGCCTGCTGATCGGCGCACCGGCAAACCTGAAGTATCTGCTGGTCAATCGGCTGATTCGCAGCCCCAGTAAGCTGGAACTGCTTTCCGTGGTCGTGCGCCAACGTCTTGCTCGCACTGCTTTTGACGCTCGTGTCAGGCGTCAAGGATTATCTGCTTTATGGGTTGCTGCCGCATTCGACAACTTTTCAGGCCTTGACCTGGTTTATCTAACTCGCCGAACATTGCCCGATGATTGCCAAGGCCAGCGTGGATCTGCAGGCCACCCGCAATCGCTTCACTCCTCTCAAACGACAAACCAGCGACAGGGAACGTCATCAATGCAATCCAATTTCAGCAAGGGCGTTATCTTTGCGCTCTCCGCCGCCGCACTGAACGCAACCATTGGTGTGCTAAGCAAGGTACTCATGAGCAATGGCTTCACCTCCAGCAGCGTTGCCGTCATCAAAACGATACTGGGGTGCATCCTGCTCTCGATCGTGCTGCGCTTCCTCAAGCGTCCGACATCAGCCGCCAAATGGAGCCAGGCCGCGATCTGCGCGTTCCTCGGTATTTTCGTGCTGTTCCATTTCGAAACGTCCGCCTACCGACATTACGCTGCGGCGGGTGTCGTGGTCGTACTCATGGCCAGTGCCTCAATCTCGTCGATCATTCTGGGGCGCCTGTTACTGAAGGATGCCATCACTGCAAATGCAACCGTGGGGGCCGCACTGGCCATCTCAGGAATTGCAGTGATCTTCGGCGCTGATTTGCAACAGGGCTTCACTCTGGAAGGTGCAGCCCTGGCCTCGATCGCAGGCTGTGGCTACGGAGCGTTTTCAGTTGCCATGAAAAAAATGGGCGTTTCGGGGGGCCTGCATTTCACTCGTCAACTGCTCTTCTTCGGCAGCCTGTACCTGCTGATGCCGGCCGCCGCCGATGGTTTCGTGATCGGCGAGCTGTCATCAATGGCTATTGCCGCACTGCTGGCGCTGGCCGCCCTGCCGACCATCCTCGGCTTTTTCTGCACGACCAAGGCCATTGAGTACCTCAAGCCATCCCAAGTGCAAGCGCTTGAACTCACCGAACCGCTGTTTGCGGCATTGCTGGCATTTGTAGCCCTCAATGAAGTACCGCGCGAAAGCCTCTATCCGGGAGGGGCCCTGATCATCGCTGGTTTGTGCTTCTCCAACGAACTGATACGCCTGGGTCAAAAAGCGCCGACGCGCGCCAGTCAGTAAGGCAGGCAGCGGCCTGTCAGTTGCGAGCACGTTGATTCCAGTACCCGATGTCATGCGTGAGGCCCCGTACAAGCATTCGCTCGGTACGGGGCGCTCCAGACATCGCAGAGCTTGCAGGTGCCCTATTTCGCATCAGGCGGCTGCTCAAAGCGGTCTCACCTGAAAATGCACCCAACAAAAAAGGCGTCCCGAAGGACGCCTTTTCTGTTGGACTCAAAACGACTGTTCTTGAGTCCTGATCTTCAACCCTGATACAGCTGGGCGAAAATGGTCGGGGTAAGGGGATTCGAACTCCTGACATCCTGCTCCCAAAGCAGGCGCGCTACCGGACTGCGCTATACCCCGATGATGCTAAAAAACACCTCCGAGGAGGCGTTTTCTATTTGGGTGACGCTTGTGGCGTCACTCCCTAAGATCCAGCCAGATACAAACTGACCAAAAATGGTGGGTCGTGTGGGATTCGAACCTACGACCAATTGGTTAAAAGCCAACTGCTCTACCAACTGAGCTAACGACCCAAATATGGTCGGGGTAAGGGGATTCGAACTCCTGACATCCTGCTCCCAAAGCAGGCGCGCTACCGGACTGCGCTATACCCCGACTGAAACTGCATTGAACCTTGCGAAATCTGGCTCCACGACCTGGACTCGAACCAGGGACCCAGTGATTAACAGTCACTTGCTCTACCAACTGAGCTATCGCGGAACTATCGATTTCAGATTCAACTTTACAACCTGTCGCCTTGAAACCAGCTTGCTGTTAACTCGTTGATTTCAATCTCATCGACCTTTCCGCTTCGTTTGTATCGTTGCGTTCACGTCTCTGAGGCGCGCTATTCTACAATTTTAAAAACACCTGTCAACCCTATAAATTGCTTTTTAAGACAATGATTTGCGATTTTTTTTCAGATCGCCTCTCGGGCCTGATTCTACTGCTGACCATGCCTCAAAAAAAGGCCCTCGGTTCGAGGGCCCTTCTATAGAGCGTTAACGAGCGCTGTCAGACAAACGTGATCTCGTCGTCGACCACCTTGCCGGTGATAGTCGTACCGGGCATGAAGCTGCCCGAGAGGATCATCTGCGCCAGCGGGTTCTCGATCCAGCGCTGAATCGCCCGCTTCAGCGGCCGTGCGCCATAGACCGGGTCGTAACCAACGGCGATCAGCTTGTCCAGCGCCTCGGGGCTCAGGGTCATCGACAGCTCGCGCTCGGCCAGACGCTTGCGCAGGCGGCCCAGCTGGATGTCGGTGATACCGGCGATCTGGTCACGCGCCAGCGGTTCGAAGATCACCACTTCGTCGATCCGGTTAACGAACTCCGGACGGAAGTGCGTACCGACTGCGTCCATCACTGCAGCACGCTGCGCCTCACGGTCACCGACCAGCTCCTGGATCTGCGCAGAGCCCAGGTTGGAAGTCATGACGATCACGGTATTGCGGAAGTCCACCGTGCGCCCGTGGCTGTCCGTCAGGCGTCCGTCTTCAAGCACCTGCAAGAGGATGTTGAACACATCGGAATGCGCCTTCTCGACCTCATCGAGCAGAATCAGCGAATACGGTTTGCGACGCACGGCTTCGGTCAGGTAGCCGCCCTCTTCGTAACCGACATAGCCTGGCGGCGCACCGATCAGGCGAGCCACGGAATGTTTCTCCATGAACTCGGACATGTCGATACGCACCATCGCTTCTTCGGTGTCGAACAGGAATTCGGCCAGCGCCTTGCACAGTTCGGTCTTGCCCACGCCGGTGGGGCCGAGGAACATGAAGGATCCACTCGGACGGTTAGGGTCGGAAAGCCCGGCACGCGAACGACGCACGGCATTGGAGACCGCAACCACCGCTTCTTCCTGGCCGATCACCCGGTTGTGCAGCAGGGTTTCCATGCGCAACAGCTTCTCACGCTCGCCTTCGAGCATCTTCGACACCGGGATACCGGTCCACTTCGACACGACCTCGGCAATTTCTTCCTCGGTCACCTTGCTGCGCAGCAACTGGTTTTCCGGCTTGCCGTGCTGGTCGACCATTTGCAGGCTGCGCTCCAGGTCGGGAATGATCCCGTACTGCAACTCGGCCATGCGGTTCAGATCGCCCCGGCGGCGCGCGGCTTCCAGCTCCTGGCGAGACTGTTCGATTTTCTGCTGGATCTGTGCCGAGCCGGTGACCTCGGCTTTTTCCGAGGTCCAGATTTCTTCAAGGTCCGCGTACTCAAGCTCAAGACGCTGGATTTCACCCTGAAGTTTTTCCAGGCGCTTGATCGCCGCCTCGTCTTTTTCCTTTTTGAGGGCCTGAGCCTCTACTTTCAGCTGGATCAGGCGACGCTCAAGGCGGTCGAGCACTTCAGGCTTGGAGTCAATCTCCATGCGAATGCGGCTGGCCGCTTCGTCGATCAAGTCGATGGCCTTGTCCGGCAACTGGCGGTCGGTGATATAGCGATGGCTCAGCTTGGCCGCTGCGATGATCGCGCCGTCAGTGATGGCGACCTTGTGGTGCACTTCGTAGCGCTCTTTCAGGCCACGCAGGATCGCAATGGTGTCTTCTTCGCTTGGCTCGTCGACCAGGACTTTCTGGAATCGACGCTCAAGCGCCGCATCCTTCTCTATATACTGGCGGTACTCGTTGAGCGTGGTGGCGCCGACACAATGCAGCTCGCCGCGCGCCAGTGCAGGTTTGAGCATGTTGCCAGCGTCCATCGAGCCTTCGCCCTTGCCGGCACCAACCATGGTGTGCAACTCGTCGATGAACAGGATGATCTGGCCTTCCTGCTTGGACAGTTCGTTGAGCAGCGACTTGAGGCGCTCTTCGAACTCACCCCGGTACTTGGCACCGGCAATCAACGCGCCCATGTCCAGCGACAATAAGCGCTTGCCGCGCAGGCCGTCCGGCACTTCGCCATTGATGATGCGCTGCGCCAAGCCCTCGGCAATGGCGGTCTTGCCCACGCCAGGTTCGCCGATCAGCACCGGGTTGTTCTTGGTGCGGCGCTGCAGGACCTGAATGGTGCGACGAATCTCGTCATCACGACCGATCACCGGGTCGAGCTTGCCCTCTTCGGCACGCTTGGTCAGGTCAACGGTGTACTTGTCCAGCGCCTGACGCGACTCTTCGACGTTCGGGTCATTCACGGCACCTTCGCCGCGCAGGTTGTTGATGGCGTTTTCCAGAGCTTTCTTGCTGACGCCCTGCCCCAGCAACAATTTGCCGAGCTTGCTGTTCTCGTCCATTGCCGCGAGCAGCACCAGCTCGCTGGAAATGAACTGGTCGCCTTTCTGCTGCGCCAGACGGTCAGCCTGATTGAGCAGGCGCGCCAGATCCTGCGACATGTTGACGTCGCCGGTCGGGTTCTGGATTTTTGGCAGGCGGTCCAGCTCTGCACTCAGTTCCTTGCGCAGGCTGTTGACGTCGAAGCCTACCTGCAACAGCAGAGGCTTGATGGAGCCGCCCTGCTGCTCAAGCAGCGCCTGCATCAAGTGCGCAGGTTCGATGGCGGGATGGTCGAGGCCAACGGCCAGCGACTGGGAATCGGATAACGCTAACTGTAATTTACTGGTCAATCTGTCGATACGCATTAGTCACCTTCCTTTAATGCAGGCCGGAGCAATGAACACACCTATAAAGAAAACCTGCTGAATAGCCAGTTAGATGCGGACGATTCTGCGCGTTTCAAGCGGGCCGGGGTTGATACAGATCAGACGAGTGTTCAGGCAAGTCTAGCTGGAATGTGCAAAACAGCCCGGCAATCAGGCGTGTTCGATCCAGATCAGCGAAGCGAAGCGGCCAGTGCGCGCGGCACGCCTGTAGGAAAAGAAGCGCGGGTCGGTGAAGGTATCCAGCCCGCCGCCATACACGGCAGAGACACCTTGGGCTGCCAGTCTTAACCGGGCGAGCGCGTAGATGTCGGCCATGAAACGATCAGGATTCGAACTGGCGACAAACGCAGCGGCTGTCTGCGGGTGACTGGCGGTAAAGGCCTCGCGCACCTCGGGGCCGACTTCGAACGACGGCTGGCCGATGGCCGGCCCCAGCCAGACCATGATGTCTTCGGGAGCACTCTGCAGGCTGTCGGCCGTCGCTTCCAGCACCCCGGCCGCCAGCCCGCGCCAGCCGGCATGCGCAGCAGCCACACGCGTACCGTCACGACGACAGAACAGCGCGGGCAGGCAGTCGGCGGTCATGATGGTGCAGGCAACGCCAGGCGTGCTCGTCCAGCTGGCATCGGCCTCGACGACGCGGGATGGATCGGCAGGTACGACGTCTACGCCGTGCACCTGCTTCAACCAGGCGGGCTGAGCCTTGAGACTGGCGGTCAGGCGCTGGCGATTGCTCGCCACGGCCTGCGGGCTGTCATCGACGTGATCGCCCAGATTGAAGCTGTCGAACGGAGCCAGGCTGACCCCACCCGAGCGAGTGGTAACGCAGGACTTGATCTGTGCTGGCGCAGGCCAGTCAGGTATCAGCCAGTCATTCACCCGATGAACGCCTCGCGATCCTGCTTGAGCAGGGACAGCAACCAGACGAAATCGTCCGGCAATGGCGATTCCCAGCTCATGCGCTTACCGGTGGTCGGATGATCCAGCTCCAGGAAGCGGGCATGCAACGCCTGCCGCGGGAAGGTCTTGAGCGAATCGACCATGGTCAGGCTGGCCGCTGGCGGAATACGGAAACGACCGCCGTAGGCAGGGTCGCCGACCAACGGATAGTTGATATGCGCCATGTGCACGCGAATCTGGTGGGTACGCCCGGTTTCCAGCTTGACCCGTACATGGGTGTGCGAACGGAAGCGCTCCAGCACGCGGTAATGACTGACCGCCTGCTTGCCGCCTTCCATCACCGCCATGCGCTGGCGCTGCTGACCGTGACGGCCGATGGGCGCGTCGATCTTGCCGCCTGCGGTCACCACGCCGATCACGATGCACTCGTAGATACGGCTGACACTGCGACTCTGCAACTGGGTAACCAGCTGTGTCTGCGCCTGAATGGTCTTGGCGACCACCATCAGGCCGGTGGTGTCCTTGTCCAGACGGTGCACGATGCCGGCACGCGGAACATTGATGATGTCCGGTACATGGTGCAGCAGGGCGTTGAGCAACGTGCCGTCGGCATGACCGGCAGCCGGATGCACCACCAGCCCGGCGGGCTTGTTGATGACGAGGATCTGGTCATCTTCATAGATGATGTCGAGTTCGATGTCCTGAGCGACCCATTCACCCTGGGCCTCCTGCTCGGCAATCAGCTCGAGAACAGCGCCACCGTGCACGATGTCGCGAGGGCGCAGAACGCCTCCGTCCACAGTCAGGCGGCCGTCCTTGATCCAGGCGGAAAGGCGCGAGCGCGAGTGCTCAGCGAATAATTGTGCGGCGACTTGATCGAGGCGTTGACCGCCCAATTCGGACGGCACCTCTGCGCGAAGTTCTATATTTTCGGACATGACCAGACTAGGTGGCGGCTAGCCTTTGGTTTCGGCAGCGCGCTTGTGGTTAAATACGGCGTCTTTTGTCCCGCCGGTATCGCGGGGCGCTCATCATAACAGGACGGCCCCGCCCAAGACAGCAGGCCGTTATAGGGACGCAAGCCGCCATGCAAGTGAAACACCTGCTGCTGATCGCCATCCTCGCATTGACTGCGGCCTGTTCGTCGAAGGAAGTCATCGACGAAAACCTCAGCGAAGTCGAGCTGTACCAGCAGGCGCAGGCCGACCTGGGAAATAACAGCTATAACAGTGCCACTGAGAAGCTCAAGGCGCTGGAATCTCGCTATCCGTTCGGTCGCTACGCCGATCAGGCTCAGCTCGAGTTGATCTACTCGAACTACAAGAATGGTGAACCCGAAGCAGCCAAATCCGCTGCCGAGCGTTTCATCCGCCTGCATCCGCAGCACCCGAACGTCGACTATGCGTATTACATGAAGGGCCTGACCTCCTTCGACCAGGACGTGGGCCTCCTGGCGCGCTTCCTGCCGCTGGACCAGACCAAGCGTGACCCGGGCGCTGCGCGTGACTCGTTCAACGAATTCGCCCAGTTGACCAGCCGCTTTCCGAACAGTCGCTATGCGCCTGACGCCAAGCAGCGCATGATTTACCTGCGCAACCTGCTGGCGTCCTACGAAATCCACGTAGCCGACTACTACCTGACCCGTCAGGCCTATGTCGCCGCCGCCAACCGTGGCCGCTATGTAGTGGAAAACTTCCAGGAGACGCCTTCGGTCGGCGACGGTCTGGCGGTGATGGTCGAGTCCTATCAGCGTCTGCACCTTGACGACCTGGCTGCCACCAGCCTGGAAGTGCTGAAGACCAACTACCCGAACCACCCGCAACTGGCTGACGGCAAGTTCACCCCGCGTGAAGCCGAGGCCGATAACCGCTCATGGCTGTCGAAAGCGACCCTTGGCCTGATCGACGGCAGCGCTCCGCTGCCACCGGGCCAGACCCGCGCCGATCAGGACATGAAGAAGCAGTACCAGGACGCCAAGGATTCCATTCCGAAAGAACTGCTGCCGGAGAATCAGGCCGAGCTGGACGAACAGGCGGAAAAAGACGCCGAAGCGAAAGGCACCAAGAGCCGTTCGTGGTTCAGCTACATGACCCTGGGTCTGTTCGACTGATCCTGAGTGCATGAAAAAAGAGGCCTTCGGGCCTCTTTTTTTGTGCATCAATTTTGCCCCTGTGCGCCCGCTCGCGGCTTGGCTACACTGCGCCATCGTCAATCACTAAGCTGGTAGTCATGGTTCGCTTACTTATGTGGGTCGCGTTGATCGCGGCGTTGGTCTGGTTCGTCAAGCGTCTGATCAATCCCCCCAAGCCGAAATCCCGCGCCGAGCCGCCTGAACTGGCCTCGACACCCATGGTGCGATGCGCGCAGTGTGGCGTTCATCTGCCGCAGGATCGTGCGCTGAGCCAGGCACAGCAATGGTATTGCAGCGAGGCACACCGCCTGCAGGGCCCCGCGGCACGTGACCGCTGACTCACCGTCCCTTGTCAGCCCGCAGGCGCAGCGGATTCTGCGGCTGTACCACCTCTATCGACTGACCATCGGCGTTGTACTGGTCCTGTTGATTTCCAGCAGCCTGGAAACCGAGCTGCTGCAACTGGCCAACCCGAACCTGTTCCGCTCGGGCTGCTGGTTGTATCTGGTGTTCAACATTCTGGTCGTCGTGCTGCTGGAACGCCCCAGCCGTCAGGCACAGTTTTTCGGCCTGGCGATGACCGACGCGATCATGCTCTCCGCGCTGTTCTATGCAGCCGGCGGGCCCTCCAGCGGTATCGGCAACCTGTTGATTGCCTCAGTAGCGATCAGCAATGTGTTGCTGCGCGGCCGTATCGGCTTGTTGATCGCTGCGGTTTCGGCCATCGGCATCATCTACCTGACGTTCTACATCAGCTTCGGCACACCTTCGGTTTCCAACGACTACGTGCAGGCTGGCTCGCTGGGCGCCTTGTGCTTCGCCGCCGCCCTGCTGGTGCAGGCGCTGACAGCGCGCATGCAGGTCAGCGAGGTACTGGCCGAGCAGCGCGCGGCGGATGTCGACAGCCTGGAGGCACTCAACGCACTCATTCTGCAACGCATGCGTACCGGCATTCTGGTGCTGGATGCCAACCATCAGGTGCTGCTGGCCAATCAGGGGGCCTTACACCTGCTGGGCCAGGAACAACTGGTCGGCCAGCTCATCGACACCTGCTCGCCACAACTGGTCGAACGCCTGCGCCAGTGGCTCGTCAATCCGATCATGGTGCCGCGCAGCATCACCACCGCCCCCGTGGGGCTGGTACTGCAACCGAGCTTCGCCACACTCAACCGTGGAGATCAGCGTCAGACGCTGGTTTTTCTCGAAGACCTGTCGCAGATTGCCCATCAGGCGCAGCAGCTCAAGCTTGCCGCACTGGGACGCCTGACCGCCGGGATTGCCCACGAAATACGCAACCCGCTGGGTGCCGTCAGTCATGCGGCGCAGTTGCTTAATGAATCGGAAGAGCTCAGTGCAGCGGATCGACGCCTGGGGCAGATCATTCATGAGCAGTCGGGACGCATTGATCGGGTCATCGAAAATGTCCTGCAATTGTCGCGCAGACGCGAAGCGCAACCCGAACTGCTCGACCTGAAAACCTGGCTGGAACACTTTGTTGCTGAATTTCGCAGTTCCGCTGCGCCCAATCAGTCGATTCATGTCGACATAAGCCCCGGCACGCTGACAACCCGCATGGATTCTGGACAACTGACGCAAATCATGACCAACCTGTTGCAGAACGGCCTGCGCTACAGCGGCAAAAATCATCCATCAGCACAGGTCTGGCTGAAACTGCACAATGACCCCAGAAGCGAGCTGCCTACGCTGGAAGTGCTGGACGACGGGCCGGGGGTCAGCGAGCAACACCTGAGCAAGATCTTCGAACCGTTTTTCACCACAGAGAGCAAAGGCACCGGCCTTGGTCTATATCTGTCACGTGAACTGTGCGAAAGCAATCAGGCGCACCTGGAATATGCGCCCCGCCCCACAGGTGGCAGTTGCCTGCGCATTACCTTCGCCCACCCGTTCAAGACGAGCTGAGCATGAGCCAACGGCAAAAAATCCTGATAGTCGATGATGAGCCGGATATTCGCGAACTCCTGGAGATCACGCTGGGGCGCATGAAACTCGACACCCGCAGTGCCCGTAACGTCGCCGAAGCGCACGACTGGCTGGCCCGCGAACCGTTCGACATGTGCCTGACCGACATGCGTTTGCCTGACGGTAATGGCCTTGAGCTGGTGCAACACATACAGCACGGCTACCCCCACGTGCCGGTGGCGATGATCACTGCCCACGGCAATCTGGACACGGCGATCAACGCGCTGAAGGCCGGGGCTTTCGACTTTGTGACCAAGCCGGTCGACCTCGGCAGGTTGCGCGAGCTGGTCAATAGCGCGCTGAGCCTGCCCGGCGCACCACCCACGCGAAGCATCGACAACCGCCTGCTGGGCGACTCGCTGGCAATGCGTACCTTGCGCAATCAGATCGGCAAACTGGCCCGCAGCCAGGCGCCGATCTACATCAGCGGCGAGTCGGGCAGCGGCAAGGAGCTTGTAGCGCGTCTGATCCACGAGCAGGGTCCGCGCATCGACAAACCTTTCATACCGGTGAACTGCGGCGCCATTCCTTCCGAGCTGATGGAGAGCGAATTCTTCGGTCATCGCAAAGGCAGCTTCAGCGGTGCCCACGAAGACAAGCCCGGTCTGTTTCAGGCGGCGCACACCGGCACGCTGTTTCTCGATGAGGTCGCCGACCTGCCGCTGGCCATGCAGGTCAAACTGCTGCGCGCCATTCAGGAAAAATCCATCCGCAGCGTCGGCGGCCAGCAAGAGCAGATTGTCGACGTACGTATTCTGTGTGCCACCCACAAGAACCTGAATGCAGAGGTCGCGGCCGGTCGGTTTCGTCAGGATCTTTATTACCGATTGAACGTGATCGAAGTGCGCGTGCCCCCATTGCGCGAGCGCCGTGAGGATATCGACCAACTGGCAGCCAGCGTGCTCAAGCGCCTTGCCGGGAACGGCGCACAACCCGTCGCACGCCTGAACGCGCAGGCGCTGGAAACGCTGAAGAGCTACCGCTTCCCCGGTAACGTGCGCGAACTGGAAAACATGCTGGAGCGCGCCTACACGCTGTGCGAGAACGATGAAATCCACGCCAGCGACCTGCGCCTGACAGAGTCCGCCAGCCCTCAGGAGAGCGACGGCCCGAGCCTGGCCGACATCGACAACCTTGAAGACTACCTGGAAAGCATCGAACGCCAGCTCATCCTGCAGGCACTGGAAGAAACACGCTGGAATCGCACTGCGGCGGCAGAAAGGCTCAGTTTGTCGTTCAGGTCACTGCGCTATCGCCTGAAGAAGCTGGGCCTGGATTGAATGCGTTGCGCGGCGAAAAACGTGTGACGCAGAGCGTCACGAAAGGCGTTCCCACGCGGGAGCGTGCGGAACGATAGGTGCGCGAGAGAACACCATCGTGCCCCACGCTCCGAATGACCGAGAGGATGGCTAGCCTGCCAGGCGCCCCGCAGGCGCGTAGGGTGCGGGGTCGATGATGGGCTCGCGGTCCAGCAGCAGGTCAGTGATCAACTGGCAGGACGCCGGAGCCAGCACCAGACCGTTGCGGTAATGCCCGCAGTTGAGCCACAGGCCGTCAAAACCTTCCAGCGGGCCAATGAACGGGATGCCCTCAGGCGAACCAGGGCGCAGGCCTGCCCATTGGGCGACGGGCTCGGCGTGGGCCAATGGCGGAAGCAATTCGACGGCCGACGCCTTCAAACTTTCCAATGCGGCCTGCGTAGTGGTTTTGTCGAACCCTTCATGCTCCAGGGTGCTGCCGATCAGGATATGCCCGTCGCGACGCGGGATCGCGTAGCGCCCTTTCGCCAGCACCATGCTCGACAGAAAGTCCGATGCACACTTGTAGAGAATCATCTGGCCTTTTACCGGCTCGACCGGCAGTTCCAGACTCAGGGTGTTGAGCAACTCGCCGCTCCACGCACCCGCCGCCAGAATCACCCGATCACCGGTGATATCCCCTGCAGACGTCTGCACACCCGAAATCCTGCTGCCTTCACGGGTAAAGCCGCTGACTTCACAGTGCTCGCGAATCTCGACATTGGGCAATGCCAGCAAGGCGGCCTTGAGCGATTTGACCAGACGGGGATTACGTACGTTGGCCACATCGGCCATGTAGATCGCCCGCGAATAGCCCTCACCCAGCACCGGCACGGCATCATTCACCGCCGAGATATCCACGCGGTTCAACGAACGTTTTTCGCGGGCAGCCCATTCAAGCGCAGACTGCTCGTCATCAAGATCGAGCCAGTACAGGCCAGTCCTGTGCACTTCAGGGTCAATACCGGTCTGTGCGAGCAAACGCTCGGCGAGGTGAGGGTAGAAGTCCTGCGACCAATGCGCCAGCGCGGTGACCGCAGTGCTGTAGCGCCACGGGTAAAGCGGCGAGACAATCCCGCCGCCTGCCCAGGAAGACTCCTGGCCAACGCCCGAACGATCCAGCAGCACGACGCTGACCTGCTCAGAGGCGAGATTGAAGGCGGTCAGCAGACCTATAACGCCACCGCCTACGATGACTACTTTCTGCTTGGACATCTTGGTCTCGTGACAAGGAAACGGTTTAGCGGCCCCAACAATCTTTGGCAGTGACGCCGCTGGTTGCGCCCGTGTTGGTACGCGCCCCGGTGTTAGTGATCACGAAACTGCCACACTTGTCGCCAGCCATCAGCGTGCCTGGGAGAGGGTCAGCTGTCAGGGTGAAGTCGGTGGCAGTTAGGGTCGGCGTTATCTTGTAGTACGTATTGCCACCAGATACTCCTTTGTAATCCGAGTAATTTCCCTTCTGCGAATAAAACCGCTCCAGCGCCTGGCTTTGCTCGGACAGCAGGCTGGCAATCGCCGACCGCTGGGTGCGCTTCACGTATTCGGTGTAACTGGGGTACGCGATGGCCGCCAGAATACCGACAATCGCCACGACGATCATGAGTTCGATCAACGTAAAGCCCCTGGATGTCACTCGCATGTCTAGTTTCCCTATTGGATTTGTCGCCACATGATGCGCTGGAAGACGTTAGCGCTACCGCCCTTCTCAGTAATCTTGGTGGGCGGGCCGCCGCTGGAGTCAATCACGTACTTGTTATCGTTGGCCCCATTGGTACCGGCAACGATAGAAGCCACTACCGGGATACCGGTACCGATACCGAGACCGCCAATGATCAAATCCGAAGAGTTGATATCGCCGTCATTGTTGGTATCCAGTACCTGGTAATTAAGCATGCTGCCAGTCGCGGCGTTCAGCTCGAACAAGCGCCCGGTCCCGGTGCTTTCGCAAGGGTCGGTAGAGTTGACGGCTGCCGTGGTGAAGATGATACGACCGCGAGAGGTTTGTGCCGGATAGATAATCCGCTCGCCGACATACGGGGCCGTGGTTGCCAACGGTAGGTACCAGCCTTTCTTGGTGCCCCAATCCACATCATTGGAAGTCGTGGTGTAATACGTATTGCCACTTCCGACTACCGTCCCGTTAATGGCCTGGGGCTGCAGATTGGCCTCAACGATGTTGCCTGAACCGTTGTCGCCATCCCAGATGGCATAGAAATCCTGCAACGAGCTGGTCTGCTTGTCCGCAGTTTCGCTGAATTTCCCGGTACCGAAATACACGATCTTGCCGTTGAGTGGATGGTCCAGCAACAAGGGCTGAACGGTAATCGACTGACTGGCTCCCTGAGGTGCAGTGAACAGGGGTGAGCCATTGAAAGCGACTTTCCAGCTGGATGCTGCGGCCCCGCTCATGTCGAACTTCCACAGGCGGCCCTTGAGATCGCCCGCATAGGCTGCTTGAACGACATTCTGCGAATTGACCCGAAGTTTCACCGAAGACAACCCGTTATCCGTTTCGCTGCCAGTGACCGGAGTCGGAATTTCGGCAATGAACTGTCCGGTGTTGGCGTTGAGTACATACAGAGACGCCCTCCCGGTAAAACTGCCGTAACCGTTGCCCACAACAACGATCCCGGTGCCATCGGCCATACGTGCTACATCCGGCTTGGAGTAGGTGTATCCAAGGTTGTTGAACTTGTTGTTGGTGTCTGAAGTGTCGGGAGCCTTGACCTCCCACAATGCCCCGATGCTGTCTGCCGAACCTTCGAAAAGCTTGATCGCAAAAAAAGCCTTGCCGCCAGCGCCCAGCCCGGAATACGCCACCGTGCGCCATACACTCCCTGCGGATGCCTGCGTATCGAAGACTGCAATCTGACCATCCACCGTGAAACGGTGAACGCCGGAACCGTAGGAAGAGGATGAAATGGTCGCCAATGAACTCAGAGACGTGGACGGCATATACGCGTATTTACGCGCACCGGAGCTGGCGTCGATCACATTGAAGAAGCCATCGTTGGCGTTGGCCAGCAGACTGGAACTCATGTTGCTGGACTTGGCAGAAAGGTACGTCGTGTAAGTGGTATCGCCGAGCAAATCAGACGCCGTCTTCTCTGTCGGCAGCCCGGCACCCAATGATGAATTGACGATATCGCCCAAGAGCGTGGCACGAGTACGAAGCTTGGCATTGGCCGTGCCTTTGGCCCAGGCAATAACCTCCGCGCCGGTCACTCCGCTCGGCAGCGTAGCGGTAAAGGCATCGCGTTGCGCCTGCGTGAAATTCAGAAAATCCAGGGTGATTTTCGTCGGTGTCGCCGCTGTGCTCCATGACTCGAACACAGGCGCCTTGGTGCTGCTGGTGATCGTGGTATCGGTGGTCCAGACAGGGGCGCTCAGCGCTCCTGTCGTAGCGTCCAGATTGTAAGCCTTGATCGTGCCATGCCAGTCCGTCGGGTCATAAAGGGTCTGGTAGAAGCGGCTGCCCGCCTGAAGGGTAGACGAGTTTGCCACGCCACCGCCGCCCGAACCGGCCTTGGCATAGATATCGCTCAATGCGAGGTTCAAGGCGTTGTTCAAACCGGCGCTGTCATTGGTCTGGAAATACTTGCCGTGCCCATGGTTATTGTCAGCAGCGTCTATCAGCATCTGGTTGGCGGCTGTGAAACCAATGGTGTAGGTAGTCATGTTCTGTTGAGAGAAGCCGTCTGTGTCCCAACTTTTCTTGGTCAGGTCAGTGGCAGGTGTACTGCTCGCTCTTCGCATGTCGATGTCATACGCGAACTTGGCGAGGTCGTCCAGATAAAGCGTATCGCCCTCACCATCACCATTAAGATTGGCCCCGTCATTGGCCGCATTCAAGTCCCAATTGGGCAGTGAGCGTGAGGTATTGAGTACATCCTCCGGATCGTTGGTCGGGAACGTCCGATCGTATGTCGGCAAGCCGTCAGTGATCACCACGCCAAAGTTTTTCTGGCACCGGTACTGTATAGGGCTGGTGTAGGTCGTCGGTGCCCCGCTATAACCGTAATACGGGGTCATGCCCCGAAAGTAGCGGGTTATCTCATAATACGTTTCGGCCAACGGCGTATTGGAGTCGCCTCGCAGTGCATTGATGGCCGCATTGAGGGCAGTGACATTATCGTTTGCATCAGCCTGGCTGACACCGCCGTTGTTGTAAGGGTTACTGGCGACAGGGGACAGGTCTGCAACAGGTCTGGAAATCTTCCCTCCACGCCCGGGATCAGCGTTGGTCGGCGGGTTGAACCCGGCCAGACCGATTCTCAGGGATTTGTTGTTGGCAACGAGGTTCAATGAAACGTTGCGCGCGACATTGATACGGTAATCGTTGGGAATGATGTTATTGACGGTGAAGTCTTTGGTAGTTGTGTTGGCGGCCCGCGTCAGGTCAACCAGATAAGAGAGGTAATCTGCAGTGTAGCGAGTGGTGCTCTCGTTGCCGGCCGGATCGGGCAACTTCAGGCAGTAACCCACGTTGTCACGCGCAACGTAGGTGTAATCGCTTCTGCACGTGTAAGGCCCGGCAGAGTCCAGCGAGAGCGTGTCGTCGCCCTGAATGGAGACGCCTCTGCAGTTAAAAAGACCGCATGACCCAGGCTGCGCATAGATAATCGAGGGACGATTGGTCACCGTCGGATCAAAGCCGGCGGCCCAGATGATGTTGTACATACTCCCGGAGTTATCCACCAGCAGCATCAGGTTAGGCGGCACGGCCGACGCACTGAGCAACGGTACTTGTGCTGGCGTAAACGCATACACGGGCGTAAGGGCATAAAAAGCCAAAAGCGCACCGCCGAGATACTTCAGGCTGCGACGGAGTTTCTCAGCAATTGGCATAAATACTCTCCAGCACCGTGCGCGACGTGCCTTGAATAGCGACTGATGTCACGCGATAGAGCGTTACTGTCCCGGTACAGATCGGTGGCCGATTCACAGGTGTCGCCGTGGTCCCCAGATTCTGTACACCGTAAAAGCCACCACCTGCTGCCAGCCAGCTCACCCCGGACGCCCCCACTCCCGCGGCGGTCAGCGTGGTTGATTCAGCGGGTGGGGCGCAGTTTGTACACTTGGCCAGCGTGTATCCGGCCACCTTGATCGAAGACTCTCCCAGCCTTAATGCCGCTTCGGCCTTCTGGAAGGATTGATTGCGCAGGGTGACGCTTCCCGCCATCTTTTCCTGCAGCGTGGCGTTCTGCATGGAAGAGATACCCAGCAGAGTGAGCAGCAGCAGAAACACCAGACTGACCAGCAACACCATACCGCCCTGCCGTGCAGGGAAAGCCTGTATCGATTTGAATCGCACGATCCTGTTCATGCCCGGCCCGTTCAAAAGCGATTACGCAAGTAAGCGACAACGTTGTACTGCTGAGGCTTGACGATGCCGTTCTGCCCATCCTGCAGCGTCAGGCTGATACGCACACTGCGCACAGCGTCGGCGTTGGCCTTGGTAACAGCCGTGGTATAGGACATCGGGTTACCCGTCATGCCGAAAGAAACACTGAAGTCCGCGACGTTCTGCAACAGCGGCTGCGGAGTGCCATCCGTGCCATATTTTATGGTCAAGTCTGTTCCGCTGAGCGTGTAGACCAACTGCCGCAACGGAAAGGCCGTCTGCCCCGTATCTGGCGCACGAGTACTGGCGTAAAGCTGCGTCTTGGACTGACAGTCTGAAACGATGGTCCAGGTGGGCGTACTGCCTGTGGTCCCCACGTCGGCAGTCACCAGCGTCAGCGTCCTGCTCGGATTATCCCAGAGAATTGGAGTATCCAGTGCGATCGGCCACGGGATAGCAGGAGATACAGGCGTGTAGTTTTTGAAGCTCAGGCAGCCATACATGCCGGTCATCCTGATTTCCTGAATCAGTTTGCTCAGCAGGAAACGCGCATCCTCCTGCATCCGCGCTGCGGCATTCTGGCTCTGGTAGGTGCCTCTGGCAGCCGTGAATATCTGCACGATACCCAGGCTGACCACCAGCCCCAGGACCAGCGCCACCATGATTTCGACCAGACCGAAGCCTCTGGAAAGCTTTCTCATGGGTTGACCCCGATCCGCGAGGTCAGCGTAAAACTCCGGTTGCTCGGGCTGCCGGTCGTGTTCCCGGTTGCCTGATTGCTCGATCCCGCAGCCCTTGTGTCGCTCCAGCCGATGTTAATGGTCACTTCAGGAGCTCCGGTGATATCAATGCTGCCGGTACCGCTCGAGCCTGCAAAGTTGATGATGTTGCCTCTGAAATCAGAGAGATCCTGCGCTCTGGCATCGTTCGGATTGGCCGCTGGCGCCGCATCCAGATTCGCCAAGGCATAAGTCGCCAGTACATTGGTCGACCCATTGGCACTGGCATTACCATCAACATTGGCACGGATGCGGTCCATCATGTCGTAAGCAATGAAGCTCGCCTGACTGCTCATGGTCGCGCTGTCGGTGTACTTGAGCGCGTTGAGCTGAATGGCCGCGGCGCCCAGCAGGCCGATGGCCAGAATCAATACCGAGACCAGTACCTCGATCAAGGTCATACCGGTCTGGCGATATCGGGTTTCACCAGCCATTAGCAGCCTCCACCCAAGGTGATACGACCGGTCAGACAGACCTTTATGGTTTTGCTAATGGTGCCTCGGGTGTAAGTCATGGTCACCGCCGCAGCCGGGGCAATGAGCGCGCCCAGGTTGTTGAAATCAATTGCTGTGGCATTGTTATCGGCCACCAGCGTGGCGCCGCTGCTCATGGCCGCTATTTTTCGCAGCGCAGTGGGCGTCGTCTGAGTATCGGAAACCAGATACACCTGCAATTCGTTGGTCCACGCCGTCCCGCTGGTCGGCGCTATACGCACCGCCACTCCCCTGTTTATCGCCTCGAGTCGCGCATAGTTGAGCGCCCGCTGCAAATCGCTGAGTTCGGTATCGGCCTTGTTGCTCTGGATGGAGCTGGTGAAATTCGGGATAGCGATAGCCGCCAGGATGCCCACCAGGGACACAGTGACTAACAATTCGATGAGGCTGAATCCCTTGGCTATATGACGCATTGAGTGTCTCCTAGACGTTACGACTATAAGGCAGCAACGCCGCTGGAAAATCCATAGCGGGACGTACGGTTGTTTTGCGACGACGAACGCCCGCAGTGTATTGAAACGGCGGTTTCCAGGGAGGAAAGCATATGAAGCATGCAGGATTCACACTGATCGAATTATTGATCGTCGTTGCACTGGTGGCCATCCTGGCCAACGTCGCAACCCCCTCTTTCAAGGAACTCATCGATTCCAGCCGAGGCCTTGCGACCGCCCGGGAGCTGGCCAGCGGCATTCGTTCGGCGAGAGCGGCCGCAATCACACGCAACCAGATCGTTACGCTTCATGCCATCGAGAACGACTGGAGCAACGGCTGGCGGATCATACTCGACGCAGATGGCAAAGGTCCCGACGAAAACGATCCGGTGCTGATCGAACGCGCCAATGGCGGCACAACGCGAGTGGTCGATAACCGCAAGCGTGTAGAGGAAATCAGTTTCAACGGTTTGGGGACGTTACGGCGCAGAACCGCCAGGACGTTGCACATTTGCTCTGCAGACCAGCCGGTGAGCAACTATCGAGTGATAGTCGCACCGGCCGGCCGCGTGAGAGTCGAGGACACGAAAATCGATGCAGCGCTGTGTGGCTGAATAGCCTCAGAGCAGCGACTTGACGCGCAATTCCTTGGGCATGGAGAAGGTGATGTTCTCCTCGCGGCCGGCAAGCTCATCCGCACCGGTCGCGCCCCAGGCCTGCAATTGCTGGATCACGCCGCGCACCAGCACTTCGGGGGCCGAAGCGCCCGCAGTGATACCAATACGCTCTACACCGTCGAACCAGCCCTGTTGCATGTCTTCGGCGCCGTCGATGAGGTAGGCCGGAGTCGCCATGCGCTCGGCCAGCTCGCGCAGGCGATTGGAGTTGGAGCTGTTCGGGCTGCCCACCACCAACACCACATCGCACTCATCGGCCAGTTGCTTGACCGCGTCCTGACGGTTTTGCGTGGCGTAGCAGATGTCGTCCTTGCGCGGCCCGCCAATGGCCGGAAAACGCTTGCGCAAGGCATCGATCACCCGGCTGGTGTCATCCATGGACAAGGTAGTCTGGGTCACGAAGGCCAGGGCTTCAGGGTTGCGCACCTGCAGGCTGGCAACATCCTCTTCGTCCTCGACCAGATAGATCGCACCACCATTGGCAGCATCGTACTGACCCATGGTGCCTTCGACTTCCGGGTGACCGGCGTGGCCGATCAGGATGCACTCGCGGCCGTCGCGGCTGTAACGGGCGACCTCGATATGTACCTTGGTCACCAGCGGGCAGGTAGCATCGAACACTTTCAGACCACGGCCTGCAGCTTCGGTACGCACAGCCTGGGAGACACCGTGGGCGCTGAAGATAACGATGACGTCGTCCGGCACCTGATCCAGCTCTTCGACGAAGATCGCACCGCGAGAGCGCAGGTCTTCGACGACAAATTTGTTGTGAACAACTTCATGGCGCACATAAATCGGCGGACCAAACACTTCCAGAGCGCGATTGACGATTTCGATCGCGCGGTCCACTCCGGCACAAAAGCCGCGGGGGTTGGCGAGTTTGATTTGCATGCGGTGCCTCATGGTTGGTACGGGGTAGCCCGGCCTGGGCCGGGCTCGACGGCGAAGGTCAGGAAGCCAGAATCGCCTTCACTTCGAAGATTTCCACTTCAAAGCTCAGAGTCTTGCCTGCCAGCGGGTGATTGAAGTCAATGGTGACCTGATCATCATCGAATGCTTTCACCACGCCGGGCAACTCGGTATTGGCGGCGTCATTGAAGATCACCAGCAACCCTTCGGACAGTTCCATGCCTACGAACTGCGAGCGTGGCATGATCTGCACGTTTTGTGGGTTGGGCTGACCAAAGGCGTTTTCCGGCAGAATCTCGACGGTCTTTCGGTCACCCGCCTTGAAGCCGAAAATCGCCATTTCGAAGCCTGGCAGCAGGTTGCCGTCACCGACCTTGAAGGTGGCCGGGGCCTTTTCGAAGGTGCTGTCGACGGTATCGCCGTTTTCCAGACGCAGGGCGAAGTGCAGAGTGACCTGCGTATTCTGACCGATGCGCAGCTCGTCGGACGAGCCTTGAGTCGAAGATTGCTCAGTCATTGACGGTCTCTCCGGTTTTCTTGCTCTTGAACATGTCCAGCGCCAGCATGATTGCCCCGACGGTGATCGCACTGTCCGCGACGTTGAACGCCGGGAAGTACCAGCGGTTCTGCCAGTGAACCAGAATGAAGTCGATCACGTGGCCCAGCACGATACGGTCGTAGAGGTTGCCCAGTGCGCCGCCCAGTACCAGCGCCAGTGCAACGGCCAGCCACGTGTCGTCACGCCCCAGACGCTTGAGCCAGACGACCAGCACAGCGCTGACCACCACTGCGATCAGGGCGAACAACCAGCGCTGCCAGCCGGCACCATCAGCCAGAAAACTGAAGGCGGCACCGGTGTTGTAGGCCAGGGTCCAGCTGAACAGATCCGGAATCACGATGATCTGCTGGTACAGGGTCAACGCGTTCTCGAAGTAATACTTGCTGGCCTGGTCAATGACCAGAACCAGCACGCTCAACCACAGCCAGGCCAGACGGCCAAACGAGGCGTTAGGCATAGTGACGAACCTCGCCTGCACCGCTGATGTTGTCTACGCAACGACCGCAGATTTCCGGATGCTCGGGGTTTACCCCTACATCCTCGCGGTGGTGCCAGCAACGGGCGCATTTGGCATGACTGGACTTGAGCACTTTCAGTTTCAGGCCGGCAACTTCGGTGACCACGGCATCGGCTGGCGCAGACGCGAGCGGCGCCACACTGGCTGTCGAGGTGATCAGCACGAAGCGCAGCTCGTTGCTCAGTTTCGACAGGTCAGCCACCAGCGACTCCTCGGCATACAGGGTCACTTCAGCCTGCAGGTTGCCGCCAATCGCCTTGGCAGCGCGCAGGTTTTCCATTTCCTTGTTGACCGAGGTCTTCACCGCCATGATCCGCTCCCAGTAGGCGCGGTCCATGTCAAAGTCGGCAGGCATTTCGGTCAGGCCTTCGTACCAGGTGTTGAGCATCACCGATTCATTGCGCTCGCCGGGCAGGAACTGCCACAGCTCGTCGGCGGTGAACGCCAGGATCGGCGCGATCCAGCGCACCAGCGCTTCGGAGATGTGGAACAGTGCCGTCTGGCATGAACGACGCGCGGTGCTGTTGGCCGCCGTGGTGTACTGACGATCCTTGATGATGTCGAGGTAGAAACCTCCCAGCTCCTGCACGCAGAAGTTGTGGATCTTCGAGTACACGTTCCAGAAGCGGTATTCGCCGTAATGCTCTTGCAGCTCGCGTTGCAGCAGCAGGGTGCGATCCACGGCCCAACGGTCCAGCGCGAGCATTTCCTCGGCGGGCAGGATATCGGTCGCCGGGTTGAAGCCCGTCAGGTTGGAGAGCAGGAAGCGTGCAGTGTTGCGGATACGACGATAGGCGTCGGCGCTGCGCTGCAGGATCTGATCGGAAACCGCCATCTCGCCGGAATAATCGGTCGCCGATACCCACAAACGCATGATGTCGGCACCCAGCGAGTCGTTGACCTTCTGCGGCGCTACCACGTTGTTCAGCGATTTGGACATCTTGCGGCCGTTCTCGTCGACCACGAACCCGTGGGTCAGCAGCTCGCGATACGGTGCGTGATCGTCCAGCATGCAGCCGGTCAGCAGTGAGGAGTGGAACCAGCCGCGATGCTGGTCCGAGCCTTCCAGGTACAGGTCGGCACGCGGACCGCTTTCATGGCCCATCGGGTGCGAACCGCGCAGCACATGCCAGTGCGTGGTGCCCGAGTCGAACCAGACGTCCAGGGTGTCGGAGATCTTGTCGTACTTGCCGGCTTCGTCACCGAGCAACTCGCTGGCGTCGAGCTTGAACCAGGCCTCGATGCCTTCTTTCTCGACACGCTGCGCCACTTCTTCCATCAGCTCGACGGTACGTGGGTGCAGGTCGCCGCTTTCCTTGTGCAGGAAGAACGGAATCGGCACGCCCCAATTGCGCTGACGCGAGATGCACCAGTCAGGACGGTTGGCGATCATCGAGTGCAGGCGCGCCTGCCCCCATGCCGGAACGAATTCAGTGTCTTCGATGGCCTTGACCGCACGCTTGCGCAGGGTCTCGCCGCTTTCAGGCTGCTTGTCCATGCCCACGAACCACTGCGCCGTGGCGCGGTAGATCAAGGGCGACTTGTGGCGCCAGCAGTGCATGTAGCTGTGGCTGATGGTTTCGGTGTCCATCAGGCTGCCGACTTCGACCAGCTTGTCGATGATATTCTGGTTGGCCTTGAAGATGAATTGGCCACCGAAGAACTCCAGCGACTCGACATACACACCGTTGCTCTGCACCGGGCTGATGATGTCGTCGTTGCTCAGGCCATATTGTTTGCAGATAGTGAAGTCGTCTACGCCATAGGCAGGCGAGCAGTGAACGATCCCCGTGCCCGCACCCAGTTCAACGTAGTCAGCCAGATAGACTGGCGACAGGCGGTCGTAGAACGGATGGCGGAAATTGATCAGTTCCAGCGCCTGACCGGTGGTGGTCGCAATGACCGTGCCTTCCAGCTTGTAACGGGCCAGACAGCTCTCGACCAGTTCGGCGGCCAGTACCAGCAGTTTGTCGCCGACATCGACCAGCGCGTACTCGAACTCCGGATGGACGTTCAGCGCCTGGTTGGCCGGGATCGTCCACGGTGTGGTGGTCCAGATCACGATGGACGCAGGCTTGCCCAGCGACGGCACGCCGAATGCGGCTGCCAGTTTCGCTTCGTCGGCGATTGGGAACGCCACGTCGATGGTCGAGGACTTCTTGTCCTGATACTCGACTTCGGCTTCAGCCAGTGCCGAGCCGCAATCGAAACACCAGTTGACCGGCTTGAGGCCCTTGAAGACGAAACCGCCCTTGACCATCTCGGCCAGCGCGCGGATTTCTCCGGCTTCGTTGGCGAAGTTCATGGTCAGGTACGGATTGCTCCAGTCGCCCAGCACGCCCAGACGGATGAATTCGGACTTCTGGCCTTCGATCTGCTCGGACGCATAGGCGCGGCACAGCTCACGCGTACGGTCTGCGGAGAGGTTCTTGCCGTGGGTCACTTCGACCTTGTGCTCGATCGGCAGACCATGGCAGTCCCAGCCCGGCACATACGGGGCATCGAAGCCCGCCAGGGTCTTGGAACGCAGGATCATGTCCTTGAGAATCTTGTTGACCGCATGACCGATGTGAATATTGCCGTTGGCGTACGGAGGACCGTCGTGCAGAACGAACTTGGGACGATCCTTGCCAATCTCGCGCAGCTTCTGGTACAGGCCAATGCTGTCCCAGCGCTGCAGAGTTTGCGGCTCGCGCTGGGGCAGGCCGGCCTTCATAGGGAAGGCGGTGTCCGGAAGGTTTAGCGTGGCTTTATAGTCAGTCATTTCAGGCTCTTGTTTAGCGGTTAGCCATGCCAATGGGCACGGGCGGCGGCGACGTCCGCATTGATCGCCGTCTTGAGCGCCTCCAGTGAGGCGAAACGCTGCTCATCACGCAGCTTGTGGTGGAAAGCCACCGTCAAACGCCGGTCATAAAGATCGCCGGCAAAATCCAGAAGATGCACTTCAAGGTGGGCACTGCCATCACCCGTTACCGTCGGGCGTACGCCGATGTTGGCGACCCCCGGCCAGGCTTTGCCATCGATCTCGGTGCTGACCAGATAGACTCCGCTCAGCGGTACACGACGACGCTTGAGTTGTACGTTGGCGGTGGGCGTACCCAGCTGACGTGCCAGCTTCTGGCCGTGCAATACCCGCCCGGCGATCTGAAACGGACGACCGAGCATGCGCTCGGCCAGGGCAAAGTCCGACGCAGCCAAAGCCTTGCGCACCTTGGTACTGCTGACCCGGATGCCATCTATTTCAACGGTCTGCGCCGCTTCTACAGTAAAACCATACGTCGTGCCGGCCTGTTGCAGGAAGTCGAAGTCACCGACCCGGTCGAAGCCAAAACGAAAATCGTCGCCCACTTCAAGGTGTTGAACACCCAGACCGTCGATCAGCACGGTTTCGACGAAACTGGCCGCGCTGAGCTTGCACAGACGCTGATTGAAGGACAGGCAAAGTACCCGGTCAACGCCTTCGGCACTGAGCAGCTCGAGCTTGTCACGCAGACGGGCCAGACGGGCCGGCGCCGTTTCGGGCGCAAAGAACTCACGCGGCTGCGGCTCGAAGATCACTACACAACTGGGCACACCCAGTTCGACGGCACGCTCGCGCAGACGCGCCAGGATAGCCTGGTGGCCGCGATGAACGCCGTCGAAATTGCCAATCGTGGCGACGCAGCCCCGATGTTCGGGGCGCAGGTTGTGAAGGCCTCTAACCAGCTGCATAACGCACTTCTTGCTCATAAAGTGGCCGATTATAACCACACACGGCCGTGGACGACAGGCAACACACCAAGACCGGATGAAGGTTCTCGGCGTGTGGCGACAAAAACCGAAGGTCAACCGCTGCGACGCGCCCTACATAATGGCTTTGCGGGCGAAATCCCTGAGGCGGAAGCCTAATAAAAGAAGCATGGCGAAATAGGTCACGACGCCGGCTGCAACCAGCGCACCCAGACGCAGAAAACGCTCCAGCATATGACCTTCGTCCCATGCAGGCATGACATGCATGAGCCCCAACAGCACCGCCGACATCATCGCGACGGCAATTACCAGCTTGAACAGGAACTTCGTCCAGCCAGGCTGCGGCTGAAACAGATCCTGCTTGCGCAACTGCCAGAACAGCAACCCGGCATTGATGCACGCCCCCACACTGATCGCCAGCGCCAGACCGGCATGCTGCAAGGGCACGATGAAGGCCAGGTTGAGCAATTGAGTCACTATGAGGGTGAAGATCGCGATTTTCACCGGGGTGCGGATATTTTGTTGAGCATAAAAACCGGGGGCCAGCACCTTGATCAGGATGATCCCCAGCAACCCGACCGAGTAGGCGACCAGCGCACGCTGAGTCATGGCCGCGTCGAGCGAGTCGAATTTACCATACTGAAACAGCGAAACGGTCAACGGTTCGGCAAGCAGCCCCAGCGCCAGCGTGCAAGGCAGAACCAGCACGAAACACAGTCGCAGGCCCCAGTCGAGAATCCGCGAGTATTCCTGGCGATCCCGCTGCGCGTAGGTTTTGGACAGTATCGGCAGCAGAATCGTCCCCAGCGCCACACCCAGCACGCCGGAAGGCAGCTCCATCAGGCGGTCGGCGTAGTACATCCATGACACCGAGCCGGCGACGAGGAACGAGGCAAAGATCGTGTTGATGATCAGAGAAATCTGACTGACAGAAACGCCAAGGATGGCAGGCAGCATCTGTTTCATTACCCGCCATACTCCGGTGTCGCGCAGATTCAGACGCGGCAGCACCAGCATGCCGATCTTTTTCAGGTGCGGCAGTTGGTAAAGCAGTTGCAACAGGCCACCGACCAGAACCGCCCAGCCCAGCGCCATGACCGGCGGATCGAAATACGGCGTCAGGAACAGCGCGAAGAAAATCATGCTGACGTTGAGCAGCGTGGGCACGAACGCCGGCACCGAGAAGCGGTTCCAGGTATTGAGGATCGCGCCGGCCATCGAGGACAGGGAGATCAGCAATATATAAGGAAAGGTCACGCGCAGCAGGTCCGAGGTGAGCGCGAATTTCTCCGGGGTGTCGACAAAGCCGGGCGCGGTGGCCCAGATCACCCAGGGCGCAAAAATCACCCCGAGCAGCGTCACCAGGGCCAGCGCCAGGGTCAGCAGTCCGGTGACATAAGAAATGAAGGTACGCGTCGCCTCCTCCCCCTGCTGGCTCTTGTATTCGGCCAGGATCGGCACGAATGCCTGGGAAAAGGCACCCTCGGCGAAAATACGGCGCAGCAGATTGGGCAGTTTGAAGGCGATGAAGAACGCATCCGTGGCCATTCCGGCCCCGAAAGTGCGCGCGATAATGGTGTCGCGAACAAAGCCCAGAACCCTGGAAACCATGGTGATAGAGCTGACGGCGGCGAGTGACTTGAGTAGATTCATTGAAAGAGTTGTGCGCCTCGGCAAAGGATGGGCGATAAAGCCAGCCATTTATGCAATACTTCGCGCCGCAAAAATGCCCGAAGCAAAGGCCGCGAGTTTACAGGTCACAGGCCGGAAATAAATCCTCCAGTCAAATGTAGCAACCACTCAGCGGAACACCTTAACTGCCCTTGACAAGACTTCAACTCATCGGCATGATTCGCGGCCTATTTTGTTTGCTATTTCACAAAGTCTTTCGAGGAGCTCGACGGTGGCCAACACACCTTCCGCCAAAAAACGTGCAAAACAGGCTGAGAAGCGTCGCAGCCACAACGCCAGCCTGCGTTCCATGGTTCGTACCTACATCAAGAATGTAGTTAAAGCCATCGACGCAAAAGACGCAGAAAAAGCGCAAGCCGCTTATGTTCTGGCTGTTCCTGTTATCGACCGTATGGCCGATAAAGGCATCATCCACAAGAACAAGGCTGCTCGCCATAAAGGTCGTCTGAACGGTCACATCAAGGCTCTGAGCCTTGCTGCTGCAGCCTAAGCGACCCGCTTGTTAAAAAAACCGACCTCAGGGTCGGTTTTTTATTGCCTGCTGGAAAGTAGCCGGCGCAACGGAAACTTGTGATGCGGAGCGTCACGACAGGCATTCCCACACTGGAGCGGGAGGAACGATATTCAACTATCGTGCGACGCTCCGCATCGGCATGCCGTTCTGGACGCCCTACGTCCACCCCTGAGCCACATCAAGGCGCGGGCGCGGTTGTCCATGGCAGGATAGGAATGGCGGTCACGGCATTCTGCGGGCTGCCTTCGATGACCCGGTCGCTATAGACCAGGTACACCAGCGCATTGCGCTTCTTGTCGAAGAAACGCACCACCTGCATGGTCTTGAAGACCAGCGAGGTACGCTCCTTGAACACCTCGTCGCCGTCCTTGAGGGTTTCCTTGAAACGGATCGGCCCGACCTGACGACAGGCGATAGACGCCTCGGCACGGTCCTCGGCCAATCCCAGACCGCCCCTCACGCCACCCGTCTTGGCGCGCGACAGGTAGCACGTCACCCCGTCCACCTTGGGATCATCAAACGCCTCGACCACAATTCGATCGTTGGGCCCGACCATCTTGAACACGGTCGACACCTGACCGATCTCTTCGGCCGAAACCAGCACCGGCATCAGCAACGCGGCCGCTAATAAACCTTTAATGAAACGCATCAAATAGTCCTTTTTTGCAGCCTTGAGTCAGACGAGGATCAGGTTATCCCGATGAATCAGCTCGGGCTCGGCCATGTAGCCCAGCTCGCGCACGATGGATTCGGAAGAGTGACCAATGATTTTCTGGGCTTCGATGGCACTGTAATTACTCAGCCCGCGAGCGATCTCGCGACCGTCCGGGGCGACGCATACCACCATCTCGCCACGCCGGAAGCTGCCCTGGACCAGTTTGACGCCCACCGGCAGCAGGCTTTTCTGATCCTTGGCCAGCGCCGCAACCGCGCCATCATCCAGCACCAGCGTACCGCGGGTCTGCAGATGCCCTGCCAGCCACTGCTTGCGCGCTGCGAGCATGCCACGCTCAGGGGACAGCAGCGTACCCAACCGCTCGCCACCCTTGAGTCGCGCCAGAACGCGCTCGATGCGCCCACCGACGATGACAGTATGCGCACCGGAACGCGCCGCCAGACGCGCTGCACGCAGCTTGGTCTGCATGCCGCCGCGACCCAGCGCACCGCCCGTACCACCCGCCACTGCATCCAGCGCCGGATCATCGGCACGCGCTTCGTAGATCAGCTGCGCCTCCGGATTGTTGCGCGGATCGGCGTCGAACATGCCATCACGGTCGGTCAGGATGACCAACAGATCAGCCTCGACCAGATTGGCAACCAGCGCAGCCAGCGTGTCGTTATCGCCAAAACGGATTTCGTCGGTAACCACCGTGTCGTTTTCGTTGATGACCGGCACAACCCCAAGCTCGACCAGCGTGCGCAGGGTGCTGCGGGCATTCAGGTAGCGCTTGCGGTCCGACAGGTCATCGTGGGTCAGAAGGATCTGCGCGGTATGCCGGCCATGCTCGGCAAAGCTCGACTCCCACGCTTGCACCAAGCCCATCTGACCGATGGCCGCAGCAGCCTGAAGCTCATGCATGGCACTGGGTCGGGCCGTCCAGCCAAGACGGCTCATGCCGGCAGCCACCGCCCCGGAAGACACCAGTACCAGCTCGACACCCGCCTCGTGCAGCGCCACCATCTGCTCCACCCAAACACCCATGGCGTTGCGATCCAGGCCCTTGCCATCAGCCGTCAGCAAGGCACTGCCAATCTTCACAACCCAGCGCTGGGCGCCCGTCACTTTGCTGCGCATCTTCTTCCAACCCTAGCCAGAGATTTTCAAATTCGGGATACAAAAACGCCGCTAACAATCGTAGCGGCGTTCAAGTTTACTTCAAGCGATCAGTCACGGACGTAAATGATTTCCGGACCGTCTTCATCGTCCACGTCTTCCTCATCCCAGTCATCGTCACCGATGTCATGAACGCTCTTCACGCCACTGCGACGCAGGGCACGCTGATCGTCCAGTGCCTGCAACTGGGCACGGGCTTCATCTTCGATGCGCTGATCGAGCTCGGCCAGCTCTTCAGCGTAACCAGGCTCTTCGGCGATACGCTGGCTGCGCTCTTCGAGGTAACGCATGATATCGCGAGTCAGCTGCTCGGTGCCTTCTTTGGCAATTGCCGAGATCACGTAAACAGGGCCGGTCCACTCCAGACGATCGACGATTTCCTGCTTGCGCGCCTCCTGCTCTTCTTCAAGAATCTGATCGCACTTGTTCAGCACCAACCAGCGATCACGCTCGGCCAGCGACGGGCTGAATTTCTCCAGTTCGTTGACGATCACTTCTGCAGCATCCGGAGCACTGCTTTCATCCAGCGGCGCCATATCGACGAGGTGCAGCAACAGACGAGTACGCGCCAAGTGCTTGAGGAAGCGAATCCCCAGGCCTGCGCCGTCGGATGCACCCTCGATCAGACCTGGAATGTCAGCAACCACAAAGCTTTTCCAGCGATCGACACTGACCACTCCCAGGTTCGGCACCAGCGTGGTGAACGGATAGTCGGCAACCTTTGGCTTGGCCGCAGACACCGAACGGATGAAGGTGCTCTTGCCCGCATTGGGCAGGCCCAGCAGACCGACGTCGGCCAGCACTTTCAGCTCGAGCTTGAGATCACGCTGATCACCCGGCTTGCCCGGTGTGGTCTGGCGCGGAGCGCGGTTGGTACTGGACTTGAATCGGGTGTTGCCCAGACCGTGCCAGCCGCCCTGGGCAACCATCAGGCGCTGACCATCCTTGGTCAGGTCACCGATGATTTCCTGAGTAGTAGCGTCGATGATGGTGGTCCCTACCGGCACACGCAGCACCAGCTCTTCACCCTTGCGACCGGTGCAGTCGGCGCTGCCACCGTTGGAGCCGCGCTCGGCGTCGAAGTGACGGGTGTAACGGTAGTCAACCAGCGTGTTCAGGTTGACGTCGGCGACCATGAAGATCGAGCCGCCATCACCACCATCACCACCGTTGGGACCACCGTTCTCAATGAATTTTTCGCGACGGAAGCTCATGCAACCGTTGCCGCCGTCACCGGCTTTTACTCGAATGGAAACTTCATCTACAAATTTCATAACGCACGCCTCCCGCCACAGGGACGAGCAGAACCACATAAATTACATAAGACTCTTGCAAAAATGAGCGTTGCGATACCGATCAGAAACCAGCGACCCCACGGGTCAACATCACAACAGCCCGCACAAACAGTTTTGCAAGAGACTCACCTGCCTCTCTACCTCTACAAACAAAAAAGCCCCGTCGCAAGACAGGGCTCTTAAGCTACTGCGTGATTACGCTGCGGAGACTTCAGTCTTCGGAACGATGCTCACGTAGCGGCGACCGAAGGCGCCCTTGACTTGAAACTTGATCACGCCTTCCACTTTCGCGAACAGGGTGTGATCTTTACCCATGCCAACGCCGTAGCCAGCGTGGAATTGGGTGCCGCGCTGACGCACGATGATGTTGCCAGGGATGATAGCCTGGCCGCCATACATCTTCACGCCAAGGCGTTTGGCTTCTGAGTCGCGCCCGTTACGGGTACTACCACCAGCTTTTTTGTGAGCCATGAGTCAATTCTCCAGTTGAGGATTAGGCTGAATTAAGCCTGAATACCTGTAATTTTGATCTCGGTGTACCACTGGCGGTGGCCCATACGCTTCATGTGGTGCTTACGACGACGGAACTTGATGATACGAACCTTATCGTGACGACCTTGCGAAACCACTTCAGCCACAACGGTAGCGCCAGCAACAACTGGAGCACCGATATTGACGTCGTCGCCATTGCCAACCAGCAGAACGCGGTCAAACGTGACGGATTCGCCAGTAGCGATTTCCAGTTTTTCAATTTTCAGGTATTCACCTGGGGCGACTTTGTACTGCTTGCCACCGGTAACAATTACTGCGTACATGGTATTTCTCCGAAAATCCTGCTCACCCAGCTCTTTATAAGAAGAGTATCGGCTGGCATGGCTGCATGGGGCTGGAACGGCCCGTTTGCATTGCGTAAGGCAGGTGCTGCCCAGGAAAGTTAGGGTGCGCGATTGTACGCAAGGCATTCGCGTGTTGCAAGAGGCGCCTCGTCATACCTTGACACGCTCTACCCCGCGACCTAGCATGCGGCGCAACCTATCCGGAGCACGTGTCGCTGATGCAACCCCAAGCCTTCTACCGCGCGGTGGCGGACGACTTTAGTGCCGTTGACCTTATCATCAAAAAGCAACTGACGTCGCGCGTACCGCTGGTCTCGAAAATCGGTGATTACATCACGTCGGCAGGTGGCAAGCGCCTGCGCCCGTTGCTGGTGCTGCTGTGTGGCAAGGCACTGGGTCGCGAAGGCGATGACGTTCGCCTGCTCGCCGCCACCATCGAATTCCTGCACACCGCTACCCTGCTGCATGACGACGTTGTCGACATGTCCGGCATGCGTCGCGGTCGTTCCACCGCCAACGCGCTCTGGGGCAATGCGCCCAGCGTTTTGGTGGGCGACTTCCTTTATTCGCGCTCGTTCGAAATGATGGTCGAACTGGGCTCGATGGAGGTCATGAAGATTCTGTCCAAGGCAACCCGCATCATCGCCGAAGGCGAAGTGTTGCAGCTCTCGAAGATTCGTGACGCCAGCACCACCGAAGAAACCTACATGGAAGTGATTCGCGGCAAGACGGCCATGCTGTTCGAAGCCTCGACCCACAGTGCCGCGGCCCTGTGCAACGCCCCCCAGGAACAGAGCGAAGCACTGCGCACGTTCGGCGATCATCTGGGTGTGGCCTTCCAGTTGGTGGATGACCTGCTGGACTACCGTGGCGATGCCGAGACACTGGGCAAGAACGTCGGTGACGACCTCGCCGAAGGCAAGCCGACCCTGCCGCTGATCTACACCATGCGTGAAGGCAGCCCGGAACAGGCCGCACTGGTTCGTCAGGCGATCCAGAAAGGTGGCCTGGAAGATCTGGAAAGCATCCGCAACGCAGTGGAAAGCGCCGGCGCCCTCGATTACACCGCACAGCTCGCCCGCGACTACGCGGCCCGTGCCATTGCCTGCCTGGACGCACTGCCGCCCAGCGAGTACCGCGACGCACTGGTCGAACTGAGCGAGTTTGCAGTCGCCCGCACGCATTGACAGTCGCCCGGTAAAAAGCCCGTCCAGCGTGACGGGCTTTTTGTTGCCCGGGTGAAAGCCAATTAATCGCCGGACACGCACTCAAGACCTCAGCGCGCGTAGTCCTCAAGCTTCTCCTGCATGAAATCCAGAAAGCACTGAATCCTCAGTGCCAGTCGAGAGTTGCGGTAATACACCGCATGGATCGGCTGACGATAGCCGCTGTTGGCCTCCTTCAACAGACAGACCATCCGCTCCTCGCGCAGGTCATCACAAGTCATGAAATCGGACAGGCAGGCGATGCCCACGCCCTCTAGCACCAGGTGGCGCAAGGTGTCGCCGCTGGATGCCGAGATGGAGGGCTTGATCGGCAGGCGATCGCCCCCGGCATGGCGCAACGGCCAATGATTGAGGACCTCTACATGGGTGAACCCCAACAGCACGTGCTGCGCCAGCTCTTCTGCAGTTTTGGGACTGCCGTGGCGCTGCAGGTAGGCCGGGCTGGCCACGATATTCAGCAGGCAACTGCCCAGTGAGCGGGCATGCAGGGTCGAGTCGGACAGCGCACCGATGCGGATGGCGATATCCGTGCTTTGCTCAAGCAGGTCGATGAACCAGTCATCGCTGTTGAGCTCCAGCTCGATGTCCGGGTAGCGCTGACGAAACTCCGCCACATGCGGCACGATGGAATGCAGCATGAACGGTGACGCGGCGTTGATACGCAAGCGCCCGGCGGGCGTCTGCCTGGAGGAGGAGAGCCGTTCTTCGAGGTTTTCCATCTGCTCAAGGATGTGACGCGCACGCTCCAGAAAGAACTTGCCCTCCTCGGTCAGGTCCATGCGCCGCGTAGTGCGGTTGATCAGCGTGGTTTCCAGCTTGGCTTCCAGACGCGACAGGGTTCGGCTGACGCCTGAGGGCGTCTGGCCCATTTTCTCGGCTGCGGCGGAGATCGAACCGCTTTCAATAACCGAGACAAACACCTGTAACTCATCGGATCGGGCTTTCATTGTTGTCCCCTGCTCAACACTCAGGGGATATTAACGCTGTTCAGTGCAAAGGTTGCGCTCACTGCGCAGCAAACACCTTGGCCAGATGAGCTTGGTAACGCTGCACGTCTGCTTCGACATTGGGCATTTTCATTACGTCCACTGCCAGAAACGTCGGCAGGCCGGTCATGCCCAAAAACTCGTTGGCCTTGTGAAACGGGAAGTAGACGGCATCGACACCTTTGGCTTCGAAGAAGTCGGACGGGTCGTCGAAGGCTTTCTGTGGCGCATTCCAGGTTGCCGAAATCATGTACTGTTTGCCATGCAGCAAGCCGCCGCTGCCGTATGTCTGCGATGCATCCGAACGCGTACGGCCGTCATTGGCATACAGGCTGCCGTGGCCCTCGGTGAACACTTCATCGATGTATTTCTTGACGGTCCAGGGCGCCCCCATCCACCAGCCAGGCATCTGCCAGACAATGACATCGGCCCAGAGAAACTTCTGCACTTCCTCGGCCACGTCGTAGCCGCCGTCAATGAAGGTTTGCTTCACATCGAAACCGGCACGGTCCATGAACGCTACGCCCGCCTCGTGCAGGGTCGCGTTATAGCGGCCTTCCGAGTGCGCAAACTGTTTACCGCCGTTGAGGAACAATACTTTTTTCATGGCTGATCTCTCGCAACCCGACCCCGCCCGTCTTGAGGCTGAGGTGGAGGTGATTAATGGATGAGCCGAGAGTAAAGAGATGTGCGTCCATGAGTAAGACAGCAAAGGGCAAAATACTCTTGCTTCACAGTCACGAATGACAGGAAGACTATTGACCGAAATGCGTGAACAGCTAAAGGGTTTACCCCATCAGGCTCAACCCTTTATCAGCAGATGCAGCCCCAACAGCCCCATACCGATGAAGAACACACGCTTGAACAGCACCGCGCTGATTCGCTGACGCAGCCACTGCCCCAGCAGCATGCCCAACAGGGCCGGAATCAGCGCCAGCGTGGATGCGCCCAGTTCCGCGCCGCCCAGCGTGCCGTTCCACGACAGACCCGCCGCCAGCGCCAGCGTCGAGACGGTGAAGGACAACCCCAGCGCCTGGACCAACTGGTCGCGCTCAAACCCCAGCGCCTGCAGATAAGGCACCACGGGAATCACGAATACCCCGGTGGCCGAAGCGATAACCCCGGTGATCAAACCGCACAGCGGGCCCAGCCAGCGCTCGGCAGCGGCAGCAACCCTGAAGGTCGGCAAAAACAGCCCGCTCAGTGCGTAGAGAAACAACGCGCCACCCAACGCGCGGGTCATCGAATGACCGCCACTCATGCCCAGCCAGAACGCCCCGGCCAGAGTGCCGATGAAAATCATGCTCAGCATCGGCCATAGCCGCTTCAGCAAAGGCCGCAGATTGCCACCCGTCGCCAGTTGCCAGACATTGGTGAACGTCGACGGGATGATCAGTAGCGCCGCAGCCTGCGCCGGCAGCATGGCCAGTCCCAGCAACCCCATTGCCACCGTGGGCAAGCCCAGGCCGATGACACCCTTGACCGTTCCGGCCAGCAGAAAGGTGCCGATCACCAGAGCCGAAAGGCCCCAGCCCAGCGTTTGATAGAAATCGAGAATCGAATGCATGGCGTCCCTTGCCAGATGGATAGAGGTCGAGGCTTAACCTTTTACTGAGCGCTCGCGCAGGTAGGCCAGCACTTGCGCTTGATCACCTGCGAATTCGATACGCGCCGCCTTGTGTTCGCGCTGGTAAGCGTACATCGGGTCGTAGTACTCGCCGAGCAGCCCTTCGATCCAGCCACGGTGCAGATCAACCGCACCGCTGCGCTGCTGTTCTTCCAGCGCCGCCTGCATAAGGCCCGACAGTCGCTGGTGACGCTCGCCACCGAGGCGTTTGTGAATGTTGTTCAGGCTTTGCAACAGACGCTCGGCGAACAGGCCAAAGCCTTGCTCTTCGCCCTTGACGGTGATGAACTCTGCGCAGAGGTTGATCACGTAATCATCGAGAATCCGCTCGACGCGATTCTCGAAGCTGTCTTCCAGCCAGACCATCGCGCAGCCCTGCATCGCCTGGTGCAGTTCCAGCGGCACGTTGCAACTACCGACCAGACGGCTTTCATCTTCCACAACGAATTGTTCGATACCGGCTGCGCGCTTCTTGAGCAGGTCGATGGCCAGCCGGTTCTCGAAGTCGATCTGCGCCGGTTGCCCGGTGGCACGCTTGCCGAAGCTGGAGCCGCGGTGGTTGGCGATGCCTTCCAGGTCCAGGCTGTTGCGCAGTTGCGTCAACACTTCGGTCTTGCCCGTGCCGGTCATTCCGCCGAGCACGACGATCTCGCATTCGCTCACCGCCTCGTGCAGGGTATCCAGCAGGAACGTGCGCATCGCCTTGTAGCCGCCAAGAACCCGTGGGTAGTCGACCCCGGCATCCTTCAGCCAGCGCTGTACCGTCTGCGAGCGCAGCCCGCCGCGAAAGCAATACAGGTAGCCATCCGGATTGGCCTTGGCGAACTCGACCCACGCATTGACGCGTTCATCCTTGACCTGACCACAGACCAATTGATGCCCAAGCTGGATAGCGGCGTCCTGGCCGTGTTGCTTGTAGCAGGTGCCGACCTTCTGCCGCTCGATGTCATTCATCAGCGGCAGGTTGATCACACCAGGAAAAGCCCCCTTGGAAAACTCCACCGGAGCACGAGCGTCCATCATCGGCACGTCGTTGAGAAACAATGCGCGGTAGTCGCTGCTGTTGTCGGCCATCAGAACACCTCGACGGCGTGGGTCTGTCGCTCGTGCAGGGTGCCGATAGGGTTGAGCAACAGACCCAGTTCGGCAGCCACGATCAGAAACTCGGCTTCACCTTCAGGGCTGACCGCGACCAGCAGACCGCCGCTGGTCTGCGGGTCACACAACAGGTCACGCTGGGCGTCGGTCAGTGTGCCGATCCTGTCGCCGTAACTTTCAAAATTGCGCAATGTGCCGCCCGGCACACAGCCCTCGGCAATGTAATGCTCGACGCCAGGCAGACGCGGTACAGCAGCGTAGTCCAGACGCGCGGTCAGACCTGCGCCGTCCGCCATTTCAACCAGATGCCCGAGCAGGCCGAAGCCGGTGACATCGGTCATGGCCTGCACTCCGTCGAGCTTGCCGAAACGGCTGCCCGGCTTGTTCAGGGTACACATCCAGTCACGCGCCAGACCGATGTCTTCATCGCGCAACCTGGATTTCTTCTCGGCGGTGGTGAGGATGCCGATGCCCAGGGGCTTGGTCAGGTACAAGGTGCTCCCCGCCAGGGCAGTGTCGTTGCGTTTCATGTGCTTTTTCTGCACCACGCCGGTCACCGCCAGACCGAAGATCGGCTCCGGCGCGTCGATGGAGTGCCCGCCCGCCAGCGGAATACCGGCAGCGTCGCAGACGGCACGACCACCGCGAATGACTTCACGCGCCACTTCTGGCGGAAGGATGTTGACCGGCCAGCCAAGAATGGCGATGGCCATCAGCGGATCGCCGCCCATCGCATAGATATCGCTAATGGCATTGGTCGCGGCGATACGGCCGAAGTCGAACGGGTCATCGACGATGGGCATGAAGAAGTCCGTGGTCGAGACCACGCCGCGCTCGTCATCCAGCGCATAGACCGCTGCGTCATCACGCGAGGCATTGCCAACCCAGAGTCTGGGGTCGAGGTTCTGAGCGCCGCTGCCAGCGAGGATCACGTCCAGCACCTTGGGGGAAATCTTGCAGCCACACCCTGCTCCATGACTGTACTGGGTCAGGCGGATTGGCTCATTCATTGCGACACTCTCGGTTACCGGGAAACAGGCTGTGGAGTCTAGGGGCTGTTCCCTTATCAGCGCAAACCGCGTCGTGCGCCGATCGTGCATTCGGGCGCTGAATCTGCCGAACTGGCCTTTCTCGCCATGCCTCTTATAATCCCCGCGCATCACCACCGAATCCTGTGAAGCGCCGCCTGCTCGTGCTGGCGGGCGTCACGTTATCCTTTTTCCGCTATTGAACCGGAGAACCTCCATGCTCAAGCGTACCCTGGCGCTCGCCGCCGGCCTTGCCCTGTCCTTCTCCGCCCTGACCAGCCACGCTGCCGACACCCTGCGCGTCTCGGCCATTCCCGACGAAGCGCCCACCGAACTGCTGCGCAAGTTCAAGCCGCTGGGTGCTTATCTGGAGCAACGGCTGGGCATGAAAGTCGAGTTCGTTCCAGTCGCGGATTACCCGGCAGTGGTCGAAGCGCTGGCCACTGACCGGCTCGACATGGCCTGGCTGGGCGGCTTCACCTTCGTTCAGGTCAACCTCAAGACCGGTAATGCGGTGCCACTGGTACAGCGTGAGCAGGACGCCAAATTCACCAGCAAATTCATCACCTCCGATCCGGACGTGAAAACCCTGGCGGACCTCAAGGGCAAGACGTTTGCCTTCGGCTCGGTGTCCTCGACATCCGGCAGCCTGATGCCGCGTTATTTCATGCTCAAGGAAAACATCAAACCGGAAACGTTCTTCAGCCGCGTCGCCTATTCCGGTGCGCATGACGCAACTGCCGCGTGGGTTCAGGCGGGCAAGGTCGATGCAGGCGTGCTCAATGCCAGCGTCTGGGACAAACTGGTCGCCAGCGGCAAGGTCGACACCAACAAGGTTCATGTCTTCCAGACCACACCGGCTTATTTCGACTACAACTGGACCGTGCGCGGCAGCCTCGACCCGGCACTGGCAGCGAAAATCAAACAGGCCTTCCTTGATCTCGACCCGACCAACCCGGAGCAGAAGGCGATCCTCGACCTTCAGGCCGCCAGCCGCTTCATCGAGACCAAGCCCGAGAACTACAAAGGCATCGAAGAAGCCGCACGCGCTGCCGACCTGCTGAAATGACCTTGCGTCTGTCCGGCATCGAGCTGCGCCACAGCGACGGCACACTGGCGTTGCGCGGCCTGGACCTGAGCATTGATCGCGGCGAGCGGGTGGCGATCATCGGGCCATCCGGTGCGGGCAAGACCACGCTGCTCAACCTGCTGGCCAGCGCTCTGCCGCCCAGTGCCGGGCAACTGCAGGTGCTGGGGGCTGATCCCTGGCAGCTCTCCAGCACACGACGCCAGCGCCTGCGCAGCCGCATTGCGCTGATTCATCAGGCACCGCCGTTGCCAGCGCGCCAACGGGTGGTCACTGCGGTGTCGGCGGGCAGGCTTGGTCAGTGGGGGCTGGGCAAAAGCCTGCTGAACCTGCTGCATCCCCTCGACATCAGCGGCACCCGCGAGGTATTGGCACGTCTGGACCTGGCAGACAAATTGTTCGAGCGTTGCCAGCAGTTGTCCGGCGGACAGCTGCAACGTGTCGGCATTGCCCGCGCCCTGTATCAACAACCCGAACTGCTGCTGGCCGACGAGCCGGTTTCGGCGATGGACCCGCGCCTCGCCGATCACACCCTGGCGCTGCTGTGTCAGCACGCCATCGAGCACAACGTGACGCTGGTCGCCAGCCTGCATGCGGTGGAACTGGCGCTGGCACACTTTCCGCGGGTCATCGGGGTGCGCGACGGGCGAATTCACTTCGACCTTGCCGCCAGCGAGGTCGGCCGGGAGCATCTCGACACGCTGTATGCCAACGAACAACTCAGCCCTCAGGCGGTTTCGGATGCGGCTGAAATACGCTGGACGCCACAATGCTGAGTCGGGATCAGCGCGACCCGGCGGCAACGCCACGCCTGTTGCTGACGTTGCTGGCGGTCGCCCTGCTCTGGCCGGGCATTCGTCTGGCCGAACTGAATCCGCTGGTACTGCTGCAAGCCGATAATGCGCGGACGATGGGCAGCTTTCTCTCCGGGTTCTGGCCGGTGGCGCACTCTGCGGAATTCCTCGGACTGCTGCTGGATGCGACGCTGCAAACCCTGGCGATCGCGACGGCCGGCATTGCCCTTGCCTTGCTGCTGGCCGTTCCGGCAAGCCTGCTCGCCAGCAAAGCGCTGTCGTTGTCGGCCGCCTCACACGGCGGCCGCCCCGGCTGGCTCGGCCAATGCCTGCGCTGGCCGACACGCGGAGTATTGATCTTCCTGCGCAGCGTGCCGGAAATCGTCTGGGCGCTGCTGTTCGTGCGCGCGGTCGGCCTGGGCCCGGCGGCCGGCGTGCTGGCCATCGCCATCACCTATGCGGGCATGCTCGGCAAGGTGTACGCGGAGATTTTCGAATCGGTGGACCAACGCCCGGCCCACGCGCTGCTCCAGGCAGGCAGCGGTCGCCTGGCCGCGCTGGCTTACGGCATCCTGCCCAACGCGGCAGCCGAATTGACGTCCTACACTGTGTACCGCTGGGAGTGCGCCGTGCGCGCTTCGGTGGTCATGGGTTTCGTCGGCGCAGGCGGACTGGGTCAGCAGATCGACCTGTCGATGCGCATGTTCGCCGGTGACGAAGTGGCGAGCATGCTGCTGACCTTCCTGCTGCTGGTGCTGCTCGCCGACCAGCTCAGCCGCTTGCTGCGCAGGCAGTTCACATGAAGCGCGCAGGCAATCTGCTGCTGGTGCTGACGATGATTGCGGCAGTGATCGCATCGTTTGTGTACCTCGACCTGTTCACCTTGGGCAGCCACGACAACCTGACGCAGATGGGCCGTTACGCGCTGCGCTTCATGAGCCCGGACCTGAGCGCCCCTCATCTGCAGGCAATCGGCCAGGGCACCCTGGAAACCCTCGCCATGTCTGCACTCGGCACATTGCTGGCCGCCATTGCAGGTTTGCTCCTGGCACTGCCCGCTGCCGGACGCTTCGGCTGGTTCCTGCGCAGCCTGAGCCGTCTGCTGCTCAATGCGCTGCGCGCCATTCCGGAACTGGTGTGGGCCGTGTTGATGGTGCTGGCTGCCGGGCTCGGCCCCAATGCCGGCACGCTGGCGCTGGCACTGCACACCACGGGCGTTCTGGGCCGTCTGTTTGCCGAGGCGCTGGAAAATACCGCGCCGCAACCCGCTGCAGCGATTCGTCTGCAGGGCGGCAGCGCCTGGCAGGCGTTCAGCTACGGCACCCTGCCCAACCTCTGGCCACAGCTGCTGGCGTATACGCTGTATCGCTGGGAGAACAACATTCGCATGGCCAGCGTGCTGGGCTTTGTCGGCGCGGGCGGTCTGGGGCAAATGCTGTATGTCAGCCTCAGCCTGTTTCAGGAAGCGCAGGCCAGTACCGTGATTCTGGCGATGCTGATACTGGTGTTGGCCGTCGACGCTTTGAGCGGTTGGAGCAGGCAGCGTTGGGTGCGTAACTGAGCAGACCTTAGAACGCAAAACGCCACGACCCTGAAGCTCAGGGCCGTGGCGCGATTAGCAGCGTGACTCAGTAGCCGAGCGACAACCCGGTGTTGCGACGCGGGTCGTTGGCACCGTAGAAGCGGTTGTTACCGACCGGTTTGCCACCCAGCGAAGGCGCGCCCACCAGAATCGCCGCCACATGATTGAGCGGCTGCGGACCTGCGAACTTTTGACCCCAGCTCTGGAGAATCTTCAGCGTGTCAGGGCTGACCGCGAAGGTATCGATGTTGGTTTCCTCAGGCTGCCATTGCTGGTGGAAGCGCGGCGCATCCACCGCTTCCTGAATGTTCATGCCGTAGTCGATGACGTTGAGCATGGTCAGCAGCGTGGCGGTAATGATGCGGCTGCCGCCCGGCGTGCCGACGACCATCACAGCCTTGCCGTCCTTGGTGACAATGGTCGGGCTCATCGACGACAGCGGCGTCTTGCCCGGCGCGATGGCGTTGGCTTCGCCCTGCACCAGTCCGTACATGTTGGGTACGCCGACCTTGACGGTGAAGTCATCCATTTCATCGTTGAGGATCACGCCGGTCTTGCTGGCCATGACGCCCGCGCCGAACCAGTTGTTCAGGGTGTAGGTCACCGAAACCGCATTGCCCCATTTATCGACAATCGAATAGTGGGTGGTGTTGCTGCCTTCATGGGGCGCGACGCCGGGTTTGATCTTGTTCGAGTCGCCGGCCTTTTGCGGATCGATGGCTGCGCGCAGCTTGGCGGCATACTTGACGTCCAGCAGGTGCTCGACCGGATTCTTGACGAAGTCCGGGTCACCCAGGTAGCTGTTGCGGTCCGCGTAGGCGTGACGCATGGCCTCGATCTGATAATGCATGCCCTGCGCCGAGCGGAAGCCCAGCTCTTTCATCGGGTAGCCTTCGAGGATGTTCAGAATCTGGCAGATGACCACACCGCCGGAGCTCGGAGGCGGTGCCGAGACCACGTGGTAGCCACGGTAATCACATTCGACCGGTGCCAGCTCGCGGGTCTTGTAATGGTCGAGGTCCGCCTGGGTGATGATGCCCTTGCCGGCCTGGCTGGAATCGACCAGCGCCTTGGCAACCCAGCCCTTGTAGAAACCGTCGCTGCCCTTCTCGGAGACTTCCTTGAGGGTCTTGGCCAGGTCTTTCTGCACCAGTTTCTGACCGACCTGCATCGGTTCGCCCTTGTCGAGGAAGATCGAACCGGAATCGGCCATGTCCGCCTTGAATACATCCGTGGCGCTCGACAGCATGTCGACATCGCCCTGACCCAGCACAAAACCTTCCTCGGCGAGCTTGATCGCCGGAGCGATGACTTCCTCACGCTTGCGGGTACCGTACTTGCTCAGGGCCATTTCCATACCGGAGACGGTGCCAGGCACGCCGACGGCCAGATGGCCCTTGGCACTCAGATCAGGGATGACCTTGCCGTCCTTATCCAGGTACATGTTGGCAGTCGCGGCCAGCGGTGCCTTTTCACGAAAGTCGAGGAAGGTCTTGCGCCCGTCGGCCAGCTGAATGGTCATGAAACCACCGCCGCCGAGGTTGCCGGCAGCGGGATAGACCACCGCCAGCGCGTAGCCGACCGCTACGGCCGCATCGACCGCATTGCCGCCAGCCTTGAGTACATCGACACCCACGTGGGTAGCCAGGTGCTGAGCCGTCACGACCATGCCGTTTTCGGCAGCGACCGGCGCTTGTGACGCCGCGAATGTGGGGGAATACGCGACAATCAGTGCCGTCGCGATCAACGATCTGGCGAGGGGTTCGAACTTCATGGTCGATCTCTTCTTTTTCTGGGTCAGGGACGTTTGATGAGTGAAGCGCCAGCCTCCAGGCGAGGATGCGGCGCTTCTCGTCGAAGCGTACCGAGCATCCCTGCGCTGATCTGACGAGGCCCAAAGTAGCCGGTTCTGCCGCGTTTTCCTAATGTAAAAACCGGATACACAGCAACGCCCCACTGATTCCCGACACGGGTGACGCCTAGGCTTTCGGGCGATACCCCTCAATGATCGCCGAGAAGTCCTTGCCGCCATCACCGCGCAGGCTCATGGCCTGGTACAGCTGTTGCGCCACTGCGCCGAGGATGACCGGTTGATGCGCAGCGCGCGCGGCCTCGGTTGCCAGGCCCAGGTCCTTGAGCATCAACTCGGCGCCAAAGCCGCCACTGTAACCGCGTGACGCGGGCGCGGTTTCGACGATGCCGGGCCACGGGTTGTAGGCCTCGGAACTCCAGCAACGACCGGTCGAGGTATTGATGATGCCGGCCAGCACTTGGGTATCGATACCCAGTGCATTGCCCAGCGCCATAGACTCGGCCACGCCGATCATGGAAATCGCCAGCAGCATGTTGTTGCAGATCTTGGCAATCTGGCCGGTGCCCACGTCACCACAATGCACGATGTTGCGGCCCATCTGTTCCAGCACCGGTTTGAGCACGGCGAAATGCCCGGCAGAGCCTCCGACCATGAAGGTCAGGGTCCCGGCCTGCGCCCCACCGGTGCCGCCCGACACCGGCGCATCGCCCAACACCACGCCTTGCTGCGCAGCGACAGCGGCGATGTCGCGGATGGTCTGCGGGTCGATGGTGCTGCAATCAACCGCCGGGACGCCTCGTGCGATGCCTTTCAGCACGCCGTCGTCGCTCAGGTACACGCTGCGCACATGTGCCGCTGCGGGCAGCATGGTGATGACCAGCTCACTGCCCTGAGCCGCCTGTGCGGGTGAGTCACTGACCTGTGCGCCCAGCTCGGCGAACTCAGCCAGTACGCTCTTGTTGAGGTCGAACACCTGCAAGGCGTGACCGGCTCTGATCAGGTTGCGGGCCATGGGCGCGCCCATATTGCCCAGACCGATAAATGCGATGTTCATTATTGTTCTCCCGAGCGAATTGACCGCCAGCGCTCAGCGCAGATTGATCGTGGTGTTCACGCCATCGTTGACGCTATCGTCATCGAACCAGCGACTGGTGACGGTCTTGGTCTGCGTGTAGAACTGCACCACCTGTTTGCCGTACGGGCCCAGATCGCCCAGTTTGGAACCTCGCGAGCCGGTAAAACTGAAAAACGGCACCGGCACGGGAATCGGAATATTGATCCCGACCTGCCCGACATCAATCTCGCTTTGAAACTTGCGTGCCGCCGCACCGCTCTGGGTGAACAGCCCGGTGCCGTTGCCGAACGGGTTGGCGTTGACCAGCGCGATCGCCTCATCGAGGGTATCGACTTCCAGCACCACCAGCACCGGCCCGAAAATTTCCTGGGTGTAGATCTGCATGTCGGTGGTGACGCCCGAGAACAAGGTCGGCCCCACGAAGTTGCCGCCCTCGTAACCCGGAACCGAAACCTCCCGACCATCCAGTTCCAGCGTCGCGCCTTCACGCACGCCGCTCTCGATCAGATCCAGAATGCGTTGTTTGGCCCGTCGTGAAATCACCGGCCCGATGTCAGTGCCCGGCTCCTTACCGGCATTGACCTTGAGAGTCTGCGCCCGTGCCTTGAGGTCAGGCAGCCACTGTTTCGACGCGCCGACCAGCACCACCACAGAAGTCGCCATGCAACGCTGACCCGCCGCACCGAAACCCGCGCCCACCAGCGCGTTCAGCGTTTGCTCACGGTTGGCATCGGGTAGCACCACGGCATGATTCTTCGCACCCATCATTGCCTGCACCCGCTTGCCATGCCGACCGGCCAGATCGTAGACATGCGTGCCGACCGCCGTTGAACCGACGAAGGAAACAGCCTTGATGTCCTTGTGCGTGCAGATCGCGTTCACCACCTCCTTGCCACCATGCACCACGTTGAGCACACCGGGCGGCACCCCCGCCTCGATCGCCAGCTCGACCAGCAACAGGGTCGACAGCGGATCCTGCTCGGAAGGCTTGAGCACGAATGTATTGCCGCAGGCGATCGCCATCGGAAACATCCACAGCGGAATCATCGCCGGGAAGTTGAACGGCGTGATCCCGGCGCACACACCGATCGGCTGGCGCAGGGTATAGGTGTCAACGCCACTGGCGACGTTCTCGGCAAACTCGCCCATTTGCAGCGTGCCGATCGAACAGGCGTGCTCGACCACTTCCAGGCCCCGAAAAATATCGCCCTCGGCATCGGCCAGCGTCTTGCCCTGCTCGGCACTGAGTACCGCCGCGATGCGCCTGGAGTGCTCGCGGATCAGCGCCTGCAACTTGAGCATGATGCGCATACGCACACCAATGGGTGTTTCACGCCAGGTTCGATAGGCCGCGTGAGCAGCGGCGACAGCGGCGTCCACTTCACTGGCCGTGGCGAATGGCACCTGGGCGAGGATTTCCTGAGTGGCGGGATTGACGATGTCTTGCCATTCGCTGCTTTGCGAGTCGGTCCACTCGCCGTTGATCAGCAGTTTCACGCGAGCAATCGAGGTCGTCGTGTGGTTCAGTGAGGCATTCATTTCAGCGATTCTCCCTTCAGCAAACCACGCATCCACAGCTTGTGCAGAAGGATGAGCGTGGCCTCCCGGCAGTCTTGTTTTTGAATTGGTCAGGGGGCGTGCTTTGGAGTATAGATGTGCAAACTTCTAACAAGAACGAAGATAAAAGCAGGGTCAACATGCAAAAAAACATCACCTCCCTGGGGCTGTTGAACTGGGATGACCTGAAGTTTTTCCTTGAGGTGGCACGCACCCGAAAAGTCAGCAGCGCGGCCCGGCGTCTGGGCGTTGACTACACCACCGTGTCGCGGCGCATCAACTCGCTGGAAACCTCACTGGGCACACTGCTTTTCGAGAAATCGCGCACCAACGGCTTCATCATGACCGCCGAAGGTCAGCGCCTGCTGGGTTATGCCGAGTCCATCGAAAGCACACTGCACATGGCTTGCGAACAGGTTTCCGGGTCCAGCGTCGCGCTATCAGGGCATGTGCGCATGGGCTGCACCGAAGGCTTCGGCAGCTTCTTCATCACCCCGCAACTGAGCCACTTTCTCGACAGCTACCCGAGCATTTCGCTGGACATCCTGCCGCTGCCGCACTTCATCAGCCTGTCTAAGCGCGAGGCGGATATCGTCATCGCCCTGGAGCGCCCCGAACACGGTCCTTACGTGTGTTGCAAACTCTGCGATTACAGCCTGGGTCTGTACGCCACCCAGGCCTACCTCGACAACCACTCGCCCATCGAACACAAAGCGGACCTGAGCGAGCACGTCTTCATCAGCTACGTCGACGACTTGGCGTTCAGCTCCGAGCTGCTGTACATGAGCAACCTGCTGCCCAACGCCCAGGCACGGCTGCGCAGCACCAGCGTCATCGCCCAATACACCGCCGCCCTGCAGGGCCGCGCACTGGCCATCCTGCCATGCTTCCTCGCCGCTCAAGACCCACGGCTGCTGCCGGTGCTGAGGGAGGAAGTGAACATTACTCGTCAATTCTGGATGTACTGCCGGGAGGACCTGCGCAAGTTGAAGCGGATCACGTTGCTGTGGGATTACATTCGGGAGGTGACGGAGTTGAATAAGGGGTTTCTGTTGGGGGAAAACCGCGCTATTCGCTTCCTTCAATGACAGATTTTCGAGGGATCAGGTGGCCTTATAGTCGCGGGGCAGACCGAAGTTGGCGGTTTGTCATACTGATGCTGGTCCGCTCCCATTGAGGTGACCCCGACTTTTAGATCAGGTTCTCAAGGTCCTTCGCAAAACTAAGATTTCCCCTACATACCGCTTTTTGCGCTTCCGGTAGCCTCCCACGCGTCAACTAAACGCTGGTTGTTTACGGATCAAAACGCAGGGACGGGATGCAATGATTTCTTCAGCCCGATTGGGCGACAAGCAAGCCTGCCCATTACCGGGGCACGGTACAACGCCTATCGCTTCTGCATCCGATGACGTCAACATCAACGGCATGGGCGCGGCACGTGTGGGGGATACCTGCGGGTGTGGCGCGGTCATCACTACAGGCTTTCCTTCCATTCTGGTGAATGGCCGTCCTATGGCCCACCTAGGAAGCCCCACCAGTCACGGCGGGACAATCATCACGGGCTCAGGCAATGTGGGTGGCGGCTTCGTCATGGGCGACGCTGGTGGCGCGCCCCTTATTAACTTCATGGTGCTGGGGGCCTTCCGGCCAGACGGTTCCGTGGACGACGAGAAGATGGCGACCTTGCTGGCTGACCCGAAGCTCACGGAGAAAGCCTTGGCGGCGAACGCTTTGGTAGGCCCTGAGGCCGCTGGTGAGAAGTCAGATGCGCAGCCTGAGTCAAAAGCGGAACCTGTTGTTTGCAAACACCCTGACAGGATGGAAGAGCTGGCGACATACATTGCGGACGAGATGAATCGCAATATTCATCACCCTTCTGTTTTGAAAATGAAAAAACTGCTCAGTTATGACGTTGCCGAAGAGACTCGCAAGCAAATGGACCTGCCTTGGTATGCTCAAGTTGGCGCGACGAGCCCCCAAACTATTGGCGCAGCAAATGGCGCTGCTGCGTTGGTGATTTGGACTGAGCGTGTAGGGCAGTATAGGGATTGGGACCACAAGCCGAAAATCCATAAGAAGTTCGGTGGGTATTACCACAAGCAAGGAGAGTACGAGTATTTTTATGATATTTGGTCTAACATCCACTACGGATATGTTGGCCGCGCAGGCGGTCTTTCAGAAAGCGTGCTTGCCGACGGTGCGGGGTTAGAGCAGATAGTCTCAGACTCTGTCGGGGCGATCAGTGACATAACAAAACCACAGGTAAGCAGAAAACACCGGGGGCCTCAACGTGCCGAGAACGTAGAGGGACTCCGCGCCTGGGACGACGATCCCGACCGAATATCTGTCGGGATCGGGATTAAACTCTTTAACCTGCACCCTCATGGTGGCATAACATCGAAAATGATAATGAAAGAGGTTCTTTCGGTTGCACCACAAGCATGGGGAGCAGGTGTCATTGATCATCAATGTGAGAAAACTTAAGTTGCGTCATGCAGTTTTGTTCGCGCTTATAGCTCTGCTAACGGCTTGGTATGCTGCTACCCCCAGCGTAGTTATTCATTACTCCAAAGAAGCTACGGATGAACTTCGTTTAGTATGGGATACGCAACACCAAATTCATAGAGAGAGGATGCTTCCGGGAGAAGCGTCATCTGATGTTGGTCATCTATTCCCCGATGAAGATTTTTTTATGGTTTTCTTTTGGGGCCCCATCAAGGGCCATATGAGATGTATCGACATAACGCCCAAGCGCTGGGCTACGTTAGATATATACCTAACGGAGTCGGGTAGAGTCGACATTAACAAAACATCTCCCGCCATTATTGAACGCTTGAAAAAATGTGAGGGCGAACCTGATCCTTTCCGGCACTAAGGTGCCCTTAGAACCTAAGGCTGCCGCTAGGGAGTCAGAGGCGAAGCCTTAGCCAAAAGCGGAACCTGTTGTTAGCAAACACCCTGACAGGATGGAAGAGCTGGCGACTTATATTGCTGGAGAGATGAACGCCAACATCAATAGTCCAGAAGTTCGTCAGATGAGAGACCTCAATAGCTTCGATGCGGCGGCAAAGATGAAGGAGTATGAGGCGCTTCCATTTTACCTGCGCCTTGGTCCCGGCCCGGATTTCTGCAGCATGGCGGCCGGTATGCAAGCAAAGGCTTTTGCTATCTGGGCAGAACGTGTTGGTCAGAATCGCCCGTGGGACCACAAACCGATACTCGCCGCGAAATACGATGGCGTCGTCTACCACAAACAGGGCGATTACGATTACTTCTATGACATCTGGTCGAACATTCACTATGGATACGTCGGGCGAGTTGGTGGGCTTTCCGAAAGCATCCTTTTGGATGGCGCAGGTGCTGAGCAGATCGTTTCAGACACACTCAGGAAAGCAGTCGAGGTCCTACAGAAACCGAAAGAGGAAAGAAAACTTTCGGGGCCTAATCGCTCGGCCGACATTGATGGACTCCGAGCATGGGACGACGCCCCAGACCGGATTTCGATTAGCATTGGGATCAAGCTGTTCAGCCAAAACCCCACAGGTGGAATTACGGCACAAATGGTAATGAAGGAAGTTCTTGCAGTAGCACCTGGAGCATGGGGAAAAGGCATCCGTGAACACAAATGCAAGCAAAACTAAAACCGGGTATGGCCGTTGGCTGCTTGTTGGCCTATTGGTCGGCCCTATCGCTTTTTGGTACTTAGCTTCTCCAGTCGTGGCAGTAAATTTTTCTCATGAAGGAAAGGAAGAGTACCGATACATCTGGAACACTCAGCATCAAATCTATAAGGGTGACATGCCCGCAGGTGGCGGCTCAGCGGTCGAGTGGGGCCAAATCTTCACTGATAAAGATTTCTTCATGAGGTTCGATTGGTGGACCGACAAGGGATTTCAGAGGTGTTTCTACGTAACACCGAAATGGGGGCGGATGATAGACATCTATCTTGATGATATCGGCAGGATCGACACGGCGAAAACGGCGCCTGAGGTCATTGCTCGTCTGAAACAGTGTCCTGGGCGAGCAGACCCCTTCCAGCCCTGAGGCGTGCTACCCGCGCCACGTCAAACTCGGCACAGCCAATGAGTAAACACAGAAGATACTCCCATGGCTGCCTTGGTAGGCCGAGCCGATAGCTGACTCCTCCATTAACTCTCGCACAGCAGCCGCGCAACCCACCCGGGCAGATGGTTATCATGCCGGTGATAGTGCTTTACCAGTCAACGCCCCCCCCCACAGGCCCCCCTTTGTGCAGGAAATACGAAATGAGCATTGATTGGATCAACTTCACACCCTGGACGTCATTATGCGGAGGAGCCTTGATAGGGCTGGCCGTCAGCTTGTTCGTTCTCGCGAATGGTCGTATTGCCGGCATCAGCGGCGTGTTGGGGGGCTTTTTGCAATTGGGCAGTGAAGGCTGGGGCGAGAAGGCGCTGTTCCTGCTTGGCCTGTTGATTTCGCCATTATTGTGGGCGGCGTTCACAGCGTTGCCGGAGATAGAGATTAATTCAGAATGGCCCGCTCTGGTCATCGCGGGCCTGCTCGTTGGCGTGGGTACCCGTTACGGTTCGGGCTGTACGAGTGGTCATGGTGTGTGCGGGATATCCCGCTTGTCTCCTCGCTCCATCGTGGCGACGCTATGCTTTATGGCTACCGGATTTGCGACGGTATACGTCAGTCGCCATGTACTGGGGGTCTGAAGATGCTCAAGGTGACCGCATTTTTTGCAGGCTTGATATTTGGCTTTGGTCTGCTTTTGGCTGGCATGGCAAACCCTGCCAAGGTATTGGCTTTTCTTGATGTAAGCGGAACGTGGGATCCATCGCTTGCTCTGGTAATGGCAGGTGCTATCTCGGTGGCGGTCGTCCCCCTGAACTGGGCGCGCAGGAACAGGCAATCCTTGCTGGGTGCCCGTATGCAACTCCCGGTGAAAACCCAGCTGGACGCCCGCTTGATCGTTGGCAGCCTGGTGTTCGGGATTGGCTGGGGCATTGCGGGAATCTGCCCTGGGCCAGCGGTCGCCACTCTGCTTACAGGACACTGGAAAATCCTCATATTCCTATTAGCCTTACTGGCCGGTATGTACCTGTTTTCCGCTCTCGAGAAACGACGCACGTAACTCTCAGGTTGTTGCGGCCGGGGCTGCGCCCACAGGACTGACAGCCCTCGTAAAGCATCACCGACAGCATGCCAACGCGGAGCATCGGCACGAGAGTCGACTGCTGATCAAAGCCCCAACATCAGCCCACTCAGACGTTTGACCTTGCGGCGCAGGGCTTCTTCGAAGATGCCCTGGCGCGGTTCGATCAGGCTGAACCAGTGCTTGGCGCGGGTGATGCCGGTGTAGATGAGCTCCTTGGTCAGTACCGGGTTGAGCGCTTCGGGCAGGATCAGGGCGGTGTGGGCGAATTCCGAGCCCTGGGATTTGTGTACGGTCATGGCGTACACGGTTTCGACCTCGTTGAGGCGGCTGGGCAGGACGAAGCGTACGCCTTCGCTGCCGTCGTTGCGGGGGAAGGCGACGCGCAACACCTGTTTGCCCTCGCCGTCGCGCTCGGGCAGGCGCAAGGTGATGCCGATGTCGCCGTTCATCAGGCCGAGGCCATAGTCGTTGTGGGTCATCAGCACCGGGCGACCTTCGTACCATTGCTGTTCGCTTTCGATCAGCTTCGCGTTGAACAGCGCGTGAGTGATGCGCTGGTTCAAACCCTCCACACCCCACGGGCCTTTGCGCACGGCACACAGCAGTTGAAAGGCGTCGAAGGCGCTGAGTACCGAGCGCGCCCAGCGGGTCCAGCACGCGTCGTCCAGTGCCGAATCGTCGGCGGGGCGCTCGGCGGCGAGTACGTTCAGGTAATGCCGGTAACCCTGCGGACCTTGCTCGCCCCTGCCAAGACCGTCGAGGACCAGGCGTTCGAACTTGAGGTCCTGCTCGCCCTTGAGGGCCAAGGCGAACAGGTCGTCGTGACTGCCCGCCGAGAGCAGCGCGCGGGCCTGTTGGTCATGTTGCTGGTTGACCAGCCGGGCCAGCTGGCCGATGCCGCTGCCTTGGCCGAAGCGACGCGAGTGGCGCAGCATCACCACTTGCTGGGCCAACGGATGCTGCTGTGCATCGCCCTGGCGCAAACCGCCCTTGCCGAGGTCTTCGCCGCTGACGGCTTCCAGCCAGGCCTGGGTGTCGGGGCTGTAGAAACCTTCTTCGGCGTCGCGGCACAAATCCCCGAGTACCGCCCCTGCCTCAACGGAGGCCAGCTGGTCCTTGTCACCCAGCAGAACCATGCGCGCATGCGGCGGCAGTGCGTCGAGCAGATTGGCCATCATTTCCAGGTCGATCATGGAGGCTTCATCAACCACCAGCACATCCAGCGGCAGTAAATTGCCCGCATGGTGGCGGAAGTGCCGGGTACCGGGGCGACTGCCCAGCAAGCGGTGGACGGTGGTCACCTCGCTGGGGATTTTCTGTCGTACGTCGTCACTGACATCCAGGCTCTGCACCTGTTGACTGATGGACTCGGTCAGACGTGCCGCCGCCTTGCCGGTAGGTGCCGCGAGACGGATACGCAGCGGTTGGCCATTCTGTACCGCCGGGGCCTGCAACAAGGCCAGCAGGCGCACCACCGTGGTGGTTTTGCCGGTGCCGGGGCCGCCGGTGATGATGCTGAAGCCCTTGCGGGTCGCCAGTGCGCAGGCAAGTTTCTGCCAGTCGATGACAGCTTGTGGCGAAGAATTGGCCGGGCCGAACAATGCGTCGAGCTGCTGCGGCAGATCCTCCGGCGGCGTTTCACGCTGTGCCAGGCGCTGACGCAAGGCTGCTGCGATACGCCGTTCGTAAGTCCAGTAGCGACGCAGGTACAGACGCCGCTCGGCCAGCACCAGCGGTTTTTGTCGCGCTTCGGCACTTGAATCGCCCACCTCGGCAACCAGCATGCTGCCGGCCAGCGCATGGCACCAGGCGGCGCCATCCAGTGCTGCCAGCAGTTGTGAGGGCAGCAGCATCGGCGCGCTCTGCTGATCGCCTTCGGGTGGCAGTGACAGGGCGAAGTCCGGTTCTTTGAGGGTCTCGTACAGGTCAAGGCAGACGTGACCGTGGCCGAGCTGATGGCTGGTAAGCGCCGCAGCCACCAGCACCAACGGATCGGCGTGCGGATCGAGGTCACTGAGGAACGCGACGAACGCTTTGTCCAGAGCACGCAACCAGCCGCGCTCGACCCAGCGTTCGAGCAGGATCAGCAGATCGCTGACACGCGTCAGCGGGCTCAACTCAGCGAGGCTGATGTCGTCCAGCGCTGTAGGCAACAGATCATCGAACGAGCGGCTCATGCCAATGCTCCCGGCAGGTCATGCGCTATCGGTTTGCCCTGAAACAGCAGGTCCAGACTCTCGATCAGTTCACGTGGCGGACGGGTGAAATACGCTCCCTGAGAGGCCGAGCGACTGCCGCGCAGAAACAGGTAAAGCGCGCCGCCCATGTGCTGGTCGTAATCGTAGTCGGCCATCCGCGCCTTGAGCTGACGGTGAAGGGCCAGCAGGTAGAGGACGTATTGCAGGTCATAGCGGTTGTCGAGAATGGCGGTTTCCATCGCCAGCTGGGTGTACGCACTGTCGTCGCTGCCCAGCCAGTTGGACTTGTAGTCGGCCACGTAATACCGGCCTTCGTGTTCGAACGTCAGGTCGATAAAGCCCTTGAACATGCCGTTGAGCGAGACCGTCTCGGTCCCAGCACGCGGTGCGTTGTCGTGGGTGAAGCGGCGCACGAGGGCGTCCATCTGCGCGACGTTGACGTTATTGCTGGCGAACCAGAATTCCATCTCCACACGGTACTGATTGGGCTGATCCAGTTCGCCCAGGGCCACCGGTGCGGCGTCCGGCGACAGGCGCAACGGCATGTTCAGCATGTGTTGCAGCCAATCGCTCAGGGTATTGATCCAGCCCGCCCAGCCGCGTCGATTGCAGCGCCGGGCGACGGCGTCCTGCAGTTTCTCCGGCGCGTGCGCGGTCATCGCAAACCCTTCGTTGCCAGCCCACTCGAGCAGCCCGTGCAGAAAGGTGCCGGGATTGGGGCCACGCGGAAAACGATGGATATCGCCGCCGCTGGTCAGGATGTCGCGCGGGGCTTCAGGGTCCAGACGCTCGTCGTCGAACAGTTTCTGTGCCTGCGGGCTGTCAGGCGACTCATCGGCACCGGCCGTTACCGTGTCGCCGATGCGCAGGGCGCTGTAGGACGCGATCCACCAGTTCTCGGCAGCGCGGCGTTTGGGCACCAGCAGCTTGACCAGCGCCGCTTCGTTGCGCGGCGCACTGAAGCGCTCGTCGGTGGGCTCCGGCACAGATTGCAAGGCAATCGCGTCACACCCCTGGGCAAGATCACGCAGCCAGACGTTCAGCTCCGCCGACTCGGCCAGCACTGCGCCACCGCCCAACAGGTAACCCAGTGCGGAACGGTGCAGCATCGAGGTGTTGGCATTGCCACGCTTGAGGTCGGCGACGCCCAGCCAGCAGGCATGTTCCGATCGCGTGAGGGCGACGTAGAGCAGACGCAGGTCTTCGGCCAGACGTTCATCATCGGCTTGTTGAATCAGCGCCTCGGTAGGCTGCAGGCTGATCTGGGACTTGCCGTCGGCGTCATGAAACTGAAGAGGCAAGCGACTGCCGTCCACCGGTTTCGAGGAGCAAATGAACGGCAGGAACACCAGCGGGTACTGCAAGCCCTTGGACTTGTGGATGGTGACCACCTTGACCAGTTGCTCATCGCTTTCCAGACGCAGGATCTGCTCTTCCCCGGCCTGGCCGGAGAGTGCCAGATGGTCGCCCAGATGACGGATCAGCGCCTGCTCGCCATCCAGTTCGGCGGCGGCCTGCTGCAGCAGTTCAGACAGGTGCAGCAGGTTGGTGAGTACTCGTTCGCCATCGTTGCGGGTCATCAAGGTCTGTGGCAGGGCAAAGTCGTGCAACAGACGGCGCAGCATCGGCAGCACGCCCTGGCTGCGCCATATGGCGCGATAGCCACGAAACTGCATGACGCGCCGCTCCCACGCCAGCTCGTCCTGATTCAGACGCTCCAGCTCGGCCAGCGGCAGGTCCAGCGTGATACACGCCAGCGCGGCACGCAGTGTGCGTTCGGAGTCCGGCTCGGCGCAGGCCTTGAGCCAGGACAGCAGGTCGTGGGCTTCCTGAGCGGCGAACACCGAATCCTTGTCGGACAGGTACACGCTGCGCACACCACGCGCGGTCAGTTGCTGACGCACCGCCTGCGCTTCCTTGCCGTCGCGGACCAGAATCGCAATGTCGGCCGGACGCAGCCCGCGCAGAGTGTTGTCGGGCGTAACGAAACCGGCACGGCCCTGCTGACCGGCATTGAGCAGACGCACGATCTCGCTCGCGCAACTGGCTGCCAACTGCTGACGATAAACCACGCCGGACACCGGCTGGTCGCTTGGCAAGTGCCAGACCGTCAGCGCCGTCAGGGGTGCGCCGTCGACATGCAGCGCCTCTTTGCGGCCTTGGGCCAGCGCATCGGAGAACGGCACCTGATTGCCGTGCTCATCACGAAACAGGAACGCACCGCGACCTTGCTCTCGTTGCTCTGCCCGCGTGAAGACGTGGTTGACCGACTCGACCATCGCATGACTGGAGCGGTAGTTGGTGTCCAGCGTATGCCAACGGCCATCGGTCGCCTGGCGGGCACGCAGGTAGGTGTAGATATCGGCGCCGCGAAACGCGTAGATCGCCTGTTTCGGGTCGCCAATCAGGAACAGCCCGGTCTGCTCATCGTTGGCCTCAAGACGATAGATGCTGTCGAAGATCCGGTACTGAACAGGGTCGGTGTCCTGGAATTCGTCGATCAACGCCACCGGAAATTGCTCGCGAATCAGGGTGGCCAGACGCTCGCCGCCCGCGCCATGCAGGGCCGCGTCGAGCCTGAGCAGCATGTCATCAAAGCCCATCTCGGCGCGGCGACGCTTCTCCTCTTCAAAGCGCGCGCTGACCCACTGCGCCGCATGCTGCAACACAGCAGCATCGGGTTTGGGCAAACCGTCGAGCGCCGCCTTCAACTGTGCCATGGCCTCGAAGGCCGGGTGCACAGGTGGCTCGCTCTTCCAGGCTTCGGCAATGCCGTCGGGGGTCAGACGAGTGAAACCGGTGCCCAGATCCAGCGCTTCCTGTGTGTCGTCAGCGGCCCAGGCAGCAAGTTTTTCAAACCAGGGTTTGAAGTAGCGTTCCTGCATCTTGCGGCCGTCGACTGCCTTGCGAGCGACCGCGTCCTGACAGAGCGCATACAACTCGTCGGCCCACACGGCCCACGGCGCCTTCAGCGCGGCAAGCGCTGCCCGGCGCTCTTGCAATGACGCCGCAATCAGTTCGGCCGGTTCCTGGGTGAGTGGACTGCGATCACGGCCGAACAGACCTCGCACACGCGGCAGCAACGCCGCCGGACCGCTGAGGTTTTCCCGCACCCAGAGCAATGCGTCGCCGCTCATGGGGTAACAGAAGCGGCGCCAGTAATCGCGCAGGACTTCGCCGAGCAAATCGCTGTGGTCGGTTTCCAGCGTCTGGGTGAACAGACTGCCGCTGTCGAATGCGTGTTCGCGCAACATGCGCTGGCACCAACTGTGGATGGTCGAGACCGCGGCCTCGTCCATCCACTGTGCGGCAATGTCCAGACGGCTGGCGCAGGCTGGCCATAGCGACGCTTCGAACTGTTCACGCAGATCGGCAATCAGGCCATCGGGGGCGGCGATCTCGTCACGGAAGAAGCGAGCGGCCTCCGCCAGCCGGGTACGGATTCTGTCACGCAATTCTTTGGTTGCGGCATCGGTAAAGGTCACCACAAGGATCTGCGGCGGCAGCAGTTCGCGACCAAAGCCGGACTGCTCGGTGCCGTGGCCGAGCACCAGACGCAAGTACAGAGCGGAGATGGTGAAGGTCTTGCCGGTGCCAGCGCTGGCCTCGATCAACTGGCTGCCGCGCAGTGGAAAGCGCAGCGCGAGAGGAAGGGATTGCTCGCTCATGCGCCACCCTCCCCGCCGGACAACGACTGCCACGGCGCATCGTAAATCGGTTTGTAAAGCGTCTCGCACCAGCCTGCGAATTCTTCACTGCCCATCAGTGCGTCAAAGTCCGGAAACTGCCGGGCCAGTGCCGTGCTTTCGCGGCGCTCGCCATCGGTGGTCTGTCCGTCACCTTCGTAGGCTTTGCGGGCAGCCGCTTCGGCTTTGTCGGCAGGCTGGCCCAACCAGGCGAAGGCGGTTTTGACCGCGACAGGCAGAGGTTCCTGCATGCCGTGCAGCCAGGCCGTCAGCAAGTGGTTGAGCGTGGTGACGGCACTCGCCCTGTCCAGCGGCTCCAGCATCAGGGTTTCATCACTGGCGACCAGTGCCGTGCTCAACGGCAGGTCGCAAGCGCACGCCACCAGATGGTTGACCCACGGCCGAATCAACCGGTGCCACTTGCGGGTCTTTTTCGAGCCGATGCTGTTGGGAATGGCGGTAACCAGCAACAGCTCGGCACGGGCGTTACGGTGCAACCCGCCCAGCCAGCCGTCGATGCTGACACCCGCATGGCCGAAGCTGATCGGTAAAGCGCTGCTCAGGGTCTCGGGCCAGAGGGTCAACAGATCGTGGTAGCGCCTGAGTACGTCAGGCAGCGGCTCGATCAGCTCGCTCTGCATCAAGGTGCCGAAACCTGCGAGCGGCAGCAGACCACTGGCTTGCAGTTTCAGCGCCTGAGTCTGTAGAGCAGCATCCATATTGTCCGGCGAGGACATACCTGCGCCAAGCAGGCTTTCACTCAGGCCATAGCGCTCAAGGGCATCGAGCACGAACGGCTCTTCGTCGGCGAGCGGCGCTTCAGCAACTTCGAAATAGATCTTCAGGCGCTGGCTGAAAAAATGTTTTACCGGGTTTCTCAGGAAATCCTGTAGCTGCGCAATGGACAGCGGTTCTTCCTGTTCATGAGGCGGCAGCGCTTGAGGCACGGGCACCTGAAGGTCGGTTTCATGCAGCAGACGCCACTCGCGGGCGAAGCTGAAGTACCCCGTGCCGGCGTGGAAGTAATTGGCGCTGAAGGGTTGCAAGGGGTGATTCACAGTCAGGGCTTTCAGCAAGCGCTCATCATCCTGTTTAACGTCCGGATCGGTCTCGCCGGCCAGCTTCCAGCCGCTGGCGAGGTGATCGCGAAGCTGACCGATGAGCACCGAAGCTGGACGCTCACTGTTGTCACGAATGCTGTGGCCAACCCAACTGACATACAACTGGTCCCTGGCCGAGAGCAAGGCTTCCAGCAACAGGTAACGATCGTCTTCACGCCGGGAACGGTCGCCGGGGCGGTAATCGCTGCCCATCAAATCGAAATCCAGCGGTGGTTGCGCGCGCGGATAATCGCCGTCGTTCATGCCCAACAGGCAGACCACTTTGAACGGGATGGCGCGCATGGGCATCAGCGTGCAGAAGTTGACCGAGCCCGCCAGAAAACGCTGGGACAGGCGCCCTTGATCGAGCCCGGCCAGCCAGGCCTCACGCACCACGGTCAGCGGCAGCTCTTCGGTCAGCCTTACCGTTGCACAGGTTTCCAGCCAGTTCTCGCGCAGTGTTTCCAGTTGGGCAAGCAGGTAGTCGTCATGCTCGCTGTCGGCGAGGAAGAACAACTGCAGCAGCGATTGCAGGCGGGCACCCCACGCTTCCGGAGTGGTGGGTGTCGACAACTCTGTGTGGGCGACCTGAAGAGCATCAATCAACGCGACCAGCGGACCGATCAACGCCGCATCAAGCCCGCCGATCTCATCGTAAGGTTCGATGCCGTCGTAAGCCGCCCCGGCACCCACGGCGTAACCCAGCAACATGCGACGCAGGCCGAAATGCCAGCTGTTCTGCTCAAGGGCATCCGGCAGCCCGAGGCCGGCCCGCTGCTGAGCATTAAGCCCCCAACGAATGCCTGCGCCTTCGATCCAGCGATGCAGTGTTGGCAGGTCGCGCTCTTGAATCCTGAAGCGTGCTCGCAAGGCTGGAACGTCCAGCAGGTCAAGAATCTCACTGACCGGGAAACGGCTGTCCGGGAGTTTGAGCAGGTGCTCGACGGCAATCAGCAACGGCTCGCGGCCGCGCTGGCCCTGATCAGCCAGCGTAAAGGGGATGAAGCGACGGTCTTCGCGTTCGATCTGTCCGAATACCGCTCGTATGTGTGGGGCATAGCTGTCGATATCCGGGACCATGACAATCACGTCACGCGGACGCAGGCCAGGGTCTTTGCTGAATCTCGCCAGTAGCTGGTCATGCAGCACTTCCACTTCGCGCTGCGCACTGTGAGCCACATGGAAGCGGATCGAGCGGTCCTCGAGAGGATCGACTGCCGGCCAGAGCTCACGGGTTTCATCCAGCGGACGCAGCTCGAGAATATCGTCCTGCAACTGGTTCAGCAGTGTGGTGGGCTCCGCTTCACTGAACAGATCAATGCGCTCGTCCTTGAACGAGGAACGGTAGCTGCGTGGATCGTCATGGCTGTCCAGCAGGTTGATGTAATCACGTCCCTGCTTGCCCCAGGCCGCGAGCAACGGGTGAGCATGCTGATGCAGCGCCTGCGGGTCGAGGACCATCGGCATTCCGCTCTTGCGCGCCTGACGTTTGTACTGGTGACGCAGCAGGTCCTTGTCGGCGACGATATCGGTCCAGTGGTGGCGACACGGGTTGTGGACACAGAGCAGAACCTGACTGAATCTGGCCAGCCCTGCCAACGCCTCGAGCGCTTGTGCAGGCAGTGACGAAATGCCGAAAACGATGACCCGTGCCGGCAAGCCCGGCGGCGCTTCGGTCATGTTGCCGATGCGCTCGATGAAACGCTGATGCACGCCCGCGCGGCTCTGCGACATCCCTTCAGCCCCGACGTCGTCCAGCAACGCACGCCACAGTTCGGCCTGCCAGCAATTGGCAGCTGACAATGGTCTGGACTGACCTCGTACGTCGCGCAATTGATGACGGCCAGCGGCCCAGTCTTCCAGCCAGTCCGCACGGTAAACCTGGTATTGGTCGAACAGATCGGACAGGCGCTCGGACAGTTGATAACGCTTGCGCAGATCAGTGTCGTCGGTCAGGAAGCGCTGCAGGGGTTCGAAGTGCGGCTGATGGATCAGCGACGGCAGCAAGCGCATCAAGCGCCAGGTCAAAGGGGTCTTGTCGAGCAAGGAAGTCTGGGGGATCTCATCTGCACCCAGCACCATGCGATACAGCGTCCACATGAAACTGCCGGGCAACTGGACGTCTATGGCGGCGGCGATACCACAGCCACCGTTGTCTTCATCCTGGGCATCTTCGGCCAAGGCCAGCTTCAACCATTGCGCAATGCCGTTGCTCTGCACCAGAGCAATCTCGTTTTCCAGGGGCGCCAATGGATATCGCCGCATCCAGGACACAACCAGACTGCGCAGTTCATCCGGGCGGTTGCCTTGAACCACCATGAAGCCTGCACTCAGAGAGGTTGTAACGGACATGCTTGCTTCCTTGACGGGTGCGTGGAACCTGATGCCGAACCATAAGGGCAAGCGCGCCGGATTGCCATAAGCACGTGGGTCTGGATGACTGCCGGAGAGGTAGAGTTATGAGCTCAGGAGGATGCAGAGGTTTCTGCAACCCCAGACAAACAAAAACCCTCAACGCGTAAGCGATGAGGGTTTCTGGAATTCAATCTTGACGATGACCTACTCTCACATGGGGAAACCCCACACTACCATCGGCGATACATCGTTTCACTACTGAGTTCGGGATGGGATCAGGTGGTTCCAATGCTCTATGGTCGTCAAGAAATTCGGGTACCGAATCGTGCCGTGCGGCGCGCTTCAGCAAATCGGGTATGTGATCGTCAGTTCAGGTGTCGTTCGTGACGCAAACTTTCGGTTCGTGTCGTCTTCACAGTCACCGCAATCTGGTCATTCGACGCAAATTGCTTGGGTGTTATATGGTCAAGCCTCACGGGCAATTAGTATTGGTTAGCTCAACGCCTCACAGCGCTTACACACCCAACCTATCAACGTCGTAGTCTTCGACGGCCCTTTAGGGAACTCAAGGTTCCAGTGAGATCTCATCTTGAGGCAAGTTTCCCGCTTAGATGCTTTCAGCGGTTATCTTTTCCGAACATAGCTACCCGGCAATGCCACTGGCGTG
>NZ_FPJB01000014.1:0-29298 GCF_900119195.1 Pseudomonas sp. NFACC10-1 | reverse complement strand
AGTGAAACGATGTATCGCCGATGGTAGTGTGGGGTTTCCCCATGTGAGAGTAGGTCATCGTCAAGATTGAATTCCGAAACCCCTCATCGCTTACGCGATGAGGGGTTTTGTCGTTATGGGTTATCGAATAAAAAAGCCCGCTCAGGCATTCGCTCCGAGCGGGCTGTTGTGGTGCAGCATCAGTCAGCCAAACAGGCTGCGCACGTTACTCATTGCGCCATCTGCAAACCCCTGAAGAAACGCCTCAAATGCATCCCCCTCAGGCCCTCCCTCAACAGGGTCGGCAACAATCGTCCAGCTGGCGAGGCAGGTATCGCCGTCGCCGATAGCGTCAACAGTCATTGCTGCCCACAGATTGCTGACTGGCAAGCTGGTGTGGATCAGTGACCAGGTCATATAAAGCGCTTGATCGTCCCTGGAGTTCAGTTGTTCGATGGCCACGTTGCCATCCTTGAACAGCTTGCTGCGAACCGAGCCCGGACCTTCACCGGTGACCTCAATGCTCTCCAGTGCCGGTATGAATGCCTGGAAGCCACCGAAATTGCCGACAACAGCCCATACGCTGGCCGCATCACCTGGGACTTCCACGGCGGACACCACTCGGCACGCCACCGGGTTCTTGATGAGTGTGTCGGGTTTCAGATTGCTGTGAAGTGTGTTCATGTCGTTCTCCATTTATCTCAGTGGGTAGTGGCTCAGATGAAGTCGATTTCTTTCAGGTAATCGCAGCCCCTGCGCAGCAACGCCGGAGTCTTTTGCGGGTATTGCTCGCCCATGCGACGAATGCCGTTCAGGGTGTTGCAGTGCTCGATCATCGAGATATCGCCGATGTCTTCTTCAAACCCGTCGAGGTAAAACCCCAGCACGCCAAACAGCGCGTTCTGGCTGTCGACGCGCCGGAGTTGCACCTGCCATTGCTCGACGCTGACCAGCTCGAACTGACGCCCGGCCTCGCGAAAGGCGTGCACGTAGTCGCTCCAGCTCAAGGGCTCGGGGTTATGCAGATTGAATACCGCATGTTCTGGCTGATAACGGCTGGCATGGAAGCCGATGAAGCGCGCCAGAAAGTCCACCGGCATCAGGTCGAAGTTGATGGCGAACGCCGGAACCTGACCCAATTGCAGCGAACCCTTGAGCATCAGCATCAGGCGGTTTTTCTGTGGCTGACACACGCCGGTCACGCTGTTGAAGGCGATGTTGCCGGGGCGATAGATGTTCACCCAGGCACCTTGGTCCCGGGCACATTGCAGGATGCGCTCAGCCACCCACTTGGAGAGGTTGTAGCCGTTCTTGATGTATATCGGCGGGGTCGCGGCAGCGGGTCGTTCAAGCACATTGCCAGCGGCATCGATGGCACTGCAGGCAGACAGTGTCGAAACGAAATTGAAGATCTTTTTACTGCGCCCCTCACACAGCTTCAGGCATTCAAAGACCGGGGCCACATTGTCTTTGACCAGGGTTTCGTAATCCTGGACATGGTTCACATTGGCAGCGTTGTGCACCAACGCACCAAACTCGAGATCCAGTCGTTCATACACCGCTTCACTGAGCCCCAGCCTTGGCTTCGTCAGGTCCGCGGGGTAGACCTTTACGCGGCTCAGGTCCAGGTGATCCAGACGGTTTTCCCGCAGGGCATGTTCAAAACGCTGCTGTGCGCTTTGTCCAGAAGTCTCCCGCACCAGGCAGGCGATCTCTGTCGCTCCCCAACTGAGCAGCGCTTGGACGATATGCACACCCAGAAAGCCATTGGCACCCGTGACAATCACCTTATGAACATCACCCAGCCTGCTGACGGGCAATGTAGCCAATTGAAAGTCCGGGTTGGCATCCCGCAGCGCCTGAGCGCTGAGGACACCCGCCGAAGTGCCGTCGCTGTCGATCAGGCTGGCCAGCGTCAGTACTGTCGGTGCTTCGATAAAACGATTGATAGGAATGCTGCGCCCAAAGCGTTCACGAATCCCCAGCAACAGGCGCGACAGGAGGATCGAGTGGCCTCCGAGATTGAAAAAGCTTTCATCAGTCGAGATGTCGTCTGGCAGCAGCTCCAGCAGCTCGCCCCATAGCTCGAGCAGTGCCTGCTCTTGCGTAGTCTCGGGCAGACGGCGAGTGTGCTGCCCGGTAAAGCTCAGCGGTATTTCCAGAAGCGCTTTACGATCTACCTTGCCGTTGCTGGCGAATGGCATGCCGGGCAACATCGTGTAGACGGCGGGGTGCATGTAATCAGGCAGCAGACGTTGTACATGGGCCTTTAGCGCCTGTTCGTCATGCTCAATATACGGTTGAGCGAGAAACGCCAGAATTCGCCGTTGGTTGTCGATCACCACGGCAACCTGTCGATACAGTCCGCTGTCGCGCAGGCAATGCTCGATCTCCTCGGGCTCGACCCGAAAGCCGCGAATCTTTACCTGATTATCACGACGTCCGCTCAGGACGATGCCGTCAGCCGTCCACTTGGCGATATCGCCGGTGCGATAGGCGCGCATTAGCTGCCCATCCGGTTTCGTCAGCCACACATAACGCTCGGCGGTAAGCTCTGGGTTGTTGACATAGCCCAGGCACACACCGGGTCCGACGATGTACAGCTCCCCCTGAGTCTGCTCGGCCACGGGCTGCAATTGCTCGTCTAGAATCCACGCCTGGCTGTTGGCGATCGGTCGGCCCAGATGGCGGTTGCTGCTGGACGGCCCGAACTCGCAGGCGGTGACCAACACCGTGGCTTCGGTGGGGCCGTACAGGTTGTGGAAATGACATTGCCCGGTGAGTTGCACAATCACATGCGGCTCGCAGACGTCGCCTCCGGTCATGACATGTTCAAGCCCCAGCGGCTGATCCAGCGGCAGGATGCTCAACAGCGCCGGCGGCAGGAATGCATGGGTGATGCCTTGTTGCAGCGCGCGGACCAACTGCAACGGATCACGCCGCTGATCCTCATCGGGGACCACCAGTTCGGCGCCACTGAGCCAGGTGGGGAAAATGTCGATGATCGACGAGTCGAAACTCAGCGTCGAGAACTGCAGCACCCGGCTATGTTCGTTCAGGCTCACATGCTCGGCATACCAGGCGGTGAAGTGACTGAGATTGCGCTGGCTGAGCAATACGCCTTTCGGCTGCCCGGTGGTACCCGACGTGTACAGCGCCATGCAGGGCGCATCCTGATCGGCAGCGGCGCCTGTATGCGCTGAAGCTACGTCCTCGACAGGCACCGCCGCGATATCCAGCGCCGGAAACTCCGCAGCGGCCAGTGGGTGCGAGCCATCGTGCAGCAATAGCATCGCCCCCGAGTTTTCCAGAATGTACTGCTGACGCTGCACAGGCTGGCCGAGATCAAGCGGCAGATACACCGCACCGCAACCCAGAATCGCGAGGATGCCCGCGTACAGCTCGGCTGACTTGCTCAGGCAGATACCAATCACCGGAGGTGCGTCGGCTTTTGCGTGCACCAGCAACGGCTGCAGCAAGCGCTGGATAGCGAGACTGTGCGCGTGCAGTTGCCGATAGCTGAGCGTCTGGTTGCGAATGGACAGTGCCGGGCGTTCGGCAAACGTCAGCAGCGCCTGCTCCAGCCGCTCGGTGATGGGTGTTTCGGCCCGTTTCAGCAGGTGTGGTTGATCTGTCTGATTCAGACGATGCTCGAACAGCAATTGATCAACCGCCTGCAAGCCATGCTGTCGATCACTCTGGGCGGGTGTGACGCTTGTCAGACCGTTGAAATAGTCGTCGTCTCTGGATAGCCGGCTGATCTGTAATGCCGTCAGATCAACCATGGCTGCGACAGCCGCATCGCGCAGTACGCGCCCGTTGCCTGATTCCTCGACCGGCAGCCATTCATGAACGATCAAGCGTCGAGCTTCGGCAGCGCCATGCCAGCACAGCAGCTCCAGCCGGGGTAACCCGTACTCCAGTTCCCCGCTGATACCGAACCGCAGGCTCAGATGCGTGAAGTGGCCGAACGCACTCAGTTGTTCCTTTGTCAGGCCCAGGCTGCCGTCTTCGATCAGCACGCAGCCATCAGGCATCGTCAGCGCGTCCAGCGCCTGCTGATCGGACAGATGCCGCACGCCATGCCCGTGGTCCTGCAGCTCGGTATTCAGTTCAGTCAGGGTCAGGCTGTGACCCATGAGCACAATCTCCAGGCGCTTCATTGCAGTGTCCCCCGAGTCGGCAGATAGTCCACCAGCGCCCGCTGCACACAAGGATCGTCCAGCATCGAGCTGTTCTTGAAGAAACGCACGATGTTGGCCACCAGTGGGTGATGGCGGTTGACTGGGAAACTCACAGCCCTGGTTTCGTCCCTGAGCGCCTGCTTGACGGTGTCCGGCACCTGCAGGTGGTCGATCAGGGTGAAGTCGAAGCCATTCTGAAGATCGTTGGTCAGGTATTGAGCGATGAACACCGGCATGATGCTGGCGATGGATTCCCGGTCCTGTTGGGGAGCGGTGTGCCAGTAGATGCGTACCAGCCGCGCCCAGAAGCCCGAGTGACGCCCCTCGTCCAGCAGGTGGTCGGCCATCAGGCCCTTGACCGATTGCTTGACCGATTCGTCCTTGGCAAACGCCGCCACGTCATTGGTCACGGTGTTCTCCGCGATGGCGACACAGATCAGCTCCACTGCGCTGCGCAGATGCTCCGGGGCCAGAGCCAGTGCGGCGGGAATGGCCCGGCTGAGTTCAATCTCGTCCGGCAACGGGATAGGCGCTATGCCCGTCAGGGCGATGGTCTGTTGCATGAAGTCCATGGCGACCAGTGCGTGATAGTCCTCATCGACCACCACCGTCATCGCGTCATAGCGACAGGCAAACGGGAAGCGAATCGTAAAGTGGTCCTTGGCGATGCTGCGTGCGGTCCTGTCGACGATCTCGGTCTCGAAGATCACCACATCGTTGATGAACTTGTAGAGGCTCTGTACCAAGGCGTAATCGCGCAAATGCGCGCACTCGCGGATGAATGTGTCACTGAGCACCAGCGGCTGACGGCTGAGGGGGTAGATCAGTTTTTCATCGTTCTCGACGATCCTGCGTGGACGAGTACGAATGGTGGCGCGACCTTCCCACGCATCGATGAACGACATGTAGTCTTCTGCTTTCATGATGGCTTCCTTGTAAAGGCTTCAGGGTGTTGCGAGCGGGACTTACGCGCTGGCCTGCACCAGCGGCGTTCGCATGCTCAGGCGCAGCGTGTCCCATAGCCGGATCCTGCTTTCCACAGCGGCGATGGCGGTCTGATAAACCTCTCGTTCGCGCTGCGCGTCGCCAGCGACCAGACGAGCCAGTAACTGCTCTGCTGCCGGACCGTGGTCCTCGGCGTCCACTTCGATGTGGCGTTCCAGGTAGTAGCGGAAGGTAGGGGCCTGGTCGGCGGTGATGCCCCAGTCATCGAGAATGGTCTGGAACATCTGCGGGATGACACTCTCGCGCCCATGCAGAAAGGCCGCCGCAACGCTGTGTGCTGGCGCATGCAGGGCGATGTCGAGCGTGTGTGTCACGAATGCTGTTGCTGCCTGCCCCGCGTCGACTTGCTGCAGTGCGGTTGTGTAACGCAGGCCCTGTCTCTGCAGTTCGATGAAGCGCTCGATCTGCACCGTACTTGCGCCGATCTCGCGCATCGCATCCAGATAGAGCTCGAAGTGGCTGTAGTGACCCGCGCCCAGTCGGTTATCGGATTCCTCACCCAGGACAATCTCATTGATCAGGCGGGCAGCGGAAGCATCTGTCGGCGGCAGCCACGGCAATTGGGTGCAGGTCAGCTCCTGTTGCAGACGCTTGGTCAGCGACATGAAATCCCAGACCGCGAATACGTGGGTCTCCATAAAACGCCGGAGTACATCCAATGTGGTGATTTCTGCAAAGATTGGATGACGGCCAAGTTCAACTTTCTTGTGTGCAAGCAGCGTTTTTTCACAAGGCATGATGACGGTCCTATTGAAAGAGAACGGTAAGTAGCAATGCAGTTATTTGCGATATAAAAGTGTCGGCTGTGCAGCGGTGGAACACAATGAAATACGTGGGAGCAAGGCAAGCGCAGGCCTTGAGTGTGAGGGCCCATTCGCCGCAAACATGCAACGGTTATTTCACATCCAGGCACAATGCAGTGTCGACGTTTCGAGCGCTAGCCCTTGTACAGCGAGGGGGCACCCCGGTAAGCCATCAATAGCACCGACGGCGAAGAAAACTTAAAACAAATTTATCAGGGGGGGCAATCATTTTTTAATAATATTTAACTGGCTGTTTTTTTAGCATGTAAGTTGCCATATAAAACGCTCTGAATACGTTTTACAGGCGCGCAGACAACCCTCCCGACTGATAACGTCAGAATTATTAATAATGAGCGAATGCCTCGCCCAGCGTTGCCGATATGCTGAATAATCAGGGTCCTGGATTTTTTAATGGGCGAAGTTGGAAATGACTTCCAATGTCTGTTTGCCCCGTTCAACAACTCCTTATCCATTGAGTTCAGATGAACAGAGAACCGCTCCGATCCTGCGCGAGCCGTTCAGCCGTAGCCAGGGAACACCCTCCGGTTGGTGTCCTCAGCGCCTCGGCCGAGTTTGCCTCATTCCGGCGTCGGGCCATCTGGCAGATCAGGAAAATAGCGATAAAAACGCAATGCCCGGGTTGAGCCTGGCGATACGCTGACGAGATGTGGAGAGGAGGGCGGGAGGTACAAGCGGCCAATCCGCAGACGTTGTGTCATCGCCTGCCGGATAGACCGCCTTGATAATTCAGGCGGGGTTTTTCTTTATTGAGCGGGTCGACTTGGCCTTGGTGGCCTTTTTGCTGTTCAGGTATTGAGTGACGGCCTGAACACCTCGGTTGAGGTGATACTGCAGCGCTTCGACACAGGGTTCGATCGCTTTCTGCTCGGCAAGCCGCAACAGCTGCCAATGGTCATCCTGAGAAAGCTTACCCAGGCCCATGTCGGAAAGATTGAAACGCAGGAAGCGTTCCTCTTCGTTCAGGCCTTCTTCAACCAGACGCATGAGACGCTTATTGTGGGTCTTGGCATACAGCGACAGGTGGAACATCCGATTGAGTCTGCCGATCTGGCCGAAATCCGTCTCGACTTCAAGCTGCTCGATATAGCCCTTCGCCGCCGCCAGATCATCGGCGTCCAGCAATGGGATAGACAGGCGCAACGCCTCGGATTCCAGCAGGATGCGCAAGGCATAGGCATCCACCGCGTCTTCGGTGATCAACGGTGCGACCACCGCACCCTTGTGCGTTTCGACACGCAACAGCGACTGCGCCTCAAGCTGGCGCAGTGCCTCGCGTACAGGCATGCGGCTGACGCCAAACAGCGTCGCCAGTTCCTGTTGGCGCAATGCCGTGCCACTTGGCAAGCTGCCATCGATAATGGCGTTTCGCAGCTTTTCTTCAATCACGGTTCTGGCAAGGTGCGCCGGAGGCTGCTCATTGCCCAGTACGGAGCCCAGAAAGGCTTCTCTATCTGATTTGCGCATTGGCCTACTTCTTCATCAACCCTGGCTGGACAACGTCCAATTAATCGCTTTGTTGCCGACAGACTAGCCAAGACTTGCCGGTACGTCGCGAAAATACAAACATCATCCTGTTTAGCGGCGAACGCCGGATCGCGCTGCAGCCCGGTGAACTCGATAAATACGCGCCTATCTTAGCGCTCATCGGCTCTGCGTACCGAGCGCGCGTTCACAGGTAACAGGAGTTTCACATGTTGTTTTTATGACGGTGCGCTCTGAAACGACCGTTCCAGAGCGCATCAGGGCTTCGCTCGCGGCATAAGGCCGCAGGCGTGATCCTCTCAGCGCGTCAGGCGGCCGGAGACGAAGTGCTGAACGTCATTGAAACCGGGCGTCGACGCATGGCCGGGTGTCACCAGCGAATCGATGAACGCTTCGTCTTCAGCGGTGATATCCACCGTGAGTGCTTTGGTATAACCGTCCCACTGCTGTTCGGTTCTTGGGCCGACGATGGCTGAGGTCACGGCCTGGTTGTTGAGCACCCAGGCAATGGCGAACTCGACAATGCCGACCCCTTTGTCCTGCACATACGCCTGAACTCGCTGCGCGATACGCAACGACTCCATGCGCCATTCGGTTTCCAGCAGCCGCTTGTCCTGGCGCCCGGCGCGGCTCTCGCTGTCGGGGGCGATGTCCGGAGCGTATTTGCCGCTGAGCACACCGCGTGCGAGCGGGCTGTAGGGCACGACGCCCAAGCCGTGGTACGCGGCCGCAGTGATCTGCTCGACCTCAGCCTGGCGATTGACGATGTTGTACAGCGGCTGGCTGATGACCGGCCTGTCCACACCCAGGCGTTGCGCGACGTTGACGATTTCGGCAATTCGCCAGCCGCGGAAGTTCGACACGCCCCAGTAACGGATCTTGCCCTGCCGGATCAGATCGCCAATCGCCGACACCGTCACTTCCAGCGGCGTGTCGTGATCTTCCTTGTGCAGGTAATAGATATCCACATAGTCGGTATCGAGCCGCCGCAGGCTGTTCTCGATGGCGTTGAAAATATGCTTGCGGTTCAGACCGGCCCGGTTGGGCACGCCGTCGGCCGGGCCGATGGCGACCTTGGTGGCCAGCACCCAGTCACTGCGCTGTGCCGCGATGGCCCGGCCGACGATTTCCTCCGAACGCCCGGCGTTGTAGACATCCGCCGTGTCGATGAAATTGATGCCCTGATCCCTGGCCTTGTCGATGATGCGCAGCGACTCTTCGACGCCGGTCTGCTCGCCGAACATCATCGAGCCGAGTGTCAGTGTGGAAACCTTGAGGCCGGACTGGCCAAGGGTTCGATAATTCATGCTCAGCATCTCCATGTCATTCAGGCGAGCTCAGGTAACCCCCACGCCTTGAGCGGGAAGTCGGCCAGCGAGCCCAGCAGCAGGTCCGCATGCTCGTATTGCTCGACCGGCATGTGCGAGTCCGGCACAGCCACGGCGTACATCCCGGCAGCCTTGGCGGCGGTCACACCGAACGGCGAGTCTTCGAAGACCAGGCAATCGGCGGGCGAGACGCCGAGACGGCGGGCGGCGACCAGAAAGATGTCCGGGGCCGGCTTTGCGGCGCCTACTTCCGGATCGTCGGCGGTGACGACGGTGTCGAACAGCTCGAACCATGCGCGGTGCAGGGTAGTCTTGGCCTCGAAGTAATGCACAGACGAGCTGGTGCCCACGGCGATGGGAATATTGTGGGCTGCCAGATGCCGGACCAGCGCCTCGGCTCCGGGCATTGCCGGCGCTTTGGGGAAACGCTCTTCGAGCATAGGTTCACGGGTTTCGAGAAACTCGTCGATCGACATCGGCAGCTCCAGCGCCTTGATCACGTAGTCCGAGAAGTCCCGGGCACCGCGGCCAATGGTGTGCTGCTTGACGGACCAGTCGAAGGTGCGACCGTGGCGACTGGCAATCAAGTGGGTGACTTCGGTGTAAACCCCCTCGGTGTCCAGCAACAGGCCATCCATGTCGAAAATGACGGCCTTGATCGGGCCTCGTTGTGTTTGCTGCTCGCTCATGTGATCACGTCCTGTTCCCAAATTCGTTTCAGCCTAACGTTTCCGGGAAGGCTGTGGCTAGGGTCTGTTTCAAAACCTTTCCGCGGGATTGGCGTGCGCAACAAAAGGCACAAGGCCATGTCCAACGCGCTTACAGAACGGCTACGCGCCCACAGAAATGGCCATGAAGGCTGGGCTGTCGGGATCTGCCGATGATAGTCTCTCGCGGCTTTCAATCGGCGCTGCCGGTCCCGGTACGACTTTCCCATCATCAGAACGGATATCTTCACGTCACTATGAATAAATCAGCAGGTATAGCGATTGGCGTCATCGTCGTAGCGGGCGCACTGGCTACGGCCGGTGCCTGGTACACCGGCAATCAGCTGGAAGGCGCGCTGAACGACTCGATCAGCAAGGCCAATCAGGAACTGGCGAAGTCGTTCAAGGGCACGGACACCAGCGTCAAACTGGAAATGCTCTCGCTCGACAAGCACTTCTTCAGCAGCACGGCGCACTATCGCGTCGACATCCAGAACCTGTCCGATAGCACCCAGGGCGGCCAGTTTCTGTTCGTCGACCATATTGAGCACGGCCCCATTCCGCTGTCGCATCTGAAGACCCTGAACCTGCTGCCGGTCATGGCCCTGAGCAATTTCCAGATGGAAAAAAGCCCCAGCGCCGAAAAATGGTTTGCCATGAGCAAGGACGTTCCACCGCTCACGGGCCAGGCTAGCATCGGCTATGACCGCGCCACCAAAGGCACACTGCAGATGGCCCCGCTGGAAATGACCGACGTCGACGGCACGTTCCGTTTTTCAGGTCTGGACCTGAACGCCGAGTCGTCGGCCGACGCGGAAAAATTCAGCCTTGCGGGCAACATGGACAATCTGCAACTCAATGTCGCGTCGCCTGACGGTCCGGTCAGCATCGAGATCAAAGGCATGACCTTCGACACGGGCGGCACCAAAGGCAAGTCCGGTTTCTATCTGGGCCATACCAACATGAAAATCCAGAACGCGGGTTTCCAGGTGGTGGGCAAACCACAGGTGCAGATCCGGGATTTCACCAACACCAACCTGGCGCAGGAAGATGCCGGTAACCTTGCAGCGCAGATCAATTACGATGCCGGCATGATTGCCTACGCCGGCAAGGACGTCGGTTCTGCGCACATGGGCTTCAAGATCGCCAATTTCGATGTGCTGGCGACTCAGGCGCTGTATCAGTTGTATCAGGATAAAATCCTGCCTCAACAGCAACAGGCCGCGCTGGAGAAGCGTCCGTTCCGCCTGGAGCTGAACACGGCTGATCAGGAACTGATGAACACCCAGATGAAAACGCTGCTGGCGGCCAAACCGCACATCGAGCTGGAAAAACTCTCGCTCAAGACCAGCAACGGTGAAAGCCACATGCGTATCGCCGTGGACCTGGCCGATCCAGGCCCGCTCGATCAGCCTTCCGATGCGCTGCTCATGAAGAGCCTGGGCGAAGTCAACGCCAGGGTCGTCCTGTCCAAGCCGATGATTCGCGATCTCGCGACCCAGCAAGCCATTCGTGAAGGCCAGACCGACCTCAAGGTCATCGCTGATCAGGCCAAGGCCGCCGGCGACATGGCCAGCGCCATGGCCGAGATGATGCAACTGGCCAAGGTCGACGGCGACAACATCGTCTCCGACCTGCATTACGCCAACCAGATGGTCGACTTCAATGGCCAGAAAATGACCGTGCAGCAGTTCATGAGCAACGTCATGGGCAAGGTCGGCGTGCTGGGTAACCAGTAAGCCGCCTGCGACACGGTCTGCCGTCAGGACGGGCGATGTGCCGTCCTGACACCAGGCGTCGCTACTGAGTCAGCCCGCGCAGGGTATCCGCCAGTTGCCGGGTACGCTGCGAGGTGCCCGCCGTCATATCGCTGGAGCCTTCCAGTTCCGACAGCAGCCCCGTCAGCGTTCCAACCTCAAGGGACTGCTCCTCGATGTGCTGCGCCACCTTGCGAATTTCCTCGGCCAGACGCTCGATATCGGTGCCGATGTCGTTGGCGTTCTGCGACGTCTTCTGCGCAAGCTGGCGCACCTCATCGGCCACCACTGCAAAGCCACGTCCCATTTCGCCCGCCCGCGCAGCCTCGATGGCAGCGTTCAGCGCCAGCAGGTTGGTCTGCCCGGCGATCTGCTGGATCATCTGCACCACCGACTGAATGCGCAGGCTGGACTTGGCCAGCTCCCGCGAGCCGAGCACCACCTCGTCAGCCTGACTGACCAGGCTTTTGACGGTGTTGCCCGCTTTGTCGATAACCGTTTCCTGCTGGGTGATGGTCTGCGACAGCTCATCCATCGAAACATGCAGCTCGCCAGAGTAATGGCGTAATTGAGCGGCGATTTCTTCCTGATCCTGATGGGCCTTGACCAGCACATCGCCCAGGTCGCTCAGGCCACCGAACACCGGACGGATCTGCTCGTCCAGACCGCTCGGGTCAATGGTTTGTACGAAGTTACGCTGCTTGAACTGATCGATCTGCTTGACCACCACATGGCTCAGACCGGCCAGCTTCTTGATCTGCCGACGCAGAAAGAACGCCTTGAACTCGCCGTAATAGGCGATGAAGTTATCGATGTAGTCGTCGCGGAACGGCTGCCCTTCGGGCACCTTGAAGAAGAACACGGCGGTGAGCGTCTGGTTGAGGTTCAACCCGAGAATCTCGCCAAAGGTCGAGAAGCCCACCACCGGCGTCGCACCGAACACATCGTTCATCCGGCCCAGTTCACTGCCGTTGTTCAGGCGCCGCAGGATGCAGTCGCTCAACAGGCCGAGCAGCGGCTTTCCGGACTTGCCCTGCAGAAAACGCGCGAAGTCCTTGCGCGTGGTGTCGATCATGGACGTTCGTTTGACCATCACCAGCTCTTCGCCGGGTGCCACGTCGCAGAACAGGTGAACCCGCTCGCTTTCATAATCGATGCGCGCAATCGAGCGCACGAACAGCTCTTCGCCTACCCGGATGGCGAACGAGTACTGCGCCAGCTTGCCTTCCAGCTCATGCCGCTCGCACTTCAGCGCGCCACACAGCGCCGCAACCATCGTAGTGATCTCGCCTCTGGGGTTGACCACTTGGCTGATGTAACGATCTTCCAGGGAGGCCGTCAGCACACTCAGGCTCAGTGGCGTCGGCGCGAAGTTCTGGCTCTTGAAGACGCCGAAGCGCACGTTTTTCGCGCTCTTGAGAAACACCACCTGAGCATGGTTTTCGTAGCTGCGTTTGCCGTCGTGAATCAAGGTCTTCTTGAAGTCGCCTTTGCCCCCCGCAGAACCGCCCACGAACAGGCACGGAAAGCGGCCCGACTCATACAGCGCTTCCATGAAAAACGACTCCGACGCCGACAGCCCGTCGAACGTGACGTAGGCCAGCGTATCGCGGTGGTCGATGGGGGTGTTGATCTGCGTGCGCTTGATCGAGTCGGTCAGGCGCGCAATGCGCTCACGCATCGACAGCCGCTTGCCCGCACCGCGAATGTCTTCGCTGTGCAGCGGAATGTGCACCACCTCCGCACTCTTGATGACGCTTGAGTCAAACAGCGCGAGGACGATCCGGTCCCACTGGTTATCCGCCGCGCAATACAGCGAATCATTGCCCGAGCACAGTTCGCCTGACGTTGTGCACAGGCTGATCTTCGCGTTGGGAAAGCGCGTAGCGACAGACTTGGCCACCTGATCGAAGTCGACGTGCGGCGAAACGAAACTGGTCAGATAGACCGGATCGAAGCTCAGCGCAGACAGCTTGGCGTTCAATTCCCGGGCGGACGTAATGACACTGATGGCGCCTTCGGTCCGCGATGTGCCGGCCCGAAAACGAGATAAAAGGCTCATGGTTAAACCCGTAAAGATAAAAAGCAGAGGCCACGCGGAATATGGACCGATCCTTATTGATCGGCTGCCAACAGGTTCGGGTGAGCTTGAAGGGCGATGAATTTTGCCTATGCGTGCCGCTCAGGACAGGTGCAGCATCAACGCTCTGATGAGGGCGAGCGTCTGGCGATGCACCGAATCATAATGATCATTGTGGCAATAGGGCCGTACCGACAGGGTGATGGAGTCGGCCGTTGTGGAGGACAGGTGCACATCGACAGCGGGGCTGCTCAGTACATTGGGCAGGCGGGCGATCTGATCCTTGAGGCGCGGGATGATCTTCTGCTCGTCGGCGGTGCCTGGCAATGTCGCGGTCAGTTCGACGCTGCGAAAAGCATTGCTGGAAAAATTGACGATCGTGTCAGAGAAGATCTTGTTGTTGCCCACCAGATTCAGCACGTTTTCCGGAGTGTTGATCGACGTGACGAACAAGCCGATTTCGACCACGGTCCCGGTCACGCCCGCCGCCGAAATCAGATCGCCGACCTTGAAGGGCCGCAGCACGATGATGAAACCACCCGCTGCCAGATTGGCCAGCAAACCCGACCAGGCCATGCCGATCGCCAGCGCCACGGCCGCCAGCAGCGCCGCAAAGCTGGTGGTCTCGATGCCGCAATAGCTCAGAATGGCGATCACCAGAATGATATTCAGCGTCACCGTGATGAACGAGCCGACATAGCGCAGGACCGTCGGATCAAACCGCTGCCGCGTCAGCGAACGCTGTGCCATCCTGACCATCACGCCGATCAGCCAGCGACCCACTATCCACAACAAGGCTGCGATCACCAGCCTCAGAACAACAGTCGTCCCGTACTGCAGAACGACATTGAACAACGAGTTGATTCCGTCAGTGCCGATATTGATGACATTCAGCGCATCCATCACCGCTACTCCAGACCGCAAGGCTCGCCCGGCAGATGGCCTACGGAGCGGAGCCGTACATTGAAGGGCAAAGCAGGGCGGTGGCTACTGGTAGTTTTGACTGGAGGCAAAGGGCCTGCAACTGGTGTTGGGGGCTCAGCAGGTGTTGTGGGCTTTTAGCCTACTCGTGTCTATTTTTTGTTTTTTGAGATGTAGTCAACTATGTTTTGTACCGTTTTGAATTTTTCAATTTCCTCATCCGGGATATCGATGTTGAATTCTTCTTGTAGAGCCATGCTGAGCTCGACAAGTTCTAAACTGCTACCCTTGAAATCCTTGGTTATGTCAGATGTCGGTTTTACCTCTACTGCCGCTGCTTCCAAATGCTCGGCCACCAATTCTTTTACACGTGTCATTACCTCTTCCATGATCATCATCTCCTCGCATGCGATTTTTACTGACTACTGAAATCCTAAAATTAGGCCTCAACAGAAAAGCTGTCTACTGACATTAATAACAGCTGTTTAACAGTGGGAGGTCTGAGCCGTTTGGCCATGCTCGTATTAAGCCCGTCGATAAATCGCTAAACTCGCCACCTCACAAGGACGACTCAAGGACCTGGTATGCCGCTCCCTTCTGACACCCTGCGCCGTACGCTGGTGATCTGGCTGTATGCCGTCGCAGTTGCGCATGTGCTGGGCAGTCTGGTGTTCACTTGGGCAGGCTTTTCCGGCTTGCTCGACGGCTACCTGACTACGCTTGAGCAGGCCTTCTGGACCGATGCGGTTCCCGCCGCTGCTCGCACGCAACAGGTCTGGTGGATGGCGCTGTTTGGCGCAACCTTGCAAACGTATTCCGTGTACATGCTGGCGCTGGTGCACCTGGGCAACCGCCTGAAAAGCACCATGCCCTGGGGCTGGCTGATTGCGGGCCTGCTGCTGTGGGCGCCTCAGGACATCCTGATTTCCGTGCGTGGGGGCGTCTGGTCGCACGTATGGCTCGATCTGGCGGCGTTGCTGGCGTTGTTGCCGCCGCTCATCTGGCTGTATCGCCATGACCGCCGCACTTCGGTTGTTCACGCGTCGAAGGACCCTCGTCATGTCTGACTTGCCGCTGCTGTATCTGCTGGCGGGCAACGGCAGCAGTGCCGAATGGTGGAACGACGCGCTGCCGCATTTTCAGCAGCATCGAGCCGTGCCGCTGGAACTGCCAGGCTTCGGCAATAATCCTCAGCCACCCTGCGAAGACCTCGCCGCCTATGCCGATGCGCTGTTGGCGGCGACCGTGAAGGGCAGCGCCATCGTCGCTGTGGGCGTCAATGCCTTGCTGGTCATGCATGCCTTGCAGCGCCAGCCCGGACACTTCTGCAGAAGCGTGCTGCTGGCCCCGGTGGGGGCTTTTCTGTGGCAGCGGCGCTTGCCTGCGCTGATGTCGCCGCTGCCCATTCGCAAGGCCATTCACTGGCTGCTGGCCAACAAGCCCACGCTGTTTGCGCACAAGTTTTCCAGGCAGACCTGGCCAGCCGAGCACTACCAGCGCATGGGCTCCGGTTACGCCCGCTGCCGTGCTTTCGTGCCGTATTGGGATCTGTTGCGTGCCGACACCGCGCTGCCGCTGCTGGAGTGGGTGCAAGATCCGATAGAGCTGGTCTGGGGCGATCAGGACGAGGTCCTGGGTATCGAGCAGGCGGCAGCGTGGTCGGCCATTCTGGCGCGTGCCGACCTGAGCATCAGCCTGAAACCGGGCTGGGGTCACTACCCGTGGATCGACGCGCCGGCCGAGTTTGCGCAGTGGCTGGAGTCGGGCGAGCGCGGCTTCGTTGCGCACACCAAAGGCGGCCGTCTGCGTCTGGCGGCCATCGCCGGGCAACCGGTGCCCGATGCACTGTCTCTGGTGCAGGGCGATGACTCGGCCTTGCCCGGGTTTCTGGCCCGTCAGCCTGACGCTATCTGGGCCGTGCGCTCATCCAGCTTCGGTGAGGATCAGGCCGATGCGGCCAATGCCGGTCTGAGCACCACTTTTCTTCGCGAGCCCAGCCACAATGTACCCGTGCGCGTTGCAGAGCTGCACAACGCTGGCGTCGAAGAGGTGGTGGTACAGCGCTTCATCACGCCGGTGCTTTCCGGGATCGCTTTCGTGCGTCACCTGTCGGTCGAGCTGGAGTGGGTGCAAGGGCATCTGGAGTCGCTGGCCGACGGCCAGGCAAGTCCTGAGCGAGCAATCATTTCCCGCCTCGGCGCGGCCTGGAGCAGCGGCGACTTCAAGCCATCCCACGGTTTGACTGAGGAGGCGCTCTGGGACTTCCTGCAGGGCATTATGCGCGTATTCCACTACGTGCCGGGCGACGTCGAGTGGGCCTGGGATGGCCGCCAGCTGTGGCTGCTGCAGTACCGCCCGATCAGTGACTACGGCTGGCGCCGCCACCTGACCGCCGCCAATATTGCGGAGATCCTGCCGCCACAGCCCAGCAAGCTGGTCGAGTACGCACAGCGGCGTGCCGCAGGCAGCATCCCGGCGATCATGGCGCGTTGGGATTCGCGCGTGTTGCAGGACAACGAGCCATTCACCGCACTGTTTGGCGCAGCTTCCTACATCAACAACGACCTGTTTCTCGCACGTTTGGCTGACTGGGGCATCGCCTCCAGCAGCTACGCCGATGAGGTCGGCGGCGCAGCACCGCATCTACCGTGGCGACCACTGCGTCTGCTGCGCTCATTGCCGGTGTTTCTGCGGATGCAACGTGTCGCGCGTGGCCACTTGTTGACCCTGGAAAAGCAACTGCACCGTTTCGACCGAGAGCTGCATGCCCTGACGGCCCAAGGTGCTGACGGTCAGCAATTGGCTGACTGGTTCACCCGTTTCTACGTATTCGTCGTGCAAGGCAACCTGTGCATCGCCACCTCGCTGGCCAGCAGCGGCGGAGACCTGCTGGGACGTCCACCGACCGCTTACGACGACCTGGAGCACTGCCCGCACCGGCTGCCCTGGGAAACCGACCCCGCGACCCCACGCCCGGCAGCCACTGACCTGCCTTTACAAGCTTTCCCGACCTGGCCGGGTTTCATTCGCATCGCCCACCGCGCAGGCCTGCCGGGCATGCGCGGCTACTACCTGCAAGTACGCGAGTGGTATCGCGACAACCTGATGCGCCTGTTCTTCCGCCTGCATCACGCCATGCCCAGCGCCGACCGGGAACACTGGTTTGCGCCGCATCCAGACATTCGCAGCCGTGCCGGCAGCTTCTGGCAGGACGGCCGCGAAGGCACCGAGCAGGCCACCGGTTTCATGATCTATCCTGGCCAGGTGCAAGGCATTCTGGGCGAGGACATCCTGCTGGAAGACACCCTCGACCCCGGACGCCACGCGCACTACCAGAACGCCCGCGCGGTGATTGCGCGCATGGGCGGACGTCTCTCGCACGGCTCGACCTTGCTGCGTGAACTGCGCAAACCCTCGGCCGTGCTGCCGCAGGTTGATCTGGCGTGGGTGGGGCGTGAAGTGCTGTATGTGGATGGGGAGTTGAGGTTGGTGGAAGGGCAGGCACGCAGTCGGGTTCTCGCCGACAAGGTATAGCCAAACGCTTACACGCGGTGGAGGGATTTGGCCATTTCCGAACTGGTCCTTCCTCCGTATTATTGGATCCATCAAGTGGTGAACAGGAGTTCACCAGGATCAAGGATGATCGACCATCGCCTCGGAGGCGGCCGACAGGAAGTCGGGATGGTCTTGGAAAAACCCGCTTCGGCGGGTTTTTTGTTGGGTGCGATAAAGTCCTCGTCGATTTCGGATCATGTGCGCGGTGCCTTCCGCTTGCGCAGGCTCTGACGATGTTTCTTGAGGTCTTTACGGCGATGCATCTCCCGACAGATCTCCTTGCGCTCGCACCGAATGAGCGCCCACTGCACACGCAATTCGCGACCGTGCCGGCTGTTGAGCGATAAAGGCCCAGCGATGGGAAAAGCAGACAAACAATATCAGTGCGGTCATGCCAGAAGTCACAACGCTTCTGGCTCTGAGTTAGTCAGGTGATGTTCGTCACCTGCGTGTCCTGCCCCATACTGCGCAAGAACTTTCGCTGTTGCCTGAGCAACTCACGGTAGTCGATGCAGCGATAGTGCAGACCGTGGCGGGGGGCCAGATCGGCAATGATGTTCGCCAGTGCCGGGTAGTGTCGATGACTCCAGCCAGGGAACAGGTGATGAGTCAGATGAAAGTTCAGCCCGCCCACGGCATGGTGCAGCCAGCGTGGAGAGGTTTGCCAGTCGCAGGTTGTCGCGAAGTTATGTCGATACCAGCCGTGTGGCATCAACGGGCTGTCTGATGGCTGATAGAACTCCGCTTCTGCCCAGTGCGTGCCGAGCAGCAGAAATACCACCCAGAGAGAGGCAAGCATCTGGCTCAAAAAGTACGCGATCAGCACCGTCGTCCAGCTGCCCTCGAATATCACCAGCGGCACTATCAGTACCAGCAGCAGATGGCATGCCTTGCTGGCCAGAAATACCACCCAGCCTTTGTTTCCCGGAAGGATTCTTTTGGCTTTGAGCGGCGTCTTCCCAAGGCGGTCCGACCAGTCGAATATCCATGAGATATAGGGCAGCGACAACGCCGCGACCATGGGCCAGTAAAGATGTTGATAACGCATGTGCTTCCGCCAGCCCTGGAAGGGCGTCTGTCGCAGGACGCCATTTTCCTCGGTGTCCAGATCGTAATGTTCAACGTTGGCATAGGCATGATGAAACTGCACATGCCTGACTCGCCAGTAATCCGGATCAATCCCGAGCGGCAAGGTCATCAACCTGCCCACCAGCCGGTTTGCCCAGGCCGCCCGGAAAAAAGCATTGTGGGTGGCGTCGTGAAATACCATTACGTTGAGTAGCATGCCTGTCAGGACAAACAGGAAATAGCAGCCCACGAATGCCCACGCATTGTGTTGCATAAGGCTCGAGGCATAAAAACCGCCGCACAGCAGGGTAAGGAGCATTGCCGTCACCTTTTGCCGAATGCTTGCGTAGCGATGGTCGTCTGCCAGGTAGGCGTGCGCCGCCTGCTTGAGGGCGTGATGAAATGCCTGTTCGCCATCGGCAGGAAATGACAGGGGGGCAAGTGACTCAGCCATGATGTTTTTCCACCGGATTTGCGGCTGAAAGGTTGTAGCCGCGAGAAGACACGGCCACCCATGCGCCGTGCAGGGCGAGGGCGACCATCGGCAATTGCCAGTAAACCTGCGACCAGCCGTAATAACCCAGAAAAAGCAACGCCAGCCCCAGGCTGACTATTAGCCAGACGGGAATACTCCAGGTCCTCGCTTCGGTCATTCCTCCCAGCGCCACCGAGCCCACCACAAGAAAGACGAACAGGACGACCTGCGGCCAGGTGATGTCGCTGTAGCCATAGCCGTATTGATAGATATAGCCCACCACCAGCGCGAAGAGCAGCAACGCGCCGCTGAAAATGCTCAAACCCGAAACGCGCGAGCGGGTCGGTTCGTTCGATTTTGTCGACAGTCGCAGGTAATGCAGAAAAGGTACGTTGCTGGCCCAGAACGGATTTGCGGAAGAGCGAGGCCCTCCGATTCCAAACGTGTAAGGCACATCGGGCAGCCTGGAAAATGTGCCGAACAGCTTGTCCCAGAAAATGAAAGTACCGCCGAAGTTCTTGTCTGAGTAGGCCCGGTCTTTGACGTGATGCACGCGATGATGGGTCGGAGTAACGAAAATCTTCTCAAGCACGCCCAGCCTGGGTGTCAGCGCATTATGGTTAAAGAACTGCATCGAGTAATGCAGGATCGACACTGTGACAAACACATGCAGGGGTACCCCCAGCACGGCCAGAAGAATGAAGAACGGAATCGAGGTGAGTGACGAATACCACGAATTACGCACGCCCAGGGACAGGTTGAAGTGCTCGCCCTGATGATGCACTACATGCACGGCCCAGAGTACGCCAACGTGGTGATGCAGGCGGTGCAGCCAGTAGAAACAGAAATCCCAGGCCAGCAATGCCAACGCCCAGATCAATAGAGGCGGCCATGTATCCAGCAGGCCAAGGCTCAAGTACGCGGCGACAAGTCCGTAACAGATGACTTCCAGGCCACGGAACAGCCATAGCATGAGGTGGCCGGAATTCAGATTGAACACCACGTCATGCCAGTCAACCGGCTTGCGCTGCATCCACTGCAGAATGAAGGCCTCGCCTGTTACGGCCAGCAGCATGATGATGATCGGAATGGCCAGATCGCTCATTGCATATTCCCTTTAAGTGCGACTGGCCTGCTTCGGCCGAGCGCATCGACCAGCATGCCCGCCACCAGTGCGAGCACGGCGCCACTGACCACGTCGATGAACAGATGACGGCGCAATTGCAGGATCGAATAGGCAATGGCGGCCACCCATACAATAAACACTGCAGTACGTACGCTACGCCTTGCTGCACTGATCCCCCAGACTGCCAGCACCATCAGGGCCATGTGCAGGGATGGCAGGCAATTCTGGGTCGAGTCCACATAGGTCAGTGCTGCCAGCAGTGTAGAGCTTAACGTTGTGCCCTCATCGACCGGGTAAACCATCGTTGTCGGCCACAGCAGATAGACCGTTCCGGCACCCAGTGCGGTAAGACGCATGGCGCGAGACAGCCAGCGCACCCGATCGAGTGGGGTCATCAGATAGCCCAGTGGAACAACCACGAAGAACGACAGGTACAGCCAGATGGCGTGCGGCGTGAATGCGATCATTCGGTCGAGCGGCGAGGGTGTCATGACCTGGCCGGTGCTCTGCAAATGGTCGGTCAGCGTATAGATCAGACCGACCGAACCCCAGCCAAGCAGCATGTGCCACAACCGAAACATCATTGGGGTGTTCATGCTTTTGCCTGCCGGACAATACGGCGTCGTTTTCGATCAAAGTTCGGCATCACGTTCTGCACCGTCAGTTGCCATTCAAGTTTGTCAGTGGCAATACCCTGTTGTGTGAACAGGGCGACAAGTTGTCTGCGGCTGTGCTCCAGTTCGGTTTGCGTACAGTCTGCAATCAGCTGCAGCCGGGTTTTCGAAAGCTGAATCAAGCGGTAGTCACTGGTCAGTGGCAGTGCATTGGCAATTGCCCGACTGCACAGGTCGGCAAAGATAATCTGCATCTCACCGTGCTGGTCGGGCAGCGAAAGCTGATCGTCGCGGCGACCTTCGATTCGGGAAATTGCCATCGAATGCTGACCACACGGGCAGGGCTCGGATTGCCTGACCAGTACATCATCCAGTCGGTAGCGTACGATAGGCTGGGTGCTGCGAGTGAAGTCGGTGATCAACGGCGTGAAGCGCTGCTCATCAAGCCACTGGGGCTCGATATGCACGAACTCTTCGTTCAAATGCAGCGTGCCATGAGAGCACGTGGCGGCCAGAAAACCTTCGGTTGCCTGATAGACCTCGCCGACCTCGCGGAACACCGTATTCAGTAACTGACGGTCCTGCGCGTCCAGGACTTCGGCAACGGAGATCACCTTCTTAACGTCGAGTTGAATCTGCCCGTCCAGAACGGCCAGCGCCAAGGCGCGTAGCACCTGTGCCGGTGCCACGATGATGGTCGGTGCCTGCGCTTGCAGGCGAGGCAATTGCTCAAGGAATGGTGAAAACAGATCGTAAAAGGCCAGGCTCAACCAGCGATTGTCCACGCTGTGGTACAGGTTGCTGTCCGCACGTAGAAAAAGTGCCACTCGCTCACCCGCGAAAATACCCTCTGGCAGCATCTTGGCAAGCATCCCGCCCGCCCAGATCTGCTGTTCCTGCGGGCTGACGACGAAAACGCCACGCTGCCCTGACGTGCCCGAGGACAGCCCGACGCTAAAGCGGCCGAGGCGTGGCGTGAAGTCGCGCTCGGCTTCGCCGCGCCTTGCGCAGGCCAGCAACTGATCGCGTTGCAGGCCCGCAGTGTTCATCTGGTCGAACTGCGTCATCATCAGCGCCTTGTCCATCAGCGGCCATTCTTTGAACGGCAGAACGCTGTAAGGCTGAAAGTACGGACTGTTGGCCAGCACCTGTCGGGCGAAGCGTTTCAGTTGCCTGCTCTGAAAACGCTCCAGTGCCTGGCGACTGGAAAAACGCAAACGACGTGCTCGCCAGTAGTGCCAGAGCGTCATCACCGGGATCATAAATCGCCCTCGTGGCACAAACGAATATCCACATGGCCTGCTGCCCACAACAGGTTCAGACGGTTCAGCGTCTGGTAGTAGGCCTTGCTGTCGTCCATCAGCACGTTGGCAAGCACAGAAGGCCCGCGTAATTCTTGATAGCTCAGCGGCGACCACGCTGAATCACTGGCCAGCAGTGTCCAGCCCTCGTCAGTGAGAATAAATGCCCCCAGGTGTCCGGCGGCATGACCTGGTAGTGGCACCAGAACAATCTGCCCGTCACTGCCCGGTAGTTCGTAGCCATGTGTAAACGGGGCCAACTGTGCAGACAGGCTCACCTGCTCAAAGCCCTCCACGAACTGCAACGCTGCTTCGAAACCTTCGGGAATCAGTCCTGGTACGAAGGCGCGCTTGAGCGCGGCGATGCCACGTAATGAGCGGGTTTTCTGCCAGCCTTCGCCCGAGCAGATAAAGTCGAGATGACTGAAGTCCCGCAGGCCGGCGATGTGATCGGCATGAAAGTGGGAAATAATCAGCGCCTGAATGTCGTTGGCCGCGTAACCCGCATTACGCAGCTGATCCAGCAGCGTTTCACCCGCATCCAGGTATACCGGGGTAACCTGGCTGTAGATGCGGAACACCCCTGAACGGGTATGCTCCTGAAAATGGTTGGCATAGCCGGTATCCCATAACCAGCGGCGATCGCCGACCTCCAGCAGATACGCCCTGGATGGAAATTTGCAGACCCGCAGGCCAGCGCCTTGCAACGCCATGCAGCCGATATGCGTGCAGTAACCCACTTCGAAAGTGGTGATGCTAGCCATGGCGCTTCACCGCTTGAGACTTGAGCCATTGCCCAGTGAGCTGAATACTTTCTTCCATCGTATACCGAGGTCGGTAGCCCAACTCTTCAATGGCTCGCGTCTGGCTCAGGGTCATATCGAAGTTCACCGCTGCCACACTGTAGCGGGTCAGCACGGGCTCCTTACGCGTTACAGAGGCCAGCAACTCAAGTGCAATCGCCAGTGTGTGAAGCAACCTATAGGGCATGGGCTGAACACGATAACGAAGGCCGAGTTGATCGTGCAGTAACAAATGCAACGTATCCACTAACCGCATAGGCTGGTGATTGGTGATGTTGTAGGCGGCGCCTGAAGACAAAGAATTGTTATGGCTGGCCAGATCCATGGCGTGCACAACGTTCAGTACAAACGTCAGGTCCAGTACCGCCTCACCACCGCCGGGCAAACGCAGCAAGCCGCGGTCGCGTTCTATCTGGCCCAGAATCCGGGGCAGAATCACCCGGTCATGGGGGCCGAATAAGCCACGGGGCCGCAGGATAATAAACGTGGTCTGTGGATAAAGCGGTACCAGCGCCTGTATGGATTGTTCTGCCTGGTACTTGCTGCTGGCGTAGTGATTGGCGAATCGTCGGGCACGGTATTGCTCGTCAATACGCTCATGGTCTTGAAAGTCGAAATAGATCGCAGGCGTGGATATGTGCACGAAGCGCGAAACGCCGCAGCGGCCCGCTGCCTCGGCCAGCTTTTCTGCGACGACTACATTGGCCTCATGAAACTCGGCCTCGCTACCCCAGGGAGAAGACTTTGCCGCGCAGTGCCAGACCACGTCACTGCCGAGCATCAATTGCTCGCATTGCTGTGCTGTAGCCCGGGTCAGATCCAGGGCGGTGAACGCCGCTCCTTGTTCTCGCAGCAGATTCCCCACTGCCGAGTCACGTCCGGTGGCATGTACCCTATGGCCTGCATTCAATAGCCACTCTGCCGCATTGCGTCCGAGGCCACTGGTGGCGCCGGTCAGCAGAACCTTCATGGCAGCAGCACCATGCCCGCCAATGTCAAACCGGCAGCGGTACCGATCAGCATCACGGGTTTGCCGGGTGTAAAGCGGCCGGTGGTAAAAGCAGTATGCAGCGCCGTCGGAATCGATGCCGAGACCTGGTTACCGTGATAGCGATAAATATCCACCAGTACCTCAGGCCGTACTCCAAGCCTTTTTCGCATGTGCTCAAGCGAAAGATGGCTGGCCTGATGGGGTACCACGGTGGCGATCTCGGCAAGCGTCAATCCGCTCCTTTCCAAAAGGCGTGCGAGGTAGCCCTCGATCAACGCGGCAGCCTGACGAAAGAGCTGCTTGCCCTTCATATGGAACAGAAAGTCGCTGTCAGTCATGCCAGCACGTGGATTGCGTCGTGTACCGCCTGCTTGAATCTCACACAGGTCGCTGCCTTGTGGATAAGTCTCGGACAGGCTGCTCAGAATGCCGCTGCTGCCGTCACCGCGTTCGACAATGGCGCAGGCTGCTCCGTCGCCGAGGATCAGCGAGCTTTCTTCGTCATCCCAGTCGATACCGCGCGAAACCAGATCTGCCGACACGATCGCAATGCGCTTGTAGATCCCGGCATTGAGCAAACCGGCGGCCACCTGCAGCGCGGTGATGAAGCCGACGCAACTGCTGTTGATATCAAAGCCGGGCGTACCCGATGGCAGGTGGGCCGCTTTGAGAATCAATGCTGCCGTGCAGGGTAAGGCCTGCATGGGCACTGCCGAGGCCGAGATCAACAGATCGATCGAACCCGCCGGGATCTGCTCTCTTCTCAGGGCATCCTGAAGTGCTTGTGCTGCAAGTTCGGCCTGGCTGGCATCAAGTGTTGCGTGAAAACGGCAATGTACGCCCGAGCGCTTTTCGACATAGCCCGCAGGCTTGTTCAATAACGTGTCCAGCGCAGACGAGTCCACTCGATTTGCGGGCACCGCTACGCCAGTCGCAATAATTTTCAGTGGCAGCAAGGCTGCTGGGGGATAGGGTGCTGTCATTAGAGTCCTGGCTTTGCATCCATGTGGCAATTACCTGAATGACTACTCAGGTACAACGCAGGGCTGAGCGCGTCATTGATCGAGGAGCGGCGAACCTGCACGTACATCGAGCTGTACAGATTCGGCCGCTTGTATCTGCACGTTAGAGACGCATGCCCTTGAACGGGTTCCAGCCTTGCTCGCCTTTTACTTCCTTGAGGTAATAGGAGTAGTTGACGGTCAGGGCATACATCAGCGAATACGCCACAGTCAGACCGCCCCCGAGGGCATAAGGGACCTCGGTCTCCAAAAGCGTACATACCAGAAGAATCAATGCGTTGGTTGCGAGCATAATCCCAAGCAACGCAAGGCTTTTTTTCCACAGGCCCAGCACGAAGAAATAGATCGGACCAAAGAAATACGCGATGACGTTGAGGTTGATCCGCATCTTCTTTCTGACGCCAGGAAGTGATTTTAGAGCGGCTTTGAACCGTGGATCGTTCGGTGCACCATACGTCTCAAAAAAATTGAAGCGCTCCTGCCACTTGGCGCTGTACGTGCCAGTGCTGCGCGTCTGATCTGCTGTGCTCATGGTGCTGCTCCTGATGTTCCATGGGGTGACGTTCTTCTTCCGGGAAATCCTGAATTCTTTCGTTTTTATGATCAGGATGCTGAGTGTATGGAGTTTTCGGGTGGTGTACTACGCGACCGCGTAACCTGGGCGCTAAATCGCCAGAATTTTCCATCTGTCAGCCTGATAGGCAGCCATTGCCTAAAGCCGCTCGTTTTTTCTAGGCAGGTTGCTGCCAGATTATGGACTGTCTCGGCTGACCCCCCCTATGACCGGACGTGTCTCAACCATCTTGCGAACCGCATCAGGTTCAATGTGATTCCAGGATACTGATCGTTGGATTCTGGTAACGCTCGTCAATGGCGACTCCCATTTCCTTCAATCGGCTTTCCGCGGTCGCACGTTGCGATGCTAGCTTTTTCAGTAGGTCGGGCAGCAGCTCTTTCATGCGATCGCGATCAGATGAATCAAAATACTCTGAAAAAAATCTTTTTTCGGATTTGAAAGTGAGCGTAAAAAGATAGGCTCCGGTTTTAGAGGGTTCTTTTTCACTGTCTTCCCGTTGAATACTTACTGTAAGATATTCATTGCTACGGTAAAATGACCAATCACTAAAGATGGGCATTGACCGCCATAGCTCTTCGGGTAAGCGTATTGAAGGATCACTCCAGGGGCCTGTCATAACAGGCTTGCCGAGCACTTCATTCACCGTGCCAAGCTTGCTTAATTCTGTTCCGGAAATTCGTGGTTCACCGAGGCGTATATACCGTTTCCAACCCGCATGCTGGAGTGACGTCAGCAGCTCATAAAACTTTGATTCCGCTTCGGTGTGTAATGAGTCCTCGGGTACTTCGAGGGGGTTCAGACTGATCAGCTCGATTTTGTCGTCGTCCTGAGTATAGATCGGTACTGAGAAAGCAAAGACTCGCTGGATTTCAAGTCTGGATTTTTCGCCACCTAACGTAATGGTCAGAAAATTTCCGCTACGTACGGGTTGTCGATACCGATACCAGCACAGCTCAGAGTCACAGTCACTGGAAAGATCTGATCCTAGATTTTTCTTGGTGGTCTCGATGGTATCTCCAAGCCATAATTGCATCGCGCTGTTTTTTGGCATGTTATCCCAGCATCCAGAGAGTAAAAGAAAGGTCAGGCATAAAACAAATCTCATGTTCGCTCGTTCCAGGTGGAAATTGTACTGATTGCCGAGGTCATATAGGACGCTGAAGAAAACATTTTCTCGTGATAACTGTTCGCAGTTTCAGTAATAAAGACCATTCGGTCAATTTTGTCATAAAGCTCTCCCTTGGTCATGACTTTGTCTAGCACTTTTGTGTTTGTTTCACATGCCGTACTTAATGCAGCCAGGCGGCGTGGTACCCCCCAGTTGCCCTCGACCACAGCCTGGGCGTCCAGTAATCTTCGAAAAACGACGTCTTCGTAAATAAGTGGTTGTAAAATCTTGACTTGCTCGTGGTTGGCGATAGCCATTAAAGATTGATACTGAAGCGCCCGTCGGTCTGATACCGTCGTCATGCTTTCAGTTTTCTTTATGAGTTCAAAGCCCTGTTTGAGGTAGGGGGTAACTTTGAGGTTGTTGATTTTTCGTACGGCAGCACTAAACCAGGGGGGTTTTTAAAGCTTGCTTGAAAGTTATCTTCACAGTCTCCAATGCTTCGACTGTCTATGCATTCAAAGAACTGCTCTGGGTAGTTTATATAAAACCAATGCCAAACAAAAAATATCTTGAAAAAGCCAAAAATTCCCCATGCCTAAAAACTGTTTTGACAAGTCCAGCGATAGGTCCATTAACGGAACCGCTCTCATCTTTGTGTGGGTCGTGTAGTCCAGCGCACACATGACCTGCTTGCTGGCGAATGCTGCCAACCCGGTCCAGTAGAATCGTCCTTTTAACTCAGGTTTTCCTTTGGGCTCAAGCTCAAGATAGATTCGAGCGTAATTACCTGCGATACGCGCAGCACGCGTGCTGAAGTCGCTTATCAACTGGTATCGGGGTGGTTGCTGGTAAGCAGCGCGTGTCTGTACGCTCAACCGCCTTACGGCAACTTGCTGACCGATAGACCATAATTGCCTACACGTTGGGTTCAGATCATTGATCGAGCAAGCATGAGTGTTAAATTTAAAGTCATTCTTCATGATTTTTTACTCGGAGAATATTCGTCCGATCCTGGGGGCACGATCAACTCGTCAGGCACAAGCGTAACCTTGCCATTACCAGGCTTGTCACTAAAAATCCGTGGAATGTTACCGTCTTGGTCGGTAAAAAATACTTTCTTGCCTTCGTCAGGAATATCAACCTCGACCGCGACATCCTCAAGCGGTACACCGTGCGTGGTCATGAGGCGATTTTGCTCGTCATACAGCCCTGCGGGTACTGCGATGGGAAGCTCCTTATTTGCATAGTCCATGCTTGCGGGACCGCTGAGGGTCTTTTTGGCACCTTTGATGTCTATTGTGCCTGGCGCATGCACCTCGATATTGCCGCGTATGATCCTGATATAAGCGCCGCCACTGGTGAGCAAAATTTCCTTCTGTGCAGACATTTCCACTAACTGTGCAAGAGAGGTGATTTTCATGCCCTGCTGCGCGGTCAATTCCATCGCATCACTTTGCGCCTGTAGCTCGATCTTGCCCTTGGCTGCAAACAGCTTCGCTCCCGCATTCTGGGCGAACAGGCTGATGCTTTGCGCGACGCTGGCCAGCAGGGATTTGCCGCTAGCAATGCTGACGTCTTCGCCGGTGCTCAGGGTCAGGTGCTTGCCGCTGTGCAGGTGGGTGCTTTTCGGCGTGGCGGTGGCGATGTCGGCAGGGGAGGAGGCGATCAGCAGAGGTTGCTGGTAACCCGGTGTCTTGCCGCGTCCGCCGCTGCGGATCGCCCAGGCGGTATCGCCGCCGTTGCGTTGCTGCTCGCCGGGGCCTTGGCTCGGGGCGCCGTCGTCACTGCCGTAAGTCACGTCGGCATCGCTGTTGAGCTGGGTCAGGCTGTCCAGGCCTTCCTGCATGGGCAGGGCGTTGTGCTGTTGGGCGGTATCGGACAGAGTCTTGACGCGTTGCTCGCTATTTTTCAGTTGCTGCTGCGCTTCGCTGGCATCGATCTGTGCGCCCTGGGCACCGCTGCGTTTCCAAGTGCTGAGGTAAAGACCCTGCTGGGCGCGCAGGGCACCGTAGGCATCGGTGCGTAACTCGAAACCCGTACCACGCAGACCGCCGCGGTTGTTGCCGCGCTGGTCGATCAGGTAACCAAGGTTGAGCTGGGTATGCCCGTGGCTGCTGTGGATCTGGGTGCGGACCTGGCCGGTCGAGTCATCCATCACCCAGTGGTTGAAACCACCTCCGCCGACTTCCTTGCTCTTGTAACCGGCCATCAAGCCGCTGGAGTGCCAGGCGGGTTTGTGGCCGCCGTAGACTTGCCCCATCACCAGTGGCCGATCAATATCATTGTCCAGAAAAGTGATGACCACCTCTTCACCGGCACGCGGCACATGCACACTGCCCCAGTCCGGTCCGCTGCTCGGTTGCATCATGCGCAGCCAGCAGGAACCCA
>NZ_FPJB01000021.1:0-1229 GCF_900119195.1 Pseudomonas sp. NFACC10-1 | reverse complement strand
CTGGAAAGGGTGGCCATAGTGGGTGATAGCCCTGTACGCGAAAATCCCTTTGCAATGAAATCGAGTAGGACGGGGCACGAGAAACCTTGTCTGAATATGGGGGGACCATCCTCCAAGGCTAAATACTACTGACTGACCGATAGTGAACCAGTACCGTGAGGGAAAGGCGAAAAGAACCGCGGAGAGCGGAGTGAAATAGATCCTGAAACCGTATGCGTACAAGCAGTGGGAGCCCACTTTGTTGGGTGACTGCGTACCTTTTGTATAATGGGTCAGCGACTTATTTTCAGTGGCGAGCTTAACCGAATAGGGGAGGCGTAGCGAAAGCGAGTCTTAATAGGGCGTCTAGTCGCTGGGAATAGACCCGAAACCGGGCGATCTATCCATGGGCAGGTTGAAGGTTGGGTAACACTAACTGGAGGACCGAACCGACTACCGTTGAAAAGTTAGCGGATGACCTGTGGATCGGAGTGAAAGGCTAATCAAGCTCGGAGATAGCTGGTTCTCCTCGAAAGCTATTTAGGTAGCGCCTCATGTATCACTGTAGGGGGTAGAGCACTGTTTCGGCTAGGGGGTCATCCCGACTTACCAAACCGATGCAAACTCCGAATACCTACAAGTGCCGAGCATGGGAGACACACGGCGGGTGCTAACGTCCGTCGTGAAAAGGGAAACAACCCAGACCGTCAGCTAAGGTCCCAAAGTCATGGTTAAGTGGGAAACGATGTGGGAAGGCTTAGACAGCTAGGAGGTTGGCTTAGAAGCAGCCACCCTTTAAAGAAAGCGTAATAGCTCACTAGTCGAGTCGGCCTGCGCGGAAGATGTAACGGGGCTCAAACCATGCACCGAAGCTACGGGTATCATCTTTTGATGATGCGGTAGAGGAGCGTTCTGTAAGCCTGTGAAGGTGAGTTGAGAAGCTTGCTGGAGGTATCAGAAGTGCGAATGCTGACATGAGTAACGACAATGGGTGTGAAAAACACCCACGCCGAAAGACCAAGGTTTCCTGCGCAACGTTAATCGACGCAGGGTTAGTCGGTCCCTAAGGCGAGGCTGAAAAGCGTAGTCGATGGAAAACAGGTTAATATTCCTGTACTTCTGGTTATTGCGATGGAGGGACGGAGAAGGCTAGGCCAGCCTGGCGTTGGTTGTCCAGGTTTAAGGTGGTAGGCTGAGATCTTAGGTAAATCCGGGATCTTAAGGCCGAGAGCTGATGACGAGTGTTCTTT
>NZ_FPJB01000008.1:0-326750 GCF_900119195.1 Pseudomonas sp. NFACC10-1 | reverse complement strand
GAGCGGTGGGTTAAGACCTTTCGTCTCAACCGAGGCGCGCATTCTACAGCGTCCTCTGTATCTGTCAAGCGGTTATTTCAAGAAGTTTTCAAAGTTTCCTTTGCAACTTCAACCACTTGCGCTGCGATCAACTCTGGAGTTGCTCATCAGCGGGAGGCGAATTCTACAGCGTTACAACCGCGTGTCAAACTCTTTTTTCTCACCGCTGTCGATCAATCCAGACCCGACCTCCTTCCTCGCTGACTCTTCACTCTAAAACTTTGCAAACTATTGATCTACAAGGCTTTTTCGTTTCCGTCTGCGCCGGAAGTGGGGCGAATTATAGACACCTCACAGAGGGCGTCAACCGTTAATTTCAAAATCGCCGAAATTGACCATTTCGTGATTACCTATATAGAAGAGCACGCGCGCCTTGCGCAATATATTGCCCAATACTTGATTATTCCGCATCATGCGTCATTACCTTTGCCCGGATCACACCCAGGATGTACATCTGAAATGTCTGAGAAATCCCGCAACATAGCCTCTGCCCTGTTCCCTCTGGGGCTGCTGATGATCGCCATGATCTCCATTCAAAGCGGCGCATCGCTGGCAAAGAGTCTTTTCCCTGTCGTGGGTGCGCAAGGCACAACGACCCTGCGACTGGTATTTGCCAGCCTTATTCTGGTTGCCGTCCTGCGACCATGGCGGGCGAATCTGACAGCTAAGTCGTTACGCACCGTCGTGATCTACGGCATTGCGCTGGGTTGCATGAACCTTCTCTTCTATATGTCGTTGCAGACAGTGCCCCTGGGGATTGCAGTAGCGCTGGAATTCACCGGTCCGCTGGCTGTGGCTTTGCTGTCTTCCCGCAAGCCCATTGATTTTCTCTGGGTGACTCTGGCAGTCATCGGCCTGCTGTTGTTGATCCCGCTGGGGACCTCAGCTGCCGCAATTGATCTGCTCGGTGCCGGCTATGCTTTGGGCGCAGGCGTGTGCTGGGCCGCATACATCGTGTTCGGTCACAAGGCCGGCGCCGACAATGGTGTGCAGACAGCAGCGCTTGGCGTTGTGATTGCCGCGCTGTTCATAGGGCCAATAGGCGTGATACACGCAGGCTCTGCGTTACTGGATATTTCACTGATACCCGCAGCACTGGGTGTCGCCATCCTCTCGACCGCCCTGCCCTATAGCCTGGAGATGATTGCCCTAACGCGGATGTCAGCGCGTACATTCGGCACGCTGGCAAGCCTGGAACCCGTCTTCGCCGCGCTTTCAGGCCTGGTGTTTCTCCATGAAAGCCTTTCACTGACTCAATGGCTGGCGATCGGCGCAATCATCTTCGCGTCCATCGGCGCAACCCTTGGCTCTGCAAACAGCAAACCTCAATTGGTACCGGCCGACTGAACTTACCACGCATCAAGAAGCCATATGGCACTAGCATTTGTTACGCGCATGCGCCATGTTTGTACCTGACCGATTTATCTTCGGTGGCTATGCGTTACAGTTCAAAAGACTCATGGTCCAGTCAATCGGATGGATCGCGATCAGCAATGGCCCGCTAAGGAAAGGAATGAAATACATTTTTGTCGTATTGGCCATCTTGGCTGTGGCAGGTTGTGCAGCCACGTCCAAACCCGTCACGCAAAGCAAGCGAGGCATCCACATCAACTGCTCAGGCCTCACCTCGTCCTGGGCAAAATGCTACGAACTGGCTACCAACTCCTGCGCGTCGAGAACATTCAAGGTGATCGCCAAGTCCGGCGATGCCACCGAGGAGCCCGAAGACTATCCGTTCGGCCTGAACCCGGCGGGTTACACCAGCCGCAGCATGATCATCGTCTGCAGGAAAGCAGCACCACTGGCTGAACCGTTACCGCAGGACTGAGCCTGCGGCAACGCGAAAGCTTGATCAGACAGGAATCGTCCTGGCCTGCAGCCACAGCAGCGCAGTGCCCTGCAGCAATGGGCTCAAGCGCGTCAGAACCTGCACATGGTAGTCATTCAGCCAAGTGCGTTCTTCTGCGTTCAACATCGACACCTCAAGGCAACGGGTGTCGATAGGACACAGCGTCAGCGTTTCGAAGCGCAGAAACTCGCCGAACTCGGTTTTACCGGCTTCCTGGTTGATCACCAGGTTTTCGATACGCACTCCCCAGCGCCCAGGCCGGTAAGTACCCGGCTCGATGGACGTGATCATGCCCGGCAGCATGGCCGTCTGCGGTGTTGCAGGTGCCTGATAGGCAATGACCTGCGGCCCCTCGTGCACATTCAGGAAATACCCCACACCGTGCCCGGTGCCATGGCCGTAATTGACACCCTCACTCCAGATAGGCGCTCGGGCAATTGCGTCCAGCAGCGGCGACTGAATACCCTTGGGAAAGTGCGCACGCGATAGCGCGATCACACCCTTGAGCACGCGAGTACAGTCCTGTTTCTGTTCAGCGCTCGGTGTTCCGATCGCCACCATGCGCGTGATGTCGGTGGTACCACCAAGGTACTGCCCGCCCGAATCGATCAGCAGCAAACCGTCGCCTTCTATCCGCGCATGCTCCGCCTCGGTCGCGCGGTAATGCGGCATCGCGCCATTGGCGTTGAATCCCGCAATGGTGGCAAAGCTGGGCGAGACATAACCCGGACGTCGCTCGCGTGCCTGAGTGAGCTTTTCATCAATGGTCAGTTCGCTGACAGGCTCTCGCCCCAGCGCACTGTCCAGCCAGGCGAAGAACTCGCAGAGCGCGGCGCCGTCCTGCTCCATGGCCTGACGGATGTGGGCCGTATCGGTCTCGGTTTTTTGCGATTTCAGCAACGTGCTGGGGTTGAGCCCTTCAACCAGCGTGACCTCGCTGTCCAGGTAATCGAGCAGCCCGCAGGTAACCCGCGCCGGATCGACCAGCAGTCGCGCGTCCTTAGGCAGTTCGCGCAAGGCGGCGCCAATCTGCGTGTATTCCATGAGGTTGATACCGTCGCGCTCCAGGCGCGCACGTACCGAGTCCGGTACTTTCTTCGAGTCCACGAACAGCGTGACGCTTTGCGGACCGATCAAGGCAAATGCGATGAACACCGGATTGTAGGAAACGTCTGCGCCACGCAGATTGAACAGCCAGGCGATGTCGTCCAGTGTGGCGATGAAATGCCAGTCAGCTTTTCGCTCGACGATAATCTGACGAACCCGCGCGAGTTTTTCGTTACGGTCCAGTGACGCCTGGGGAGGCAAATGCTCGTAAATCGGGTGAGACGGCAACGCGGGGCGGTCCTGCCACAGCTCGGTGAGCAGGTCGATATCGGTTCGCAGCCGCGCACCACGTTCGTAGAGCTTGCTTGCCAATGTCCGCGAAGAGGCAACGGCCAGAACCGCCCCATCAACGGCAACCACGCTCTCTGCCTTGGCTTCATCTGCCAGCCATTCGAGCGGGCCTTGCTGGCCGGGCATCAGCTTCACCAATTCGATGCCGCTGCCAGCCAGCTCCTTGGTGGCCTGTTCCCAATAGCGGCTGTCAGCCCATATGCCGGCGAAATCCTGGGTGATGATCAGCGTACCGACCGAGCCGTGAAAACCCGACAGCCACTGGCGCCCCTGCCAATAGCCGGGCAGGTATTCGGAGAGGTGCGGATCCGCTGACGGCACCAGATAGGCATCGATGCGCTCCCTGCTCATCAAGGCGCGGGTTTGCGCCAAACGTTCTGCCACGTCTGAACTGGCATTGGATTGCGTACTCATTGACTCTCCTGCTGACCCGGAAATTGACTGCTTTCACCGGTTCAGATAATGGAGCACTCATCGAGCCTGAGCAACCGCCCAGAACGCTGGCTGAATCAGAGAGGCGCGAATCGAGTCAGCCGCGCGCGCTATGTCCTGCTCGCGAGTGAAGCGCCCCAGACTCAGGCGTATGGTCTGGCTGGCGGCCTGCGGGCTCAGCCCAAGGGCCAGCAGGACATGCGACGGCAGGTTTTTCGCCGAGTTGCAGGCGGAAGTGGACGAAAAGGCGAGGCTCTCACCCAGCGCGGCGACGTCCAGATCGTTATGGGTGAACGTAAAACTGAGTGTGTGGGCAATCCGCTGTGTGGGACTGCCGTTGATACATACCCCGGGAATCCCGGCCAGGCGTTTACAAAGAAGATCGCTCAGCCGCTGTATTTCAACCACCTCACCTTCGAGCACCTCTGCCGCCAAGGCAAAGGCCGCGCCCATTCCGGCAATCTGATGCGTTGCCAGTGTCCCCGAGCGTAAGCCACATTCGTGCCCTCCCCCATGTATCTGGGCGAGAACACGCTGCTGCGCACGCGGACCGACGTACAAAGCGCCGATGCCCTTGGGCCCGTAGATTTTGTGTGCCGAGAGCGACATCAAATCTACCGCGAGCTGGCTGAGGTCGATTGGCAGCTTGCCAGCGCCCTGTGCAGCGTCGACATGCAACAGCGCCCCGTGCCCCCGTACGCGTCTGCCGATTTCGGCGATGTCGTTAACGGTACCCAGTTCGTTATTGACCAGCATCAGCGAGACCAGAAATGTATCGTCACGCAAGGCTGCACTGACGGCATCGGCACTGATCAGGCCCTCGCTGTCCGGCGCCAGCCAGGTGACCTCGACGCCCTCCTGCTCAAGTTGACGGGCGGTGTCGAGGGTAGCCTTGTGCTCGATCAGGCTGGTGATGATATGACCGGGTTTGCCTCCGGCGACGGCTGCCTGGCGCTTGGCACGCTCCTGAGCCACCCCCTTGAGTGCCAGATTGCTGGACTCGGTCGCGCCGGAAGTCCAGATGATCTGCGAGGCTTGCGCACCCACCAGATGCGCAACCTGCTCACGGGCAAGCTCCACTGCAAGGCGGGCCTTCTGGCCGAACGAATGGGAGCTGGAGGCCGGATTGCCGAAGTTGCCTGACACCCCCAGGCAATCGACCATCACTCTGATAACGCGCTCGTCCACAGGGGTGGTGGCGGCGTAATCGAAATACAGCACTGGCTCGTTCATGCGCGCTCCTCGTTCACAGACCATGAAGAGGATCATGCACGAAATCAAATAGAACTAAAAATTATCAATTAATATTTATATAGACAAAAATAGAATATAAAGAAATTGGCCATCGTAAAGTCTGTTGATCTCTGCACGCCCGACTGAGGCGGCAGTCTGTGTCATTAAATACACATCGAAAGATGATATTTTTTTGACAGTCTTATAAATCAATACTTTAGATTATTCAATCTACCATTTATCAAAAATCTAACAGAAACCTGACGAAATAATTTGACAGATACCCTGCCGCCACCGATATATAGGACCGTCAGGCACACTCCGGTTTTACGCACATGCCGCAGAGCATAGCGTCGGAATAATCAGCCGAAGTTGACTGCTGTCCCGTCTCACCCTGTCAGTTATTTCCACGGCGCTTATCCGGCGCTGGCGGATGCCTGTTGACTCTCCATTCCTTTTTTAAATGCTGAATGCGTTCGGTGTGGCGGTAGCGTTGCCTGTTGCAATGCGACCCACTCGACGCTTATGCGTTGATGCTCGGTAAACGGCTCCCTGACTGGATCGACCGGTTCGGCGGTAGCGTGCCCGGCAATCAACGTACGTCTGCAACGGATGCCCGGTCACCCGCTTGGCAACGCACTGATTCATAGAAACATGGAGGCTTCGATGATTAACGTGACCAAGACGTACCTGGGTGATATCGACCAGTTCAAACGCTATGTCGAAGGCATCTACGCACGTGGCTGGCTGACCAATCACGGGCCGCTGGCCAGGGAGCTGACGGACCGACTCAAAGACTACCTGGGCGTCAGGCACATTATTCTGACCAACAACGGCACCCTGGCCCTGCAAGTGGCCTATCGGGCGCTGGGGCTGAGCGGCAGCGCAGTGACTACGCCATTCAGTTTTGTCGCGACCAGCAGCTCGCTGCAATGGGAAGGCATCCGGCCCATCTTTGCCGACATCGATGCGCACACCTGGAACATCTCGCCCAACCACGTCGAAAACAGCATTACCGAAGACACCACGGCGATCGTCGCCACCCACGTGTTCGGCAATCCTTGCGACGTGCAAGCCATCGAGCAAATAGCCCGCAAGCACAAGCTCAAGGTCGTCTATGACGGCGCACACGCATTCGCCGTGCGTCACGCAGGCCAGTCGGTGCTCAATCACGGCGACATCAGCACCTTGAGCTTCCATGCCACCAAGCTGTTTCACACCATTGAAGGTGGCGCGATCATCACCAACGATGACGAGCTGGCCAGACAAGCCCATCTGATGTGCAACTTCGGCATTTCCGGCGTCGACCGGATCGATGGCCTCGGCATAAACGCCAAGCTCAATGAGTTCTCCGCCGCCATGGGACTGTGCATTCTCGACAACATCGGCAACATTCTCGAAGCGCGCGCGGAGATAGCCGACCACTACACTTCGTCGCTGCAAGATTATCTGGATCTGCAGACACCCCAGGCCGATAGCCAGCTGAATCACAGCTATTACCCCGTGGCCCTGCGCGACGAGCAACAATTGCTGGGCGTGCGCACGGCACTCAACCAGCACAAGATCAACCCTCGCCGCTACTTCTACCCGTCGCTGGACACCCTTGAATACCTGCAGCCGCAACCCGGCCAGCCAGTCTCCAGAGCGTTGAGCGAGCGAGTGCTGTGCCTGCCGATCTATCCCGGTCTGCTGAGAAGCGAGCAGGACCTGGTCATCCGCACCCTGATCGAAGCCTGCAGCGAGACTGACTATCGGGCTTGCACCGTTGCACAGGTCTGCTGACGATCATGCCAGGCAAACATTCCCTCATTCGTAACACCCTCCTGAATTACGGCGGGCAGGCTTACGTGCTGCTGGTCGGGATTCTGATCATGCCGTTCTATCTGGGCCACCTGGGTGCCGAAGCGTACGGCCTGATCGGTTTTTTCACCCTGCTGCAGGCCTGGCTGCAATTGCTGGATGCCGGCCTGTCGCCCAGCCTGGTGCGTGCGGTGGCGCATGCGCGAGACACTCCAGCACGTAAACAACACCTGGGCCGTCTGCTGCGCTCGTTCGAACTGATCTTTCTGCCGATGACCATGTTCAGCGCCCTGCTTGTCGGTGTCCTCAGCCCCTGGATCGCCGCGCACTGGTTGAACGCAAACACGCTACAACCCGACACGCTGACCCATTGCATCACCTTGATGGGCATCATCATTGCCCTGCGCCTGTATTCAACGCTGTACAAAAGCGCGATTCAGGGTCTTGAACAACATGCCTGGCTCAACGCCGCCAATGTGTCGATCGCGACGTTGCGCTACTTCGGTGGCCTGGTGCTGGTCAGTCAGTTTTCCCGGGACCCACTGGACTTTTTTGAATTTCAACTCGCGGTGGGGCTGATCGAAACCCTGCTGTTTGCCGGCAAGGCACGTGGGCAAATGCCTGCGCCGCATTGGCTGACCGGTCTGGACTGGCCATTGATCAAGCCGATCCTGCCGTTCGCCGCCAGCCTGTCGCTGAGTGCTGTGCTGTGGATCGTGCTGACTCAGGTGGATAAGGCTCTTTTGTCGAATCTGCTGCCGCTGGACCAGTACGGCTATTTCTCATTGGTCGCGTTGATCACTACCGGCATCGTGATGCTGACCAACCCGCTGGTCCAGACGCTGCTGCCGCGCCTGACCGTGTTGATGGCCGAAGGACGACGCGACGATATGCACGCCCTGTTTCTGGCCGCCAATCGCCTCGCCTGTACCTTTTTATTCCCGCTGGCTGCGGTCATTGCCCTGTATGCAGAGCCGTTGATCCTCGCCTGGACCGGCGATCCGGTTGCCGCGCGCTGGAGTCGTCCGGTGCTGGGCTGGTATGCGCTGGGCAGCGCCATCATGGCCGCCAGTGCCTTTCAGTTCTATCTGCAATACGCCTATGGCCGGATGCATTTGCACCTGTGGTACAGCCTGATATCGACGCTGGTCAGCGTGCCGGTGATGGTTCTGGCGATCCATTACCAGGGCATGTACGGCGCGGCGTTGGCGTGGTTTTTTCTGCGGGCGACGTCCTTCGCGATATGGCCAGTCATCGTGCATCGACACCTGGCCCCCGGTCTTCATCGCCAGTGGTTGAGCGACATTCTGCGGATCAGCGCGATGAGCGCTGCAGGCCTGGTGGTCAGCGCCCCCGTCTTCAATCTGATTGCCGGTGAAAGCCGAATCAGCGTGCTTCTGGCACTCGCGCTCAGCGGGCTTGTCACCCTGACACTGGTGGCGACGAGTCACCGGCCGCTGGCATCGAAACTCTATGTTCTGTTCAGTAAACCGAGTACTTGAGCCATGGACGACACTGTAAAGAATACCGACGAAACCTGCCTGGCGCCGCCGCTGCTGAGCATCGTATGCCCCGCCTACAATCAAGAGGGCTTCATCGCTCAGACGCTGGACGGGCTTTTGGCACAGCAGACCGATTTCAGGTACGAAATCCTGATCAACGACGACGCCTCCACCGACGGCACCGCGCGCATCATTGCGCACTACGCCGAGCGGCATCCGACGATCATTCGGGCCTTCTATCAGCAGGTCAATCAGTACAGTCAGGGCAGCGCGTGCGTCCCGGGCCTGTTTGGCGAAGCACGCGGTCGCTACATCGCCTACTGCGAAGCCGATGACTACTGGACCGATTCGCAAAAACTGCAGCTGCAAGTGGACTTTCTCGAAGCTCATCCGGATTACGTCATCACTTATCACGATGCGTTCGTCTTCGATGAGCACGGGCAGTATGGCGTGCAGTTGCAAGGTCATCTGCGCGCCGATGCCTCGGCGCTGGAGTTGCAAAAAGCGAGACGCCTCTCGACCCTGACTGTCTGTTTTCGCAATGTGTTCAGCCAGATGCCGCCCGAATTGAGCCTGTGCAGCGCGCCGTTGAACGATATGTGCTGGTGGTCGTTGCTGGGGGCCTACGGCAAGGGCAAGTTCATGGCCGGGATCAAGCCGGCCGCCTATCGCATGCACCCTGGCGGGGTGTTCTCGATGCGCAGTGACAAACGCAAGTTGCACATGAACCTGCAGACCTGCTCAAGCCTGGCCAACTATTACAACCGCCTGGGCAATCAGCCGCTGTACCAGTATTTCCTGATGCAGACGGTGTGCCTGTCGCTGGCCGCACTCGCCCCCCGTCACAAGCTGCAGACGGTGTGGAAGGTGGCAGGCAACGTGATCGGCAATCTGCGCAGGCGCCTGTTGCCGGACACTGGCAACGCTCATGTTCAGTAGTGTGCTGGTGTTGTGCGTCGGCAACGTTTGCCGCAGCCCGATGGCGGTCGCGATGCTGCATGAACGCCTGAAGGCCACGCAGGTGCGTATCCAGTCGGCAGGCATCGCCGCGCTATCGGGTTCGTCGATCGACCCGACGGCACATGCGGTGCTGCAGTCGCACCGGGTGCAGCCTCGGCGGCATGCCGCTCGCCAGGTGAATCGCGAGCTGCTGCGCGAGGCCGACCTGATCCTGCTGATGGAGCAGGCGCATTTTTCCAACGTCCTCGAACTGGCCCCCGAAGTGCGCGGCAAAGCGTTTCTGATCGGTAAATGGCAAGACCCGCTCGACATCACCGACCCTTACCGGCGGCCCGCGTCAGCCTTCGAACAGACCTACGCGCAGCTCTCACGCTGCATCGACGACTGGCTTCCCCATTTTCAGTCAGGAGCGACAGGATAAATGACCGTCATGAACCATCCTTCCCTGAATTTCCAAGCGGACTCCCGGATTGATCTGGCAACGGTCCTGCGGATGCTGTTCGATCACAAAACCCTGATCCTGTGGACCGTCGGCCTGTTTTTTCTGCTCGGCCTGGGCTACGCCATTCTGGCCACGCCGGTGTATCAGGCCACCGCCATGATTCAGATAGAACCCCGAAAAATCGGCATCGAGGGTACGCCGGAAGTCAGTGCCAAGCCGCTCTCGGTGTCGCAGGCGACCACCGAGATCGAGTTGATCAAGTCCCGCGCGCTGCTGGGCAAGGTCGTCGACGATCTGAAGCTCAATAGGCTCCAGACACCTGACTTGTTTCCTGTGATCGGTCCTTATCTGTATCGCACCTTCAAGCCCGCACGCGACGGTGAACTGGCGCAGCCTTTATTCGGCCTGACCCAATATGCGTGGGGCGGCGAAAAAATAGAGGTGTTCCAACTGGAAGTGCCAGAGCACCTGCTGGGTGAAAAACTCACCCTGACCGCAGGCAAACCCGGCCAGTTCTCGCTCTACGATAGCGAACACAATCTGCTGCTCGGCGGGGCGATCAATCGCGTGGTCGAAGGCTACGGAATCAAGATTCAGGTCGCTACGTTGCAGGCCCGGCCCGGTACCGATTTCACTGTCTCCAGACAGCGCACACTCAGCACCGCGCTGATCTATCAGAACCGCCTGAAGATCGCCGAGGCCGGCAGGGATTCGGGGATCATCTACCTGTCGATCGAGGACCAGGATGCGCAACGGGCCAACCGCATTCTTGATGAAGTCAGCCATCTGTATGTACGCCAGAACGTCGAGCGCAGTTCTGCCGAAGCCGCCCAGCGACTGCAGTTTTTGCGCTCGCAGTTACCCGCCGTACGCAAGCAGCTCGAAGAATCGGAAACCGCACTGAATACCTTCCAGACCAGCGCCCGGTCGGTGGACCTGAGTATCGAAACCAAGGGGGTGCTTGACCAAGTGGTCAGTCTCGACTCAATGCTGTCGGAACTGAAACTCAAACGCGTCGAACTGGAACGGCTGTATACCCGCGAGCACCCGACCTATCGCAGCCTGATGAGCCAGATGAACCAGCTGGAACAACAGCGCCAGGGCCTGCTGAAAAAAATCGACGCGCTGCCCATGACCCAGCAGGAGTTGTTGCGCCTGACCCGTGATATGCAGGTCATCAGCCAGACCTACACACTGATGCTCAACAAAAGCCAGGAGCAGGACATTCTGCGCGCCGGCAACATCGGCAACGTACGGGTCATCGATAACGCCGACACCAATGTCGAAAGACCCGTCAAACCGATGAAAACACTGATCGTGCTGATTGCCACGCTGCTCGGCGCGCTGGTCGCGATGACCATGGTTTTCGTGCGCCAGGCGTTCTATCGCGGCATCGAAAGCGCCGAGAGCATTGAAAATCTGGGCATGCCGGTCTACGCGTCGCTGCCGCACTCGCGCCAACAGGAGCATCTGGACAAGCGCGACCATGCCGGACAGGAGTCGAAGTTGCTGAGCATTGCCGCGCCCGCCGAGCTGGCGATCGAGTCATTGCGCAGCCTGCGCACAAGCCTGCACTTCGCCATGCTTGAAGCGCGCAACAACGTGCTGATGATATCCAGCCCGACACCGGGTGCCGGCAAGTCTTTTGTGTCGAGCAATCTGGCGACCATCATTGCCCAGACCGGCAAACGGGTCCTGCTGATCGATGCCGACATGCGCAAAGGCTACCTGCATCGCCTCTTCGGTCTGCAACCCAAACACGGGCTGTCCGACACACTGGCGGCGCGTCTGCGCTGTACCGAGGTCATCAACAGCACCCGTGTCCGGCATCTGGATTTCATCTCCTGTGGTTTCGCCGCGCCCAACCCCTCGGAGCTGCTGATGCATGACAACTTCCACAAGATGCTTGCCGAACTGTCGCCGCTGTATGACCTGATTCTGATCGACACACCGCCCATCCTGGCCGTGACCGATGCGACGCTGGTGGGCCGTCAGGCGGGCACTTGCCTGCTGGTGGCGCGCTTTGGCATGACCACCGTCCAGGAAATCGAAGCCAGCAAACGCCGTCTGGGTCAGAACGGAATTCTGATCAAGGGCGCCATTTTCAACGCGGTGGTGCGCAAGGCCACGACCTCCGACTACGACTGCGCCGCCTACGGCTACAACTACCACCCCGCGCCCCGATAGCCGGGGCGCTGCTTGCCGCTGACCGAGCTGTTTCATTTAAAAGGAATTAACCATGTCCCACTCCGACCAGGATGTCCGCTGGTACCTGATCCAGACCAAACCACGGCAGGAAGCCCGCGCCGAAGAACATTTGCGGCGTCAGCAGTTCGAGTGCTATCGACCGTTACAGGTCGATGCAAAAAAACCCGGCACCAGGGTTCAGGCCGGCGAGGCCTTGTTCCCCGGTTATCTGTTCATTCACATGGATCAGGTGCAGGACAACTGGTACCCGATTCGCTCCACCCGCGGCGTCTCGCGCATCGTGACTTTCGGTGGTCATCCGGTCCCGGTTCGGGATCATCTGATCGAGCAGATCCGCCAACGACTCGCCACACCCGCGCCGAAAACACAGTTTACCCAGGGGGACGCGGTGCTGATCACCCATGCCAGCTGGGGTGAAGTCGAGGCCATCTTTCTGAGTGAAGATGGCGCGCAGCGCGCGGTGATCCTGCTCAATATGCTGCAACGTCAGCAAAAAGTGGTGTTGCCGATCAGCAGCCTGTCGCGAATCGAGGCGAGCGCCTAGCGCTCGAACCCGCCGCAACCTGCCGCACGACGTGTACTGAAAGCATGCGTCGCACGCCTGTTTCACCAGCCTCGGAATCGCACCATGCCGCGTCAGACCACCCTGGTGACGCTCACCTATGGTGACCGTTTCAGCTATTTGCACACCCTGATCAGCCGCTCGCTGGAAAGCCCGCTGATTGGCCGCGTGATCGTTGTCAGCAATGCTTCCACCGCGCCACTGCAAGCGCTGTGCGATGAGTGGCCCGATCGGGTTCAGGTGATCTGGCTGCCGCACAACACCGGCTCGGCCAATGGCTACTCGGTGGGCATTAACGCCGCGCTGCAAACCGGAGACGACTGCATCTGGCTGATGGACGACGATAACGCACCGACCGCGCATGCCATCGAGGCATTGCATCGATCCTTGCGTGAACGGCAACTCATCGACGGCCAGGACAACTGCGCGGTGCTCGGCTTTCGCCCCACGCATCAAGCCGACATCGCCGCAGGTGTGCCGCTGCAATATGCGATCCAGCGGCGCTCAAGCTTCTTCGGCTTTCACATCGCACAGTTGCCGTACAAGATCTGGCGACGCCTGCCGTGGGGAAAGCCCGATGCCACCCGGCTGATGCCGGAACACGTGCAACTGCCTTTTGCCACTTACGGCGGGCTGCTTGCCCATCGCAGCCTTTACCAAAAGATCGGCCTGCCGCTGGATGCTCTCAAGCTGTACAGCGATGACAGCGAATACACCTGGCGCATCACCGACGGTGGCGGAAAGCTGTTTCTGGTGCCCGATGCGCGGCTGGACGATCTGGAAGACTCCTGGAACATCAAGGCACGTACCCGCAATGTCTATGAAAGCTACCTGCTGGGCGGATCGGATCTGCGCGCCTACTACGCAGCGCGCAATCAGGCCTGGTTCGACAAACATGTCTGGGCGGCCTCCCCAATCAGCTATCGGCTCAATCGCTGGGTTTTTCTCTGCCTGCTGAACCTGTATGCCTGGCGCTGTGGCGCAGCGCAGCGTCTGGACCTGCTCAACGACGCCATTCGCGAGGGCGAAGCCGGCAGGCTGGGCCTGAACAGGGCCTACCCGCTATGAAAATCCTTTTCATCAACAGCCTCTACGCACCCGATATCGGCGGCGGCGCAGAAATCATTCTGCAACGTACCGTCGAGGGCTTGCAGCAGCGCGGGCACAGCGTCGCGGTATTGGCCACCACTGACCGACCTGGCTTGCAACTGGCGGAGGTCAACCGGGTCAAGGTCTATCGAGCCGGCCTGCTTAACTGTTACTGGCACTTCATCGCCCAGCGTCCGGGCCGTCTGGCGCGCTTTGCCTGGCACTGGCGCGATCGCTACAACGCAGGCATGCGTGAGTCCGTGGAACGCGTGATGGAGCTGGAGCAGCCGGAACTGGTGGTGTGCCATAACCTGACGGGCTGGTCGGTCTCGGCATGGGACCAGATCACCCAGGCCAATTGCCCGATCGTGCAGGTGCTGCACGACTTTTACTTGCTGTGCCCGGCAAGCACGATGTTCAGAAAGGGCAAAAGCTGTCAGCGCCGCTGCACGACGTGCACACGGTTGCGCAGCCAGCATGCACACCAGTCGGAACAGGTCAGCGCGGTGGTCGGTGTCAGCCGCTTCATGCTCGACACGCTGCGGGAGCAGGATTATTTCAAGCATGCCAGAGGCTATGTGGTGCATAACGCCAGCCCGTTTACGCCAGCGCTTCGCGAGCAGCCCAAGGCACTTGTCGATAACGCACCGTTGCGTTTCGGTTACCTGGGCACCCTGTCGACCAACAAGGGGCTGGAGTGGCTGATCGAGCAGTTCCAGCGCCTGCCGTTCAAAGCCACCCTGCAGATTGCCGGGCGCGGACAGTCGACTGACGAAAAGCGCTTCAAAGCCATGGTCACGTCCCCCGACATCAGTTTCGTCGGTTTTCAGAGACCCGAGAACTTCTATCGCCAGATCGATGTGGCGATTGTGCCTTCCCTGTGGAATGAGCCGTTCGGCATGGTCGCGGTCGAGGCATGCGCGCACTCGCTGCCGGTCATCGCCAGCCGCATGGGCGGGCTCACGGAAATCATTCAGGAACCGCTCAACGGCTTGCTGTGCAGCCCCGATGATCCTGACTCACTGGGGCTGGCGATGCTCAGGCTGCATCAGCAGCCCGAACTGCTGGCACGCCTTGGCAGCCAGGCACGCAGCAGCGTCGCGTCGTTGATGAATCTGGACCTGATGCTGGACCAGTACGAAAGCATTTTTGCCCAGACCTTGCAGGACCGCAGCACGTAGCACGGCGAACGGGCGCAATCGCCCCATTTGACGACATCACGGACACGGTGTGGCACCCATCAGCTCACCTTCATCAGCAGGATGCTCAAGATGATTTTCATCAATGCACGGTTTCTTACCCAGGACATCAGTGGTGTACAGCGCTACGCAGAGCAGATGTGCCGAGCGCTGAAGCGACTGCGCGACGATCTGCTATTCGTTACCCCGCACAACATCAGACGGCATGACTGCGCCAGCGCATTGGAGGCGCACTGCATCGGGCGCTCCACCGGGCATGCGTGGGAGCAGATCGACCTGCCGCTGTACCTGAAACGTCGGGGCAGTCCGCTGCTGATCTCGATCAGCAACACCGGGCCCATGCTGTATGGCAACCAGATTGCGACTCACCATGACATCAACTATGTGCGCTACCCGCAAAGTTACACCCGGCTGTTCCGGCTGGCCTATCGGACCATCACCCCGATCCTGCTGTCGCGCGCCAAAACGCTGATCACCGGCAGCCACTTCTCGCGCAAAGAAATATCCTCGTTCTATGGCTACGCAGAAGACAAGATACTCGTCGTACCGGCTGCGGTCAGCGACGATTTCATCCCGGGGCCGACCGCGGTGAATCATCCGAAATACCTGCTGGCCGTGTCCTCGCCGGCCGTGCACAAGAATTTCAGGCGGATGATTCAGGCCTTTCTCAGCCTGCGTGGCCACACGGATCTGCAACTGCACATTGTCGGCGCAGCCAGCGCGCTGTTCGCCGACCCGAACCTGCAGCACCTCGCCTGCCGTGACCCGCGCATCCGTTTTCTGGGGCGCCTCAGTGATGCCGAATTGATCGAGCAATATCAGGGCGCGACCGCGTTCGTGTTCCCTTCGCTTTACGAGGGCTTCGGCATCCCGCCGCTCGAAGCCCAGGCCTGCGGCTGCCCGGTGCTGGCGGCCAATGCCGCATCGATCCCCGAGGTTCTGCAGGCCAGTGCGCTGTATTTCGACCCGCTGGACGTCAGCCACATGGCCGCAGCCATGCAGCGCATTCTGCTGGATGCGCCGTTGCGCAACGCGCTGCGTGTACAAGGCCTGCAAAACGTGCAGCGCTTTTCCTGGGAGCTTTCCGCGCAGCGCCTTTCCCAGCGCATCGACACGTTGCTGGCGTCCGACCCCGCGCAGCAAAGCAGACTGGACGTCACCGCCGAATCGTCCACCGGCAAACCCTGACTCCACAACAGCAACGCCAGGATGCGCGCCGTCGCATCCGCAGTAGCGCGGGCCATTACAGCAAGGAACGCCCATGAAAATCGCTATCGTCCACGACTGGCTGGTGAGTTACGCCGGTGCCGAGCGCGTGCTTGCATCACTGATCAACGTCTGGCCCGCTGCGGACCTGTTTGCCGTCATCGACTTCCTCAGCGATCAGGACCGCGCGCACCTGCACGGCAAGGTCGCCAGAACGACGTTTATCCAGAAGCTGCCCGGCGCCCGCAAACACTATGCGCGCTACCTGCCGCTGATGCCGCTGGCCATCGAGCAACTGGATCTGTCCGGTTATGACCTGATCATCAGCAGCAGCCACGCAGTGGCCAAGGGCGTGCTGTGCGGCCCGGACCAATTGCACATCAGTTATGTGCACTCGCCGATCCGCTATGCCTGGGACTTGCAGCACCAGTATCTTCAGGAGTCAGGGATGAACAAGGGCATCAAGGGTGGTCTGGCACGTCTGATCCTGCATTACATTCGCCTGTGGGACCAGCGCACGTCGACCGGTGTGGATGCCTTCATCGCCAATTCCGGGTTTATCGGTGCGCGCATCAGCAAGGCCTATCGACGCGACTCCACCGTCATCTACCCGCCCGTGGACACGCTCGGCTTCACTGCCCAAGGCGCGCGCGGGGACTTCTACTTCTGCGCCTCACGGATGGTGCCTTACAAACGCATGCCGATGATCGTCGAAGCCTTCGCCGCGATGCCTGACAAACGCCTGATCATGATCGGCGACGGACCGGACCTGGCCAAGGCGCAGGCCATTGCCAGCCAGGTGAGCAACGTGACGCTGCTGGGTTTTCAGCCAGGTAACGTGCTGCTCGAGCACATGCGCAGCGCCAAAGCGTTTGTCTTTGCCGCCGAGGAGGACTTCGGCATCAGCCCGGTCGAGGCCCAGGCCTGCGGCACGCCGGTCATCGCCTTCGCCAAGGGCGGCGTCATGGAGACCGTGCACGGCCTGGATCACCCGCAACCGACCGGCGTGTTCTACCGACAGCAAACGGTCGCATCACTGATCGCCGCCATCGGCGAATTCGAAGCGGCGCAATCACGCATCTCTTCCGAGGCCTGCCGGGCCAATGCCGAGCGGTTTTCGGTCGCGCGCTTCGAGCAGGAGATCAAGGCCTTCGTCGAGGACCGTCTGACCGTCTCAAGCGGGATCCATCTGGCGCGCCTGCCTCAGTCGCCATGGGTCGCCCAGGCATCGCCTGGCCTGGGCAGCGAACTGCCGGGCCGTGTTGTCTCCCTGAAAACCGTCTGAGCGAGCCCTTCCCATGCGTACTTCAGTCCGCGGCATTCTGCGTGCCCACCAGTCAGCGCTTTCGCTCGCCCATCGCTTGCTGGACCTGACCGTCATCGTGCTGATCGGTTACTGGCAAACCGGGCTGACGGTCACCGACAGCACAGAGACCTGGTCGCATATTTTCCTCGCGGTGCTGGTCTTTCACTGGGTCAGCGAGTACCACCAGTTGTATGGCTCATGGCGCGGCGAGCGCATTCTGCGCGAGCTGACCAAGGTCTTCAGTTACTGGGCGATGACCTTCATCACCCTGCTGTCGCTGAACAGCCTGCTGCTCAACCAGACGCAATTGCCCGATAACGGCCAGATGAGCTGGTTTGCGCTGGCACTCGCCGTGCTGTGCGGCTACCGGCTGCTGATTCGTCTAGCCCTGCACACGTTGCGTCGGCGTGGCTTCAACACGCGTCGGGTGGCGATCGTCGGCACCGGGCAGGTCGGCGAGCGGCTGGCCCGGTCCATCGCCCTGGCGCCCTGGATGGGCCTGATCCTGCTGGGCTTTTACGACACGCACCCGCAGCAGATGAATCTGCAGGCGCACAAGCGCCGCCCGCCAGTATTGGGTGATCTGCAGCAGTTGATCGACGATGCCCGCGCAGGCCGGATCGACAAGGTGTACATCACCCTCGCCTTCAGCGCCGAACCGCAACTGCGCGAGTTGATTACCGGCCTGAGCGACACCACCGCCTCGGTGTACCTGATTCCGGATGTGTTCATGTTCGACCTGCTGCATGCGCGCAGTGAAAGCATCAACGGCCTGGCCAGCATCAGCATTTTCGACTCGCCCATGGACGGTGCCTGGAGCCTGGCCAAACGTGCCGAAGACATCGTGCTGTCGAGCCTGATTCTGTTGCTGATCGCTGTGCCGCTGCTGACCATCGCGGCAGCCATCAAGCTCACCTCGACCGGCCCGGTGCTGTTCCGCCAGCGCCGCTACGGGCTGGACGGCCGCTCGATCATGGTCTGGAAATTTCGCAGCATGCGCGTCCAGGAGAACACCGACGGGGTGCTTCAGGCGACGCGCAACGACGCGCGGGTAACGCCGCTGGGCCGTTTTTTGCGACGCACGTCGCTGGATGAACTGCCGCAGTTCTTCAATGTGCTGCACGGCGACATGTCCATCGTCGGCCCTCGCCCCCATGCCATTGCCCACAACGAGCAGTACCGCGGGCAGGTCAGCGGCTACATGTTGCGCCACAAGGTCAAGCCCGGCATCACCGGCTGGGCGCAGATCAACGGCTGGCGCGGCGAAACCGACACGCTGGACAAGATGCGCATGCGCGTCGAATTCGACCTGGACTACATCGAGCACTGGTCGATCTGGCTGGACCTGAAAATCATTCTGCTGACGCTGCTCAAGGGGTTCGTCAACAAGAACGCCTTCTGATGCCGGCGCTGCCCCGAGCACACACCCAACACCCTCGGTACGCAACACGAACGGAGCAATCCCATGAAAGGAAAAACGTCATGAATCGAAGCGTTACTGCGTTACTGCTGGTCAGTCTGGCGCTGCAAGGCTGTGCATTCGCGCCGGGGCAACATATGACGCCGGATGACGTCACCCTCGACAAACCTGACGAGCCCCGGGCACAGTTGATCGAGGTGACCCCGAAAACCCTGCAGCAACAGCAACTGCGCGCCACCGCAGAGGCCAAGGCCCTGCCGCAGGCGCTGCTGGACTACAGAACTCCGGAATACGTGATCGGTGCTGGCGATACCTTGCTGGTCACCGTGTTCGAACACCCCGAACTGACCGCGCCGGGCTCACAGGACCAACTGGATGCCAACACCCGGGAAGTGCTCAACGACGGCACGCTCTACTTCCCCTATGTAGGCAGAATCCGCGCGAGTGGCAGAACGGTCAGCGAGGTTCGTGAGCAGTTGCGCATGGGCCTGGCGCCGCAATACACCGAGGTCAAGGTCGACGTCAAAGTGCTGCGCTACAACAGCCAGCGAATACTGTTGTCCGGTTCTTTCAAGGTCCCAGGCCCGCAACCGATTACCAATATTCCGTTGAGCCTGGTGCAGGCGGTGAGTGTCGCCGGCGTCGACCTGACCGACGCCAACCTGGCCGGGCTGACCCTGCGCCGGGAGGGCAAGGATTACCTGATCGACATCGACTCGCTGAACCGCCGGGACTCGCAACTGAGCCGGATCTTCCTCAAGGACGGCGATTACCTGCACCTGAACAGCAACTCGCGAAACAAGATCTACGTGCTGGGCGAGGTCCGTAACCCTCAGGTGATCTCGTTCGGCACCACCCGCCTGACCCTGCTCGAAGCGCTGGGAAACTCCGGCGGCCTCAGCCCGGACAGCGCAGACGGCGATGCGGTGTACGTCATACGCGGTGCGGAAAACTTTGCCCAGGCGCCTTCCACCGTCTACCACCTCAATGCGAAAAAGCCCACTGCCTACCTGCTGGCGGGGCAGTTCGAGCTCAAGGCGCAGGATGTGGTGTTCGTCGGCCCTGCCGATATCACCCGCTGGAGCCGCTTCATCAGCCAGTTGCTCGGCTCGGCCAGTGTGATACAGACCGGTGCGGCCTTTCGCAACTGACCCGGACGGCCGTTCACCCATCTCCCTGCACGCGGTTGTGCAGGGATTTTTTTGCCTGTCACACCGCGTCAGACTGTTGCCAGAGCAACAGCTGTTCGACAGTTGACGGCTTTTGCATCAGCGCGGCGAACTCTCTCCCCCTGCATGCAATACACGCAGACCCAATAGCTGCGGGCCATAGCCAGCCACACAAAGAGGCTGGCACATAAGCTGCTTTGCAGGTTTACGCTTATCGCAAGGACATCCCACATGCGCGTCGTTTCACTTTCAGGCAGCCCCTCCCCAAAATCCCGTTCCGGCGTTGTGCTGGCCCACGCCAGCCGCTGGCTGCAGAGCCACGGCGTTGAAGTCACCACATTGCGCATACGCGACTTCAATGCAGAGGACCTGCTTTTCGCCCGTTTCGACAGCCCGCAGGTGCTGGAATTGATCGAAGCGGTCAGCCAGGCCGATGGCCTGCTGATCGGTACGCCGGTGTACAAGGCGTCATTTTCCGGCGCACTGAAAACCCTGCTCGACGTGCTGCCCGAGCGCGCGCTGCATGGCAAAGTGGTCTTGCCGCTGGCCACCGGCGGCAGTATCGCGCACATGCTGGCCGTGGATTACGCGCTCAAACCGGTGCTGTCGGCGCTCAAGTCGCAGGAAGTGCTGCACGGCATCTTCGCCATCGATACCCAGGTCAGCTACGACGACAACGAACAAGGCGGTACGCTGGACGAAGTTCTCACCGAGCGCCTGCATGAAGGGCTGGAACATTTCCACCACGGCCTGCAACGCCGCTTGCAGGCGCGTCACAAGCAGGCTGGCGGGCATTTGCAACTGGCGTTGTAGATCCGCGGAATAGCCTCGGCATCAATGCTCGATAAACAGCGGATACAACGAGGCCACCAACAGCGCTGCCATCACGCCGTTGAAAATACGTAACCCGAGCGGATCACGCAGAACGTTGCGCAGCAAACTGCCAAAGCCTGCCCAGACGCCCACGCTGGGCAGGTTGATCAGCGCAAACACTGCCGAAATCACCAGCACATTGTAGAAGTAGCCCTGCATGGGGGTGTAGGTGCTGATCGCGCCGATCGCCATGATCCAGGCCTTGGGATTGACCCATTGAAAGAGCGCGGCGCTCATGAAACTCAGCGGCTTGCCCTGGCTGTCGACCTTATCGGACGCGGGCCCCGACGTGGCGATTTTCCAGGCCAGGTACAGAAGGTAGGCAGCGCCCACGTAGCGCAGGATGGTGTAGAGAACCGGCCAGGCCTTGAACACACTGCCCAGACCGAAGCCGACGGCCAGCACCAGAACGAAAAAACCGACACTGATACCCAGCATGTGCGGCAGGGTGCGACTGAAACCGAAATTCACGCCCGAGGCCAGCAGCATCATGTTGTTGGGGCCGGGAGTAATGGAGGTGACGAACGCGAAGAGCGTGAACGCCAGAAGCAAATCGAAAGAGAGAAACATGCTGCCTGTCCGGATCAGTGAGTCAGGTACTCACCCTATCGAAGGCGTTGCAGGAAACACACGGACAGTTAAAGGCCAATTGCAGCAGTACAGTTTTTACGTAAAACCCTTTTCAGGCAGACTGTTAACCTTGTGGCTGCTGCCCCATGACCCCCAGGTCAACGCTGGTTTCGCCTTTTTCATCGAAGTCCCGCGCCTGCTGGAGCTGCGGATCCGCCATCAATTGCGCCTTGCGTGCCTGATACTCATCAAATGACAGGCCGCGACGGTTGAGATCTTCAAGGGCCAGTTGATGGCTTTCTTCAGCACTGAACGCGCGCTGCTCGACAGCGTGGTGAGTGGAGCAGCCGGAAACCAGCGCAACAGTGAATGTCAGGACAAGCGCAAGGGCAAGCATACGGTTCATCAGGGGCCTCCGGTCGGCTTCATTTCAGGAATGAAGCAAGGTTACGCCTGCCCCTGACGCAGCAAAAATCATCCGCCGTGATAGTCGCTATCGACTGTTGCGAGCATTCTCGATCAACACCTCGCGCAACGCCTGAGCCGCCGCTGAAAGCTTGTGATCGGCGAGCATCATCAGCCCGATGCGCCGCTCGATCAGCGGCTCCACCAGCGCTACGCAGCAGGCCCCCAGTTCCTGCATCTGCCCGATGCACAGTGACGGCACCGCGCTGACGCCCAGACCATTGGCAACCATGCGCCCGATGGTCGACAACTGATGACTCTCGAACGCGACCGCCAGCTTGCCGTGGCGCGGCTCGATAGCCTGCTCCAGCAGCAAACGCACCGCCGACGGGCGTTGCAGGGCGATGAAGTCTTCACGCAGCAGTTCTTCCCAGGTGACCTCACACCGCTCGGACAGCGACGACTCCCGTGGCACCACGGCGACGAAGCGATCCATATAGAACGGGGTGAACGACAGGGCACTGTTCGACTCGGGCTCAAAGCCGATACCCAGTTCGACACGGCGATGGCGGACCATTTCCAGCACTTGCTCATTGATCACGTCATGCACCGCCACATTGACGCGCGGGTAGCGCCCGCGAAACACCTTCAAGGCCGCTGGCAGCAGGTTGCCGGCAAACGACGGCATGGCGGCCACCGATACCCGGCCCGTTTGCAGGGTAAAACGCTGACGCAGCAGTTCTTCGGTGTTGTCCCAGTCGGCCAGCAACTGGCGCGCCAGCGGCAACAGGGTTTCGCCTTCGGGCGTCAGACCGACGTTGCGCGTGGTGCGCGTCAACAGCTGCCCGCCAAGGTCCTCCTCGAGGCTCTTGATCGTCAGGCTCAAGGCCGGCTGCGACACGTTGAGTCGCTCGCCGGCCTGAGCGAAGCTCAGGTACTGCGCGACGGCCAGAAAAGCGCGAAGCTGCTTGACGTTCATATATTTGCTTTTCTTATGAATTGATCAGAAAAACAAAATTAACAAATCAGTCCTGCCGAGAGAAGATGCAGATCACCCGATCCTCCGGCAGTGCGACTGTCGGTCAACAACTACAAAAGGCGGATCATCATGGCTGGACTCGATAAACGAGTAGCGACCTACGAAGAAGCTCTTGCCGGGCTGACCGACGACATGACGGTACTCTGCGGCGGCTTCGGCCTGTGCGGCATTCCGGAAAACCTGATCGCGCAGATCAAGCGCATGGGCATCAAGGGCCTGACCGTGGTTTCCAACAACTGCGGCGTTGACGGCTTCGGACTCGGCATCCTGCTGGAAGACCGGCAGATCCGCAAAATGATTTCGTCCTACGTCGGCGAGAATGCCTTGTTCGAAAAACAGCTGCTCAGCGGCGAGCTGGAAGTCGAACTCACGCCACAAGGCACCCTGGCGGAAAAACTGCGTGCCGGTGGCGCGGGCATTCCGGCGTTCTATACCGCAACCGGTTACGGAACGCCGGTCGCCGAAGGCAAGGAAACCCGCCAGTTCAACGGCCGCAACGTGATTCTGGAAGAGGCCATTACCGGTGACTTCGCCCTGATCAAGGGCTGGAAAGCCGACCACTTCGGCAACGTTATCTATCGTCATACCGCACAGAACTTCAACCCGGTGGTGGCCACCGCCGGACGGATCACCGTGGTCGAGGTCGAGGAAATCGTCGAGCCCGGCGTGCTGCTGCCGACCCAGATCCACACCCCCGGCATCTACGTCGACCGGGTCATTCAGGGCACTTTCGAAAAACGCATCGAACAGCGCACCGTCAGAAAATCCTGATAGCGCAGCCTTGGCCGTACAACAATAAAGAGGCTTCAGACGATGGCACTTTCCCGCGAACAAATGGCTCAACGTGTCGCCCGTGAACTCAAGGACGGCTATTACGTGAACCTTGGCATCGGTATTCCGACCCTGGTGGCCAACTACGTGCCCGATGACATCGACGTCATGCTCCAGTCGGAAAACGGCCTGCTGGGCATGGGCGCCTTCCCCACCGAAGACACCATCGACGCGGACATGATCAATGCCGGCAAGCAGACGGTCACCGCGCGCATCGGCGCTTCCATTTTCTCGTCGGCCGAATCCTTTGCCATGATCCGTGGCGGCCATGTCGACCTGACGGTGCTCGGCGCTTTCGAGGTGGATATCGAGGGCAACATTGCTTCGTGGATGATCCCCGGCAAGTTGGTCAAGGGCATGGGTGGCGCGATGGACCTGGTGGCGGGTGCCGACAACATCATCGTCACCATGACCCACGCGTCGAAGGACGGCGAATCCAAACTGCTCACCCGTTGCAGCCTGCCATTGACCGGCGCAGGCTGCATCCGCAAGGTGCTGACTGATCTGGCCTACCTCGAAATCGAAAACGGCGCTTTCATCCTCCGCGAACGCGCACCGGGGGTCAGCGTGGAAGAAATCGTGGCCAAAACCGCAGGCAAGCTGATCGTGCCGGATGACGTGATCGAGATGAGTTTCTGAGTCAGGCGTCTTTGATGCGCCTCTCGTTGCCACACGCCCGTGTGGCCTGCGCAAAGGTATGACGCAGAGCGTCACGAAATGCATGCCAACGCGGAGAATTGGCACGATACTCGTTCCCAAGCTCCGGCCTGGGAACGCCGTTCTGGACGCTCTGCGTCCGCAATAGTCGGCTGCTTAAGTCACTCCCCGATAATAATTACAAAAAGAGGTGCCCCAGATGGCCGCCAACATAGAAGAAAGCCGCTCCGCCCGATTTGCCTTGCGCTGCGCCGCGTGGGCTGAACGCTGGTTTCCTGATTCATGGGTATTTGCCGCATTGGCGGTGGTCATCGTCACGCTGGCGACGCTGGCCATCGGCGCACGCCCGGCCGAGGCTGCCAAGGCGTTCGGTGACGGGTTCTGGAGCCTGATCCCATTCACCATGCAGATGGCCTTCGTGGTCATCGGCGGTTACGTGGTCGCCAGCTCACCGCCTGCGGTACGCCTGATCGACCGCCTGGCCCGGGTGCCACGCAACGGTCGTTCGGCCGTGGCCTGGGTGGCGCTGATTTCCATGCTCGCTTCGCTGCTCAACTGGGGCCTTTCACTGGTGTTCGGCGGCCTGCTGGTACGTGCCCTCGCCCGCCGCACTGACCTGCGCATGGATTACCGCGCAGCCGGCGCCGCCGCCTATCTGGGCCTGGGTGCGGTCTGGGCATTGGGGTTATCGTCTTCGGCCGCGCAATTGCAGGCCAACCCGGCCAGTCTGCCGCCGTCGATCCTGGCGATTACCGGCGTGATCCCGTTCACACAAACCATCTTTCTCTGGCAATCCGGGGTCATGCTCGCCGCGCTGGTGGTCATCTCACTGATCGTTGCCTACGCCACCGCGCCCGGCCCGAACAGCGCCCGCGACGCCAAGGCCTGCGGTGTCGACCCGGCCTTCAACCTGCCGCCACTGCCGCCTCGTACACGGCCTGGGGAATGGCTGGAATACAGCCCGCTGCTGATCATCCTGATGGTGGTGCTGGGCGTTGGCTGGCTGTTCAACGAGTTTTCGAGCAAACCGGCGATCACGGCGATTTCCGGACTCAACACCTACAACTTTCTGTTCATCATGCTCGGTGCTCTGCTGCACTGGCGGCCGCGCAGTTTTCTCGACGCCGTCGCGCGGGCGGTGCCCACCACCACCGGTGTGCTGATTCAATTCCCTCTGTACGGTTCGATCGCAGCGCTGCTGACCACGGTCAAAGGCGGCGATGCGCAAACCCTGGCGCATTACATCTCGACGTTCTTCACCAGCATTGCCTCGCACGACACTTACGCAATTCTGATGGGGGTCTACTCGGCCATATTGGGCTTTTTCATTCCGTCAGGCGGCGGCAAGTGGATCATCGAAGCGCCCTACGTGATGCAAGTCGCCAACGACCTGCAGTATCACCTCGGCTGGGCAGTACAGATCTATAACGCAGCCGAAGCCCTGCCCAACCTGATAAACCCGTTCTACATGCTGCCACTGCTGGGCGTACTGGGTTTGAAGGCGCGTGACCTGATCGGCTTCTCGTTCGTACAGCTGCTGGTCCACACGCCGCTGGTGCTGTTTCTGCTCTGGGCACTGGGCACCACGCTGGCTTATGTGCCACCGGTAATGCCCTGAATGGTTAAGCGTCGAACGCGTAGTCACGTTCGACCCGGCAGATTCGCGTGGTAAACGCCTGATACCAGCGCGAACGTCCCTGCTCGCGGACCTGGGCATGATCGGCCTGCTGTTTCCAGGCCAGAATCGCGGCTTCATCGCGCCAGTAGGACACGGTGATGCCCAGGCCGTCATCACCGCGCGCCGACTCCACGCCCAGAAAGCCGGGCTGTTGTCGGGCCAGGCTGACCATGCGCTGCGCCGCCTCGGCGTACGCCTGATCATCGTCAGGCGTACGCAACGAGGTGAACACCACGGCGAAGTAAGGCGTGGCAACCCGCGTGGCCATCATGCCGGGTTGCTCAGGCAGGCGCGGACGAACGCGGCCACCACAGCAGGCGTCTGACCCTGCAACGCAGCTCGCTCGGGCTGGAACAGTGTGGCGACATAAAACGGGTGCCCCTGCAACTCCATGCAGCGCACTTCGCCCTCAAGACCGCGCCCACTGACTTTCAGGTGCTCGCCAAACAGCGCCGACTCCAGCTCGCGGCGCAGGCCGTAGCGGCAGTGATAGCGCTCTTCGATGTCGAGCCTGCCATAGGCTTGGGCAATCAGCGTGTCGGGTTGCAACTGGATCGCTGCCACCGATTCAACCAGCGAGCAACTGAGTGGCTCGATGATCACGTTTGCCGCGTCCGGCGCCGTTTCGCCATGTTCGGCGTCTGCCCAGCCCAGCTGGTGGCGGGCATACTCGAGCAACGCGTGCTGAAAGCCTCCGCACGTACCCAGAAACGGCACCCGATGCTCGCGAGCGAAACGAATGGCCGTCAACGCGCCCTGCATGTCCCGATACGGGCTGGCCGGAACGCACCACAGCCCATCGAATTCGGCGAGTTGCGCACCGCTGCCGATCCGCGGCGTCGGCAACCATTCGAAACCGACCGGCACCTGCGCGGCATCCGCAGCTCTCTGCAAGGCCAATGGAATGGCCTGATGCGCAGGGACATCCGCACTGAAGTCGCCCATCAGACCGATCCGTATCCCGTCGCCTGTATTGTCTGCTTTGCCCATGCCCTGCTCCCTGTTTGATGTCGTATAGCCCGGGGGACTATAAACAGGCAGCAAAACCAGCAGAATGGGCGTTACAGCAATGCCTCGCGTGCAAGCGTGCACGGTTGCTCATTCAGTCACAGGCGTCAGCACCGGTTGCCCGGCGAAAAACGCCAGCAGGTTATCGTTGACCATCTGCACACTGTCTCTCGAAGCCTCGGGGGACAGGCCTGCCACGTGCGGTGTCAGCACAACATTATCCAGCGTCTTGAGCACGTCCGGCACTGTCGGCTCATCGTCGAACACGTCCAGCGCAGCCCCGGCAATCTGCTCATTCTGCAGTGCACTGACCAACGCCTGGGTATCCACCACGCTGGCGCGGGCAATGTTGACCAGAAACCCGTCAGTGCCCAGCGCTTCAAGCACTCGGGCGTCGATCAGGTGCTGCGTACCACTGCCACCGGGCGTGGCGATGACCAGAAAATCCGATGCGGCCGCCAGCGCCTGCGCTGTAGCATGCCAGGTGTAATCGCAGTCAGTGCGCGGCTTGCGATTGTGGTAACCGATGGCGATATCGAAGGCGGCTGCCCGCTTGGCAATCGCCAGCCCTACCGCCCCCAGTCCGACGATACCCAGGCGCTTGCCAGCCAGCGACGGGCGCACCACCTTGCGCCATTCGCTGCGGCGCACCGAGGCATCGGCCTGCGGAATGTCGCGTACCAAAGACAGCAGCAACGCCAGCGTATGATCGGCCACCGTGGCGGCGTTGACGCCTGCACCATTGGTCACCACGATGCCCCGCGCCTGCGCGGCAGGCAGATCGACCTTCTCGTAACCGGCGCCGCTTACGCAAATGATGCGCAGCTGCGGCAGTGCATCCATTTCCTCGGCGAAAAATCCCAGCGGCCCACGTGTCACCACTGCGCTGATGCTCGGCCCGTGCGTGGCAATCGCCTCGGCGCGCAGTTCGGCCGTCGGGGCGCGAATCAACTGAAAACCGCTGCTTTCAAGAATCGGCAAATACGTGTTCAGGTTTTCGACCAGCACCAATACCGTTGTCATGCGCGCTCCCGCTCGATCAGCAAAACGTTGACCTTAACGCGACTCGACGCGCTTGTGCAGAGCCGCTGACGCCGGAACTGAAAAAAGCCTTCCCGAACACGCCGAGCATTCATAAAGTGGACGCATTTGCCGGACAGACTAATGCGCAAGCAGAATTGGCAATCAGCAGAGTGCGTTATGGTTGCGTGCAGTGACGCGACCAGTGGCTCTACGGTCTGGCGCGCAGGCTGCTCATAAAAACAGGCTTTCTCAAAAAACAAGGAAACACCCGCCCATGCAAGGATTTCCCACCACCCTGTTGAAAAAGACCCTTTTGGCTGCGGCTGTCATGTCGGGCCTGATGCTGTCGTCAGGCATGGCAGCGGCGGCGGACGCCCCAGGCAAGGTGCTGAGCGAGAAATACGGCCTGCCCTGGCCAGCGGTGATCGCCCATCGCGGTGCTTCGTTCGACGCACCGGAAGAAACCATCCCGGCCTACACCCTGGCGCGCGATCTGGGCGCGGACTACCTGGAAATGGACATCCAGCGAACAAAGGACGGCGTGCTGATAGCGCTGCACGATGACGTGCTGGAACGCACCACCAACATCGCTGACGTGTTCCCGACCCGGGTAAAAGACCCGGTCAGCACGTTCACTCTGGCGGAGCTCAAGCAACTGGATGCCGGCTCGTGGTTCAACAAGGCTTACCCGGACAGGGCTCGCGACAGTTACAACGGGTTGCAGATCCTGACGCTGGATGAAGTCATCGACATCGCCGAGGGCGGCGCCAACAAGCCGGGGCTGTACATCGAGACCAAGGTGCCGAACAAGTTTCCCGGTGTCGAAGCCGACCTGAAGAAACTGCTGGCCAAACGCGGCTGGCTCGAACAGCGCCCTGCGGCAGCGCCCGGCCATGTCAATGTCGCGCACATGCCAGGACGCGTGGTCCTGCAGACGTTCGAGAAGCAAAGCCTGGAACTGCTGCAGAAAGAAATGCCGAAAGTGCCCAAGGTCATGCTGCTGTGGATTGGCGAAGGCTCGATAGAGCCCAAATCCAGCGTCGCGTTCAAGGACTCCGGGGCCAAGGACAAGGCCAGCTATTACGCGACCCAGGAAGTCAAATCACCGCAGGAGTTCGAGCAGTGGATTGACTGGGCCAAGGCCCACGGCGCCATCGGCACCGGCCCTTCGTCGCAACTGGCCAAGGGTGGCGACCAGAGCTATATGGACCTGGTCAAACCCTGGATGAACAACCTGACCCACGAGAAAGGCATGGTGATCCACCCGTACACGGTGGACGACGCAGAGGACTTCAAGCGGATCAGCCATGATGGCGCGGACGGCTTCTTCACCAACCGCACCGCCGAACTGTTGAAGTTCTACGGGCGGCCAGCGAAAGAAAGCATTGAAACGATTCTGAAGCGTAACGGCTACTGATCCAGCGGCTGGCCGCATCCGGCGATGCGGCCAGTCAATCAGAAGTCGATAGTGCCCGACAGCTTGAGGGTACGAGGCTCGCCCTGAGTCAGATAACCGCCATAGGCGGACTCCCAATAATCCTTGTTCATCAGGTTTTCGACATTGGCGCGCAGGGTCACGTCCTTTTGTGCAACGTTGAAGGTATAGCGTGCGCCCAGGTCGAAGCGGTTCCAGGTCGGGATGCTCAGGTTGTTGGCAGCATCGACATATTGCCCACCGGTGCGCAGCATGCGCGCATTGATGGCCGCGCCTTCGATCCCCGGAATATCCCAATCGGCACCCGCGTTGAACTGGAAGGTCGGCACACCCACGGCCCGATTGCCGTCGTTGCTGCCACCGTCCGTACCGCTCACCTCGGTGTCCATCAGGGTCAGACCTGCCAGCAGACGCAAGCCGCTGACAGGCTGGCCAAAGACGTTCATCTCCACGCCGCGGTTGCGCTGCTGACCGTCACGGACATAACGCGACCCGGTGCCTTCCAGAACCTGGTAGCCGTCAGCCGGTTGCTCGATGCGGTACACGCCCAGGCTCGCGCCGAATGTACCCATGTCCAGCTTGACGCCCGCTTCCACCTGTTTCGAACGCGACGGCGCAAAAACTTCGCCTGGGTTGATGGTGACAGTATTCGGAGCCGTCGGACCTTGCGCCAGACCTTCGATGCGGTTGGCGTAGAACGACACATATTGCCAGGGCTTGAATACCACCCCGTAGACCGGCGTGGTGATCGCTTCGTCGTACAGCGCATTGCGCGGGCCGCTGCCGTATTCATACCCCTGGACACGCAATTGCTGGCGGCGCAGGCCTGCGGTCAGCAGCAGTCGATCATCGAAGAAACCCAATGTGTCGGAGAGCGCGACGCTGCGCATGCGGCTCTTGCCGACAATGCCGGGATCATTCAGATCGCCTGCGGTGAAACTGTCGAGTGCCGGGCGCTCCTGGGAGACAGGGTCGTAAAGGTTGTTGCTGGAGGTGCCGCCGAACAGATACGCACTGCGCTGCTCGGTCCAGATGCCGGAGAGCCCGAAGTTGACCTTGTGGCTGACCGCACCGGTCTGCAGCTTGCCGTTGATGCCGGCCATGGCGGTCTTGTTGTCTTCGTCGTGCGGGATGAAAGACGGTGCGGCCGTGGTGTTGCCTGCGGCATCGTGGACAGTTGGCGAGCCATATACGCCGACCTCGCGGGTGTGCTTCGCGCCCGCTGCGGCGTACAGCGTCCAGTCCTCGTTGAGATCGTACTCGGCACGGCTCATGCCGAAGGTGTCTTCGGTTTCGGTCCAGGTCCAGTTCGGCGCGTAATTGGTATCCGAGTCCGGAGCATGCGGCACGCTGGTCAGAGCGCTGTCGACAAACACCGTGTTGCGGCTCTGGTTGATGCGCTGCTTCTGGTAGGCAAAATCACCGGAAAGACGGAAGTTGTCACCTCGGTAATCAAGCCCCAGCGCGAACAGCTTGCTGCGATGCTCTTCGTCCTCGACACCGGTCTCGCCTTCGCGCTGCGACAGGTTGAGACGCGCGCCGAAGCGATTGCCTTCGCCGAAGCGCTGCCCCAGATCGAGATGCTCGCCGATCCGGCCGTCGTTGCTGATGTCGGTGGTGAAACGACGCGTCGGCGTATCCTGCGCGCGCTTGGGCTGCAGGTTCACGCCGCCGCCAATCCCGGAACCGGTGGGGGTCACGCCGTTGATGAAGGCATTGGGGCCCTTGAACACTTCAACGCGTTCCAGCGCATCGGCCGATATGATCTGGCGCGGCAGTACGCCGTAAAGGCCGTTATAGGAAATATCATCGGTGGTCAGCTTGAAGCCGCGAATGACGAAGATACTCGAAGCGTTGGCATAGCCACTCGACTGACGCACCGATGCATCATTGAGCAGTACGTCGCCTACGGTTTCGGCCTGCTGATCCTCGATCAACTGTTCGGTGTAGCTGCTCATGGTGAACGGCACGTCCATGATGTCGGCATTGCCCAGAACACCCAGTTGCCCGCCGCGCGCCACCTGCCCGCCGGCATAAACCGGCGCAAGCGCGTGAGGGTCGGACTTGTCGGCACTGATATCGGTCTCCCCCAGCACCACAGGGCCGTCCTGCCGAGTGGCAGCCTCTGCAGCGGCCCAGGCCGGAGATCCAATGGAACAGCAAAACGCGAGCAACGTAAGGCGCATCGGCAACGATGGTGAGTTCATCAATAGGTCCTGAAGACAGGTTGAATGAGATCGGAAGCAACCGTCCTGGACATCGCCGATCGGGTGGATGCGAAATGATATCAGATGTTACTGGTAATGCTTATCATTTGTTTAAACGTGAAAAGTGATAATCGAGCGGCGCCACACAAGCGTTACTGCGCCGGAGTGTCAGGCCCCCGGCACGCATGAGCTTCCGTGGCGTTGCGCAATGCTTTGAAACAGGTTGGCGACAGCCACAGGAGGGCGACTGTCGTGTAAGCTCACAGGCTATTGGTTTTCCCATCGAGAGGCCTATGCAGTCCACTTTCCGACGCTCGACCCTGGCAGCACTTCGTGGTTTTGCCTTGCAGAGCGATGCAATCTCCATTGTTCCTTCTGCCGCCGACTATCGACGCTGCCTGCTGGAAAGGATCGCTTCGGCCACCCGACGCATCTATATCATCGCGCTGTACCTGCAACAGGATGAAGCCGGCCAGGAGATTCTCGACGCGCTGTACGCCGCCAAAACCGCGAGGCCGGAGCTGGATGTGGTGGTGCTGGTCGACTGGTTCCGTGCACAACGCGGCCTGATCGGCGCCGGACGCCAGCCCGGCAACTCGACCTGGTATCAGGCGCAGAACCTCGAATACGATGAAGAAGTGCCGATCTACGGCGTGCCGGTGCAGACCCGCGAACTGTTCGGGGTGCTGCACCTCAAGGGCAGTGTGATCGACGACTGCGTGATCTACAGCGGCGCGAGCATCAACAACGTCTACCTGCACAAGCTCGACAAATACCGTCTGGACCGTTATCACCTGATCGAAAACGCGGCACTGGCCGACGCTTTCCAGAATCTGGTGCAGCGGGAAATACTCTCTTCGCCGGCCGTGCACCGCCTCGATCTGCAATCGCCACCCAGCTCACGCAGTTTGCGCAGCGAGATCCGAGCGTTTCGTGGCGACCTGAAACGCGCCGCCTACGACACCTCGGCGGGCGAAAAGGAAAACGGCGACATGCGGGTGATTCCGCTGCTCGGCGTCGGCCCGCGCAACAATCTCAACCGCGCCATCTGCGATCTGATCGCATCGAGCAAGATCCAGCTGACCATCTGCACGCCATACTTCAACCTGCCGGTGGCCGTCACCCGCGAGATCAACCGGGCGCTCAAGCGCGGCGTGCAGGTCGACATCATCATTGGCGACAAGACCGCCAACGACTTCTTCATCGATCCGGATGAGCCGTTCAAGGTGATCTCGGCCCTGCCCTATCTCTATGAAATCAGCCTGCGGCGCTTTGCCCACAAGCATCAGAAGGCAATCGCCCAGCACCGCCTCAATGTGCACCTGTGGAAACACGGCGATAACACCTTCCACCTCAAAGGCATCTGGGGCGACCAGCGCTATACCCTGCTGACCGGCAACAATCTGAACCCTCGCGCCTTCAACCTGGACCTGGAAAACGCCTTGCTGATCGACGATCCAAAGGGCCGATGGAGCGAACCACGGGAAGCGGAAATAGCCCATTTGATGCGCAACACGCAGCGCGTCAACCAGTATGACGAACTCGACACCCTCGCCAACTACCCTGAAGGCGTACGCAAGTTTCTCAAGCGTGTCAGCCGCGTGCGAGTCGAGCGACTGTTGTACCGGATTCTCTGAGCCTTCAACGTGCGGCCGGCATGCCAGCCATAGTCAGGCGTGCCGACGCCACGTATCCCTTGGCAAACGCCGAACAGTGGCCTTGCCTCAAGGCCGTTTGGCACCCAGTTGTTTCCACATCTTCTGCGTGATCTTGCGCCGGTTACTGTAACCGGCCCACGGGTCGTCCTTGAGCCGCTTCAAACGCTGCTCAAGGTTGGTGATGTCCCACTGCGCCGAGGACTTCAGACCCGCCAGCTCATCCAGCGCGATCGGCACCGAGACCGGCAACCCTGGACGGGCGCGGACTGAATAGGCAGTCACGGTACTGCCGCCGCGGCTGTTGCGCAGGTAATCGATGAAGATTTTTCCGACGCGGTTTTTCGGCCCCATGGTGGCGGTGAAGCGCTCCGGCAACTGACGGCTGGCAAACTCGGCGATGGCCTTGGCGAACGCCTTCACGGTGTCCCAGTCGGCTTGGCGCGCCAGCGGCACGATGATGTGCATACCCTTGCCGCCGCTGGTCTTGAGGAAAGCCTCCAGGCCCAGCTCCTCCAGTACGGCGAGCACCATTTGCGTGGCTTCGATCATGCTGCGCCAGGGCAGAGCCGGATCGGGATCAAGGTCCAGCACGAAATGGTCCGGCGTTTCGATCCTGTCACGCGTCGCCCCCCAGGTATGCAGCTCGATGGCGCCCATTTGCGCAGCACCGATCAGTGCCGGCAACGAATCTATTTCCATCAGCGCGGCATGCCCGGGGTCCAGCGCACGATCCAGTTGTCTGATGTGCGGGATCGCCAGATGCTCGGCATGCTTCTGGAAAAACTGCTCACCGTCGATACCCTCCGGACAACGCAGCAGTGCCACGGGACGCTTGTTCAGGTACGGCAGAATCCAATCGGCGATGGACTCGTAAAACTGTGCAAGTTCGATCTTGCTGGTGCCGGTCTTGCTATCGATGATGCGGTCCGGATGACTGACCCCGGTGCCCGCCACATCAACTTTTCCCTGCGCGGCCTTTTTGCGCGCCTGTGGCGCTGCCGTTTTGGTTGGGGTCTGGCTGGCTACTTTGGCAGGCTGAGCATCTTCACGCACCACGTCCTTGGCCGGCTTGTCGTTACGCAGCCCGACAAAGGCAGCCTGGCGGACAATGCCTTCGCGGGTCCACTGGGCGAACTCGGTTTCGCAGACCAGTTTCGGCTCCACCCACTGCACGCCACGTGCCTGGGACGCGGAGAGTTTTTTGGCCAGCGGTGAATCCTTGCGCTGCAACTTCTTCAGTTGTTTATGCAGTTGCTCAAGGCTCACTTCAGTGAACCCGGTGCCGACCCGCCCGGCGTAGACCAGCCCGTCCTCACCGGCATTGACCGCCAGCAACAAGGCACCGAACGCCGATCGGCTACCCTGCGGTGCCGTGTAGCCGACGACCACGAATTCCTGCCGCAAGCGACATTTGAGCTTGATCCAGTCGGCATTGCGTTTGCTGACGTACGCACTGCCGGCACGCTTGCCGATCACCCCTTCCAGGCCCATTGCCGCAGCACTCGCGACAATATCCTGATGACCCGCCTGAAAGGCATCCGAATAACGCAACAAGCGACTTTTCTGTGCGTCGACAACGTGTTTCAAGGCGTCACGACGCTGCTCAAGCGGCACTTCGCGCAGGTCCTCCGCGCTCAAAAACGGCATGTCGAACAGGTAATACAGAATGTCCTTGCTGTTCCCCGCGTCAAAAGCATTCTGCAGGCCCTGGAAATCAGGCAGCCCTTGCTCGTCGAGAACCACCACTTCGCCGTCGAACCAACTGTCGCGCAGCTTCATGCCCTTGAGCGCCTTGACCAGCTCCGGCAGCCGCTCGGTCCAGTCATGCCCGTTGCGCGTGAACAGACGCACGTCAGCGCCCTCAATGCGGGTCAGCATGCGGTAACCGTCGAATTTGATTTCGTACAGCCAGTCACCGGCTGGCGGCGCCTCCACCAGCGTCGCCAGTTGCGGCGAAAGCGTGTCCGGGAAAGCCGATTTCGCTTTCCTGCGCGTCGGTTTTGCCGCTGGCTTTGGCGCTTTTGATTTTGATGTGGAGGCCTTGGCTTTTCCGTTTGCAGCACTGGCCGCGGACTTTTTCGGAGTACTGCGCTCTTCGCCCACATGAGCACCACTGATCACGCTTTGCGGCTGCTCCTGGGTAATGTCGTACTCGGCAGCAGGTCGCGCGATGTCATCCTTTTCCTTGATCAGCAGCCACTGTTCCTTGCTGCCGCTGCCCTTGAGCCGGGTACGCACCAGCGCCCAGTCACCGCTGAGCTTCTCGCCGACCAGGGTGAACTTGAGTTTGCCCTCCGCATAGGTCTTTTGCGGATCGCCGTGCGGTTGCCAGACACCCCGGTCCCAGACGATCACATCACCGCCACCGTATTGACCCTGCGGGATACTGCCCTCGAAGCCGGCATAGTCCAGCGGATGGTCTTCGACATGCACTGCCAGGCGTTTTTGCGTGGGGTCCAGGCTCGGGCCTTTGGGCACGGCCCAGCTCTTGAGCGTGCCCTCGAGCTCCAGTCGAAAGTCATAGTGCAGGTTCCGTGCGTCATGCTTCTGGATCACGAAACCGAGCGCACCGGGCTGCGATTTGCCTTTGCCCTTGCGCTTGCTTTCGGCAGGCTCGGAGGTGATGGCGAAGTTGCGCTTGCGGGTGTATTCACTGGCGGGCTTGGCCATCACCGGTCACTCCGTAGGGCTCAAGAGGCTTTGCTGGTTTTCTTGCGCGCGGCGGGCCGCTTGGGTCTGGCACCGTCCTTGTCGGCCGGTTTTTCCTTCGTCGCAGGCTTGCTCGCCTTGCCTTTACTGGCACCACCCTTGCCCGCCAGACTGCGCCGCAGCAAGTCGGTGAGGTCGATGACATCGGCACTCTTGCGTTCTTCTTCGGCCGGATCGGACTCGACATCTTCGATCTCGCCTTCGTCTGCCTTGGTCTTGACCAAGTGCATGATCTTGTCCTGAAAGGTGTCGCGATACAGCTCAGGCTGCCAGTCGGCGCTCATGTCCTTGACCAGACGCTTGGCCATGTCACGTTCGCTCTTGTTCAACTTGGCGTCGGTCACCGCATCGCTCAGTTCCAGTGCGTCCAGCTCACGCACGTCGGCAGGCCAGCGCAGGATTACCATGACCAGCGCCGATTCCAGCGGCATGACCGCCGCCAAGTGTTCGCGGGTATGCAGCACCACATTGGCCAAGGCGACCTTTTTGGTATCGACCAGGGTTTCGCGCAACAACGCATAGACTTTCTCGCCGCGCTTGTCGGGGGTCAGAAAATAAGGCGTGTCGATGTTCTGCAGGGGGATCTGCTGACTGTCGACGAAAGCGAATATGTCGATGGTCTGCGTCGATTTGGGGTGCGCGGAACGAATTTCCTCCTCGCTGAGCACCACATAGCGATCCTTCTCGTACGCCACGCCCTTGACGATGTTTTCGCTGGTGACTTCCTTGCCGGTGACCTTGTTGATCCGCTTGTAGCCGACCGGGTCCATGCTGCGTTTATCGAGCCAGTCGAAGTCGACACTGGTCGACGTTGTCGCCGAGACCAGCGCGACGGGTATATGCACCAGCCCGAAGCTGATTGCACCCTTCCAGATTGCCCTTGCCATGGTCTGACTCCTGTTGATCCTGGAAAAGTGACAGGGCCGGCCGGAGAAAAGTTTCGACAGGCTGACGAGCGCCGGGAAACCTGCTGAGCCGGGCGAGTTTTTTATCGTGAAGAACCAACTATCAACGTTTTGGCTTCTGATAGCCGGGATGGGGATCCGGGTCGCATTACCCTCGAAGCCTCGTATGGCAAGGGTTTGCGCAGGACTCTGCGGAGTTGCTTACTCCGCATATGCACTTAGGATCTAAAAATATGGTTTAACGTTCTTTTGCGGAATAAAAAAGACGTTCTATAAATGGCCCCACCCCCGAACGCTGTTGGTGAGGTGTCTGCCAACCGACAGCGGGTCCCGTCAGCTTTCACCTGGCTGATTACTTCCAAGGATTTGTCATGAACGTTTTCTGGTTTCTTCCGACTCACGGCGATGGCCATTATCTGGGCACGACAAAGGGCGCACGTCCCGTCACCCTCAACTATTTGAAACAGGTGGCGCAGGCCGCCGATGACCTGGGCTATTACGGCGTATTGATCCCTACCGGTCGCTCCTGCGAGGACTCGTGGGTCATCGCCTCGGCGCTGGTGCCGTTGACCGAGCGTTTGAAGTACCTGGTGGCGATCCGCCCGGGCATCATCTCGCCGACCGTCTCGGCACGCATGGCAGCCACGCTGGATCGTCTTTCCGGCGGCCGGTTGCTGATCAACGTGGTGACCGGCGGCGACCCGGACGAAAACCGTGGCGATGGCAGCTTCCTCGACCACAGTGAGCGTTATGAAGTCACTGACGAATTTCTGAAAATCTGGCGTCGCGTCCTGCAAGGTGAAGCGGTCGACTTCGAAGGCAAGCACTTGCGCGTACAGAATGCCAAGGCGCTTTACCCGCCGATTCAAAAACCCTACCCGCCGCTGTACTTCGGTGGTTCCTCCGACGCGGCGCATGACCTTGCGGCCGATCAGGTGGACGTGTACCTGACCTGGGGCGAGCCTCCGGCAGCCGTGGGGCAGAAACTCGCCGATGTACGTGAACGGGCAGCGCGCAAGGGACGTACCGTGAAGTTCGGCATTCGCCTGCACGTCATCGTGCGCGAGACCAGCGAAGAAGCCTGGAAAGCGGCCAGCACGCTAATCGAACACATCAGCGATGACACCATTGCTGCAGCGCAGAAGTCTTTTTCACGCTTTGATTCCGAAGGTCAGCGGCGCATGGCAGCACTGCATGACGGGCGCCGCGACAACCTGGAGATTGCGCCCAACCTGTGGGCCGGTGTCGGCCTGGTGCGTGGTGGTGCAGGCACGGCGCTGGTCGGCAATCCCGAAGAAGTCGCGGCACGCATCAAGGAATACGCCGACCTGGGCATCGAGAGCTTCATTTTCTCGGGTTACCCGCATCTTGAAGAAGCCTACCGCTTCGCCGAACTGGTCTTCCCGCTGCTGCCCGAGCCTTACGCCAGCCTCGCCGGGCGTGGCATCACCAACCTGACGGGCCCGTTCGGCGAAATGATCGCCAACGATCTGCCCCCGCAGGCCAAGTGATGTCCGGACAACTGCTGACCCTACCCCACTCGCCTGCGCTGGCCACCTCGATCAGGGCCACCGCGCAGGTGTTCGAAGACCCCAAATCCCGGGCCCTGCTCGCTCACGTGCGGCAGGTTGCGCCCAGCGATGCCAGCGTGCTGATCATCGGCGAGACCGGCACCGGCAAGGAACTGGTTGCTCGCCACGTCCACGAACTGAGCGCCCGCCGCGACAAGCCGTTCGTGGCGGTCAACTGCGGCGCGTTCTCCGAAAACCTGATCGAGGCCGAACTGTTCGGCCACGAAAAAGGGGCGTTCACCGGAGCGATCAGCGCCAAGGCTGGCTGGTTCGAAGAGGCCAACGGCGGCACGCTGTTTCTCGATGAGATCGGCGACCTGCCCATGTCGCTGCAGGTCAAATTGCTGCGCGTGCTTCAGGAACGTGAAGTGGTGCGTCTGGGCTCGCGCAAGAGTGTGCCGATTGACGTGCGCGTCCTGGCGGCGACCAACGTGCAGCTGGAAAAGGCCATCAACGCCGGGCATTTTCGCGAAGACCTTTATTACCGGCTCGATGTGGTCAATCTGGAATTGAGCCCGCTGCGCGACCGGCCGGGCGACATCCTGCCCCTGGCCCGGCACTTCATAGAGGTCTACGGCCAGCGGCTGCGGCATGGTCCGGTACGGATCAGCCCCGAAGCCGAGCACAAGCTCAAGACTTACAGCTGGCCGGGGAACATTCGCGAGCTGGAAAACGTCATCCATCACACCCTGCTGGTCTGCCGTGAAGGCGTTATTCAGCGTGATGACCTGCGCCTGTCGAACCTTAGAATCGAGCGTCAGGATGACCAGACCCCGTCTGACGAATCAGCCGAGCAACTGCTCAACCGGGCGTTTCAAAAGCTGTTTGAAGAACAGGCCGGAGCCTTGCACGAGAAGGTCGAAGATACGCTACTCAGAACGGCCTATCGCTTCTGCCACCACAACCAGGTGCACACAGCCAGCCTGCTGGGCCTGACCCGCAACGTCACGCGTACGCGTTTGATCAAGATTGGCGAGCTGGCGGTCAACAAACGCAGACCGGGTGAAAATGTCCAGGGCGACCGGATGCTGCACCTGTCGGTGTGAAGGTCAAGACCGATGACGCAGAGCGTCATGAACGGCATTCCCACGCTGGAGCGTGAGGAACGATCACTGTCCGGCAGAACACCATCGCGTCCATGCTACGCGGCGCGGCGCCAAGAGCTGACGCGCAGCGTCATGAACGGCATCGCCACGCTGGAGCGTGAGGAACGATCACTGTCCGGTAAAACACTATCGTGCCCATGCTCCGCGTGGGCATGCCGTTCCGGACGCTCTGCGTCCTCTTCTGAGCAGGCGGCGCTTTACGACAAGCGCATCGCCAGCGCCTTGGCCTGAATTGCCACGTCGGTCACCGCAGTGCTTTCCCACCACATGCCGCGCAATGGCGGGCCCATGGCGAACAGACGTGCCGAGTACTGACCGTGTGCGTCGAGCACTGCGCCAGTGGCGTCGGCGGCGATGCCGAGTGCCAGCGGACCGGGCTGGATCAGCCCGCGTGCCAGCAGTTGCCGGGGCAACGGGCGGTCCACGCGCCGCCAGTCGTATTCGATACCGGTGGAGTTGATCAACGCATCGCCGGTGATCTGCGTCGGCTGACTCTCCCCGCGTCGACGAACGCTGATCTGTACCTGACCTGACGGCAGGCTGGCCACGCCCTGCAGCGAGGCCGCATCAATACTCAACCGCCCTTGCCTGATCAGCCGCGCCAGTAGCGCAGCGCTCGGCGGCGGGGAGCGATGGTGGTGACTCTCCCACCAAGGCCTTACATGACGGACGAACTGGCGGCGCTGCTGGTCGCTGGCCTGATTCCACAGCCTGCCGACGTTGGCCCGCACGGTGTCCAGCGGGGCCTGCCAGTCAATGCCGCTCTCGATGGCCAGTTCGCACTGTTCACGCACTTTGCGCACCAGTTGCCGAGTGCTGCGGATACTCGGGTCCTGAGCAAGAAAATCAGACCATTCCGGCGGCTGACGCCGAACGTGCGGCAGCAGGCCGTGCCGGGAAAAAATCTGAATGGGCCCGCGGTGCCCCGCCGTTTCCAGCGAGACCAGCGCATCGACCATGGTCAGCCCCGAACCGATGATCAGCACCTTTGACTGCGGATCAAGCTTTTTCATCACCGACACATCCCAAGGGTCCAGCGCTGCCGTGTTCAGCTCGTTCGAATCGCGTCGCGGGGTGCGTGAAGCCGCGTACATGCCGGTCGCCAGCACGGCACGGCTACCGCGCAACTTACGGCCGTCAGCCAGCGAGACACTGACCCCGCCTTCATGGACCTGCAGGTCGACTGCCTCGCCGGGCACATGCACGGCGGTCGAGCCAAAGGCTTCAGCAGCGCTTCGGGCTTCACGCAGTCGCTGCTGAACATAAAGCCCGAACACACCGCGTGGCGGAAACAGTTCGGCAACCGGGACCCTCTGCTCATAAGCTTCAGGCCAGCCCCCGGCGGCCAGATAGTCAGTCAGCCACTGGGTGAGGTCATCCGGATTATCCGGATCGACGCTCATCCGCGCAGCGTTGCCATTGAGCGTATGGCCCGGCTCCGTCGCACTGTAGGCCTCGCCCCTGCCGAGTTCGCTGCGGGTTTCGATAATCAGGATTCGGCGCTGGCCCGGTCTGCGCAGCAGTTGCGCCGCCAGCATGGTGCCGCTCAGACCGCCGCCGATGATCAGAATGTCAGCCGTCTGGTGGGAATCTTCGGTCATCGAACAGCGCCTCGGTCGAGTTGCGATAAAGAATCGGAAAGGTCAGAGCACGACATTACGCACGAAGCGCAGGGGCACATCGGCGTCATTGCAGTAGCGGTGCGACTGGTTGCTGGGAAACATGAAGAACTCGCCCGCCCCGACCTGCTGCACGGCCGCAGGGTCGGCAAAGCGCAACGTCAGATGCCCTTCGACGACGTAGACCTGTTCACTCCAGCCATCGGGATCGGCCTCCGAGACATAGGCGTCCCCAGGCTGCAGGCAGAATTCCCACAATTCCACCTCGCGCCGGGCAACGGCCCTGGCCAGCAGCACCGCCTTGCTGCCGACGATCGTACCGGCCCATGCCAGCTCGTTGATGCGGCTGTAATCACGATTTTCAGGTGCTTGGATCAGGTCGCTGAACGCCACTTCCAAGGCTTCGGCCACGCGGTCGAGTGTCGCCAGGCTGACGTTTTTTTCGCCGGCCTCGATAGCGACCAGCATGCGTCGGCTGACTCCGGACTTTTCCGCCAGAGCCGTCTGGCTGAGGTCCGCACTGTTACGCAGACGCCGGACGTTCTGGCTGACGTGCTGCAGCACCGGAGGGCGCTGGGAATTTTCTTTGTGCATGCAGGTGCTCACATCAAACCGTTGCGCATTATACTGCCCAGCCCAGGGACACTGTCAGGTTGTTCCGCCTTTCACCGCGCGCATGGCAATTAACAGGAACCAGGAGCTGACATGAAGTCTATCAGCCGCATACCCCGCATCAGCAAGGCAGAAGCCGTACTGATTCTGATCACCATGCTCTGGGGAGGCACCTTTCTGCTGGTCCAGCATGCGATGACCGTTAGCGGGCCGATGTTCTTCGTCGGCCTGCGCTTTGCCGCCGCAGCGCTTATCGTAGCGCTGTTTTCAATAAAGGTGCTGCGCGGTCTTACCTTCCTCGAACTCAAGGCGGGCGTCTTCATCGGCACCGCGATCATGCTCGGTTACGGTTTGCAGACGATCGGACTGCAGACTATCCCCAGCAGCCAGTCCGCGTTCATCACGGCACTCTACGTGCCCTGCGTGCCTTTGTTGCAATGGCTGGTACTCGGTCGACGACCAGGATTGATGCCGACACTGGGCATCATCCTGGCTTTCACCGGGCTGATGCTGGTAGCGGGGCCGCAAGGCGCATCCCTGCAACTCAGTTCCGGCGAAATCGTGACGCTGATCAGCACGGTGGCCATTGCCGCCGAGATCATCATGATCAGCGCCTATGCCGGTGAGGTCGATGTGCGTCGAGTCACGGTGGTGCAACTGGCCACCGCTTCAGCGCTGGCATTTCTGATGATCGTTCCAACCGAGGAACACTTGCCGGATTTTTCCTGGTTGCTGGTGCTCAGTGCCGTGGGACTTGGGACCATGAGTGCGGCGATCCAGATTGCCATGAACTGGGCACAGAAAAGTGTTTCGCCTACCCGCGCCACCGTGATTTATGCCGGTGAACCGGTCTGGGCCGGAATTGTCGGAAGACTCGCCGGCGAACGTTTGCCGGGCATCGCCCTGCTGGGCGCGGCATTGATTGTGGCCGGAGTGATCGTCAGCGAAATGAAGCGGCGTTCTCCGCGCGCCGAACAGAACGTAGTCGACGAAGAGCAACAGCAGCGAGGCGTGCGCGAAGCTGAATGAACCGTGCTTAATTGCAGACCGTCAACCACCTTGTTTCTTCGAAACTGTTCCAACGACATATCACCGCATCAGAAGCAATTATTTACCGAATTAAAAAAGCAGACACTTTTTGTAGGAAATTTCGGAAACCGTCCCTTTGGTATCGGAGTGTCTGGCACGTATGATGCTTGACATTCCCCTGCAGATTAGAAGTCTATGTCCCTGATAGTTCTACTGCTTCTGCCTTTCATCGGCAGCTGTCTGGCGGCCTTTTTGCCGCACAACGCGCGTAACGCGGAATCGTTTCTGGCCGGTCTGATCGCCCTCATCGGCGCTGTGCAGATGGCCTTGTGGTTCCCGCAGATCGCCGACGGCGGCGTGATTCGTGAAGAGTATTTCTGGCTGCCAAGCCTGGGCATGAACTTCGTGCTGCGCATCGACGGCTTCGCCTGGCTGTTCTCGATGCTGGTGCTGGGCATCGGTGCGCTGGTCTCGCTGTACGCCCGCTATTACATGTCGCCGGACGATCCGGTGCCGCGCTTCTTCGCGTTTTTCCTGGCTTTCATGGGCGCCATGCTCGGACTGGTGATGTCCGGCAATCTGATTCAGATCGTGTTTTTCTGGGAGCTGACCAGCCTGTTCTCGTTCCTGCTGATCGGCTACTGGCACCATCGGGCCGATGCCCGACGCGGCGCGTACATGGCGCTGATGGTCACCGGCGCAGGCGGTCTGGCGCTGCTGGCCGGCATGATGATCCTCGGCCATGTGGCCGGCAGTTACGACCTGGACCGTGTCCTGGCCTCCGGCGACGCGATTCGTGCGCATGCCCTGTACCCGGTGTTACTGACCCTGATTCTGATCGGCGCGCTGACCAAAAGCGCCCAGTTCCCGTTCCATTTCTGGCTGCCGCACGCGATGGCCGCGCCCACGCCGGTGTCGGCGTATCTGCACTCGGCGACCATGGTCAAGGCCGGGGTCTTCCTCCTGGCGCGTATGTGGCCGGCGCTGTCCGGCACCGAGCAATGGTTCTGGATCGTCAGTGGCGCGGGGGCCTGCACACTGATTCTCGGCGCCTACGCCGCCATCTTCCAGAATGATCTCAAGGGTCTGCTGGCCTACTCGACCATCAGCCATCTGGGCCTGATCACCCTGCTGCTCGGCCTCAACAGCCCGCTGGCTGCGGTGGCTGCGGTGTTCCATATTCTCAACCACGCGACCTTCAAGGCGTCGCTGTTCATGGCCGCCGGTATCATCGACCACGAGAGCGGAACCCGCGATATCCGGCGTCTCAGTGGCCTGGTAAGGCTGCTGCCCTACACCGCAACACTGGCGATGGTCGCCAGCGCGTCGATGGCCGGCGTACCGCTGCTCAACGGCTTCCTGTCCAAGGAAATGTTCTTTGCCGAAACCGTGTTCATTTCCGCCACTGCCTGGGTCGAGATTGCCTTGCCGGTGATCGCGACCATTGCCGGGATCTTCAGCGTTGCCTATTCGCTGCGCTTCACGGTCGATGTGTTTTTCGGTCCGGCGGCCAAGGATCTGCCGCACCTGCCGCACGAACCGCCGCGCTGGATGCGTGCACCGGTCGAACTGCTGGTCCTGACGTGTCTGGTGGTGGGGATTTTCCCGGCGCAATCGGTCGCCCCCCTGCTCGCCGCCGCTGCGCGTCCGGTAGTCGGTGGAACATTGCCCGAATACAGCCTGGCGATCTGGCACGGCTGGAACCTGCCAATGGTCATGAGCCTGGTGGCGATGGCCGGCGGTATCATTCTGTATCTGTTGCTGCGCAAGCCGCTCAAGCACGAGCGCATCACCGCCCCGCCACTGGTGGGACGCCTCAACGGCAAGCGCTTTTTCGAGCGCAGTCAGGTTGTGATGATGCACTGGGCGCGCCGTTTCGAACGCAAGGTCAGCACTCGCCGCCTGCAGCCACAACTGTTTCTGCTGGTGCTCGCGGCGGTACTGGGCGGTTTCATTCCGATGTATTTCAGCGGCCTGACCTGGGGCGACCGACCGAAGATTCCGGGCTCCGGGGTGTTTGTCACGCTATGGCTCATCGCGATTGCCTGCGCCATAGGCGCGGCATGGCAGGGTAAATATCACCGTCTGGCAGCACTGGTGATGGTCAGCGTGTGCGGTCTGATGACCTGCATCACCTTCGTCTGGTTCTCGGCGCCTGATCTGGCACTGACGCAACTGGTCGTGGAGGTGGTGACCACGGTGCTGATCCTGCTCGGTCTGCGCTGGCTGCCGCGACGCAACGAAGATGTCGCTCCGCTCAGCGCACGCCTGCGTGCCCGCACCCGGCGCATACGCGACTTCGGGCTGGCGGTGCTCGTGGGGTTGGGCATGGCGATACTCTCCTACGCCATGCTGACCCGCCAGACGCCCAACGCCATCTCGTCCTTCTACCTGAGTCGTGCGCTGCCCCAGGGCGGCGGCACCAATGTGGTCAACGTAATGCTGGTGGATTTTCGCGGCTTCGATACGTTTGGCGAGATCACCGTGCTGGCGGCGGTCGCCATGACAGTGTTCGCCCTGTTGCGACGCTTCCGCCCACCGAAGGAAAGCATTCTGCTGCCCGCCCAGCAGCGCCTGCTGGCCCGTGACGTGGTGACGGATCTGGTCAACCCGCGCAGCGCCAGCGATACCGCGCTGGGTTTCATGATGGTGCCGGCAGCACTGGTTCGATTGCTGCTGCCGATTGCCTTCATTATTTCGATGTACCTGTTCGTCCGCGGTCACAATCAGCCTGGCGGCGGGTTTGTTGCCGGGCTGGTGATGTCGGTGGCGTTCATCCTGCAATACATGGTGGCAGGCACCCAGTGGGTCGAGGCGCAAATGAGCCTGCGACCGTTACGCTGGATGGGCACAGGCCTGCTGTGCGCGGTTCTGACCGGCGCAGGCTCGATGGCGCTGGGTTACCCGTTCATGACCACCCACACCGCCCATGTCGATCTGCCGATCCTGGGTGATATTCACATTGCCAGCGCGCTGTTCTTCGATGTCGGCGTGTACGCCGTGGTGGTCGGCTCGACGCTGTTGATTCTCACCGCACTGGCGCACCAGTCGGTGCGTAGCCATCGGCCGACGCAGTTGCCCAAGCCTGTCGCCAACCCGCAAGGAATCCTCTGATGGAAGAAGTCATTGCAATCGCCATCGGCGTGCTGGCCGCCTCCGGCGTCTGGCTGATCCTCAGGCCACGTACCTTTCAGGTGGTCATGGGGCTGTGCCTGCTGTCGTACGGGGTCAACCTGTTCATCTTCAGTATGGGCAGCCTGTTCATCGGCAGAGAGCCGATCATCAAGGACGGTATTCCTCAGGACCTGCTCAATTACACCGACCCGTTGCCACAGGCACTGGTGCTCACCGCGATTGTCATCAGCTTCGCCATGACCGCGCTGTTTCTGGTGGTCTTGCTCGCCTCCAGAGGCCTGACCGGCACCGACCATGTAGATGGCCGGGAGCCCAAGGCATGAGCGGGATGAACCAACTGATCATCGCGCCCATCCTGCTGCCGCTGCTGACCGCCGGGCTGATGCTCTGGCTGGGCGAAAAGCACCGGCCTCTCAAGGGCCGTATCAATCTGTTTTCCAGCATCTTCGGGCTGGGTATTTCCGTGGTGCTGTTCCTCTGGGTACAACACAGCGGCAGCAGCGGCTCGATCGGTGTCTATCTGCCGGGCAACTGGGGCGTGCCGTTCGGCATCGTACTGGTGGTGGACCACCTGTCAGCAATGATGCTGGTGCTGACCGGGATTGTCGGTGTCTGCGCCCTGCTGTTCGCGCTGGCTCGCTGGGACAGGGCCGGTGCCAGTTTCCATGCGCTGTTCCAGATCCAGCTCATGGGGCTGTACGGTGCGTTCCTGACTGCTGATCTGTTCAACCTGTTCGTATTTTTCGAAGTACTGCTCGCAGCGTCATACGGCCTGATGCTGCACGGCTCCGGCCGAGCACGAGTATCGACGGGCCTGCATTACATTTCGATCAACCTGCTGGCTTCGTCGCTGTTTCTGATCGGTGCTGCGTTGATTTACGGGGTGACCGGCACGCTGAACTTCGCCGATCTGGCCATCAAGATCCCGCAGGTGGCGGAGTCCGATCTGGGCCTGCTGCATGCGGGTGCTGCGATTCTGGCCACGGCGTTCCTGGCCAAGGCCGGCATGTGGCCGCTTAACTTCTGGCTGGTCCCTGCTTACTCGGCAGCCAGCGCGCCGGTGGCGGCGATGTTTGCGATCATGACCAAAGTGGGGATCTACACCCTGCTGCGCCTGTGGACGCTGCTGTTTTCCGGCCAGGCCGGTGCATCGGCATTCTTCGGCGGCGACTGGCTGATCTATGGCGGCATGGCGACGATTTTCACTGCAGCCATCGCCATCATCGCCGCCCAGCGTCTGGAACGCCTCGCCAGCCTGAGCATACTGGTGTCAGCGGGCATTCTGCTGTCTGCCGTGGGTTTCGCCCAGCCAAGCCTGACCTCGGGTGCGCTGTTCTATATGGTCAGTTCGACGCTGGCGTTAAGTGCCATGTTTCTCCTGGGCGAGCTGATCGAACGCTCCCGCTCGGCCAACGAGATCCCTCTGGAATACGATGTGGATCAATTGCCTCGTACCCTGGAGTCTCTGCATCCGCCGCCCGGCACCAACCTGGACGACGAACAGAAGGTCGTGGTCGGTCAGGTCATTCCCATGACCATGGCCTTTCTGGGCCTGAGTTTTATCGTCTGCGCCTTGCTGATCATCGGCATGCCGCCGCTCTCCGGGTTCATCGGCAAGCTGACATTGCTCAGCGCCCTGATGAACCCGCTAGGGCTGGACGTCGCGCAGGACGAATCGCTTTCGACCCAGGCCTGGATGCTGATCGGCCTGCTGATCTTTTCCGGGCTGGCGTCGCTTATCGCTTTCTCGAGGCTCGGCACGCAACGTTTCTGGACGCCACACGAGCGCCCTTCGCCGATGCTGCGCCGCAACGAATGCCTGCCGATCATCATCCTTCTGGGTCTGTGCATCGCGCTGACCTTCAAGGCCGAGCCCTTGCTGCGCTATACCCAGGACACCGCCGCAGCGCTGCATGAGCCCAAACAGTATGTGCAGTCAGTGCTCGCCACACGCCCGATACCCGGCCCCACCAGTCGGGAAGTCGATCCGGAGGGGCAACCATGAAGCGCCTGTTTCCCGCCCCGCTCCTCTCGTTGGCACTCTGGCTGCTGTGGCTGGTATTGAACCTGTCGATCAGCCCCGGTCACTTGCTGCTGGGCGCGGTGCTGGGGTTTCTCGCCCCCGTATTGATGGCCCCGCTGCGCCCGCTGCCGGTACGTATTCGCAAACCAGGTACGATCCTGAAGTTCTTATGGCGGGTGGGACGAGACGTGGTGATCTCCAATGTGCAGGTCGGCCTGAGCGTCTGGCGGCTCGAAAGCCGTCCGCCACGCTCGGCCTTCGTACGCATTCCACTGGACCTGCACGACGCCCACGGCCTGGCCGCGCTGGCGATGGTCACCACGGTAGTACCCGGAACGGTGTGGTCGGAGCTGGCACTGGATCGCAGCGTGCTGCTGATGCATGTCTTCGATCTGGAGGACGAAGCGCAATTCATCGAGCACTTCAAAACCACCTATGAGCGACCGTTGATGGAGATCTTTCAATGAGTGCACTGCTCGACAACGCCATCCTGATCAGCCTGCTGATCTTCGCTCTGGCGATGGTGATCACCCTGCTGCGCTTGCTCAAGGGGCCTTCGGCGCAAGACCGGGTGCTGGCGCTGGATTATCTGTACATCATTGCCATGCTGATGATGCTGGTGCTTGGCATTCGCTACGCCAGTGACACGTATTTCGAAGCGGCCATGCTGATTGCCCTGTTCGGCTTCGTGGGCTCGTTCGCTCTGGCCAAGTTCCTGCTGCGCGGAGAAGTGATCGAATGACCGGACTGCCGAATACAGTGCCCTTCTGGGTGGAAATACTGACCGCCGGGCTGCTGATCGCCAGCAGCCTGTTCGCCTTGACCGGTGCTCTGGGATTGCTGCGCCTCAAGGACTTTTTCCAGCGCATGCACCCGCCCGCCCTGGCATCGACGCTGGGCGCCTGGTGCGTTGCGCTGGCGTCGATCATCTACTTCTCGGCGCTGAAGTCGGAACCGGTGATCCACGCCTGGCTGATCCCGGTATTGCTGGCGATCACGGTACCGGTGACCACCCTGCTGCTGGCGCGCACGGCGCTGTTCCGCAAGCGCATGGCCGGTGACGACGTGCCCGCGGAAGTCAGCAGCGGTGCCGGCAACGGAGAATCGACAGGCGGCTGAACCGACGCCTGGCCAGTGTTACTCGCTGGCCTTGAAGGTCAGCTCGCCCTTGCGCCATTTGGCGGCCTTGCCGACCGCGCCTTTGAGAAGCTTGCTCATGCCGATCTGCAGTTGCTCTTGCGCAGCGAAGACCATGAATACGGTCTGACCTTCCTTGAACACGATACCGTGACCTTCGGGGACGTCGACGAAGGCATATTCGCCCAGCCCGTACACGGTGGTCTTGATTTCACGGAATTTCAATTCGAGCTTGCCGCCCTCGCGACTGGGCAGAACAGAAGCGCGGAAATGGTCGCCCACCTTGAGCTCAAGGCGAGGTTTATCGTCGACTACCAGTGCGGTTTCGGTGTCGATTTCAGCGATATAGATGCCTTCGGCTGATTGTTCGGCGATGTAGACAAAACGGGATTGGAACTGCTTGACCAACTGTGCACGGAGGTCGCCGAGCACGAACAAGGCATGGGTATCCAGATTACTTACAGCCAAAGTACAAACCCTCAAACATGAAATGAGGCTGCCTGATGTCAGGGCAGTCGAGAAAGTGATTCGTCCATAGACCGCTTCATGTGGCCGGAGTTTTTCCGGCATGCTGCACGCAGAAGCGCAGACAGCGCCGCCGCAAACCTTGTGCAGGCGGGTGGCGGATTCTACCGGCTCATGGCAGCTACGGGATATATACCTTTTGTACACAGCAGTGTCGCAGCAGCGCTGATGCCCTGAAAATTGCAGTCAGCCCGGGCACGGCGCAAAGGCTGGACGGGTTCCAGCCTGCGTTGGGTGCATCCTGCGATAGCAGAAACATATCATTTATAGCCGTTGCAAAAAAAGCCATCTTTTCTCCACAGCCAAATGCATCGAACTCTTGCCTGTGCCCACCACTCCCATAAGAACTGATGAATACGGGGATATCCCCCGGCGAGGAGATGACATGGAACAGACTACAACTACCATCAACGACCTGTTCGCCCAATTGGCGCTGGATTCCGATGATGAAAACATCGAAAAGTTTATCGCCAGCCATCCTCTGCCCGACGACGTCAAACTGATCGACGCAGAATTCTGGACGCCGCGTCAGTCTGACTTTCTCAAGGAACAACTGCACGAAGATGCCGAATGGGCGATGGTGGTCGACGAGCTGAACGTGCGTCTTCACAAAAAGCCCGAGTGAGCCACTCGGGCGTTGAGGCCTATTGCGGATAACCGGGCTGGCCGATATTGGGATGCAATATCCGGCCGCCTGGCTGGGGTGCGTGGACGAAAACAGCGTCGCCTAACGTACCTACTCTGCCAACCACTGCATTCCAGTGCGCGGACTGATGGATGTAGCGCCAGCGCAGTAATGCCTCTTCATGACTGTCCAGCAGGTAAGGCCCGCCTCGCGCATAGTCGATCAACCGGGTAGAGATGTTCTCGAGTTCGGGAGGCAGCTGGAATTCAGGTGTCAGTGGCACCGGATTGAAAGGCACGCCCTCATCACACGCCAGTGTGTGCATGACCAGCAACGACACCCTCGACAGATGGCCAAATACCTGGCGGCTCATGCCCACTGCGGCAGCGACCGTACTCATGCCATTCAAGCTTTTCCTGCACGAATAACACTTGCTCTCGCATGTCTGAACCCTCAGCCAGGCCTGGCTGTCGAGCGGGTCGATCCAGTGATCGCGGTTCATCCGGTTTAACTCAGCCTGTGCCTCCTTCCAGCTCGGTGCCGCCTCGCAGGAACTGTCACGGCTGACCACGCTGCTACGGGGGCGCGTGAGCAGTACGCTTTCTTCCATCTGTGGAGGATAACCCCCACCGATATCGGAATGTGCACCGGGCAGAACGATTTCTCTGGGCCACACGGGCAGGACGCTGTTCAACGCAAAGTTGCGCCGTGACTCATCGCGAGCCACCAGATGCAACACCTGCTGCGCACACCCCGGAGGCAGGTACAGATTGACCCTCCTGTTGCTCGCATCGCGGGTATTGCCCATGTCCTTGAAGCTGCCTATGGCTGCGACGGTGTCGAACAGACCGATAACCTTGAGCCGTACGCTGCCGTTGCTCCAGCTGAAACTGTCGCTCAACCTGACCCTGCGGCTTTCGAGTATCGGCTCGAGCATGCCCGAACGCTGCTTGAGGATTTCATTGACCAGATGCCTGGCCGACGCTGCACCTCGACTGAAGCCGAACACGTCCAGTTCCAGCGCGTCCAGCACACAGTCGGGGTTGTCGCGGGGGAACGCCTTCAATACCGATTCCAGCTTTTTGAATGCGTTTTCCACCTTGGATATCACGCCGGTGGCCCCGCGGCCAAAACTCTGCCCCGGCCATACCGAATCACGGCCACCGGAAGTAGTGCCGGCGCCACTTATATAGATCGGGTAATACACCTTCAGGCCTTCACCGTCATTTTCGGCAACAGGTTGCAGGCGGTAGATATCGACCAGTCTGGCTATATTGCTCGGATCATTACTGTAACTACTGCCAGGCTGAACATGACGACCCGCACACGCTTTAATGTGCTGCCCCGCATTGATCTCCATCAATGCCTGGCAGTCGGCACCGATCTGACTGTTGAGCCGGTTATTTCCCGTCCCATCGAAGAAAATGCCTACCCGCGCCGTGACGCGGCGTGTCACCACATCTGAAAGGGCTGATGACTGTTGGAAACTCCATTTATCGCTCATAACTTTTCCGTCCCTAGAGGCAAGCCAGGAAAAGGCCGCACTTAAATCAAAACGTAAATAACGTTGATTTAAACAGCTTGCTTAAAGACAGTGAGCAGTCAAGCCATGTTGCGCCTTTTCAGACCTTTCCTACGACTTCTATAGTCATGACTTCATTACTTATAAATAATACCCTACACACACTCACTGATAACTTTCTGATGCACTCTTTCAATGAAAACCAACTAACAGGCCAGCCCCGTTGCCAACCCGAATGATCGGTTACGCATATCAACGGCCTTGCGGCCTGTACCCCAGGCGCAGACCACCCCAGTGTCGTCCGTTGACCATGATCGGCACGGACAGGTCGTGCATCAGTTCGCCGGTGTCTCGCGTGTAGGTTTGCAGCAGGACCGGCTGTTGGTGGCTGCCACAGCGAATGCCGGTACGGTCATCGAACTTGCGCTTGCTTCGATTACGCGCGTTATCCACCGTCGCATCACCCGTCAAAGGCTGGCTGAAGGCGTTGTTGTGCGTCGGCACATAGCCCTGTTGCGTACAGGCGATGGCAAATACCAGACCTTCATGGCGCGACAGCAGCGGTTCCTGCAGTGCGGGCAATACCTGATCGGTGTAACGGTCGAAACGCGTTGTAAAGCGGGTGGGCGAAGTATTGGCAACGGGTTTGTAATTGCGATCGAACAGGTCATCAAGGCTGACCCGCCCCTGTTCGATATCGGCCTCGAACTTTTCGCTGATCATGCGCGCGCCTTCACGAGCCAGGTCGTAAATGCGCTGGTGGTATTCATCCAGACCGACCTGCGCCAGGCGCTGGCTGATGGTCTCGGCCTGCCCCTCCATCTGCACTGCGGCCTTGGCCAGTTGCCGGGTCTGCTCATCGCTGACGGCAAGATCACTGCGCATATGCTCGACAGCGTCGAACAGGCTCGCCAATTGATCCTGATTGCTCCTCGCGCCCTGCGCGATTTCGCCGACCTGGCTTTCCAGCTCGACCGCAAGCCGGGCGATATTGCCCAGGTGCTCGCCGGTCAGCTCGACCTGCTCGACACCCACGTCCAGATCGGCCGACAGCTCGCGAATTTGCTCCACGACTTGTGCGGTGCGCTGCTGGATATCCGCCACCATCTGCCCGACCTCGCCCGTGGCACTGGCAGTGCGGCCGGCCAGACCACGGACTTCGTCGGCAACCACCGCGAAACCGCGTCCGTGCTCGCCAGCCCGCGCCGCTTCGATGGCGGCGTTGAGCGCCAGCAGGTTGGTCTGGCTGGCAATCGACTGAATGACCAGCGTCACACGCTGGATCTCTTCGCTGCGCTGGCTGAGTGCCTCGATCAGCTCACGGCTGCCGACGGCACGCTTGCTCAGGTGGTGCATGCGCTCGATGGACTCATTCAGCACGCTGCTACCCGATTCGCTGCGCTGCCGCGCCTCGCTGGCAGCAACCAATGCCTGCTGGCTCAACTGGGCCGTCTGTTGCTCGGTGGCGATCATCTGCTCGGCACTGCTGACGATCTGTTCGGCAGCCCCCAGTTGCGATTGCACCTTGCCAGCCAGCCGACCAACGGAAAAGGCCACTTGGGCCGCGGACAGCGCGTTATGACTGGTGGTGCGCGACAGGTCGCGAGTCAGCAAGGCGATATCGCTGTCGCCCACCGCGCTGCCTGGCAGCACTTGCCTGCTGCGCACCAGGCGCGGCAACCAGACCACCAGCAGCGCCAGGGGAACGACGACATACAGCGACAGACCTGCAACGCTCATGGCGGCGAACAGCAGGCACAGGACTACGCTCTGCACCGCTGGCACCCACCACCTCGATGCAGCGTCGGGCGTATCGGCCAGCGGTAATCCGGCTGCCATGGATAGGTTCTCGGCCATGCTGCGTCACCCCGTCTGTCATTGTCGTTATGACGCTATTAAACGCCAGATAACGGCCTTGTGCCATGCGCTGTTGGTCGTAGCGACCGAGCGATGGCGATCAACGCGTTTTCGACAAATCCCGGGCACAACAAAACCGGGAGGCAATTGCTTGCCTCCCGGTCTGGTCACTCAGTCGCTGTTGCCTGCGTATCAGGCCTGGCGCTGGTGCTTGTCGATCTGCTCGTGGCGCTCTTGCGCTTCGATGCAATACTTGGTGGTCGGGCTGATCAGCAGGCGCTTGAGGCCGATTGGCTCGCCGCTGTCGTCGCACCAGCCGAAGGTGTCGTCGGCAATACGCGAAAGGGCCATTTCCAACTGTGGCAGCATGCGCTGGTCGCGATCGATCACGTTGACCAGCCAGTGACGCTCTTCTTCGACCGAAGCGGCGTCAGCCGGGTCGGCAGGCGTGTCCAGGCTCTCGATCGCAATGCGGCTCTGCTCGATACGCTCATGGATCTCGACCTTCATGCCCTGCAACAGCTCGACGAAGAAAGCGTGCTGCTCGGCGTTCATGTAGTCATCGGCCGGCATGGCCAGCAACTTTTCCTTTGTCATTTATTTCTCTATAAAAAAACGTGCATTGAGGAGCGGCCTGACGTTGCCGTTCAAACCAATAATCTCCAAGCGCCACCTGGCACTCAATTTACGAGGGGCGGCAGTCTAAGGCCGGCTAGCGGGCTCGGCAACACAATTGAAGGATTTTTGTACAGCGAATACCGTAAAACCCTTGAAATGCGGGCGAAAGACCTGACCAGCAGGTTGCTTGATGAGGCTCTGACCCACTGACAGCGAATCGGTTCCTGCAAACTCCAACGCACAAAAGGGCCTTGAAAGGCCCTTTGCTGCAGGTGATTGAATCAGCGCTTGGTCTTGCGCTTGTTGCGATATTGATCGATTACCACGGCCACGACAATGATCAAGCCTTTGATAATGTCCTGAACATAGGCGTCCACACCGACAAAGGTGAAACCGCTGGCCATCACGCCGAGGATCAGCGCACCGATCACCGTACCGGTGATCCGCCCGACCCCTCCGGAAAGGCTGGTGCCACCGATGACCGCAGCGGCAATTGCGTCCAGCTCGTAGGACATGCCCATCCCGGCCTGCCCGGTTGCCGCCCGCGCCGAGGCAACCACCCCGGCCAGCCCGGCCAGCAGCCCGGCGATGCTGTAGACAATCACCAGATGGCGCTTGACGTTGATGCCCGAAGTACGTGCCGCCTGCATGTTGCCGCCAATGGCGTAGGTGTATTTGCCGTACTTGGTGTAACGCAGGGCAATATGAAAGATGACCGCCACCACCAGAAAGATGATCACCGGCATCGCGCCCTGACCGATGGCCGTGTACGAGTCGGAGAGCATGCTCACCGGCTGACCTTCGGTATAGAAGCGTGCCAGACCGCGCGCAGAGACCATCATGCCCAGCGTGGCAATGAACGGCGGAATGCCGGTTATGGCAATGATGCTGCCATTGATGGCGCCCGCCAGCAGCCCGACCCCGAGACCGACAACGACCGGAATCCACACCGGCAGGTCGGTCAGCGACGGGAACACCGCCCGGGAGAAGTCGGAGGTTTGTGCCAGGCTCGCGGCAATCATCGCTGAAAGTGCAAGTACCGAGCCCGACGAGAGATCGATGCCTGTAGTGATGATCACCTGAGTCACGCCAATGGCCAGCAAGCCGATGATCGACACCTGCAGGATCATCAGTACCAGACGCTGGGAATTGAGCAAGAAGCTCTGATCACGGACGATCCAGCCGAACAGTTCAAAGATCAGGCCGATGCCGATCAGCACCAGAAAGATGCTCAGTTCGGTGGGCAGCCGTCGTTTGCTTCGGGTCGGCGTCATAGCCGGTTTATTTTGCAGAATCGCGTCGCTCATGTTCGTTTCCTCTTGTTCTTCTTCTACCGAGCCCTGTAGTGCGAACTCAATGAACCTTGTGGCCGGAGGCCAGATGCATGACTTTTTCCTGGGTCGCTTCGCCACGATCGAGGATGCCCATCATTTCGCCTTCGTGCATGACCATGACCCGGTCACTCATACCAAGCACTTCCGGCAGCTCCGAAGAAATCATGATGACCGCCATGCCTTCACTGGCCAGCAGGGAGATCAGGCGGTAGATTTCCACCTTGGCCCCCACATCGATACCGCGTGTGGGCTCATCCAGAATCAGCACCCTGGGGTTGGTCATCAGCCAGCGCGCGAGCAGTGCCTTCTGCTGGTTACCACCGGATAATGTGTCGATGCATTGCTCCAGCGACGGCGTCTTGACCCGAAGCTTTTTGCACATGTCTTCGCACAGTGCGCGCAAGGCCTTCTGTTGCACGAAACCGTTACCGGCATAGTTGGCCAGCACAGCCATCTCCATGTTTTCCATCACTGACAGGCATGGAAACAGGCCGGTCAATTTGCGATCCTCCGTGAGCAGCGCAAAACCCAGTTCAATCGCCTGATGCGGATCGCCGATGTGCACCGTCTTGCCATCGAAGCGCACCTCGCCGCTGTCGCTGGGGGTTATGCCGAACAGGGTCTCGGCGACATTGGTGCGCCCGGACCCCATCAGCCCGGCAATGCCAAGCACCTCCCCGGCACGCAGGTCGAAGCTCACGTCCTTGAAAATGCCGTTCAGGCTCAGTTGATTGACGGACAGCAGTACGTCGCCTGCCGGTTTTTCCCGCTCGGGGAACAGCTGGGTCAGTTCACGGCCCACCATCATGGTGATCAGGCTGTCACCGTCCATGCTTTCGGCGCGCTGCAGGCCGATATAGGCGCCGTCGCGGAACACCGCCACTTCGTCGGCGATTTCGAAGACTTCGTTCATCTTGTGGGTGATGTAAATGATGCCTTTGCCCTGGGCACGCAGGTCGCTGATGATCGAGAACAGGTGAGCGACTTCGGTTTCGGTGATCGCCGAGGTCGGTTCGTCCATGATCAGCACGTCCGAGTCGTATGACACGGCCTTGGCGATCTCCACCATCTGCCGCTCGGCAATGCTCAGCGTGCCGACCAGCTCCTCGGGATCGAGCTTGATGCGCAGACGCTCCAGCAGTTCGGCAGTGCAGCGGTGCATCTCGCGGTGATCGACCATGTGCAGGCCGTTGAGCTGTTCGCGACCGATCCAGATGTTCTCGGCAATGCTCATGAACGGCATCAGGTTCAGTTCCTGATGGATCATGGCGATACCCGCCTGCAACGCTGACAGAGGCGTATCGAAGCGGACCGGCTTGCCACGCAGGCGGATTTCGCCCGAGTCCGGCTGATAGATGCCCGCAATGATTTTCATCAGGGTCGATTTTCCGGCTCCGTTCTCGCCCATCAGCGCCAGCACGCTGCCAGGGCGAACGCGCAATTGCACATCATTGAGCGCAATGACGCCGGGGAAGCCCTTGCTGACATGGCTGATTTCCAGCAGATACGGGGCCTGGGCATCAGGCGCCCCTCCGCCCCCGTCGCCGGACGGCAGATCGCGTTGCGCGGGCGGATTGGCAGTAGCAGAACCGAACATGATCACAACTCCTCAAGCGGCAGGCTGCGGGAGCGCATTGGCATGCCCTCCCAGGCCTGGCGATCGTTGTTATTTGAAGGTGGCGACGTTTTCAGGGGTGATCAGGCGATAAGGAATGATGATCGCCTGGGGCTCGACCTTCTCCTTCCTGGCCAGTTTCACCGCGGCATCGATCGCCCCGTCGGCCTGTCCTTTCGCGTCCTGATAGACCGATACGGCCAGATCGCCCTTGGTCACGGCGTTGAGCCCGTCCGGTGTACCGTCGACACCGGCAACGAAAACGCTGCCTTTATCCACGCCTGCCTGCTTCAGCGCCATCGCCGCGCCAATGGCCATTTCATCGTTGTTGGCCAGCACCGCGTTGAATTTTCGGCCCTGGGTAAGCCAGTCGTTGGTCAGGTCCATGCCCTTCTGGCGCAGCCAGGTGCCGGTCTGCTCCTGGCCTATCTTGATGTCCGGGTACTTGGCCAACACCTCTTTGACGCCCTTGGTGCGGTTTTGCGTGGAGTTGTTGGCCAGGTCACCCAGAAGAATCATGACGCTGCCCTTGCCCTTCATTTTGTCGGCGATGTATTGCGCCTGAAGTCGGCCGGCCTCCATGTCATCCGACGTCACTGTGGCGACGCCCGCAGGCAGTTTCGGATCGTCGGGGCGGCGGTTGACGTAGACCAGCGGGATACCGGCGGCGACCGCTTCCTTGGTGATCCGCGCAGTAGCGGCGGTGTCGACCGGATTGACAATCAGGGCGTCGACTTTCTTGTTGATCAGGTCCTTGACCTGATCAAGCTGCTTGTTGACATCCGCGCGGGCATCGACGAACTGCAGGTCCACTTTCTCGGTCGTGGACATGACTTTGGCCTTGGCATTCATGTCGTCACGCAGGTAGGTCAGCCAGGTGTCATCGAACTGCGACATGGCCACACCAATCTTGATATCGGCCAAAGCTGCACCGCTGCCCACCATCAGCGCCATCGCCAATGAGGTCAAAGCAATCTTGGTCTTCATGAGGATCTGTCTCCAAATTATTGTTGTTGTTCGGATGCAGCGAATCAGCGTGACAGGCGGATCCCGGTGGCACCGGGAATGCAGAACAGTTGCGCATCCTTGTGGCGCACGCACAGGCTCAGGGCGACGACGGTGAGAAATCGCTCCAGGGTCCGGATCCAGAATGACGAGGTGGCAGAACGCTTGGCGGTGACGCCAGAGGTAGGGGTTTTCATCGACAGTACCTATCTTTTGTATTGTTTTTGTCGGGCTTGCTTCTCGTGCTTTGAAAAACCTTCAAAACGCGAGGGATTCGATAGTCGGCAACCTGAAAACGACTCTATTGGAAAATATTTTCCAATTCAACTGATTTTAGAATTTTATTCCATTTCATTTTATTCGGTTACAGAGACGACAAAGCCCGACGCATGGCAAGCGTCAGGCTCTCTTCGATAACGGGCCGCTGGATGCGCTGCAGCGCGAAATGGCTACAGCACCACAACGCGCCCTTCTCTGGCACTCAGGCGCGCGGCATCCATGATTTGCGCCGAGGCTATCGCATCATGCGGATTGACCGGATTACTGCCCTGCTCGTCAACCGCGCTTTGCAACTGGCGGTAGAACTCCAGCCAGCAACCACGCTCCGACGGCACACGCTCGCGATGCTCGCCCTGCTCGAACCAGCCCCAGCGCCGATGCTCCTCGACACCCCAGCGCTCGCCCTCGGACCTTGGCGTAAGCCCGGCAAAGGCGGCCTCTTCCTGGCCATCCAGCCCGTCGACGCTGTAACAACCCTTCGCTCCACTGATTCTGAAACGCGGCTTGGCAGTGTTTTGCAGGCAGCTGCCGGACAGGTGTGAGGTCACGCCGCCAGCATGGTGCAGGGAAACGAAGAATGTGTGATCCAGTTCGTCGTGCGGCGCAGCGAATTGCAGTTCCGCATACACCCGTTCGACCGGGCCGAACAGCACCAGCGCCTGATCCACCAGATGACTGCCCAGGTCACGCAGCACGCCACCGCCGCTGGCCTTGCCGACAGACCGTGGCGAATAACGCTCGATGCTGGACTCGAACCGGCTGACCGCGCCCAGTGCCTCGCCGTCGAGCAACTTGCGCACGGTGAGGAAGTCCGAATCCCAGCGGCGGTTCTGATAAACGCTGAGCAGTACGCCACGGCGCTCGGCCGCTTCCACCAGCTCGCGCGCCTGCGCTGCATCAATGGCGAAGGGCTTGTCGCTGACCACCCCGACGCCCAGCTCTATCGCTTCAAGGATCAACGCTCGGCGCGAAGCCAGGGGCGTGGAAATCACCACCACATCTACCCCGGCAGCGACCAGCTCGGCCAGCGTGTCGAAGGTTGCCACGCCGGGATGATCGTTGACCACTTCCTGTTTTCGCTCGGGTGAACGGGTGACAACGCCTGCAAATGTGGCACCGGGCAAACTCGAAATCAGCGTTGCATGAAAGTAACGCCCGCCTTTGCCGTAGCCCACCAGCCCTGCTCGCATGGATATCTCCTGTAGTCCATGAACCTCATGGCCGCAGCCATCGGTCGTGTATTGGATGCCACCGTTTCAACGAAGCAGCTCGCTTTTGACCCGCTCCAGCATGAATCGGCTCGATTCATCTGCACGCTCCTCCCAGGCAAATACGGCCACTGTGGCAATACCGTCGAAATCAATGTCCCGCAATGTCGAGAAGAACGCGTCCCAGTCCACCTAGCCCTGCCCGATGTCCAGATGCTGATGCACCGTTGCCGTGACGCCAGGCGGGTTGACGATGTAGCGCAGGTTGGACGAAGCCCGGTGATTATAGGTGTCGGCAATGATCAGGTGGGTGAGCTTGTCACCTGCGTACCGCAGCATGGAGGCAATGTCCCCCACGCCATCATCGTAGAAAAAGGTGTGTGGCGCGGCATACAGGTAATTGATCCAGTCCCGGTCCAGGCCGCGAATGATGTCGACTGACTCGTTGTTACGTTCGCAGAAGTCATAAGGATGCGCCTGGATATCGAGCCGGATGCCTTCTCGCTCGAAGTACGGCATCAGTTCATCCATGGATTTCATGAACTGGTTTTCGCACACCAGTGCATGATCGGATTGTCCGCTGAACTCGGTATTCATAAGGTCGCAGTCCATTTCCACAGCCACCTGAATGGCGCGCTTCCAGTTGCGCACCGCTGCAATACGCAAGTCTTCATCCGGCGCAGCCCAATGGTACAGCGGCAACAGCGAGGAGAGTTTCACACCAGCATCGCTCAGGGCTTTGCGAAACTCCCTGATTCGCGCACGATCCACGCGCGGGTACTTGTAGAACGGCATGAAATCTTCGCGCGGTGAAAGCTCTATGTAGTCGTAGCCCAGTTCCGCCGTCTTATCGACCATCGCACCCAGCGACAGGTGGCGATACATATAAGGATCCAGTGCGATGCGCATGATGCCCTCCCTTTTACTGTTTGAAAGACAGCCCGATTCCAGACACCTCTGTCAGTCATAAAACGCGGGACGCATCTCCAGGGCAATCGGCACGACTGCTCCACTGTTCTGCGCCTGCACACAGGCATCGGCGGCCACCGCAGCGGCATAGCCATCCCAGGCAGAAGGTCCGTAAATCGTGCCCGCGTTAACGCCATCGATGAAGTCCTGCAACTCGACGTCATAGGCGGCAATGAACCGGTCTTTCCAGTCCATCAGGATCGCGTTGGACAATTTCGCTTCGCTACGCAACTGCACTTGGGAAGGCTCAGGCAGTTTGGCAATGCCGCTCTCGCCGACCACTTCACACTGGATGTCGTAGCCGTACTGGCAGTTGACGAACACTTCGACGTCGATGCGCGTGCCTCTGGCCGTTTCCAGCATCACGATCTGCGGATCTTTCATGTGCGCAAGGGCCTTGCTGGTCTTGCGCGGGAACACCACCTGTACCGACACATAGTCATCGTTGAGCAGCCAGCGCAGCACATTGAGTTCATGAATCAGAGTGTCGGTGATCGCCATGTCGGTCTTGTAGTTCTCGCCGACCCGAGGGTTGCGGTGCGCACAGTGAAGCATCAGCGGTTCGCCGATCCGGCCGCTGTCGATCACCGATTTCAGGGCGCGATAGCCCTGATCATAGGGGCGCATGAAGCCCACTTGAACCAGACGCCTGCCGCTGGCGATCTCGGCCTCGACAATGTGCCGGCAACCCTCGGCGGTAACGGCCAAAGGCTTTTCGCAGAACACCGGCTTGCCTGCGGCAATGGCCGCCAGCACGTACTCTTCATGGCTGGGGCCCCAGGAACAGACCAGCACCGCCTCGACGTCGGGCGCGGCAATCAGCGCGTGGCCATCGGCATACACTTCGGCGCCGATGTCCAGCTCGCGCACCACTTTGGCTGCCTGCTCCAGGTTGATGTCGGTGACCGCTACCACCTGACTGCCAACCAGCGTTTTGCTGCAACGCCGGATATGATCCTGACCGATTGCGCCTGTACCGATCACGCCGAGTTTCAATGCCATTTTCATGTTCCTTTTTTTATTGGATGTTGCCGTGAACGGGTCACGGGCGCTGAACGATAAACAGTGATCAGTACTGTCGAGCCTTGGCCAGTTCGCGGTTGAGTTTTTCGTACACCTGGGCCGTGGTGCCGGTCGTTGATACTTCGGCAACGCCGACACGCCACCACGACAGGTATTTGTGGATCATGGTCTTGGGCAGGACCTTGATGTCGATCAGCGTCGAGACCGTCTGACGTTGCGCATCGACGAGCGCCTGACGCAGTTGTTCGGCGGTGCTGACCTTATAGGTCTTGCAGCCATAGGCGGCAGCGCTCATGGCGAAATCCACCGGTACAAAGTCGCCGTCGAGCTTGCCTGTTTCGGGATTGCGAAAGCGGAACTCGGTGCCGAAACTGTCCATGCCGTGCTCCATCTGCAGGTTGTTGATGCAGCCGAAGGTCATGTTGTCCAGCAACACCACATTGATCTTGCGCCGCTCCTGAATCGAGGTCGCCAGCTCTGAATGAAGCATCATGTAAGAGCCATCACCGACCAGCGCGAAAACCTCGCGGTGCGGCGCAGCGAGCTTGACGCCCAGTGCGGCATTGACCTCATAGCCCATGCATGAATAGCCGTATTCGACGTGATAGGTGTCGACCCCGGTGCTGCGCCAGGCACGCTGCAGGTCGCCCGGCAAACTGCCCGCCGCCGCAACGATCACTGCGTCAGAAGGCAGGTTCTGGTTAAGGATGCCCAGTACGCCGCTCTGGGTCAGACACGAGCCGGTCAGCTCGATGAACTCGCGCAGCACGGCCGGATCCAAGTGATCGTTGATTTCCGGGACGAAATCCTCGCTCTGGTACTCGACCGCATACAGGCGATCAACCTCGGCAGCCAGCTGCGCACGGGCTGTCTGCGGCGCATCGCCCCAGGCAGCACGGTAACCGCTGGCTTGCAGGCTTTCGGTCAGTGCCTGCAATGCCTCCTGCGCATCGGCCAGGACCTGCACGCCATCCAGCTTCTGCACATCGAAAGCGCCGACATTGAGGTTGAGAAACTGCACATCCGGGTTTTGGAACAGCCATTTCGACGCGGTGGTGAAATCGCTATAGCGGGTGCCGACGCCGATGATCAGGTCCGCCTCTTTCGCCAGCCGATTGGCCGCCACCGTGCCGGTTTCGCCGATGCCGCCCATGTTCAGCGGGTGCGCCGAAACGATGGCACTCTTGCCTGCCTGGGTTTCGGCGAAAGGGATATCGAAGCGCTCGGCAAAGGCTTGCAAGGCATCGGCTGCGCCGGAGTAACGCACACCACCACCGCAAATCAGCAGCGGTTTGCGCTTGCCGGCCAGCAGCTTCAATGCGTCGTCAAGCATGGCCTTGCTGGGCGGGCGGCGGTCGATACGGTGCACACGTTTTTGCAGGAAGCTGTCCGGATAATCGTAGGCCTCGGCCTGCACATCCTGAGGCAGCGCCAGCGTGACGGCACCGGTATCAGCCGGGTCGGTCAGTACGCGCATGGCATTTAGAGCTGCGCTCATCAACTGCTCGGGACGGTTGATACGGTCCCAGTATTTGCTCACCGCCTTGAACGCATCGTTGGTGCTGATGCTCAGGTCGTGAAACTGCTCGATCTGTTGCAGCACCGGATCGGGCTGGCGGCTGGCGTAGACGTCCCCCGGCAACAGCAGCAACGGAATGCGGTTGGCCGAGGCGGTTGCGGCGGCGGTGATCATGTTCGCCGCGCCTGGCCCGACCGAAGAGCTGCACGCGTAGATCTTGCGCCGCAGGTGCTGCTTGGCAAAACCGATGGCGGCGTGGCACATGCCCTGCTCGTTACGGCCTTGATGAACCACCAGGTCGCCGCTGTCCTGTTCCAGCGCCTGCCCAAGACCCAGCACGTTGCCATGCCCGAAAATGGTGAAGATGCCAGCGACGAATTTGCTCTGCACGCCGTCGACTTCGACGTACTGATTATCGAGAAACTTCACCAGGGCCTGGGCCATGGTCAGTCGGGTTGTACTCATGTTCGCACCTTGTTGTTGTTTGAGGTGGCCAGGGTTTGAGGCGGCCTGACGGCTGACGTCAGTGACGCTGCGAAACGGCTCGTGACAAGTGCGTCATGCTCGCCGCTATCGCCTGAGGGATGTCGGCCAGCGCATGGACGCTTTCGGCGAATGGTTCGAACGACAGATGGCCCTCATAGCCGCTGTCCAGCAAACGCTCGATCTGCGATGCATTACCCAGAATGTCAGCTTCGCCGACCAGCACGCGATGGCCATCGCGAATGCTGTTGAGCGGTGCCTGCGCATCCTCGACACCGGAGATATGCACCAGCCCGGTCAACTCTGGAAACAGCTCGACCTCACCGGCCAGGTGGTGGTGAAAGGTGTCATGAACCAGCCGATAAACGTCCAGCCCACCCACCGCCCTGATTGCGTCCACCGCCTGACGTTTGAGGCGCAACGAGCACTCCTCGAAGCCCAGCGGTTCGACGAAGCCGAGAATGCCGTGCTCACGAAGAATCGGTGCCAACGCAGTCAACGCGGTGCGCAACCCCGAAGCGCGCTGCGCGCCGTTACGCGGATCTGCACGGTCATTGAGCGGACATAGCACCAGACCGCGCGCACCGCAGTCGCGAGCGTACTGCGCAAGCTTCGTCGCCTGGGCTGCGCGCTCTTCATTCCAGACATCGAATGGGTACAGGGCGTTGATGGACAGCACCTTTACCCCTCGGGCAGCGCAAAGGTCACGAACGACCTGGGGTGCAGTGCCGTCCTCGATCTCGATACCCTTGAGGTCGTTGCGAATCTCGATGGCATCGGCACCCAGCTTCACCGCCAGATCGACGAAACCTCCCAGAGACAGGCGCGGCGCGACCATTCGATTAAGGGCGAAACGCAGAGGTTGGTTCATTGTTCTTGTTCTCCGCAACATTCCATTGATGAAGGCTATTTGGCAGTCGGCATACTGAACTCGGGGCCTTTGGCGATGCTGTCCGGCCAGCGTTGCATGACGCTTTTGTAGCGGCTGTAAAAACGCAGGCCTTCTTCGCCATAGGCATGGTGATCGCCAAACAGCGACCGCTTCCAGCCGCCAAACGAATGCCAGGCCATGGGTACCGGGATCGGCACGTTAATGCCGACCATGCCGACCTTGATGCTGCGAGCGAACGCGCGGGCCACGCCGCCATCGCTGGTGAAGCACGACACACCATTGCCGAACTCGTGGGCGTTGATCAGCGCCACGGCGCTGGCAAAATCCGCGACGTGGACGATGCCCAGCACCGGGCCGAAGATTTCTTCCTTGTAGATCTGCATCTGCGGCGTGACGTGGTCGAACAGCGTCGCGCCGACGAAAAAGCCCTGCTCGGCACCCGGCACCTTGAAGTTGCGCCCATCGACGAGCAGCCTGGCGCCCTCTTTGACGCCCTGATCGATGAAACCCTCGACCTTGGCCTTGTGCACGGCGGTGACCAGCGGCCCCATGTCCGAATCGGCCTGCATGCCGTTGCCGACCTTGAGCTGGTCGATGCGCGGCAGCAGCTTGTCGATAAGACGCTGGCCGACATCGCCGACCACCACGGCAATCGAGATCGCCATGCAGCGCTCTCCGGCCGAGCCATAAGCCGCCCCGATCAGGGCGTCGGCGGCCTGATCCAGATCAGCATCGGGCATCACGATCATATGGTTCTTGGCCCCGCCCAGTGCTTGCACGCGCTTGCCATGGGCAGTGCCTTGCTGATGGATGTACTCGGCGATCGGGGTCGAGCCGACGAAGGAAATGGCCTCGATGTCAGGGTGTTGCAGCAACGCATCGACCGCCACCTTGTCACCCTGCACCACATTGAAGACGCCATCGGGCAGACCGGCTTCCTTGAGCAGGCGCGCCATCAGAAGGCTGGCCGATGGATCGCGCTCGGAAGGTTTGAGGATGAAGCAGTTACCGGTCACCAGCGCCATGGGAATCATCCACAAGGGCACCATGACCGGAAAGTTGAACGGCGTAACCCCGGCGCAGACGCCCAGTGGCTGACGCAGGTTCCAGTTATCGATACCACCGCCGATGTTGTCACTGAAATCGCTCTTCAGAAGACTGGGGGCACCGCAGGCAAATTCGACGATCTCGATACCGCGCACCACCTCTCCGCGCGCGTCGGACAACACTTTGCCGTGCTCGCGGCAAATGATCTGCGCCAATTCGTCATGGTGCTGGTCCAGCAGTTCCTTGAACTTGAACATCACCCGCGCCCGGCGCAGCGAGGACTGCTCGGCCCAGGCCGGAAACGCCGCCTTGGCCGCCGCAACCGCTTCATCCACAGTCTTCACGCTGGCCAGCGCAACACGCGCCTGGACCGTGCCGATTGCCGGATTAAAGACATCGCTGTAACGCTCACCCTCGCCATTGTTCAGGTGTCCGTTGATGTAGTGGCCGATCACCGGTGACTCGTTCATCTCATGCCTCCAGAACAAAAATGGGAAATCAGAGATCCAGCAGCCAGCTGTGCTGCGGATCGTTGTGGAACTGCCAGGCGCGCGTCGGGCCGGCCATTACGTTCAGGTACCAGGATTCGTAGCCGTAGGGGACGGAGACCGGGTGGTAGCCCTTGGGCACGGTCACCAGGTCATTGTTTTCCACGGCCATGGCCTGATCGATGCTGCGGTCGTCGGTATAAACCCGCTGAAAAACGAAGCCCTGCGGCGGGTTGACCTGGTGGTAATAGGTTTCTTCGAGAAAGCTCTCGTGCGGCAGGTTGTCCCGGTCGTGCTTGTGCGGCGGGTAACTGGAGGAATGCCCGGAAGGTGTACGCACCTCGACCACCAGCAGCGAATGCGCCGCTTCGCTGTCCGGCAATATGTCGCACACATAACGGGTATTGGCGCCCTTGCCGCGTACGCTGCGCTTCATGCTGCCCGGCATGATCAAGCGTGCCGGAAAATGTTTGCCGGCATCGCCCGGCGCCGTGCATACGGCAAGCTGCACCGCGCCGCGTGCGACAAACTGCGCCTGGCTATGCGGCGGCAGGTAGACCGCGAACGGTGATTTTTCTTCGAACACCGATTGCCGGTCGCCGATGTTTTCCCAGCTGAAAGCGCCCTGCCCCGGCGCTTCGCCACTGACGCTGGCGTGCCCGGTCAGCAGGACCACGCACAGCTCGTTTTCTCCTGCGCTCAGCGGCAGGCTTTCTCCGGACTCCAGGCGGTAGGCGGCGAAGTTCACGTATTCCAGCGAACCGGGGGCCAGCGCTACGACGTCGCGGCCAGTGGATTTGCTCTTGGTCAGCAGATTCATGTTGCAGCCCTCCTTATCGTGCATCGGCCAGCAGTTGGCGCAACGTGTCATAGCCCTTTTTGGCGTACACATAGCTGGGCGCTACGGCGGGGTCCTGTTCGGCCTCGACCACCAGCCAGCCGTTGTAACCGGCCTGCCGCAAGACCTTGAGCAGCGCCGAGAAGTCAATATCGCCGTCCCCTGGCACCGTGAAAGTGCCGTTGATGATGCAGTCCGGAAAGCTCCACAGGTTGTTGCGTGCCAGTTGCACCACCGGCTTGCGCACGTCCTTGAAATGCACATGGCAAATACGCTGGATGTGCTTGCTCAACACTTGAAGAGGTTCGCCACCGCCCATGTAGCAATGCCCGGAATCGAACAGCAGCCCGACCTCCTCGCCGGTCAGCGCCATCAGCCGGTCGATATCCTGCGGCGACTCGACGTAAGCGCCCATGTGGTGGTGATACGCCAGGCGCACGCCTCGGGACAGGGTGAAACGTGCCAGCTCGGTCAGTTTTTCGGCGTATTCATGCCAGGCGGCATCGGTGTGAAAACGTGGACGTTCGACCAGCGGGATACGTTGCCCCTGAATCGAGTCGGCCACCTCGCCGTACACCAGCACCGAAGCGCCATTTTCGGCGAGCAGGTGCACATGCGCAGCGATGGCTTCGATTTCCTCGGCCACCGAACGCCGCGCCAGGCGGCTGGAATACCAGCCGGACACCAGCGCCAGGCCATGGGGACGCAACACATCGCCGACGCCCTTGGCATCTTTCGGAAACTTGCCGTTGAGCTCGAAGCCCTCGTAGCCAATGGCTTTGCCTTCGCTCAGCGCCGTGCTCAGCGGTGTTTCTCCGCCGAGGGCCGGCAAATCATCGTTGCTCCAGGAGATCGGATTGATGCCGATGCGGATTCTGGGTGTGGAAGTCGAAACGGGCATGGCTGCACCTTTTTTGTTGTTATCGCGACGTTGTTGTGGCGTCGAAATCCGGAACGAATCAGGCGCGGCTTTCGCGCCAGGACTCGATCAACCAGTTGAAGGTGCTCTGCACCCGACTGATCAGCGTCGCATCGTCTATTTCTCCGGCCATCCAGGCCCGGCTTGGCTCACGGAATATTGTCCGGCCGACAGCAAAGCCCTGGCAGACGCGGCTGTGGCGTGCTTCGGCAAAGCCTGCAGCGAGGTCTTCGACAGGCGCATTGAGCCCGAGCAGTACCACGCCGCGGCAATACGGATCGCGTTGCTGGATCAGTTCGTCCAGTTGCTGCCAGACCTGCGCGCTCTGCGCCTCGATCTTCCACCACGCCGGGTAGATGCCCAGGTTGTACAAGCGCTTCAGCGAGCGAAGCATCACGTCCGGGTGAGGCGACGGGTGATCCTTGGGCGGAATGATTTCCAGCAGCAACTCATGGCCGCTGACTTTCGAAGCGTCGTAGAGCGCCTTGATCTGCGCTTCCTGCTCCAGACGCAACATCGGCTCGTCATCGGGGTGATATTGCACCAGGCACTTGATGATCTGCTCTTGCGGCCAGGCGAGCAGATTGCTGCCGATGGAGCGACCGTGCTCGAAGGCCAGCGGCCTTGAGCCCTGTACTTCCACCGGACGCGCCACCCACCAGCCGCGACCGGTTGCGGCGTTGAGTGAATCCTGACCGAAGCGCTGGTCGGCAAGCAGACCGACATCGGCTTCGATGCCGCGCTTGCGCAGGTCGGCTTCGACCCGCTCGACCGCCTGCACGAACAGCTGCTTGAGCTGGCTGATGCTGCCCAGATCACGCCCGGCCTGTTGCGCCAGTTCGACTAGCTGGCCGCGATGATCGAAGGCAAAGATGAACAACTGCCGCCACTGCTTGCGCGGCACGCTGACCTGATGCAGCCGTTGCAGGGCGACATCCTGATCAGGACGGGTAATGGGTTCAGGGCTGTTGAACAGGTAATCGAGTTCGGCCGGGGTCGGCATCGCGGGCGCACAGGCATGCCGCGACACCACCAGCCCGCCACAGGCATTGGCCAGCTGGCAGCAGCGTTCGTCACTGGCTTCCTTGAGCCAGCCGCTGAGAAAACCGGACATGAACGCGTCGCCCGCACCGAGCACGTTGAGTACTTCGACCTGCACGCCGGGGTAGATGGCGCCCTCTTCCAGCCGCGCAGGAATGGCCCCGTGAATCACCGTGCAGCCTTGCGGGCCGAGCTTGACCACCAGCGTTGCGGCCGTCAGTTCACGCACCTTACGCAGGGCCGCGAGCAAATCGGTCGAACCGCCGGCAATCTGGAATTCTTCTTCGGTGCCGACGATCAGGTCGAAACGCGGCAGGATGCGCTGCACATGCTGGCTGACCTTCTGATCGGCAACGAACCGGGTCTCACCATCGGCCTTGCCTGCCAGCCCCCAGAGCACCGGGCGGTAGTCGATATCCAGCACGCGCTTGACGTTGTGCTTCTCGGCATAGTCGAGCGCCTGACTGCTGGCCCTGAACACCTGATCAGTGGAGAAATGCGTGCCGGTGATCAGCAGCGCCTTGCTCGAGGCAATCTGCTGCTCGTCGATGTCCTCGGCGCGCAGGGCCATGTCAGCGCAGTTTTCACGGTAGAACACCAAGGGGAAGGTTTCACGATCCTTCAACCCCAGCAGCACCATCGCCGTCAGACGCTCGGGGTCGCGCTTGATGGCGCTGACATCACAGCCTTCGCGGGCCAGGGACTCGACCAGAAAACGGCCCATGTGGTCGTCGCCGACCCTGCTGAGCATGGCCGACCTGAGCCCGAGCCTGGCCGTGCCGAAGGCGATATTGGCCGAAGACCCGCCCAGGTACTTGGCGAAACTGGAAACGTCTTCGAGTCGCGCCCCCACTTGTTGCGCATAAAGGTCGACGCCCAGGCGTCCGAGGCAAATCAGATCCAACTGACGCCCAGTGGCAAAGCGTGTCTGGCCCATGGTGGCTCCTGTTATTTTTATCAGCCTGCAGCGCCTGCATCATGTGTACACGCTGCTTTGTGAATGCAGCGTAAAACGTCAAGACACATCAATCAATATTTTTTCTATAATTATTTTTAGTGGAATATTTTTTCCATACCAGCACTCAAGTGCTGGCACACTGCGCAGGCGGGTAGGATATAGTCGTCGTTCCTGCCCCAAGGCAGCCTCCACCGTCAGGCCCACAACGGTCGTGCTGTGCGCGCCGTTGCCCTGAAGAAGAACAAGCAGAAAGGATTTGAATATGACCAGCGCCGATCAGCCCACTCTGCCCGGGACGAGCGTCGACATGCCGCCGAACAGTGCCGAAGGCTTGTTGCGGCTGATCACTGATGAATACGAGGGCCTGCCGCGTCAGCTCAAGCGGATTGCCAGCTATATGAGCCAGCAGAGCGACCGGATCATGGTTGACCGGATCAGTGACATCGCCCGCGAGTGCGAAGTCCACCCTTCGGCCATCGTGCGATTTTCCCAGCGTTTCGGGTTCAGCGGTTTCAGCGAGATGCAGGCGTTGTTTCGCGAGGCTTATACGCACAAGACCACGCCGGTGCAGAATTACCAGCAGCGTATCCGCAGCCTGATCGCCAACAAGTCACAAAAGGCCAATGCAGGCGATCTGGCACGTGAATGCGTCAGCGCCACCCTCTCCGGCCTGGAACGCCTGAGTGTCGAGCTGGATGACGATGAATTCGAGAAAGCCGTGGACCTAGTGGTCAACGCCGACAACATCTATGTGGTGGGCGTGCGCCGCTCATTCGCGGTGGCTGATTATCTGGTCTACAACCTGCAACACACCAACAAGCGCATTCATCTCATCTCCGGCCTAGGGGGCAGCTATCGCGAGCAAATGCGCAGTGTGCGCGCCAATGACCTGGTGATTGCCATCAGCTTCACGCCGTATGGCAAGGAGACCCAGCACTGCCTGCGCATCGCCCAGCACCACCAGGCCAAGACGCTGATCATCACCGACAGCAACCTGTCGCCGCTGGCCAAGCGCGCCAACTCGGTGCTACTGGTCAACGAAGGCAGCTCGTTCGCCTTCCGCTCGCTGAGCGCCACGCTATGCCTGTGCCAGGCGCTGTTCATTGCCGTGGCCTATCGCCTGGAACTCAAGGTCGATGAAATACACGAGCAGGTCGGGTTTGATGACTGAGGGCTGAGCCCTCAGGATTTGGCTTCCTCGCCCATGCGTTGCTGGTTCTTCTCGCCCATTTTCTTCGCGCGTTTTTCCAGCACCAGATACACCACCAGTGCCAGCAGCAGCGGCAGCAGGAAGTAGATCGCGCGGTAGCCGATCAGCGCTGCGAGCAGGCTGCCCTTGGAGAACTGGTGCGCCAGCAAGGTGATGAACACGGTCTCAAGCACACCGAGGCCCGCTGGAATGTGAGTGATCACACCGGCGATGCTGCTGATCAGCAACACACCGAGAATCGCCGGATAAAACGCCTTGTCCGGCAGCAGGGTGTAAATCACCGCGGCCATCAACGACCAGTTCAGAGCGCCCAGACTGGCCTGCATCAGCGCCTGCTTCATCGACGGCAGATTGAACTCCTGATCACGGATGGTCCATGAGCGTTTCTTCGAAAACCGGCAGGCCAGCAGGTACGCAAAACACACCGCCAACAGTCCGAAGCCGATCAATTGCAGGGTTGTGGTGCCGATCGACCACTCCTTGGGCAACTCCAGAAAGCGCATCGAAAACACAAAACCGGCCAGCAGCATGTAGCCCAGCCAGTTGGTAATCAGGCTCAGGCTGAGAATCCGCGTGATGGTCGAAACATCCAGCCCCAGTCGCGAATACAAGCGGTAACGCAAGGCAATGCCGCCCACCCAGGAACTGAGGTTGAGGTTGAACGCGTAGCAGACAAACGTCACCGGCACGATCTGCTTGATCGACAATGTGTGCCGGGTGTAATAACGCGCCAACACGTCAAAGCCGCAGTAGGTCGCGTAGCTGGCAAAGGCCACAACAGCCGCGATAGCCAGGGTGCTGGCCTTGTAGGACGCCAACGCCTGTTTCACCTCTTGCCAGTCAAGCTTCTTGACCAGCATAAACAGCAGAACCGGGACGGCGATAAAGAAAAACAGATTGAACGCCCGCTTTGCCCATTTCCACTTGGTTCCCTGCGCACTTTGCGGCGCTGCCTGCGTGGCTTGGGTCATAGGGTTTTCTCCTGGTCCATCGGATGGTTGTTCTGCTGCTGTTCGATCACTTTCGCTTCGGGCACTACATCACCGGCACGCAGGGGCTTGAGGCGTACACCGTGAACCGGGAACAAGCCGGCAATGGCCGGAAAACGGCGCAGGAAAAAGAAACTCAAGACGATCATCGGCGCACGCCACCACTGGCCACGCGCCGCGCCCTTGAGGCTCATCTGCTTGCTGTGCGCAGCGGCAAGCTCCATCAGGTGGTTTTGCAGATGCTCATTGAGCCCGCGATCACGAATGAACAGATTGGCTTCCAGGTTCAGCGCGAGGCTCAGCGGGTCAAGATTGCTGGAGCCCACGGTGGACCAGTCCTGATCGATCAGCGCGACCTTGCCGTGCAGTGCACGTTGCTTGTACTCATGAATGACCACGCCGTCGCGCAGCAGGTAGGTATACGTCAACCGCGAGCAAACCCGTACGAACGGCATGTCGGGCTGACCTTGCAAAATAAGGGTGACCTTGACGCCCCGCCGTGATGCATTGCGCAGCTCACGCAGAAAGCGGTAGCTGGGGTAAAAATACGCATTGGCCAAGGTGATCCGTTGCTTCGCAGCGCGAATCGCCTTCAGGTACTGCTCTTCGATATCGGTACTGTGCTCGTCATTGTCACGCTCGGCGAGCAGCATGCTGGCGTCACCGGCGCGGTCCAGCTTCAGTGCAACGGGCGGCAATTTGTCACGAACGACCTTGCTGAGCATATTCAACGCGCTGTGGTGAATATCGCCAACAATCGGGCCGCGGACCAGAACGGCATAGTCCTGTTTGGCCGTCACCCCCGTGTCAGTCATGTGATCGACGCTGTAATTGATGCCGCCGATAAAGCCCAATTCGCCGTCGATCACCACCACCTTGCGGTGCAGCCGGCGAAACAGGTTGGTGCGCATGCCCATGAACCTTGGGCGCGGATCGAACAGCTGAATCTGGATACCGGCGTCGATCATGGTTTTGACAAACGTCGAACTCAGATCCGAGGTGCCATAGTCATCCACCGTGACGACCACCTTCGCGCCATTCGCAGCGGCTTCGAGCAACGCCTGTTGCAGACCCTCGCCGATTCGGTCTTCAAAAATGATGAAGGTCTCGATCAGCACCTCTTTGCGCGCGGCACGTATGCACTCGAATACCCGGGCGTAGAAATCCTCGCCATTGATCAGCAACTCTACCGAGTTGCCGTCGCGCCACTGCCCTGTCGTATTGCTCATAAGGTCAACTCCACCGCCAGCGGTGCATGATCGGAAAGGTGGGACCACGGTCGGCTGGACAACACTTTCGGCCGGTGGGACGTTGCATTGCGCACATAGATCCGGTCCAGCCGGAGTAATGGCCAACGGGCCGGAAAGCTTTTCGCCGGTGCCCCGAAGCGCTCTACGAAAACCTCGTGCAGCCCGCTGCCCTGCAGCGACGCATCGGCGCGTTGGCGCCAGTCATTGAAGTCACCGGCAACGATCACCGGCTCGCCTTCGGGAATACGCGCCATCAGCTCGTTAAGCAGTTTGAGCTGCTGACGTCGATGGCTTTCACGCAGTCCCAGGTGCACACAGACCGCATGCACCCGGCCCGCGTGTGGCACCTCGAGAATGCAGTGCAACAAGCCGCGCTGCTCGGTGCCATGAATGGAAATGTCGAGGTTTTCATGCTGGATGATCGGGTATTTGGACAGCAACGCGTTGCCATGATCGCCATCCGGATACACCGCGTTGCGGCCGTAGGCAAAATCACTCCACATGCTGTCGGCCAGAAACTCGTACTGCGAAATCGTCGGCCAGTCCTTGACCCTGCGCGCGTGGCTCTGGTGTTCGCCGTGCACTTCCTGAAGAAACACGATATCGGCCGATACAGTGCGCACAGCTTCACGCAGCTCGGGCAGAATGAAGCGGCGATTGAAAATGCCAAAGCCCATGTGCATGTTCATGGTCAGTACATTCAATGAAACACTGGCGGACACAGGTGTCGCTGGGCCGACAGGCGGATTGGCACTGGTCAAGACTTGCTCCCGGGTGAATATTCACGGCATATGAAGCCACCCGTGAGCACAGGTTCCGTCGCGTATCTCACGTGCTGTGTATTTGCCATATGCAGTGGCGCAGAGATACACGTGAAAAAAATCAGGCCAACATGAAACGCAGGCGCCTGATAGACAGCCTAAGCTGTCTATCAGTCCTGCAAAAAAAGAGACAAGGAATCAAACCGTGGATGCATCGACTTCTCAACGCTACACCGCCCGAGCCAGATGGCTGCACTGGGCCATGGCCATTCTGATCGTGCTGGCGTACACCCTGATTCTGAGCCGCACCCAGTTCAGCAAGGGCTCGGAATACCGCTTGCTGGTCGTGCAGAGCCACTACTGGGTCGGCATTCTGATTCTGATCATGGCGTTTTTCCGTGTCGCCGAGCGTCGACGTCATCGTCCGCCCGGGATCACACCGCCGCTTGAAGGAGCGTTGCGCATCGTCGCAACCCTGACCCATTACGCGCTGTATGCGTTCCTGTTTGCCCAGCCGTTACTGGGCCTGCTGACAGTGATGGTGGAAAAAGGCGCGCTGCCCATTCCCCTCACCGATCTGCAGATTCCCTGGCCGCTGGCCACCTCGGACCACCTGGCCGAGACGTTCGAAGACGTGCACAAACTGCTGGGCTCGATCTTCTACTATGTCATCGGTCTGCATGTGATTGCTGCGCTCTGGCACCACCTGGTGCGCAAGGACAATACCCTCAAGCGCATGCTGTAACTCAGGACGCCGACAGGACCCGGGCAAGCGTGGCCTTCACCTTGCCCATCCCCTCACGCAGGGCCTGTTCGATTTCCGCCATGGTAATGACGGTCGTCGACTTGCCCGCTGCCGGATTGACCACCAGCGCCAGGCAGGCGTATTCAAGCTCCAGCTCACGAGCCAGCGCGGCCTCGGGCATGCCAGTCATGCCAACGATGTCGCAGCCATCGCGCTCCAGGCGGATGATTTCGGCAACGGTCTCCAGACGCGGTCCCTGGGTGCAGGCATAGACGCCCCGGTCGGAGAACGCGCATCCCTCGGCAGTCAATGCTGCAATCAGCCGGGCGCGCAGGGGCTCGCTGTACGGATAGCTGAAGTCGATGTGCGTGACCTCTTCCAGATCATCGGCAAAGAACGTGTGCTGGCGACCGCTGGTGTAGTCGACCAGATCATGCGGCACACAGAAATGCCCGGTGCCCATGGCCGGATGAATGCCACCGACTGCGTTGACCGCAAGAATCGCTTCGGCACCCGCCTGCTTCAGTGCCCAGATATTGGCCCGGTAGTTGACCTGATGCGGCGGCAAGCGGTGCGGGTGGCCGTGGCGCGCCAGAAACATCACCTCGCGACCGGCATAGTCGCCGATCTGGATTTCGCTGGAAGGTGCGCCATAAGGGGTGTTCATCGGCAGGGATTGCCGAATGTTCAGGCCCTCGAGCTGGGTCAGGCCGGTGCCGCCAATAATCGCGTAAACAGTCATCGCAAATCCTTAATCGATCAGTTGAGCAGCGCGCAGAGCCTGGAGCGCGGTCTGCCAGCGCGGGTGTTGCCGATAGTCGGTACTGGCCGATGCCTGACCGCGCATGCGCGCGATACGTGGCGAAGGCTTGACCTTCAGACGCTGCGCAGCGCCCAGCGCAAGCTCGGCGGCCGCCCGGTCGTTGCACACCAGGCCCATGTCGCATCCGGCTGTCAGCGCCGCTTCGATACGGCTCGCCGCATCCCCGACCACATGAGCGCCGGCCATCGACAGGTCGTCACTGAAAATAACACCGTCAAATTGCAGTTCGTCGCGCAAAATGTCCTGCAACCAGCGCCTTGAAAAGCCTGCGGGCTGCGAATCGACTTTCGGGTAGATGACATGCGCCGGCATCACTGCAGCCAGTTGCTGACTCAGACGTGCAAACGGCACCAGATCACTGGCGCGGATCTCTTCGAGGCTGCGCTCGTCATTCGGAATAGCCACATGAGAATCGGCTTCAGCCCAGCCGTGGCCGGGAAAATGCTTGCCGGTGGCAGCCATGCCTGCAGCGTTCATCCCACGAATGAACGCCCCTGCCAGCAACGCCGCGCGCTGCGGATCGCCTTCGAACGAACGCGTGCCGACCACGGCGCTGCGCTGGTAGTCGAGGTCCAGCACCGGGGCGAAGCTCAGGTCCAGTCCGACCGCCAGCACTTCGGTCGCCATCAGCCAGCCGCAGTGTTCAGCCAGAAGCTCGGCATCAGGCTTGTCGGCAATGGCACGCATTGGCGGCAAGCGTACGAACCCCTCACGCAGGCGCTGCACCCTGCCGCCCTCCTGGTCGACGGCCAGCAGCAGGTCCGGGCGCACGGCCCGAATTGCGGCGCTCAGCTCACGAACCTGACGGGGATGCTCGATGTTTCGGGCAAAGATGATCAAACCGCCCACTTCGGGCTGACGCAAAAACTGACGGTCTTCGCTGGTCAGCCAGGTGCCGGCGACATCGACCATCAGGGAGCCTTGCAGGCCAGAACTCATAGAAAAACCCTTACACACCAGTGCTCGTTCACAATCCGGGCATGGTGCTTGATCCTGAAGCCCGACGCAATCCGACACGCCGGTGCCGCTTGATTCAGGGCAAGGGCTTCAGGCCTTGGCGACCGCTGGTGTGCCGGTGCTGCTCTTGGTACGCGGCCTGAGCTGCGCGGCGATCATTGCCGGGTCGCTGACGCCGGTGTCGGCGCGCATGCCGGCGGCCAGAAACGGTACCATCAGGCGCATGACCTGCTCGATGGAGGTATTGACGCCGAAATCGGTCTCGGCAATGGCGCGCAGGGCCTTGATGCCGGACATGCTGAACGCGGCAGCACCGAGCATGAAGTGCACGCGCCAGAACAGCTCGATGGGCGGAATGCGCGGGGCCGCTTCGTTGACCAGTGTCATGTAGCGACGGAACACCTTGCCATACATGTCTTCGAGGTAGCGGCGCAGGTGGCCCTGGCTCTGACTGAAGGCAAGCCCCAGCAGGCGCATGAAGATCGACAGGTCGTTACCGCTGCGTGGCTGCACCACAAGCGCCTGCTCGACGAGAATCTCCAGCAGTTCCTCAAGGCTTGGCTTGTGCTCGGGCTTTGCCTGGCGACGTTCCAGTTCGCGATCAAGACTGATGCAGAAGGGTCCCAGAAAACGCGAGAATACGGCCTGGATCAACGCCTTCTTCGAGCCGAAGTGATAGTTCACTGCTGCCAGATTGACCGACGCCTTGCTGGTGATAAGGCGCAAGGACGTTTCGGCAAAGCCTTTCTCTGCAAACAACTGCTCGGCAGCATCAAGAATGCGTTCAACGGTTTCCGACTGGGCCATGGCTCTCTGCCTAACAAACGAACGTTTGAAACATACGTATCAAACGCCTCGGTTGTCAAGCCGGGCCGTTCATTTTGTGGCCGAACAGTCACGGTAATGGATGTTAAATGACAAAACGCAGGTGTTACCGAGGTTTTGGACGAGAAGCGCTACGCGGGTTGACCACCGCCTGGCGGCGAAAATGAAATGGATGATTGCCAACGCGCCTTCACTGTATATAATCCCAGTCACTGTATAAAAAGCCAGAGCGCCCCTCATGATCAAACTGACGCCACGCCAGGCTGAAATCCTGGGTTTCATCAAACGCTGCCTGGAAGACAACGGGTTCCCGCCGACACGTGCGGAAATCGCTCAGGAGCTGGGCTTCAAATCGCCCAACGCGGCGGAAGAGCACCTCAAGGCCCTGGCCCGTAAGGGCGCCATCGAAATGACTCCGGGTGCTTCACGCGGCATTCGAATTCCCGGCTTCGAAGCGCGGCCCGATGACAGCAGCCTGCCGGTCATCGGCCGCGTCGCAGCAGGTGCACCGATCCTGGCTCAGCAACACATCGAAGAGTCCTGCAACATCAACCCGTCCTTCTTCCACCCGAGCGCCAACTACCTGTTGCGCGTTCACGGCATGAGCATGAAGGACGTCGGCATTCTGGATGGCGATCTGCTCGCCGTGCACACCACGCGCGAGGCCCGCAACGGCCAGATCGTGGTTGCCCGGATCGGCGATGAAGTGACCGTCAAGCGCTTCAAGCGCGAAGGCAGCAAGGTCTGGCTGCTGGCGGAAAACCCTGATTTCGCACCCATCGAGGTCGATCTCAAGGATCAGGAACTGGTGATCGAAGGTTTAAGCGTCGGCGTCATTCGCCGCTAAGGAGACGTTATGCAGTTCCATCAAGCACCGCATTCGCAATTGCCGCTGTTCGAGGCGTTTCTGGCCCAGCCCATCGCCCCTCTGCTCACAGATGCAGTCGAAACGCCGTGGGGCAACGACCCAGAGCCCTTCAGTGAACTGTCATTGCGTGGCGCTGCCGGGAACTGCCTCAGCCTTCTTGCACCCATCCTTCGGGAATTGAGCGAGGAACTGGATGCGCGCTGGCTGACGCTGATCGCACCGCCATCCAGCCTGACCCAGACATGGCTGCGCGATGCGGGGCTCAACAGGGAGCGAATTCTTCTGCTGCAGCCACGCGGTACGCAAAGCGTACTGGAGCTGACGCGCGAAGCACTTCGACTGGGCCGTAGTCATACGGTGGTGAGCTGGATCAACCCGCTGGGCGCCATAGCGCGTCAGCAATTGATCAGTGCAGCAAAAATCGGGGAAGCACAGAGCCTGAACATCCGGCTGGGCTGAGGCCCAGTCGTCGATCAGTGCAGAACGTGAGGCACATCATCCTTTTCGATTTCGCCTTCAGCCAGGCGGCCAGCCATCTGCACACCCACACTCAACATGGCTTTGGCGACTTCGACATGCTGACCTTGCATGAAAGCTTTGGCATCCGCAGAGAAATCAAGCGTTACCAGGGAACCCTCGTCATCGGCACGACGCAGCTCTATACGTCCGTCAGGTAGTTCGACAATTTCCAGGAAAGAGGTAGGCATTGGTACAGTTACTCCGCGATAAGCCGGCATTGTAACAGCCTGCCAGCCCTTACTTCATTGGTTTTCAGCATTCGCTCAGGCCTTCACGAAAACGGATGGCCAACCCTTTGAGTTGTTGACGCCAATTTTCAAGCTCTTCACGTGAGAGTTCAGACTCCGGCTCGGCGTCCAGGTTCACTGCCTGTATCATCGGCTGCGTGACATCACCCTTGAGCTTTTTCGGCGCACGAGGCGGCTCATATAACGCGTTATAGGCCGACAGCAGTTGCGCAAGCCATGTCTGGCGATTCTGGGCAAGCTCTACCAGCTCGGCCATTTCGGGGATGGCGATGGCGTCCAACACTTCCTGCGTCAACAATTCTTCCGCACGACGCGCGCCGGCTTGTGGCAGACGGTAGTAGCCTGCGATCTCGTGGCACAGGCCCAGCAGCGCACCGTACAGATGAAACAGCGCGGACTCGCGCTCTGCCTGCAACAACGCAGGAGAGTTCACCGCCTGTCCCTTCTCCGCCCTGCCCAACGCCTCGAGCGAGAGCCCTGCGAAATAGATTTTCTGGTTGGTACGGGTATAGAGCTCATGGGCCATGGCGACACTCTCCACAACGATGGGATAGAGAACAGCATAGCCTGCGGCGCCTGGACAGGCCGGCGAAACAGGCTGGTGCCTATCGAAAACAGCGCCCGGCCCTCTTGAGCCGCGCGCTTGCGATCAACGCTTGTCTTCAACCTTCCAGGCGCTGCCGTCGTAGAACGCACGCCAGCCGGTAGGCTTGCCCTCTACTTCGGTCTGGACATATTGCTCTTTGGTCTTGCGACTGTAGCGGATCACTGCTGGACGACCGTCCGGATCCTTCTTCGGCGCTTCGCAAAGGAAGTGATACTTGGGATCGATTTCGTCCTTGTGCGGGGCGATTTCGATGACCAGCGGTGCGCGGGTTTCGCGATTCTTCGGGAACTGGCTGGCGGCCAGGAACAGGCCCGAAGCGCCATCACGCAGTATGTAGGTATCGTCAACCTTGTCGCACTTGAGTTCCGGCATCTTTACCGGGTCCATCTTCGGCGGCGCTGCGTCACCGCTTTTCAGCAGTTTGCGGGTGTTCTTGCAGTCCGGGTTGGTGCAGCCGAAGAACTTGCCGAAACGGCCGGTCTTGAGCTGCATCTCGCTGCCACACTTGTCACATTCCAGGCTCGGACCTTCATAGCCTTTGATACGGTAAGTGCCTTCCTCGATCTCGTAACCAGTGCAATCAGGGTTGTTGCCGCAAATATGCAGCTTGTGCTTCTCGTCCAGCAGGTAGGCGTCCATCGCCGTGCTGCAGATCGGGCAGCGATGCTTGCCGCGCAGAACCCGTGATTCGGACTCACCCTCGTCATCGTCGGCAATTTCGTCGCCGGGAGTCAGATTGACGGTCGCCTTGCAGCGTTCCTTGGGTGGCAGGCTGTAGCCGGAGCAACCCAGGAAAACGCCCGTCGAGGCTGTACGGATCTGCATCGGACGGCCGCACACTTTGCACGGGATGTCGGTCATCACCGGCTGGTTGGCGCGCATGCCGCCATCAGCGGCCTCGGCCACGTCGAGCTTTTTACGAAAATCACCGTAGAACTCGTCCAGCACGTTTTTCCAGTCGCGCTCCCCCTGAGCCACGTCATCGAGGTTTTCTTCCATCCCGGCGGTAAAGCCATAGTCCATCAGGTTGGAAAAGCTTTCGGACAGACGTCCGGTGACGATGTCGCCCATCTTTTCCGAGTAGAAGCGGCGGTTATGCAACGCCACGTAGCCACGGTCCTGGATGGTCGAGATGATCGCTGCGTAGGTCGACGGGCGACCAATGCCCCGTTTTTCCATCTCCTTGACCAGACTCGCTTCCGAGTAACGCGCAGGCGGCTTGGTGAAGTGCTGGCTTGGATCGAGCTTGTTCAGTTTCAGGGTTTCGCCCTGTGCCATGTCCGGCAAAACATCGTCATCGCCCGGCTTGGCCATCTGCGGCAGCGCACGGGTATAACCATCGAATTTCAGGATGCGGCCCTTGGCGCGCAGCTCGAAATCGCTGGCGGCGACCGTGACGGTGGTCGACAGGTATTGCGCAGGCAGCATCTGGCAGGCCACGAACTGGCGCCAGATCAACTCGTAAAGACGCTCGGCGTCACGCTCCATCCCGGTCAGTTTGCTCGGGTGAGTGTTGACGTCGGAAGGTCGAATCGCTTCGTGAGCCTCTTGCGCGCCTTCCTTGCTGCTGTAGACGTTGGGCGACTCCGGCAGGTACTTCTTGCCGAATTCGGTCTGGATGTAGTCACGCGCCATGCTGACTGCGTCAGCCGACAGGTTGGTCGAGTCGGTACGCATGTAAGTGATGTAGCCCGCTTCGTACAAGCGCTGGGCCATCATCATGGTCTTCTTTACGCCGAAACCCAGACGGTTGCTCGCCGCCTGCTGCAGGGTCGAGGTGATGAACGGCGCCGATGGCTTGCTGCTGGTCGGCTTGTCTTCACGCTTGACGATGCTGTAGCTGGACGCCTTGAGCTTTTCAAGAGCGGCCATGGCCTGGGTTTCATTGAGCGGTTTGAACGCTTCGCCGTTTTCACGCGCTACTTCGAAACGCACGTTGGCGCCCTTGGCGGTGCCCAGATCGGCGTGGATCTCCCAGTATTCTTCAGGGTTGAACGCGCGGATTTCACGCTCGCGCTCGACCACCAGCTTCACCGCAACCGACTGCACACGCCCGGCGGACAAGCCACGGGCAACTTTCTGCCAGAGCAGTGGGGAAACCATGTAGCCGACGACGCGGTCGAGGAAGCGACGCGCCTGCTGGGCATTGACCCGGGCGATGTCCAGTTCGCCTGGCTTGGAAAACGCCTCCTGGATGGCTTTTTTGGTGATCTCGTTGAACACCACGCGCTTGTAGCGGCTGTCATCACCACCGATGGCTTCGCGCAGGTGCCAGGCAATGGCTTCCCCTTCGCGGTCCAAGTCCGTCGCGAGATAGATGGTGTCGGCATCCTTGGCGAGCTTGCGCAGCTCTTCGATGACCTTTTCCTTGCCGGGGAGGATCTCGTACTTGGCTTTCCAGCCGTGTTCCGGATCGACTCCCATGCGCGAGACCAGCTGGCGTTGCGCCTTTTCTTTCGGCGTCAGTACCGGGCCTTCGCCCGCAGCGGCCTTGCCACGCTTGGCGGCAGGATCTTTGGCGGCACTCGCCGAACCGCTGGTGGGCAGGTCTCGGATATGGCCGATACTCGACTTCACCACGTACTGGTTGCCCAAATACTTGTTGATGGTCTTGGCCTTAGCCGGGGATTCCACGATGACCAGCGATTTGCCCATGGATCAGAAAATTCCTGAATACTAGATGAAAGACAGTGAGGAGCTTGTAAAGGCCACGCTATATATAGTGGCTACAAGGTGAGGTCAAGCACAGCCTGTTGTGCAATCGCCTCTCACGTTCGGGAAAACAGGCTGGGTTCAGCCTCAATCAGAGCAAAGCGCGGGACGTGCTCGCCGTCAACCTCGACCGACTCCAGAAACATGCTCAAGGGACGTACCCACATGCCGAAATCGCCGTACAAAGCCTGATAGAACACGACTTCCTCTTCGGTTTCGGAATGTTTTGCAACGCTGAAAACCCGGTAGTGCGGGCCCTTGTAATGGCGATAGAGCCCTGGCTGCAATTGCATGTCGCGGTCCTCTTGTAACACGTCCAGAAAATTTGCCTGAAACCATTTTTCCAAAAAACAAAAGCCGGGGCACCAAGCCCCGGCTCGCATCACACTCAGGAATCAGACGCGTTCGAAAACGGTCGCGATGCCCTGACCCAGACCAATACACATGGTCGACACGCCGAAGGTGCCGCCATTTTGCTTCATGACATTGAGCAAAGTGCCGGAGATGCGTGCACCGGAACACCCGAAAGGATGCCCCAGAGCGATGGCGCCGCCGTGCAGGTTAACCTTCTCGCTCATCTTGTCGAGCACTTTCAAATCTTTCAACACCGGCAAGGCCTGTGCAGCGAAGGCTTCGTTGAGCTCGAAGAAGTCGATATCGGCAATACTCAGACCAGCGCGCTTGAGCGCTTTCTGAGTGGCCGGAACCGGACCATAACCCATGATTGCGGGGTCGACACCGGCCACCGCCATCGAACGAATCACCGCCATCGGCTGGATGCCGAGGTCCTGGGCACGCTGGGCCGACATGACAATCATGCACGACGCACCGTCGGTGATCTGTGAAGACGTACCGGCAGTCACGGTGCCACCTTTTGGATTGAAGGCAGGCTTGAGTGCCGCCAGACTTTCCAGGGTGGTGTCCGGACGAATAGTCTCATCGTAGTCGAAGACCTTGAGGAAACCGTTCTCGTCATAGCCCTGCATCGGGATGATCTCGTCCTTGAACTTGCCTTCCAGCGTTGCCTTGTGCGCCAGCTGGTGGGAACGCAGGCCGAAAGCGTCCTGCTGCTCGCGGGTGATGCCGTGCATTTTCCCGAGCATTTCAGCGGTCAGGCCCATCATGCCGGAGGCCTTGGCGGCGTGCAGGGACATGTGCGGGTTCGGGTCGACGCCATGCATCATGCTGACATGCCCCATGTGCTCGACACCGCCGATGACGAACACGTCACCGTTGTTGGTCATGATTGCCTGAGCAGCCGTGTGCAGCGCGCTCATGGACGAACCACAAAGACGGCTGACCGTCTGGGCGGCCGAGGTGTGCGGGATCTGGGTCAGCAATGACGCCATGCGCGCAATGTTCCAGCCCTGCTCCAGGGTCTGGTTGACGCAGCCCCAGATCACATCCTCGACTTCGGCCGGATCGACCTTGTTGTTGCGCTCGAGCAACTTGCTGATCAGGTGCGCGGACATATCTTCAGCGCGGGTGTTGCGGTGCATGCCGCCCTTGGAGCGGCCCATCGGGGTGCGACCGAAGTCGACAATCACGACGTCTCTTGGATTAAGGCTCATTGGTTCATTCCTCGGAAGACGCTTGACCGAAGAAGCTCTGGCCATTGGCGGCCATCTCACGCAGCTTCGCGGTCGGTTGATACAGGGCACCCAGTTCGGCGTATTGGTCAGCCAGGGCAACGAATTCGGCAACACCGATGGAATCGATGTAGCGCAGCGCGCCGCCACGGAACGGAGGGAAACCGATACCGTAGATCAGGCCCATGTCAGCCTCGGCAGCGGTTTCGACAATGCCGTCTTCCAGGCAGCGGACCGTTTCCAGGCACAGCGGGATCATCATCCAGTTGACGATGTCTTCATCGCTGACCTCGCGTTGTTCGTAGACAATCGGCTTGAGCACGTCCAGCACCGCCGGGTCATTGACCTTCTTGGGCTTGCCCTTCTTGTCGGTCTCGTACGCGTAGAAACCCTTGCCGTTCTTCTGCCCGAGGCGCTTGGCATCGTACAGAGCGTCGATCGCAGAGCGGCGATCGTCCTTCATGCGATCAGGGAAGCCTTCGGCCATGACATCACGCCCGTGGTGTCCGGTGTCGATACCGACCACGTCCATCAGATAGGCAGGACCCATCGGCCAGCCGAATTTCTCCATGACCTTGTCGATGCGCACAAAATCCACGCCTGCACTGACCAGTCTGGCGAAACCACCGAAATACGGGAACAGTACACGATTGACGAGGAAGCCCGGGCAATCGTTGACCACGATCGGGTTCTTGCCCATTTTCTTGGCGTAGGCAACGGTCGTGGCGACCGCTTCTTCACTGGATTTCTCGCCACGGATCACTTCCACCAGCGGCATCATGTGCACAGGGTTGAAGAAGTGCATGCCGACGAAGTTTTCCGGGCGCTTGAGGGCCTGGGCCAGCAGGCTGATCGAGATGGTCGAGGTGTTGGACGCCAGAATGGTGTTTTCACCCACATTGGCTTCGACTTCGGCCAGTACCGCCTGCTTGACCTTGGGATTCTCGACGACTGCTTCGACGACCAGATCGACGTTACCGAAATCGCCGTAGGACAGCGTAGGACGAATGGCGTTAAGCGCTTCGGCCATCTTCGCAGCGGTCAGACGACCTTTCTCCAGACGACCGCCAAGCAGTTTGGACGCTTCGTTCAGACCCAGTTGAATGGCTTCTTCGCGAATATCCTTCATCAGGATCGGCGTGCCTTTGACTGCCGACTGATAGGCAATACCGCCGCCCATGATCCCGGCGCCCAGTACGGCAGCCTGTTTCACGTCCTTGGCGATTTTGTCGTAGCCCTTGGCTTTCTTTTTCAGCTCCTGATCGTTCAGGAACAGGCCGATCAGGCTCTGCGCAGCAGCAGTCTTGGCCATTTTCACGAAACCGGCAGCTTCGATCTCCAGTGCCTTGTCACGACCGAAGTTGGCGGCTTTCTGGATGGTCTTGATGGCTTCTACCGGGGCCGGATAGTTCGGGCCGGCCTGACCTGCGACAAAGCCTTTTGCGGTTTCGAATGCCATCATCTGCTCGATGGCATTGAGCTTGAGTTTGTCCAGCTTCGGCTGACGCTTGGCCTTGTAATCGAACTCGCCGGAAATGGCGCGCTGGATCAAATCAAGGGCGGCAGCCTGCAGCTTGTCGGGCGCAACCACCGCGTCCACGGCACCAACCTTGAGCGCATCTTCTGCGGCGTTTTCCTTGCCCGAGGCGATCCACTCGATCGCGTTGTCAGCGCCGATAATGCGTGGCAGACGCACGGTGCCGCCAAAACCCGGGTACAGGCCGAGCTTGACCTCGGGCAGACCGACGCGAGCGCTGCTGGCGATGACTCGATAATCTGCGGCCAGGCACATTTCCAGACCGCCGCCTAGCGCAATACCGTTGATTGCGACGACAGTCGGCACGTTCAGGTCTTCGAAATCACTGAAAATCCTGTTCGCTTCCAGATTGCCAGCGACCAGTTCAGCTTCCGGCAACTTGAAGTTGTCGACGAATTCGGTGATATCGGCGCCGACAATGAATGAATCTTTGCCACTGGTGACGATCACGCCCTTGACCGATGCGTCGGCCTTGAGCGCGTCGACTGCCTGGCGGAACTCATTGAGGGTGAGACGGTTGAACTTGTTGACGGACTCACCCTTGAGGTCGAAATTCAATTCGACGATGCCACTTTCAAGAGCCTTAACCGTGATGGCTTTACCTTCGTAAATCATCAACTGATCTCCACAATATGGAAGCTGAACAATACCCGCCGGACCTCAATGTCCGACGGGGCTACGACGTCGCCGTCGATGAACACGCCAAATCACACGCTTACCGCCGCGACGTGGTAGTCGGGATTCTGTGAGAGCCCTCTGACGACCAAACGCTCATTTCATACGCCCGTTTGATTTGGGTACGCACACCATCAGGCATAACCACAAGATTGTCAATTCGACAAAACGCCTGAAAATTCGCGTTTTAACAGGAACATGCCGAGGCCCCATAATGCCCGCTGCAACCTAAGATCTTCCATCATTCGCGGTAATGATAGTGCTCACTTGAATGCCCTGCAGTTGCTGGACGCGGAGCGCGGTAATAAGCCGCCACGCCAGGGACGACGGGCCTCTGCATGACAATAATCGCGATGCGTGACAATCGATAAGCGCGGGGAAAATCAGCCAGGAACGCACCGCACGAGGGCACATGCAAAAAATATTTGCAGGAATCGCGACAAAAAGGAGCAAAAGGTCTAGAGTCGCAGCACTGCGCCACAAGAGGCTCGCAATGCAGCTGATTTGCGGGTGCGCAACAGCGAAAGCCGACATGGCAGCGAAAGCCTGTCGGCACGCGACGAATTATCGGCCTGCCTGGCCAACCCCGGCCCGATGTTGTTATCGGGCTTTTTAATGCCTGCGATTCAGGGTCAGGCCAGCGCCCTGAGCACCGCATCAATACGCTGTAACACTTCTGCCTCGCCCCGCTCGGCCCAGTACACCGCAATCAGTTGCCCATCAGCCTCGACCTTGTAGGCATCCACGGGCAACGTTTGCAGGTGGGGCAGCAGCCTCGCGTCCTCGCAAGGCTCGCGCCAGCGGTTAAGCCATACGCCCGGTTCGCTTTGCCAGTACACCCAGGTATCTGCATGCGAGCCCAGACGCGGACGATGGTACTGCGCGCAAGGGCTGGGCGGCTCTTTGCTCAGCCAGTGCGGCCACTCCTGCGGGGTCAGTTGCATACCCATGCCCAGCCGCCGCGCCTGCATGCGCAACGCCATCCTGCCGCTTTGCTGGCGCGAGGGACGTAACCACACCAGCGGACTCAGCATTACACCAATGATTGACAGGACTATCCAGACCGTCATATTTCTTGCCCCCAGCCGATTTCAGGCTCTTTACAACATTCTTGAAAACAATGACTTGCACGGGGGCCTGCCCAGATGCGAACGAAAGAGCCATACTCCCATCATTGCAATTCTCCCGGAGGACACCCTCATGCCATACAAACACGTTCTGGTTGCCATCGACCTCACCGATGAGTGTGAATCGGTCATCCACCGCGCCAGCATGCTGGCAAAAGACAGCGGCGCGAAGCTGTCGATCGTGCACATCGTCGAACCCATGGCAATGGCCTTTGGCGGTGATGTACCCATGGACCTGTCGCAGTTGCAGCAGCAGCAATTCGACCAGGCCAAGGAAAAACTCAAGAAAGTACAGGACTCGCTCAAGCTAAGATTCCCGCTGCTCAACGAAGGCGAAAGCCATCTTGTGTATGGCCAGCCGCGTCAGGAAATCCATCAACTGGCCAAGAACAAGGGTTGCGACGTAATCGTTGTCGGCAGCCACGGCCGCCATGGCCTGGCCCTGCTGCTAGGCTCGACCACCAACGACGTCGTGCATGGCGCGCCCTGTGACGTACTGGCCGTACGCCTCAACAAACAGGAAGACAAGAAGCCTGAATAATCCCGGGCCCGCTATAGCAAAAAGCCCGGTGACCCGGGCTTTTCCTGCAACCTGAGACGCGCCGGACGATCACTCGTCCAGTTCGGCCCAACGCTCCAGCAGCTTGTCCAGTTCGGCCTGCAGGTTTTCCAGCTGCGCCAGCACGGCTGCAGTCTGCTCGGACGAGCGCTGGTAGAAGCCCGGCTCGGCCATTTCCGCGTTCAGCGCGGCCATCTTGCCTTCGACTTCATCGATCTGCGCAGGCAACGCCTCCAGCTCACGCTGAAGCTTGTAGCTGAGCTTCTTCTTCGCCACCGGCATGTCCTGAGCGGCAACCGGTGCGGCCTGCACCACAGCGCTGGCCAGCTCGGCCTTGCCCGACTTGGTGTCGGCGACGCCCAGCAGACGCGGTGACCCGCCCTGACGCAGCCAGTCCTGATAACCACCCACGTACTCGCGAACCTTGCCTTCGCCTTCGAACACCAGCGTACTGGTGACGACGTTGTCGAGGAATGCCCGGTCGTGACTGACCATCAGCACAGTGCCTTTGAAGGTCAGCAGAACCTCTTCGAGCAGCTCCAGGGTTTCGACGTCCAGGTCGTTGGTGGGTTCGTCGAGCACCAGCAGGTTGGCTGGCTTGCTGAACAGCTTGGCCAGCAACAGACGGGCACGCTCGCCACCGGAAAGCGCCTTGACCGGCGTGCGGGCACGCTGCGGGCTGAACAGGAAGTCGCCGAGGTAGCTCAGCACATGACGGCTCTGGCCATCGATATCGATGAAATCACGTCCCTCGGCAACGTTGTCGATTACGGTCTTTTCCAGATCGAGCTGGTGACGCAACTGGTCGAAATAGGCCACATCCAGACGCGTACCGACTTCAACCTTGCCTGCGGTTGGCTGCAGGTTGTCGAGCATCAGCTTGAGCAGCGTGGTCTTGCCGGTACCGTTGGCGCCGAGCAGACCGATACGGTCCTCGCGCTGCAGGACCATGGAGAAATCCTTGATCAGGGTCGGCCCGCCCGGATGGGCGAAGCTGACGTTATCGAGCACCATGACCTGCTTGCCGGACTTCTCGGCAGTGTCGAGCTGAATGTTGGCCTTGCCGGTACGCTCACGACGCTCGCTGCGCTCTACGCGCAGCTCCTTGAGCGCACGCACGCGACCTTCGTTACGGGTGCGACGAGCCTTGATGCCCTGGCGGATCCAGACTTCTTCCTGGGCCAGACGCTTGTCGAACAGCGCGTTGGCGGTTTCTTCGGCAGCCAGCGCAGCTTCCTTGTGGACCAGAAAACTGGCGTAGTCGCCATCCCAGTCGATCAGGCCGCCGCGGTCCAGCTCAAGGATGCGGGTCGCAAGGTTTTGCAGGAATGCCCGGTCGTGCGTGATGAACAGCACTGCACCCTGGAAATCCTTGAGGGCTTCTTCAAGCCAGGCGATGGCGCCGATATCCAGGTGGTTGGTCGGCTCGTCGAGCAACAGCAGGTCCGGCTCGGACACCAACGCCTGGGCCAGCAGAACACGGCGACGCCAGCCACCGGACAGTTCGGCCAGGGTCTTGTCGGCAGGCAACTGCAAGCGGCTGAGAGTGCTCTCGACCAACTGCTGCAGGCGCCAGCCATCACGGGCTTCGAGGTCCTGCTGAACATGCATCAGCTTGTTCAGGTCTTCCTCGGTGACGCAGTTCTGCGCCAGGTGGTGGTACTCGGCCAGCAAGGCACCGACGCCATCCAGACCTTCGGCCACCACGTCGAACACAGTCCGTCCGTCGGCTACCGGCAATTCCTGGGGCAATTCGCCGATCTTGAGGCCGGGCGCGCGCCAGACAGCCCCGTCATCAGGCTTCTGAACGCCTTTTACCAGCTTCAACATGCTGGATTTGCCTGTGCCGTTACGGCCGATGATGCACACCCGCTCGCCACGGGCGATCTGCCAGGACACCTTGTCCAATAACGGCATGGCGCCGAAAGCAAGGGACACATCGCTGAATTTGAGCAGGGTCATGAGCTTCTCCAAAAACCGGGCGCGCATTCTACCTGAGATAGCAGGCAGATGTCGGCATTCATGGCACCGCTGCGCGCCTCGACAAGACTTTATGACCGCCAATTATTTCCATATGAGACAAGCTCGTCGGCAATGCTTTCACCAAGAGCTGGCAAAAGGCTAAGCTAGCAATACTTTTCACCGACTCATCTGCTCGGAAGTCTCATGCGCAGTCGTTTGTTCAGCTTTTTATCGTGCCTGCTCCTCTCCGCCACCGCCGTCCAGACTGCTCATGCGGTAGACCTCAACCAACAACGCAAGTATTACGACGAAGCAAAGCGCGCACTGGCCAAGGGCGATTCCGGCCCCTACCAGATGTACGCCACAGCCCTGGCCGACTATCCGCTGGAGCCTTACCTCGAATACGACGAACTGACGGCGCGCCTGAAAACGGCAAGCAATCCCGAAATCGAGAAGTTCCTTGCCGAGCACGGCGACCTGCCGCAAGCCAACTGGATGAAGCTGCGCTGGTTGCGCTGGCTGGCCGAGCGTGGCGACTGGCAAACCTTCGTCAAGTATTACGACCCGAAGATGAAGTTCGTCGAGCTGGACTGCCTGTACGGGCAGTACCAATTGAACAACAACAAACGCGCCGAAGGCTTCGCCAGTGCTGAAAAGCTCTGGATGACCGGCAAGACATTACCCGCCGCCTGTGACGGTTTCTTTGCCCAGTGGGCGGCCGCCGGCCAGCTGACCGAACAGAAGCGCTGGCAGCGCGCCAAGCTGGCGGCGCAGACGCGTAATTACAGTCTGGCCAGCACGCTGGTGGACAGCCTCAACTCGCTGGCACCGCAAGGACGCCTGCTACTGGCTGTCGCGCAGAAACCGGAGATGGTCAACAACCCGTCGCAATTTGCCCCGGTAGACGAAGCGATGTCCGACGTGGTCGGTCTCGGCCTGCGTCGGCTCGCCAAGCAGGACCCGCAGAAAGCCCTGTCGATGCTCGATGGCTACGCCGTGACCATGCATTTCTCCCGCGAAGAGCAGGTCGAAATTGCCAAGGAAATCGGCCTGACCCTGGCGCGTCGTTATGACGACCGCGCACTGGAGGTCATGACCAAATATGACCCCGAGTTGCGTGACGACACCGTGACCGAATGGCGCCTGCGCCTGTTGCTGCGCCTGGGTCGCTGGGAAGACGCCTATGAGCTCGCGCGCCGGCTGCCCAAGGATCTGGCGGCGACCAATCGCTGGCGTTACTGGGAAGCCCGCTCTCTGGAACTGGCGCAACCCAACAGCCCGCTGATTGCTGCGCTGTACAAGGATGTCGCCAAGGAGCGTGACTTCTACGGCTTTCTGGCTGCCGATCGCACCCAGAGCCCATACCAGCTCAACAATAAGCCGCTGGTGCTGAGCCAGGCGCTGATCAACAAGGTACGCAACACGCCGGGCGTGCGTCGCGCACTGGAGTTTCATGATCGCGGCGAGATCGTCAACGGTCGGCGCGAGTGGTATCACGTGAGCCGCCTGTTCAATCGTGACGAGATGGTTGCCCAGGCCAAGCTGGCCTACGACATGCAGTGGTATTTCCCGGCAATCCGCACCATCAGCCAGGCGCAATACTGGGACGATCTGGATATTCGCTTCCCGATGGCGCACCGCGACACGCTGGTACGCGAAGCCAAGGTGCGCGGCCTGCATTCGAGCTGGGTGTTCGCCATCACGCGTCAGGAAAGCGCCTTCATGGATGATGCCCGCTCGGGCGTCGGTGCCAGCGGGCTGATGCAATTGATGCCTGCCACCGCCAAGGAGACCGCGCGCAAGTACAGCATCCCGCTGGCCTCGCCTCAGCAGGTGCTCGACCCGGACACCAACATCCAGTTGGGCGCCGCCTACCTGAGCTCGGTGCATGCGCAGTTCAACGGCAACCGGGTGCTCGCCTCAGCCGCCTACAACGCTGGCCCGGGGCGCGTGCGCCAATGGCTTAAAGGTGCCAATCATCTGGCCTTCGATGTCTGGGTAGAGAGCATTCCGTTCGATGAAACCCGTCAGTACGTGCAAAACGTATTGTCGTACTCGGTGATCTACGGCCAGAAGCTCAACTCGCCGCAGCCTCTGGTGGACTGGCACGAACGGTTTTTCGACGACCAGTGACCGGTGTCGGCAGGAGTGCCGCGCACAGCACTCCTGCCGGACAATAGCGCTGCCCGCCCCTACTCCAGCACTTCGACGGACATGCCCACTTCAAGCTCGCCCACCCCCTCGTTGACCACGTTCTGACCGAACAGCACGTTGCCTTCAACTTCCCGATAAGTCTTGAGCGTGGCAAACGGTTCGCGATCTGCACTGCGCTCGCCGGTTGCCGGGTCGACAGTGGTCAGGATGCAGCGTGCGCAAGGCGTGAGCAACTGGAACTCGATGTCGCCGATACGGATGCGTTTCCAGCCATCCTCGGCAAAGGCCTCGGCCCCTTCGATCACCAGATTGGGTCTGAAACGCAGCATTTCCATCGGCCTGCCCATGCGCGCTGACAGGTCATCGAGCGATCCCTGGCCGATCAGCAGCAATGGAAAACCATCGGCAAAGCTCACCCGGTCGTTGACCGTCTGGTAGCCGCCAGGGATCCAGCGCGCACGCTCCGCAGGCAGGTAGACCATGCGCGTGGGCTTGCCGATAAACCGGCTGACCCATTCGCCGGCCTCATCACCCGCATCCGGAACCTGCAGCGAGTCACGCCAGACGGTCACGCCACGCAAATTAGAGTCGATATCCAGCGGAATCGCGACGTCCAGAGGCTCGAAGCCAGGTGCCGAAAGGGTTACACCACCGCTGGCGTTCCACAATACCGACAGTCGGGACATGTGCGGCAGGGCGCGCTGAGTGAAGAATCGGCCATTACTGGCGTCGACCAGCATCCAGCGTCGATCGCCCGCCAACCCCAACGCATCGAACGAGGCGCGCTGCATCGGCTCGGCCTTGCAGGATTTGAGGGGGAAACGATAGAGCGAGCTGAGACGTAACATGTGCGCCGATTCCTTTGGGGCTGGATAAGCTTTGATGCAGACAGCAAAGCTTATCCGAAGCCGGAGCCGGCAGCACTCGCGATGAAGAATCGAGCGCGGTGTCAGACAATCATCAAAAGACGTTCGCGCACGACCTCGACCAGCTTGTCGGGCTGGAACTTGGAGAGGAAGTTGTCACAGCCGACCTTCTTGACCATCGATTCGTTGAAGCTGCCGGACAACGAAGTATGCAGGACGATGTACAGACCGCGCAGGCGTGCATCGTTGCGAATCTCAGTGGTCAGACGGTAGCCGTCCATTTCCGGCATTTCCGCATCGGTGAACACCATCAGCAGCTTCTCGTGCACGTTCTCGCCTGCGTCCGCCCAGGCCTTGAGCATGTTCAGCGCCTTGAGGCCGTCGCTGGCGACGTGCAGCTTGAGGCCTAACTGAGACAGCGTATCGCGCAACTGCGCCAGCGCGACCTTGGAATCGTCGACCAGCAACACTTCCCGACCACGGGCATTTTCCAGCACCGGATCTTCGAGCTTCTCGCGGGATACCTTGGCGTTGTAAGGCACGATCTCGGCGAGCACTTTTTCAACGTCGATGATCTCTACGAGTTGATCATCGACCTTGCTGATGGCGGTCAGGTAATGCTGACGACCTGCGCTGACCGGCGGTGGCATGATTGCATCCCAGTTCATGTTGACGATGCGGTCGACACCGCCAACAAGAAAGGCCTGAACCGACCGGTTGTATTCGGTGACGATGATTGTGCTGCCCGGACCCGGTACCAGTGGGCGCATGCCGATGGCCTGGGAGAGGTCGATCACCGGAAGGGTCTGGCCGCGCAGGTTGACCACACCACACACGAACGAATGGCGTTGCGGCATGAGGGTCAGCTTGGGTAGCTGCAATACTTCCTGGACCTTGAACACGTTGATCGCAAACAACTGCCGACCGGCAAGGCGAAACATGAGGATTTCCAGGCGATTCTCGCCCACCAGTTGTGTGCGCTGATCTACTGTGTCGAGAATGCCTGCCATTATTAGCTCCTGAAGCGATGGTCGCGTTGATTCTGTTGAGCCTGTATCGGCTGAAATCAGCCGGACCTTAATGGCGATGAACGGCCACTCTCAAGCATTGATGTCATTTTACCATCATGCTTTACTGATGTCGCTTTCAAGACACACAAATACAGCTTCAAACCCGCGCCGAAAATGCCTCGGCGCCTCTTTGCGCCCAGAGCAAAATCATATATCCGCAAAAAGTCAATCAGGGATAACCTGATATGATCGACATCTAATTGCCACTATTGTGACGGCATTCTCACTACATGAATGGCGTTAGATTTGTGTCCGCGTCCCAATCCCTGCAATCGAGTGGCGCTGGCGACATTCAGAAACGTCCTACATACTTTTGTTTGAAATCGACATTAACTGTCAGCCATTCGCCGCGGGCGGAAGTTCGCTATCCATGATCAGTGGAGACAAAGGATGCTGAGCCACAACGATTGGCAGCACAAGCACGACCAGTTCCTGAGCCTGTCTCAGGCACTTTTGCACAAGTCGGAAGAATGTCTTTCGCATCTGGAGCTGATCCCCAACGACGAGGACGCTACCGGCTGCCTGCTGACAACCCTGCGCAAGCTCGCGCAGGAGGCAGAGGCCGTTCCTGTGCCGTGCATTGCCGATTTTTCCCGCCAGCTGTGCCAGTTGTTGAAAACCGGCAGTCAGGCCAACGAGCTTTCCCAGGAAGCCCTGCTGGCCGTCAAGAACTGCCTGACGCTGATGTACTGGCAAGTCGAGCTTCTCGATCCGCTGACCGGCGAATTGACGATGGACGACCACGAACAGCTCGAACTGCTGGAAAAACTGGCCAGCGCCTCCGCGCAATCGGCCTTGCCGAAAGATGCAACCCGCCAATAACGCTCGATCACGCCCGGCCGTTGAGAATCGTATCGCGATGTCATTGAGGCAGCGTTGTCACGCCAGCATTTTCCGTTCATTGTCTTTACTGGTGTTGACATCGTCTTCACGTATGACCAGAGACTGCACACGCGCTTGAGCGGTCCCATTTGCACAAGAAATCACAATGACCTGCAATCTGTTATTGGTCGACGACCACTCCCTTATCAGAGCCGGCGTGCGAGCGCTGGTTGCAGACATGCCCGGATACACCATCGTGGGCGAAACGGCTGACGGCGCGCAATTGGCAAACCTTGCGCAGCAGCTCAGGCCCGACATCATCCTGCTCGACATCTGCATGAAAAGTGTCGACGGCCTGGATGCACTCGAGCACCTGCTGCAGGTGCTACCGCACTGCAAGGTATTGATCCTGTCGATGCAGAATGATCCGGACATGATCATGCGTGCACTCGACATCGGCGCGCATGGTTATCTGCTCAAGGACACTACGGCTGCGGAACTCGAACAGGCACTCGGGGCGCTGCGCAGCAACGAGCGCTACCTGAGCCCGGCCATTGCTCAGATGGTCATCGAGTGCGCATTGCGCGGTACCCCCTCAGACCGGGCTCAGGCGGCGAAGGAGCGTTATCGCCTGACCGCTCGCCAACTTGAAATCCTGCGCCTGATCGTGCGCGGCAAGTCCACACGCGAGATTGCCGATGGCCTGGGACTCAGCGTCAAGACCATCGAGACTCACCGTGCCCAGGTCATGAAGCGCCTGCAGATATTCGACGTGGCCGGGTTGGTGCTGTTCTGCGTTCGCGAACGGATTATCAGTCTGGACGATTGAGTTCAGGTGCGCCGCTCAGTACCGGCGAATCGGTTGGCAGGTGTACCTGAAGTGCCCCCGGCCGGGCCTCGAAACGCAGGTACTCGCCCGACAGCGGCTCACCGTCCAGATTGATATCCAGGCCCTGGGCGGACTTGAGTTCTACCCACGGCAAACGCGCTCGAACGAACATATTGTCGATGCCCAGCCCGCCTTCCAGAAGACTCCTCAGCGTGCCGACCACTTCCTGAGGCGCCGGCAGGATACTGATGTCGAGCAGACCGTCATCGGCCAGCGCGGTCGGGCACAGCTCGTGTCCACCGCCCGCCTGCCGACCATTGCCGATACCCAGTGCAAGCAGGTCGCCGCGCCAGTGAAAATCCGGCCCGGTGAGTTCGCCGTGGGCCGCATGCAGCTCGCTGAATCGGGTCAGGCCGGTAAACAGGTAGGCAGCGCCACCCAGCACCTTCTTCAGGTCTTCGGACGTGCTGGCCGTGACCTGGCTGCCAAACCCACCGGTCGCCATATTGAGGAACAGCTTGCCGCCGACCTCACCCAGATCGACGGCACGCGGAGCCACGTCCATCAGTTGCAGGGCCCTGGAGACTTCCAGAGGCACGCCAGCCGCACGGGCAAAATCGTTGGCAGTCCCCAGCGGCAGAATAGTCAGGCTGGCCTTGGTTTCGGCCATTGCCAAGGCTTCGGCGATATCGCGCAAGGTGCCGTCGCCACCACCTGCGACGATATGCCGATGACCGGCGGCCAGGGCCTCACCGACCAGGCGCTGGGCATCGCCGGCTTCCCAGGTCAGTCGCACGTCCAGTTCCCAACCCTGCTTGCGCTTGTCTGCCACCGCGTCACGCACGTCTTCGTTGAGTGCCTGTTTACCGTGAAGAATGAGCATTGCCCTGCGTTGTGTCATGACACCTCCTCTGCCGAACCCTACGAATTGAAACCTGCGAGCGACGCTCTTGGTGTAATCGGCGCCCGCATACATTTCGCACGACGCATGACTCTGACCCCGGGCAGCCGGAAAAAGCCCATCCGTTGCGGAAATTTTTTTCACCTCTGCAACAGCTCGCTTGCCCCCGCAGGTACTGGGGAGAACCTCGCAACGGGCTGTCCGGATCAACGCCTGCGTCAGGGCTGAAGCACTTTTGTCCTGTCACTATTCGTTTCATGAGCTTTACTGACAGCAGTACCCTCACTTGAGGGAAATTTCCTTCACAAATGATTGAAAAGGCTTAAATAAAATCCGGTAAGGGACGACATATATAAAGTGATATTCACAAAAGACGGTCCGGATTCCTCATCAGCACGACCTGTAACTGGCTACGCTTGGACACAGTCCCCGTAGAAACACCTCTCGGGTCTTACAAAAAATAGAAATACGTCCTGGGTCAGCAGAATTCAGGCGCACACAGGGAGTAAGGGATTTCCATGAGGTTGCAGCCCGTCGACAGCCTTTCGCTGACCCGCACCAGCCTGGTCGAATACTTTCTTTTCGGCATCCGCCTGGCTCACGGCATCGCCTGCATACTGCCGGGCCTTGTGATCATTCTGCTGATCAAGGATGGCGGAGCGGAAACACAGCAGGGTTACCTGACCATGCTGCTGTTTTTCGGCTTTGTCGGGGTGCTGGTGTTCCAGGCCATGGGCGTCTATTCCGAAGCACTGTTCAGCAACGATCTGCGCATGGGCGCGATGGCGCTGGCCTGGACGGCCGCCTTCGGACTGTTGCTGTTCATGCAGCAGGCAATGGGCCTGTTCGGCTACCTCCCGCCGGAAGAACTGCTGATCTGGTACCTGACCAGCCTTGCGCTGTTCGGCATCATTCGCCTGCTGCTGCTGATGCTGTTCAAACGTCAGATGCGCAAGGGCGTGTTCCTGCAGCACGCCGTGATTCTTGGCGCGACGGAGAATGGCCAGCGCCTCGCCGAATACCTGCTTGAACATCAGGACATTCGTTCGGGGGTGACCGGCTTTATCGACGACCGTATCGGGCGCATGCCCAAGACCGTAGCCAACCTGCCACTGCTGGGCAATACCAGCGATCTGGAGCGGCTGATCCGCGAAGAGAAAGTGACCCAAGTGCTGGTCGCCCTGCCCTGGACAGCGGAAAACCGCATGGACTACATCATCCGCGAACTGCGCAGGCTACCGGTCAACGTATTGCTGGTTCCGGACATGATCGCCTTTCGGCACACCCACAACCGCATCACCGAAGTCGCCCGGCTGCCGATGTTCAATGCCTCGGATCTGCCGCTCAGTGGCTGGTCGCCGTTCATCAAACGCGCTGAAGACATCGTGCTGTCATCGCTGGCGCTTCTGGCGCTATCACCCTTGATGCTGCTGGTCGCACTGGCGATCAAGCTCGATTCGCCAGGACCGGTGTTTTTCCGTCAGAAGCGCTACGGGTACAACAATCGCCTGATCGAAGTGTTCAAGTTCCGCTCCATGCATCAGCACCAGGCCGATGCAACGGCCGAACGGCAAACCACCCGCGGTGACGCCAGAATAACGCGGGTCGGTCGCTTCATTCGCAAAACCAGCCTGGATGAACTGCCACAGCTGTTCAACGTGGTGGCGGGCAGCATGTCGATGGTCGGACCGCGTCCGCACGCCACGGCGACCAAGGCAGCCGGGATTCTGTTCGAGCAGGCGGTGAAGGAATACACCTCGCGGCACCGCGTCAAACCAGGCATTACCGGACTGGCGCAGATCAACGGCTATCGGGGCGAAACCGACACCGTTGAAAAAATCGAAAAACGCGTCGAGTTCGACCTTGAGTACATAGAAAACTGGTCCGTCTGGTTCGACCTCTACATCCTTATGCGCACTGTGCCTGCAGTGCTATTCACCCGTGAGGCTTACTGATGAGCACGCTCATTCCCTGCATCATTGCCGGCGGCTCCGGCACCCGTCTTTGGCCGGTTTCCCGTGAAGCGATGCCCAAGCCGTTCATGCGCCTGCCAGACGGCCAAAGCCTGCTGCAGAAGACCTTTCTGCGTGCGGTCGGTCTGCCCGGCGTCGAGCGTCTGCTGACCGTCACCAACCGGGAAGTGTATTTCCGCACGGTGGACGACTACCGCCAGTTGAACAAAGGCAATGCACGTCTGGATTTCATCCTCGAACCCTTCGGTCGTAATACAGCAGCTGCCGTTGCCGCCGCGGCATTGCACGTCAGCCAACTGTATGGCGACGAAGCGCAACTGCTGGTGTTGCCTGCCGATCACCTGATCACCGACGTGGCGGAATTCTCCAGAGCAGTGAGCGCTGCACAGAAGCTGGCCGCAGAGGGCTGGCTGGTGACGTTCGGTATCCTGCCGACCGCGCCGGAAACCGGTTTCGGCTACATCGAGAAAGGCCCGGCACTCAATGCCGACGCCTGTCAGGTCGCCCGTTTTGTCGAAAAGCCCGACGCGATCACCGCCCAAGGCTATCTGGACAGTGGTCAGCATTTCTGGAATGCCGGCATGTTCTGCATGCGCGCCGACGCCGTGCTGCGCGAGCTGCGCACACATGCGCCGGACGTCCTGAGCGCCGTCAGCGCGTGCCTGGAATCCAGCCCGCGCAAGGAAGGCAACCGTGAGCTGCAAGTCGAGCTGGACAGTGAGTCGTTTGCCCTGACACCGGACATTTCCATCGATTACGCGCTGATGGAACGCTCCGACAAAGTTGCCGTGGTGCCCTGCCAGCTTGGCTGGAGTGATATCGGCTCGTGGCAGGCGGTGCGTGAACTGTCTCCCGGCGATGCTCAAGGCAACTACTGCAATGGCGAAACTGTGCTGCACGACGTCAGCAACTGCTACATCGACTCTCCCAAACGTCTGGTAGGCGCTATCGGCCTCGACAATCTGATCATCATCGACACCCCCGACGCCTTGCTGATCGCCGACGGTCGACGCAGTCAGGACGTCAAGATCATCGCTCAGGAGCTCAAGCGTCAGGGCCATGATGCCTACCGCCTGCACCGCACGGTCACACGCCCCTGGGGCACTTACACCGTCCTCGAAGAGGGCAAGCGCTTCAAGATCAAGCGCATCGTGGTTCGCCCGCAGGCGTCACTGTCGTTGCAGATGCACCATCACCGCAGCGAACACTGGATCGTGGTCAGCGGCATGGCCCGCGTCACCAACGGCGAGCGCGAGTTCATGCTGGATACCAACGAATCGACCTTCATCAAGCCGGGCCACACGCATCGTCTGGTCAACCCTGGCGTCATCGATCTGGTGATGATCGAGGTGCAGAGCGGCGAGTACCTGGGCGAGGACGACATCGTACGTTTTACCGACATTTATGGACGTGTACCCGACAAGGCCGTGAAGAGCTGATCGGCGCAGCAGCAAGCGCCGCTTGATTCACGCGGCACGCAATTGACAGCACCCGGAACACGCATGACCCGCCAACATGAATTTATTACCCGCAAGGGAGCCGTATTTGTGCATGACAGGAGCTCAGGACCAATGAAAAGCATGATGCTGATCGCCAGCTTATTGCTGTTAAGTGCGTGCAATACCCCTTCCAGGGTGGGCCTGCCCGATGACCGTGCGCAAATCGAGGCCGGTCAGGCGGCGGGGCGCGCGCTGGCAGGCAAGCCGCTGCCACCGGAGCGGATCCGCCCCGGCGATACGCTGCGCATCGTGCGCAACAGTGGCGAGGCGCCGTCGATTTCGGCGTTCACCGCCAACTCCATCTATGAACTGACCCTGTTTCAGGTGCTCAACGACGGCACCTTTTCCTACCCTTACATCGGCACCGTCAAGGCCGCAGGCCTGACCCTCCAGCAACTCAACGACCTGCTGGAAAGCAAGCTGCAGAACGTCTACCGCGAGACCGCGCTGACCATCAACATTTCCCAGTCACCGGGCAATACCGTGTTTGTCGGCGGCGCGGTGCGCAACTCGGTCACTTTGCCGGTCAACGTCGCTACCAACCTTGACCAGGCGATTGTCGGCGCGGGCGGCGTGGCGCTTGACGCCGATGCCGGTCAGGTCGCCCTGCTGCGTCAGGAAGAAAACGGCCTCTACAAGACTTACTTCTTCGATTACAGCAAGTTTCTCTGGGCCGGCGGCGCCGGTGGCCCCAGCGCACCGGTCCTGTTGAAACGCGGCGATATCGTGTTCGTTCCCAAATCGTCGGTCGGCAACAAGGTTGACGGCGTGTCCCTGTATTTCAACCAGTTGATCCCCTTCGCGAAGTCGATCGGCCTGGGCATGAATTACGAGCTGCGCAACAACAATTAATTGTCAGGGAAACAGACATGATCAACATCCGCTCATTCCGCGACCTGCTGCGCCTGCTCTTCATCTTCCAGCGCGAAGTCAGGATTACCGTGCTGGCGACCTTCGTCATCATTCTTCTGGGCGCATTTCTGCTCCCCAACCGCTATGAGTCCACCGCCCTGCTGCTGGTCAAGCCGGGCCGCGACAGCAGCACGGTGCCGATCGAGTTGTCTGATCGTCAGGCCATTGTGATTCCGAGCGGCCTGCGCGATCCGCTGCTCGACGAGGAGCGCATGCTCAGCGGGCGGCCGATCATGCGTGCAGTGTCCGAGAAATACCTCGCCGAACTGTCCATGGTGCCACCTGAAACCGGCGTTCTGGCCTCGGTGAAGAACGGCATCAAGACCGTAGTCGGAGCGCTCGTCAACGGCGTGCGCAACGTTCTGCAGTTCATCGGGCTGGTGGAAAACCGCTCTCAGGTCGAACGTCTGGCCGAGGATCTGGAGAAAAACTTCAAGGTCAGCCATGAACCGGGCTCGTCGGTGATGGAGTTGAGATTTACCTGGAACGACCCGGAAATCGCGCAGACCGTACTCAAGACCTGGATCACCGAGTACCAGACGCAGCGCACCAAAACGCTGGGCCGTGTCAGCCTGTACGCGTTTTACGAAGGGGAAGTGAAGACGACCGGTGCGAACATCATCGAGTACAAGAAGCAAATTCAGAACTACCTGAACCAGTTGAGCGCGGTCAGTATTTCCCAGCGTCTGGCCGACACTTCGCAGGGGCTCAACGATCTGCGCACCGAGCGCAACAACACCACCCGCTCGATTGCCTCGACCAAGGCAGGTCTGGACCTGCTGAAAAAACAACTGGCAGAACAACCCAAGACCGTCTCGGCAGGCCGTGAACTGGCCCTCAACCCCAATCGTCAGGACCTTCAGAACCGCATCAACGGCAAGGAAGTCGAGCGCCAGGAAATGCTTCGCTCGTTCAAGGAAGAGGCGCCACCGATTCGGGCCATCAACGAGGAAATCAATAACCTCAAAAAACTGCTCAAGGAACAGGACGCCACCGTCCAGCGTTCCGAAAGCATCACGCCCAACCCCATCTACAACCGCATGCAGAATGTGTATGCCGACCAGCAGACCAGCTACGCGCGCTTGCAAACCCAGCTTGCCCAACAGAATGCGCAGATTGCCCAGCTGGAAAGCGACCGCCAGCAGGCGCTGAATCTGGAACCGGAACTGTCGCGCCTGCAGAACGAACTCGATGCAGCGGAGAAAAGCTATGCGCTGTACAAGGACAGCCTGGAAAAATCGCGTATCGACCGTGAGCTCGACAACAGCCAGATCAGCAATATCGCGACCGTCGAGGACGCGACTTTCAACCCCAGCCGGGTATTCCCGAAAAGCCTGTTGATGCTGTTTCTGGCATTCCCGCTGAGTATTGTGGTCGGTGCCGTGGCGCTGTACTTCTTCTACCTGCTGGATCAGCGCATTCACGACGGCGACAAGATCGAGAGCAGCTTCGGTGTTCCGGTCTGGACCAGCCTCCCCGACCTGGAACGTGCTCAGGAACGCAGTGCAGCGTTCACCTCGAATCTGCATCGGGTGTACGGCATTCTGCCGCTTGATCAGGTAGAAGAGCGCGGATTGACCATCGGTTTTACCTCGGTCAAGTACGGAGCTGGCGTATCGTTCGTGATCGCGCGGTTAAGCGCGCTGCTGATCGAACAGGGCCATCGGGTGCGTACCGAGGGCCGCGGCCCGGCCAGTCCTGGCGAAATCGTGCTGATCAATGCGTCGGCGCTTTCGGCGAATCAGGACGCCTTCGTGCTCTTGCGCAAGGCTGACCTGATCGTGCTGGTGGTTCGCGCCCAGGACACCACCGTGCCAATGCTGGAAGACACGCTCAACAACCTCAACACCGCGTTCAAGAAAGTCGACGGTATCATCATCAACCGTCGGCGCTTCGAAGTGCCTGAAAAGGTCCTGAATTTCCTCAAGCGGATCGGGAGCCGAGGCTGATGCGAATAGCGTTGCTTGCGCCGCTGCCGCCCGAACAGAACGGCATCGCCGATTACGCCGGACATCTGCGGCATGCGCTTGAAGGCCTGGGTCTGCAGGTCAGTACACCGCTGCAGGGTGTTGGCAACGATCCCCGCGCTGCACAACAGCGGGTGGCCGAAACCGACTGGAGCGGCATCGATCTGGTCCACGCCGAACTGGGCGGCGGTCGACTGGCGGAGTTTCAAGCCCTGCGCGCATTGCGTCGGCGTTTCCCGAGGCTGCCGTTGACCGCGACCGTGCACGATCCCGAGCGCCTGGTCTGGCGACGCGAGAAACTGCCGTGGCCATTATCGATGGTCAGCGGCATGCGCTCGCCGCTGCCGGAAATCGCCACAGTACTGGCCGATCCGCTGTGCCTGCATGAAGAACGGCAGCTGGCGCGGCACATGACCCGGCTGGTGACCCTGACCCAGGCAGGCAGTCAGAGCCTGCGCCAGCGCATGGGGCTGACGGCAGCGCAGATGGCCGTCATCAATCATGGCAACCTCGACATCGCCCCCATGCCGTTACCGCCGTTGAATCCCTTGCGTCTGTTGTATTTCGGTTTCATTTATCGCGGCAAGGGTATCGAGGACCTGCTCGATGCGCTGTCCAGCGTATTCACCGCCCAGCCTGCGCTGCGCTCGACCGTGCGCCTGACCCTGGCCGGCGGCAGCGAGCCGGAAATGGCCTTTGGCCCGTCCGGCAGTTATCTGGAACAACTACGACTGCGCATCCGCCAACTGGGCCTTGTCGATCTGATCGACTGGCAACTGGACCTGCCTGCCGAACAGATTGCGCAGGTGATCCAGGCCCACCACGTGATGGTTCTGCCCTATCGCGAGTCGAGCAAACTGAAGATTCTCGGCAAGCTGCGCGGCACCAGCGGCGCGCTGTCCTGGGCGGTAGCCTGCGGACGTGGCGTGATCACTTCGGATGCGCGCTCGTTTGCCGAAGAAGTCTCGCATGGCAACGGCATGATCTATCCGCAAGGCGATGTCGACGGGCTGGCGCAAGCCCTCGCCCGCGCCTGCGCAACACCGGAGCTGGTCAGGCAGTGGGCCGACAACGCCGCGCAGATGGGCAAGGCCCGGGTCTGGAGCCATACCGCAGAACATTTTCAGGATGTATTTCGCCAGGCTTGCCAGGAGAAGTGACATGCAGCGTCCATCCAGATTCGGGCAACTCGTCACCAGCATACTGCTCGGCGCAGCAATGAGCTGCGCCGCCCAGGCGGCAACGGTCCTCAAGGCGCCTCGCGAGGTGGTCTGGGCGGACTTTCTGGGCGTCAACGTACAGTTTCAGTACTTCGCCCCGGACATCTACCAACAGCAGATGAGCCGTCTGGACGAACTGGGCCTGAACTGGGTTAGGCTGACCATTCACTGGCCGGTGATCGAGCCGCAAAAGGACCGCTACGCCCTGACCGAGCTGGACGCCGCCATGACCGCGATCAAGGCGCACAATTACAACACCCTGGCGTACCTGGTCGGGTCAGCGCCTTTCGCCAGCAGCGCGCCGGCCGATGCAAAGAGCCGCGATCAATACCCCCCGACGGATTTCAACGTGTTCGCCGCACGCATGACCGCCCTGGCCCAGCGCTATCCGCAGGTCAACAACTGGCAGGTCTGGAACGAGCCGAACATCGTCTGGCTGCCCAAAGAGGATCCGGCTGCCTATGGCCGCTTGCTGACCACCACTGCCAATGCGATCCGCGCCGTCCTGCCGAACAAGACGATTGTCACGTCAGGCATGGCTTACTACAGTCAGATGCATAGCACCTCTGGCTACATGCTGCAGACGCTGCTCGATAATGGCCTGGGCCAGCAGAATATCGTCGCGGCCTATCACCCCTACTCCGAGTACCCGGAAGGCGATTCCATACCGGATCGCGATTTTCTGGTGCGTGCCAATGCCATGAACCAGTTGTTGCACAGCAATGGCGTCAAGCAGGTGTGGGCCACTGAATGGGGCTGGTCGAGCTATGCAGGCCCGGTGGAGATGCAGCACCTGATTGGCACCTCCGGCCAGGCTGACTACACCCTGCGGCGTCTGGCGCTGATGAGCGCCATGGATTTCCAGCGCATCTTCCTGTTCAACCTCAGCGATCTGGACGAGCGCGCCTCGGCCCGCGATCAGGGTTACGGGCTGCTTGACCTGCAAGCCAGTCCCAAACCGGCCTACACCGCGCTGCAGAACTTTCTGAAAATCACCGGCCCACGTCTGCTACCCGCCGAACCACCCGCCGTAAGCAGCGTACCGGACGACCTGTATGCCATTCCATGGACGCGCGCGGATGGCTCGCACTTGCTGATGTTCTGGAGTGCGGCGGGCACATCGCTGACTTTCCCGGCTATCACCGATGCGGTGGTCCACGACCCATTGACCGGTAGCCGCACCCCGTTGTCCGGCAGCCAGGGGATCACCCTGCTGCTGAAGCCGACTCTGCAAATTCTGGAATGGAAGCCCTGAGCCATGCGAATCCTGTGGACGCTCCCCTATCTGCCCTGGCCCACCACCAGTGGCGGCAAAACCCGGGAATACCATTTGCTGCGCAACCTGGCAGCACGTGGTCATCGCATCACGCTGCTGGTGCAGTCCAAGAACCCGCTGGACGACGATGCCCGCGCGGCACTGGAGCCTTGGCTGGAACGCCTGATCGTGATCGATCGACGCCCGTTGCTCAGCTTGCGTACCCTGCTGGCCGTGGCGTTTGCCCCGCCACCGATGCTGGCCAGCGTGAACGGCTACGCACCGCAACTGGAAAAGGCCTTCGAACAGTTGCTGGAGGAAGACTGGGACATTATTCAGTTGCAGCACACTTATGCCTTTCAGCCCTTCGAGCATGCGCTCAAGCGCTCCGGCAAACCCTTCGTGCTGACCGAGCACAATGTCGAATCGGACCTGGGTGCCGCCAGCTATGACCGTCTGCCACGCTGGGCCAATGCCTTCGCGGTCTATGACCGCTGGCGCTACCGGCGCTGGGAAACCCGCGTGTTTCGCCAGACCGGTGAGCTGATCGCGGTCACCGAGGACGATGCCAAGGCGCTTTCGCGTCTCAGCGGCAGGGCGACGTCCTATGTGGTCAACAGTGTCGACTGCGATTACTACGCCAGCGTCCACGCGGACCGTCACAGCCATCGACTGCTGTTCATCGGCAACTATGAATACGGCCCCAATGTCGACGCCATCGAATGGGCGCTGGACGAGATCATGCCAAAGGTCTGGGCCCTGGCACCCCATGTGCGTTTTGCCATCGGCGGCTTCGGCATGCCGCCCGCCTGGCGCGAGCGCTGGTCTGACCCGCGCATTGAATGGCTGGGTTATGTAGCTGACCTGCGTGCCTTGCAGGCCACTGCCTCGATGTTCTTCGCACCCCTGCGCCAGGGCGGCGGCTCCAAGCTCAAGACCCTGGAAGCCATGGCCGCCGGCCTGCCAGTGGTGACCACCGCACAGGGTGTTTCCGGACTGGCGGTGCGGCATGGCGAACATTACCTGGGCAGCGAGGATGCGTCAGGGCTGGCGACACTGATCGCCGAATACACCGACAAACCACTGCAGCTTGAGCAGATTGGCGAAGCCGGCCGCATTTATGTTCGCGCCCGGCATGACTGGTCCGTTTCCGCCGCTCAGCTGGAAGTGATTTACACCCGCTTTTCGTTCTCCAAGCAAGGATTGCGCTCATGCGTATAGGACTCGACTACCGCGCCGCAGCCGGTTACCCCACCAGCGGCATCGGACGCCAGAACCTGGCACTGGAACGGGCATTCCGTGAACACCCGGACGTGCAATTGCAGCTGTTCGGCGTGGCCCCCTACGATCATCCGGTACGCCGCCTGATGCATGCCCCGCGCTGGGCTGCCCCATTGAATTCAGTTCATCGGCTGCCGGATCGCCTGCGCTTCGAAGGCCAGTTCCTGCCTGCAGCCCTGCGCGATGCCGGCATTCAGATCTACATGGCCAATATCAACATGGGCCTGCCGCTGGGGCGCAAGCCGGCCGATATGCGTTACGTACTGCAACTGCACGATCTGTTTCAGCTCACGCAGCACAACAGTCACGGTTCGCGACTGAAAGCCAGGATCTACCGGATGACCGACTACCTGTCGATTGCCTGGTCGCTGAAGGTTGCCGACCAGATCTGGGTGCCTTCGCAATTCACTGCAAACGAGGCTGCACGGATGTTCCCCAGGATCAAAGCCAAGCTGCGCGTCATACCGCTGTTGGTGGAAGCCTTCAAGGGTGAGCCGGCCGACATCGCGCAACTGCGCCTGCCGCTGCGTTACTGGCTGTGCGTGGGCACGCGCGAACCGCGCAAGAACATCAAATGGTTCGTGGATGCCTGGCAGACCGCGCGTATGCAATTCGTCGATACCCCGGAACTGGTGCTGGTCGGTGGCGATGATCCGCTGACCGAAGCGCAGCGCCAGTTACCGGGTCTGCATGTGCTCAGCGGCCTGAGCGACGCCGAACTGCACGCCGTATACAAAAATGCCGAACGGCTCTGGCAACCCTCCAAAAGTGAAGGTTTCGGGCTGCCGGTGATTGAAGCACTGAACAGCGGCACACCGGTTGCAGTGGCCTCGGGCTCCTCGCTGGACGAAGTCGCACCGCCCGACAGTCCACGCTTTTCGCCGGTCGACAGCGGTAACCTGATCAGGTTGATGGGGACCCTGTCGCAAGCGCCTGAAGAGGATCCGGCGATTGCCACAGACTGGACGCAGCGCTACCAGTTGAAAGCCTTTTGCGAACGCGTGCACGTGGCGCTGGAGGAATTGCGCTGATGCCATTGGCCTTGCCCTTGGGGCTGCTGTTCAGCCTGCTGTTCGGCGTAATGATCTGGATGCTGCCGGCGCCCTTCGTGGTAGCGGCGGCAATCGGTATCGTGGCGGTTGCCACGATCATCCGCCGGCCGGTACGCGGGCTGCTGCTGTTCTGCCTGATCGGAACCTTCCTGCCCTACTCGACGATTCAGATCGGCATTCGCACCACGGTCTCCGAAGCGCTGATCATGCTGACCTGGGCCAGCTATCTGCTGCATGCAGTCTTTCAGGAACGCCACCGTGTGCCCCATATGCTGCGCCCCGAACGGCTGCTGGTGGCGTTGATGCTGTTCAGTGCGTTTCCGTTTCTGGTCGGCCAGTTGACCGTCATCGCCGAGGGCAACGGCCCGATCAACTGGATCCGCTGGCTGTTCAACCTGTCGATCCTGTTTCTGGTGCCCCGTCTGCTGACCGACCTCAAAACGCTGGAAAACGCAGTCATCGCGCTGCTCGGCGGGACGCTGTTGTTGCTGGTGCTGTCGATCGGTGTCTACGTCACCAAAGGCTCGGCCACTGCAATCATTCCGATCCTCGGCAGCCTGGGCTACAGCGGTGCCGACGTGTTGAGCGAGAGCCTGCTTTCGTTCGCCAGCCGCATGGGATCGCCGTGGATGCACCCCAACGTGGCGGGGGGTGCACTGGCGATGCTACTGCCGCTGGCCTTCTGCTTCGGCATGACGCGCAGCGGCACGGCCCGCAGGCTGGGCCTTGCGGTAGCGGCCCTTGGCGTGGTCGGCCTGTTGCTGACCGGCTCACGCGGCGCGCTGTTGAGCCTGATCGCAGTGATGCTGCTGATGGCCCGGCGACGCATTCCGCATCTGGGACGGCTGTTGATGGGTGGCATGGTGGCCGGCATTCTTCTGCTGATGTTCTACCCGCCTCTGCAAGACCGGCTGATGGGGCTGTTCAGCAATGACGATGCCAGTACCGCGATTCGCTTCCTGGAATACAGCCATTTCCCCGACGCAGTGGCCACCTTCCCGTTCGGCATCGGTTTCAAGACCGACCCACCGGTGCTGGGCTACACAGAATTCGGCATTTCCAACCTGTGGCTGAACTTCATCTACAAGATCGGCATACCCGGCATGCTGCTGTTCATCGCTATCACCCTCAGTTGGTGGAAGGAAGTGCGTCCCGGAAGCGGCCGGGTCGTGCTGACTCGCGAAAACGCTATTGCGCTGGGCTGCACCACCGGTGTACTGGCTGCGTTGTTCAGCGGTCTGTTCGACCATTACTTCAGCTTCACCAGTGTGCTGGTTGCGTTGTTCTGGCTCTTGCTCGGCATCAGCCTGCACGAAACCAGACGCCTGCGCGCCAGGCCCGACATGACATCCAGACACCTTGACGCCTCACCCGAGCCGGGAGCCTCCTCATGAAACACCGCATGCTGCATTCTCATAATCTCAGAGAGGCACTGCCCGATTACGCGCGCAAGATGGCGGTGCCGCTCGAAGAGCTGGAAGCCGCCTATCAGTGGATGCTGGACAACGAAGTGTGCTTTGAAACGCGGATCAAGGAACGCACCCTGTCGTTCATCTGCTACCTGAATATCGAGACGAGAATCGAACACCCGCTGGCGCGACGCTTCTACAAGCTGCTGGCCAGCGAAACCAAAGGCGCGCTTATTCCGCTGTACGGGATCAACTGGCCGACCCTGCGCGACCGCATGTTGCGGACCTGGGAGCAGGCTTACAACATCCTCATCTGCAAGATCCCCAGCCACACCCTGCGCCTGCTGTGGTTGCGCATCGGCGGCGCGAAGATCGGCAAGGGCTCGACCGTCTGGCGCAATACCGAGGTGCTCGGCGTCGACAGCCTGCGCATAGGCAATGACAGCACGGTGGGCTGGCACTGCCAACTCGACGCACGCGGTGGGCTGGTGATCGGCGATCACGTCACCATCGCTTCACATGTGCTGATCATCGCCGGTGGACACGATCTCAACGAACCGGAATTCTGGGCGGTAGGCGGGCCGGTGTTCATCGGCGACTACGCGTGGATCTGCAGCCGCGCGCTGCTCTCGTTCGGCGCCGACATCGGCGAAGGTGCCGTGGTGGGCGGTAACAGCGTGGTCTCCAAACCGGTTCCGCCCTACGCCATCGTCAGTGGCCCGAACGCAGAGATCAAGGGCGAGCGCGCTCGCGGCCTCAAGTACAAGGTGGGCGGCAAAGGCCTGTTCACCTTGTTTCACTGATCAGAAGCACAGACGATGCTGGGTTCGACACTTTGGCTGACACTGGCCACCCTTACCGGTCTGGCTGCCGGATTTGCCCGCGAATGGCTGCTGGTGGCGGCCTGGGGTGCCGGAGGTCAGAGCGACGCGTTTCTGGTTTCGATGTTCCTGCCCGAGGCGCTGCGCATGTCACTGGCCGCGGGCTTGCTCAGCGCCGCTGCCCTGCCCCTTTATCAGCAGCGCAGCGTTGAACGGCAACAGCGCTGGCTGGGAGGCATGGCACCGCGTCTGTTACTGACCGGGCTGGCAGTGAGCGTCGTTCTGCTGTTGAGCGCAGAGGGACTGGTGCGGCTGATCGGTCCGGGGCTGGACGCCGATGGCTACGCGCAGGCTGCCAGTGGCTTGCGCTGGCTGGCATGGTGCGCTCCGGGCTTCATGCTGCATGCGCTGTTTTGCGTACCGCTACAGGCTCGCTCGCGCTTCGTGCTGGCCGGGCTCGGCTCGCTGCTGTTCAACCTGCCGCCGGTCATTTACCTCGCCACGTTCAGCCATGCCTCGACATCGAGCGGGCTGGCCAGCGCGTGCGTACTGGGTAGCGTGCTGATGCCGGGTGTGCTGTTGCCCGCCTTGTATCGTTCGGGCTGGCGGCCCTGGCAGTGGCAATCGGAAGCGGGCGCAATGCGTGAGCTGTTACAGCGTATCGGCCCGCTGCTGAGCAGCAACCTGGCCAGCCAGGGGCTTGCCCTGCTGGAGCGCATGGTGGCTTCGCTGCTCGGCGAAGGCGCGGTGACCTGGGTCAACCTGGCGCGCAAACTGATCAACCTGCCGTTGATTGCCTTGATGAGCCTGAATCAGGTGCTGCTCGGCCTGATGAGCGGCAGTGCCGGCGATCAGCGCCTGTCGCTGCTCAAGCGCGGGCTGGGCAGCGCGACCTTGCTGACCTTGCCGGCAGTGGCCGGCCTGATCGGTGCAGCCGGGGCGCTGGTGGCCCTGCTGCTGCCCAACCAGACCCAGGGCGGGCCGCTGCCGGAACTGCTCGCCTGGTTTGCCGTGCCGCTGATGTTCGGTGCCTGGAATGCCTTGCTGGCGCGCTATGCCTACGCCGCTGGCGACACGCGCCTGCCGCTCAACTGCGAGCTAGTGGGCAGCCTGTGCAATGCACTGCTGCTCGGCGCACTGCCCTTTGCCTTCGGCCTGACCGGCATTGCCCTCGCCGCGCTGGGCGGCGCGCTGGTCACCGGCGTGCTGCTGATGCGTCGCCAGTCGTTGCTGCATGTCTTGCCGTGGCGCAGCCACTGGTTACTGGCCAGCCTGCTGATGGCTATCGCCGCCCTGTTGCTGCATCCATTGCACGACACCTGGCTGCAACTGGGCCTGAGCTGTGTTTACGGCGCGCTGCTGCTGGTCGGGCTGGCGTTGTGGCTCAAGCCATGGCGCAACGTGTCAGCCTGATCGGCAGCCTGGCGGCAGGCCTCCCTGAAGCGCTCCAGGCTCGGCGAGATGAACTTGTCGCGATGCCTGATCATGAAGAACCGGCGATTGAGCGGCGGCAACGGGCTGGCGAGCGTGCGCAACTGTCCGCTCGCCAGCAGGTCGGCGACCACACGACGGGACAGGCAACTGATGCCAATGCCTTGCGCGAGGGTGCGCATGATCGCTTCCGAACTGCCTACCTGACGCATGTCCTGCAGGTCATGCAAATGCCTGAGCAGCAAGTGTTCGACCTCTTCGCGCGTCCCCGAACCCTGCTCACGCAGCAGCCACTCCGCGCCCTGCAGTTCGCCCAGTGACACGTATTCCTGCCCGGCCAGCGGATGGGCGCAGCCGGCGACGATGACCATTTCATCGACCAGCCACGGCTCGGCGATCAACTCCGGCAGATGACAGGGTGCCTCGATGAGCCCCATGTCTATTTCAAACTGCGCAACCTTGCGCGCGATCAGCGCGCTGTTGCCGATGTCCACATCGATTCGCAGTTGAGGCGTCGAGCTGCGCAATGCTCCGACGATCTGTGGCACGACGTAATTGCCGATGGTGCTGCTACTGCCGATGCGCAGCCGAGCCTTCAACGCTGCGTCGGGCAATAGAAAGCTGTCCTCGATCTGCTGGGCGTTTTCCAGCATTTTCATGGCACGCGGCAGCAACGTCTGGCCGCTGTCATTCAGAACCAGGCGTTTGCCAACCCGGTCGAACAAACGCGTACCCAGCGCACTTTCAAGCTCGTTCAATGCCGCGCTAGTGGCTGATTGGGACAGTGCTAAAGCGCTGCCTGCGCTGGTGGTGCTGCCACAGCGGGTGATCGCGCAAAAAATCTGTAATTGCCGCAGGTTGATTCTCAAGGCCGTCTCTCTCGCCGGGTAGACCTACCTGAAAAACAGGTAACGATGAGAGAGATTACCCGTTTAGAAGATTGACTGTCGATCCGTAGACTGATGGCACATCCCGAAATCACCCGTAGGAGACTGCCATGAGCAGACTCGCAATCCTCATCAAGGGCAACGCCCCCTTCACAGCGCTGAACAGCCCGCTGGAGGCGATTCGGCAATTCACCCCCAACTGGTTCGCCGTGACCATGGGCACCGGCATTCTGTCGCTGGCGCTGGCGCAACTGCCGGGTAGCCCTGCCCCGCTGCGTGCGCTGGGCGAAGCGCTGTGGTTCCTGAACATCGCCCTGTTCACGCTGTTCAGCGTGATGTACGCCAGCCGCTGGTTGCTGTTTTTCGATGAGGCGCGTCAGGTCTTCGGGCACTCCACCGTGTCGATGTTCTTCGGCACCATTCCCATGGGCCTGGCCACCCTCATCAATGGCCTGCTGGTGTTCGGCCCGGCGCGCTGGGGCAGTGCCATTGTTCCGGTTGCCGAAGCCTTGTGGTGGCTGGACGTGGCGATGGCCCTGGCGTGTGGGGTGCTGATCCCTTTCATGATGTTCACCCGTCAGGAGCACAGCATCGAGAAGATGACTGCTGTCTGGCTGTTACCGGTGGTGGCGGCCGAAGTTGCAGCGGCCTGCGGGGGATCGCTGACAACGCATCTTGCGACCGCTGACTCGCAGTTCACCGTGCTGATCACCAGCTACGTACTCTGGGCCTACTCGGTGCCCGTGGCGTTGAGCATTCTGGTGATTCTGCTGTTGCGCCTGGCGTTGCACAAACTGCCCCACGAAAGCATGGCCGCCTCCAGCTGGCTGGCACTCGGGCCCATCGGTACAGGCGCACTGGGCATGCTGGTGATGGGCAGCGACGCCCCGGCCATCTTCGCCGCCCACGGCCTCGCATCCATCGGCACGGTAGCAGCAGGCATCGGTGTGGTGGTCGGTATGCTGTTCTGGGGGCTGGGTCTGTGGTGGATGGCGCTGGCCGTGCTGATTACGGCGCGCTACGTGAAACAGGGCATCGGCTTCAACCTGGGCTGGTGGGCGTTCACCTTCCCGCTCGGCGTGTATGCAGTGGCGACACTCAAACTCGGCGCTACCCTGCATCTGGGCTTCTTCGATGTGTTTGGCACGTGGCTCGTTGCGCTGCTGGCACTGATGTGGTCGGTCGTGGCGGTACGTACTCTGGCCGGCGCCTACCGGGGTTACCTGTTCGTCTCGCCCTGCATCGCAGCACAAGGGTGCGTCCGCCGGTAAGTTTCCTTGAACTTACCTCGGCGGCGAGGCGCCTGAGAGGAATATCTTCATGACAGAGAGCCTCCATGCCCAACTCAGCCTTTTCCGCCAGCCACTTTTCCGGCAACCACGCCGCTCGCGATGAAAACATCGTCATCAACTCCTACACCACCGTGCTGCGCAAGACGGGTGTTCCCCATGAACTGTTCGCGACCTACTGGCGCGACGTTCATGGCCCGCTGTGCGCCAGGCTTGAGGGCCTGGGCTGGTACGTTCAGCATCACCTGACGCGCGAAAAGGACGGCCACCTTTGGCCAGTCATCGAAGGCGTTAAGGCATTACCGGGCTACGTGCTGGATGGTGGTGTGGAGATCGGCTTTCTGTCCGCCGATGCGCAGAAACAATTCAAGGATGCCAGCGCCCTGCTGTTCTCCGACGAGCAGAATATGTTCGAAGAAACCATCGCCTACGACGTACCGGATGGCTCCAGCACCCTGGTGGATCGCCTGCCTGACCCGATCCCCAACGAAACCGCCACACTGGACAAGATGCATCTGCACTTTCATCTCGCCAGCGATGATCTGCCCGCAGCCCGCAAAGCCATTGAGCAGCTCGCCCGTGACATGGCCGGTTCCGAGGCTGTGCTGAAACTGCGCCTGCACCTTGCGCAACCCTACGATAACGCCAAGCCTGCGCCGCCTGCGCCGGACGTTAATCATGAGGTCGAAGAGTCGCGCCTGAATATCGTCATGATGGAGTTGGTGTTCGAATCGGCCTGGACGCGCAGAACCTATTACGCCAGCGAGCATTTCAAGACGATCACCCAAGGCATCAGCCAGCATGTTCGCTACATCACGCCGTTCGGTGTCAGCGGCGTCTACACCTACGTGCGCGATGCGCTGATGACCACTGCTGGCGTGCGTGGCAGCAGGCAGGCCGAACTGATCCGTCAGTTGGGTGCGATCAACCAGACCCGGCCCGAGATCGAAAGCCTGTTTGGTGCGCCGTCGACGTTTTGAAGCGTCTGCTTTAACCGGCACGATTCGGAATCGTGCTTTACTCAGCAAAATGGATTTGAGTGACGCCTGTGAAAGCTCTGACGACTCGTGAGGTGTATCAGCAACTGCGGGATGCTGCGATGGGTACTCGGTCGCTGAAGCTTATCGGCACATCCTCCGGCTTCGGGCTGCAACAGGTCGAGATTGACGGCTGGTTGCTGACGCTGGAAGTCACCGAGGGCAGCCCGACCCGCTGTCGGGTATGTCGCTGTCCGCTGGGTCGGGAAGGCTCGTTTGAAAGCTGGCTGCGCACTGATCCGGTGAGTTTGCTCAGCGGTTGGGAGCATGCGCAGATCGAGCGGTTGCTGGGTGAGGCGGCAGCCGAGCGGCTTGGGCTCGATCAGGTTCGGGGGCAGTCACCTGAATCTCGATGAACGGTGATTAACGTGCCTGGCTATACTCGGCGAGGCACCTCTCGTTCCTCATCGTCCGCGCTCATCGTTATACACAAATCTGCTTTTGATGCTGGCCGGAGGCCGTGGGAGCAAACTTGTTCACGAAGGGGGCTGTGGTATCAGGTGGATTCAGGTTCGACTCGGATTCTCGTTCCTCACGCTCCGCCTGGGAATGCAGTTCGTGACGCTCTGCGTCACACAGCAGTTTTTCTTTGTCAGGCGGATTGAGGTTCGACTCAGGTCACCTTTTCGCCCCTCGGCGACTCACTTTGAGGGACCAACGTGAGCAACGTCCCCGCTCCTGCTTGCGGCCCGATTTCGTTGGGTTCCTTCGCCCTGTCACTGACGTCGCACTCTGCGTCGTCAGTGCCATCGTGGTTAAAAGCGCTTTGCCTGGACTCTGCCCATTGCTGAATCGTTTAACTCGGCGTTAAATAGCTGTTCAGACGGTATGCAACACCATAATTCCAATAATTACAGAAGGACCATCACCATGAAATCCCTTCCTCTGCTCGTAGGCCTCGGCGCTCTTACAGCCGCTTCCAGTGTGTTTGCCTGGGATTATGTGCTGCTCGACACCGACAAGGCTGCGCAGAATCAGCAGATCACCAGTCAGCAGCTGGGCGTGAAGACCGACAAGCCGTTCACTGTCACGATGCGTACGCTGCATGGCGGTCGTCAGGAAGGCGTGAGCATTATCGATATCGATAATGGCACGATGAAGCTGTCAGTCGTCCCGACCCGTGGCATGAACGTGCTGCAGGCATCAGTCGGCGATGTGCGCATGGGCTGGGATTCTCCGGTCAAGGACGTGGTCAATCCGGCCTTCATCGAGCTCAATGGCCGCGGCGGCCTGGGCTGGCTGGAAGGTTTCAACGAGTTAGTGACCCGCTGCGGCTATGAGTGGGTGGGCCACCCGGGCATGGACAACGGCGAGCTGCTGACCCTGCACGGCCGTGCGGCCAACATTCCGGCGAGCAAGGTGACACTGCAGATCGACGAAAAACCGCCCTACGCGATCCGTCTCAAGGGTGAATTGAAGGAGCAGGCGTTCAAGAAGGTCGACTTCTCGGTGCAGACCGAACTGGTCACCGAGCCAGGCAGCACGAGCTTTTCGCTCAACGATACGCTGACCAACAATGGCGACTATCCGAAAGAATACCAGGCGCTGTACCACAGCAACTTCAGCACGCCGTTCCTCGAACAGGGGGCGCGTTTCGAAGCGCCGGTCAAGCAGGTCTCGCCGTTCAATGAAAAAGCCAAGGGTGACCTGGGCGACTGGCAGACCTACCGCGCACCGACGCCGGATTACGACGAGACGGTCTACAACATCGTGCCCTACGGCGATGCCAAGGGTGACACGCTGACCGTGCTGCACAACAAGGCTGGCAGCCTGGGCGTGTCGGTCGGTTTCAATACCAAGCAGTTGCCGGTGTTCTCGCTGTGGAAAAACACCGACACCAAAGGCCAGGGCTACGTCACCGGACTGGAACCGGGGACCAGCTTCTCCTACAACCGCCGCTTCCAGCGCCCGCTGAATCTGGTGCCAACCATTGCGCCGAAAGAGCAACGCCAGTTCCAGATCAGCTACAGTCTGCTGGCTGACAAAGGTGCTGTCGACAAAGCCCTTGGGCAGGTCAAGCACATTCAGGACGGTCGCGAGACCGAAGTGCGCAAAGAACCGCTGGTGGATCTGACCAAGGAGCAATGATCCTCATCCGACGTTTTTAAACGCAGCGGTGAAACAGGGCCGGATGTCGACGCACGTCATTGTGTCGACATCCGCCCCTGCTCGTTCCGGTGGTAAAAAATTCTCACACACTTGAGGTTTTTGCCTGTCTACACCCTCTCACCCCTTCGAAGACGAGCATGCACATGAAAATCCTGATGGTTTTGACATCCCATGACCAACTGGGCGACACCGGCAAGAAAACCGGTTTCTGGCTCGAAGAGTTCGTCGCGCCGTATTACGCGTTCAAAGAGGCCGGCGCCGACGTTACGCTGGTCTCTCCGAAAGGCGGTCAACCACCGCTGGACCCGAAAAGCGATGAGCCTGACGCTCAGACCGACGACACCAAGCGCTTCTCCAAAGATGCCGATGCGCAAAAAGCGCTCGCCAATACCGGCCTTCTGTCTGGCGTCAATGCGGCCGATTTCGATGCCGTGTTCTACCCGGGCGGTCACGGCCCGCTGTGGGACCTGGCTGAAGACAAGGACTCCATCGCGCTGATCGAGGCCTTTGCCAAGGCAGACAAGCCACACGGGATGGTCTGCCACGCACCTGGCGTATTGCGTCACGTAAAAGCGCCGGACGGTCAGCCACTGGTCAAGGACCGCCGTGTCACAGGCTTCACCAACAGTGAAGAAGAAGCGGTCGGCCTGACCAATGTCGTGCCTTTTCTGGTCGAAGACACGCTCAAGCAACTGGGCGGTGACTATTCCAAGGGCGACGACTGGGGCGTCTACGTGCTGACCGATGGCAAGCTGGTGACTGGCCAGAACCCGGCCAGCTCTGCGCAGGCGGCCAAAGACTTGATCACTCTGTTGAGCTGATTGATGTGCGCGGTTCAGCGTCCGACGCTAACAGCACCGGGCAATGAACCGCGCGTCATTTAAATCGAATCTTGCACCCGCCACACTGACCAATAACCACACCCCCCCTACAAAAAGGAATACGGTCATGGCAGATGAATCCAAACGCGAAGACCTCGATCACAAACCGGAAAACGCCGGCAAGGTGGGCGAGAAGAACAAACAGCTCAATCAGCAGGGCGAACAGGCCCGACCTGCCACCTCACCCGACCCGCAGAAAGACAAGTCAGGCAACTGACAACCCGTCAGAGCAAGCCGCGTTCGGCACACACCTTCACGACTTGTTCACGCAGCCAGCCGCTGGCTTCGTCTCGATCCGCCTGGGCGCTCCACAGCATGTCCAGGCTGAAGCCAGACAGGTCAGGTGGCAGTTCGAATACGGAAATCCACGGTTCATTACCCAGCAGCGTCTGAATACGCCGTGGCAGAACCAGCATGAAATCGGTGCCTTCCAGCAATTGCAAGGCCGCCCGATAGCTGTTGGCCCGCGCGACAATGTTGCGCTCCAGACCCTGTCGCTGCAGCCAGCCATCCACCATGTTGGTGTCGGACGTCCACGGCGTCGGGTAGACATGACGATGCTGGACGAAGGTTTGAATGTCGATCAGGGCGCTGAGCGGCGCGAACCTGGAGTCCATGACGCAAACCAGATCATCCTCCATCAACACCTGCGAAATCAGACTGTCCGGGACTCGGTGAAAGCCAGGCCCGAAGCACAGGGCGAGGTCAAAACGACCGTCGTTCAACTGCTCGGCAGGCAACTGCTTCTCAAGTTTTTGCACATTGACCGTCACCGAGAAACCAGCGGCAGCGAAGTCACGCATCAAATGCGGCAATACCAGCAGCTCGAAATACTCCGGCGCACAGACCGTGAAGGTCGTTTGTGTGCGAGTCGGGTCGAACAGATCCAGGCCGTCATGGCACAGATTGACCGAGCGGAGAATCTGCTGCACATGGTCGTGCATGGCCAATGCCTTGCGGGTCGGGCGCATGCCGTTGCGGGTGCAGATGAAAAGGTCGTCCTCGAAGTTCGCCCGCAGCTTTTTCAGGCAGTAACTGACCGTCGACTGGCTGACATGCAACGCTTCCGCGACCAGGGTCAGGTTGCGCTGCTCATACACCGAGACAAAGACCATCAGGTCCTGCATGTCCAGCTTTCTCAGAGCATTACTGTTAAGCATCAAGGTATCTCGCTGGCGCTGTGACCAGGCGGTCAGGTCAACGCGCACAAGATAGCATCAAAATGCGATCATGCCGCCTATCTGCCAGTGATGACAGGTTCGTCGAGTGCGTCGCGCAGATGATCAGCATAACGCCGGGGGTCGAGTCGCACCACCATCAACAGCATGACCGCGACCAACGCCATCAGTGAACACCATGCACCCGCAAAGCTGCCCGTCAGGTCACGAATCACTCCGGCAAGCAGCGGCGACAGGCTGGCGATCAGATAACCCACGCCCTGCACGAATGCCGTCAGGCTGCCCGCCTGCTGTGGCTCATCGAAATGATCCATGGACACGATCAGGCTCATCGGAAAAAGACCGCCAATCCCCAATCCCAGCAGGCATGCCCACAGCAGTCCCAACTGCTGCGGCATCAGAATCAGCCCGGCAAAGCCGGTCATCATCAACAGCAGCAGCACAACCAGCGCCACGCGCTTATCGCGACTGCGGTTGGCCAGCACCGGCACCAGCAGACCCGATACGACCTCCATCAGGGTCAGAAAACCCAGCAGCAGCCCTGCACTCTGCTCACTCCAGCCGTTCTCCAAATAATACGGGGCCAGCCAGGCCAACACGCAGGTATAGGACGCAGTGCCAAGGCCGAAGAAAACCCCCAGCATCCAGGTCCGAGGCGTGTGGAAGAAAGTCTGCCGGAGCCCTGCAGTGGTTGACGCATCGGAGCGCAATACGCGCCGCTGGGCAAACCAGAAGCACATTGCCAAAAGAGCCAGTAGTGACCAGACCGCCAGGCCGAAGCGCCAACTGCCACTACTACCCATCACCACGGGGCTGAATGAAGCGGCCAGCGCGGCCCCGCCCATGATCGCAGTCACATACAAGCCCATGCACAAAGAGACGTTGGCTTTGAAGCGCGATTTGATCAACGCGGGCATCAGCGCCTGAATCAAGGCAATACCCAGCCCCGCCAACACAGCGCTGAAAATCAGTTCGGCAGCAGAATCCAGAAACAGACGCGCCAGGGTTGCCAGACCGATAAGCGCCAGTGAAAGCATGATGCTGCGATACGACCCCAGGTAGCGAGCGATGCCCATGCCGAAAAACATTGCCAGTCCCATGGCCATGACCGGCAGCATGGTCAGCAACGACGCCGTCCCGAAACCCAGTGGGACGTCCAGCCGAATCGCCATCAACAATGGACCGACAGCGGCCATCGACGGACGCAAGTTGAGCGCCACCAGTATGACACTGATCATTAACCCCATATTCTGAACCACCGAGCCACGCATCTGCATACCTTCACCCTCCCTGTCGAGGGTCACGATTAGGCCGGGCGTGTGCTCAGGTGACAAATCAAAATCTGGGCCCTGCTATTTAAAAAATCAGTTCATCGTTACCAGAGTTGGTTTTCAGGCGTTCTGACGACGGCAGTTGCAGGGTTCTGCGCCCTCCGTCTGTGCGGTTTCAGACTCAACCACCTCATCCACGCCCAACCACCAGGTCAGACCCCGACACGGGTACTGCACATAAAACGGCTGGCCCATCATCGGCGTGGTGATCAAGACATTCTGCTCCCAGGCCAGGGCCAGAATGCGATCGAACGGCTCGTGCCAGGCATGCATCGACAGGTCGAAGGTGCCGTTGTGGATCGGCAGCAACCAGCGACCGCGCAGGTCCAGATGCGCCTGCAGCGTCTGCTCGGGCTGCATGTGCACATCAGGCCACTCGACGTTGTAGGCGCCGGTTTCCATCAGGGTCAGGTCAAACGGCCCATATTGATCGCCGATGGTCTTGAAGCCATCGAAGTAACCGCTGTCGCCACTGAAGAAAATCCGCTGATCGCCATCGATCATCACCCAGGACGCCCACAGCGTGCGGTTGCTGTCGAGCAGCGTACGCCCCGAGAAATGCTGCGAAGGCGTGGCGACGAACTCGATGCCCGCCACTTCGGTGGACTGCCACCAGTCCAGCTGACGCACCTTGTGCGCAGGCACGCCCCATTCGATCAACGTATCACCCACGCCAAGCGGTGCCAGAAAGTGCTCGGTCTTGTCGGTCAGCGCCTTGATAGCCATACGATCCAGGTGGTCGTAATGGTTGTGCGAAAGAATCACCGCCTTGATCGGCGGCAACTCTTCGAGGCTGATCGGCGGCTGATGAAAGCGCTGCGGGCCCGCCCACTGCACGGGCGAGGCACGTTCGGCAAACACGGGGTCGGTAAGCCAGAACTGATCGCGCAGTTTGAGCAGAACGGTCGAATGCCCCAGGCGATACACCGTGTTGTTCGGTGCCGCCAGCAATTGCTGACGCGACAGCGGCTGTACCGGAATTTCGCCTGCCGGGCGTGTGTCCTTGGGTTTGTTGAACGCCTGATCCCAGAAAATACCGAGCGTGCGAAGCAGACTCGACGGCTTCATGGTGGCGTGATTGCGGTATCTCCCTTCGTGACGGGACAAGACAGGCAGTGTAGAAGAGTCCTTTTTCTGATGTGTCGAGGCCATGGTTCGCTGACTCCTGGGGGCAGGTTGAGGCTCCAGCCGTGCATACTTCGTACGTGATCCTGTTGCAGGATGTCCGAGGGAAAATATGTAACAGTGTTTTACACTACACGGTGTAGTTTTAAGCTTGCATGATCCTCGGCGACAAGTAAACTGCTGAGTGTAATTTTCTCTAAACGCACGTTTGAAGCGAACCTATGACCGAACCCATGCGCCTCACCGATCAGAAACGCGAATCCATCGTCCAGGCGGCTATCGCCGAATTCGGCGATCGTGGCTTCGAGATCACCAGCATGGACCGGATCGCCGCGCGGGCCGAGGTTTCCAAACGTACGGTGTATAACCACTTCCCCAGCAAGGAAGAACTGTTCGCCGAGATGCTGCAGCGCCTCTGGAGCTGCGCCCCACCGCAGGCCGAAGTGGTTTTTCATCCGCAGATCGGCTTGCGCGAGCAGTTACGGGAATTGCTCTGGGGCAAGATGCGCAACCTGACCAACAGCCATTTTCTCGACCTGGCCCGCGTGGTGGTCGGCGCGACCATTCACTCCCCCGAGCGGGCTCAGGTGTGGATGGCGCGTATCAATGAGCGAGAAGAAACCTTCAGTGCCTGGATTCGCGCCGCGCAGAAAGACGGCCGTCTGAAACCGGTCGACCCGGCCTTTGCCGCGACGCAGATGCATGCATTGCTCAAGTCGTTCGCGTTCTGGCCGCAGGTAACGTTCAGTGCGGCCTTGCTTACCCCCGAGGAGCAGCACACGGTGGTCGAATCGACGCTGGACATGTTTCTTGGCTGGTACGAAATAACCCGCTGACGTTGCAGGAGCCGAGCACGGTATTCTCAGTCGAGCACAACGCCCCGGCACTCACCAAAGCCAATCGAGGCATACCCGTCGCGATGACAACGGGCACGCAGAATCACCTCGTCGCCACTTTGCAGGAACATCCGTACTTCGCCGTTGGGTAGGGTCACCGGTTGTTTGCCGCCAGCGGTCATCTCCAGCAGGCTGCCGTACTGACCTTCTCCGGGACCGGACAACGTACCGGTGCCGAGCAGGTCACCCGGCTGCAACCTGCAGCCGTTGACGCTGTGATGCGCGACCATCTGCGCCACTGTCCAGTACATGTTCAGCGAGTTGCTCAGACCCAGCCGGTGAGGCGCCAGCCCGTCGGCTTTCATCCGTGCAGTCAGCAGCAGCACTTCCAGCTCGATATCCAGCGCCCCACCCTGCTGATCGTGGTCATCCAGCAGATAGGCCAACGGTTGCGGATCGCCGTCCGGACGCGGCGGTTGGGCGCGACGAAACGGTTCAAGGGCTTCGGCAGTCACCACCCAGGGCGAAATCGTGGTGGCGAAGCTCTTCGACAGAAATGGCCCCAGTGGCTGGTATTCCCATGCCTGTATGTCACGCGCCGACCAGTCGTTGAGCAGGCAGAACCCGGCAATGTGCTCGGCGGCCCGATCGATCCCGATGGCCTCGCCCTGGACATTTCCCGGCCCGATCCAGACCCCTAGTTCCAGTTCGTAATCGAGGCGTTGGCAGGGACCGAAAACGGGCGACTCCTGACCTGCCGCCAGGGTTTGTCCGCTGGGGCGCCGCACAGCCGTACCCGAGGGACACAAGGTCGACGCTCTGCCGTGATAGCCGATCGGCACGTATTTGTAGTTGGGCAGCAGCGGGTTGTCCGGGCGGAACAGCTTGCCGACATTCAGCGCATGATGAATACCGACGTAGAAGTCCGAGTAATCACCTACCCGAGCGGGCATGTGCAACGTGCACTCGCTCATCGGCAGCAACAAACCGGCCATACCCTGCAGCCTGTCGCGCTGCGGGCTGTCTTCATCGAGCAACTGCAACAAGGCGGTGCGCAATGCCTGACGCGCTGCGGCACCCAGCGCAAGAAAATCATTGAGCTGGTCGCGGCTGGCAACGTCGGCAACGTCGGCGGCCTGTCCCTGAAACACCCCGGATTCTGTTGCCACGTGCAGATCGAAAATCCTGTTGCCTATCGCCACCCCGCCACGTGGGCCGGTCTGGCCGTGACTGAACACGCCCAATGGCAGGTTCTGCAGAGGGAAATCGGCATGCCCGTTGGCAGATTCGACCCAGCTACGACGCTTGAACGCGGTATTCATCAGCGTGGCTCCCTGGTAAACGTTCTGGCCATGTCCTTCCAGCAGGCATCGTAATCGGTTTGCAGTTGCGGGCAGTCGAGCGCGTGACGACTGGGGCGCAAGACCTTGCCGGTCTCGAACATGAAGGCCATGGTGTTGTCGATCCTGTGCGGTTTCAGCTCGGCGGCAATAGCCTTTTCGGCGGTGACATTATCGGGGCCGTGCGCGCTCATGCAGTTGTGCAGCGAAGCGCCACCGGGCATGAAGCCTTCGGCCTTGGCATCGTACGCGCCGTCGATCAGGCCCATGAACTCGTTCATCAGGTTTCGGTGGAACCACGGCGGGCGGAAGGTGTTTTCCGCCACCATCCAGCGCGGCGGAAAGATCACGAAATCGATATTGGCCTGGCCGTGAATAGCCCCCGGTGAGGTCAGCACGGTGAAAATCGACGGGTCCGGATGATCGTAGCTGACCGTACCGAGGGTGTTGAAACGCCGCAGATCGTACTTGTAGGGAACGTTATTGCCGTGCCAGCCCACCACGTCAAACGGTGAGTGCTCCAGTTGCGTCGACCACAGCTCACCGAGGAACTTCTGCACCAGTTGCATTGGCTGGCGACTGTCTTCGAACCAGGCGACCGGGGTCAGAAAATCACGTGCGTTGGCCAGCCCGTTGCTGCCGATCGGACCCAGTTCCGGGAGGCGCAGGGCGCAGCCGTGATTCTCGCAGAGGTATCCGCGGGCGCTGCTATCGAGCAGGTGCACGCTGAACTTCAAACCTCGCGGCAGGACGGCGATTTCGAGGGGTTCGATGTCCAGCAGGCCCAATTCGGTGACGACTCTGAGCCGGCCCTGCTGGGGCACCACCAGCCATTCGCCATCCGCGCTAAAGAAAGCTCGCTGCATGGAGATGTTGGCGGTGTACAGGTAAACGCTGACGCCCTCGGCCTGCTCCGCCGCCGAGGTGCTGGCGAGAGGGATGAGGCCGTCGATGAAATCGGTCGGCTCTGTCGGGATATCGAAGGCATTCCAGCGCAACCGGTTGGGGTTGATCGGCCCCTGCTCCCGACCGGCGATCTGCAGATCCATGCGCTGGTAACGCGGATGGGCTGCCGATGGGCTGATCCGATACAGCCAGGTACGTCGGGCTTCGCTGCGCGCAACCGTGAAAGCGGTGCCCGAGAACTGCTCGGCATACAGGCCCAGCGGATGCTTCTGCGGCGAGTTCTGACCAATCGGCAAGGCACCAGGCAGCGCCTCGCTGCTGAACTGGTTGCCAAAGCCCGACTGATAAAGCAGTGCGTCGGAACTGGAGTGGATAGCCATCTGGACCTCTTGTTATTGTGGGGTCGGACACAGACACGAGGAAATATAATTTAACGTAAACAGATTACGCATAACGTAATTTGAGTTTGCCAGCCGGTCAAGCTATAAAGCTGCCTTTCCCGATCGGCGCACAGCATCCCATGACCCAGCAAACCGAAAGCCCCGCAGGCGGACGCCAGCAGAAGGTCCAGGCCGCCGAAGTCGGGCTGGGCGTGCTCAAGGCGCTCGCCGAACTCTCCCCTGCCACGTCTTTGTCGAGACTGGCCGAACACCTGGGCATGCCCGCCAGCAAGGTCCATCGTTATCTGCAGGCGCTGATTGCCAGTGGCTTTGCTGAACAGGATGCCGTCAACAATCACTATGGGCTGGGACGCGAGGCGTTGCAGGTAGGGCTGGCCTCGCTCGGCAAGCTGGATGTCCTGAAGGTATCCGCCCCCTGGCTGGCTGGCCTGCGCGACGAGTTGAATCAGACCTGTTTTCTGGCGGTATGGGGCAACAAGGGGCCGACCGTGGTGTATGTCGAGCCCTCGATGGGTGCGGTGACGCTGGTCACGCAGATCGGCTCGGTGCTGCCGCTGCTTGGCTCGTCCACCGGCCTGGTGTTCGACAGCTTTCTGAACGGGCGCGAAACCGCTGCGCTTCGCGAGCAGGAAGTGCCGTTGCTGAGCACCGGCCAGCTGCGTGAGGTCGAGCAGCATGTCGAGCAGATTCGTACCACCGGCGTGCACCAGATTCAGGGCCTGCTGATGCCGGGTATCAATGCAGCCTCGTCACCGCTGTTCGCCATGGGTGACAAGCTGGTGGGGGTGATCACCGTGGTCGGGCCGGGATCGATGTTGAACGACGAGACGCAGAATCTGGCGGCCAGGCGGCTTTTGCAAACGGCGCAGGCCATCAGCGAGCGTATGGGCGGTAGCCGTCCGTCAGACTGACTCAGGAAGAGGCGGTTGATACCCTGGCGAAATGGCTCGCTCCATGCCAGCCGTGAATCAGCCGACCTTCGACGCGGTTACGCCCTTTGGTTTTGGCCAGGTAAAGCAGCCGATCCGCTTCCGCCAACGCGGCGGTATGTCCATCCTTCTCTGCTGCGTTGATCGACACCACGCCCGAACTGATGGTCAGTTTGCCCAGCGGGCTGGCCGAGTGATCTATACGAGTGTTTTCAACGGATGATCTGATTTTTTCCGCGATCTTCAGCGCCCCCGCCAGGTCGGTTTCAGGCAGCAGAATGACAAACTCCTCGCCGCCGTAACGTGCCGCGATATCCCCAGCCCGGTCAAGACTGTTGCCTATGAGCCCAGCCACTTGCTTCAGGCAGTCGTCTCCCTGCAGATGACCGTAGGTGTCGTTGTATTGTTTGAACCAGTCAATATCCAGCAGAATGATCGCGATAGTTGCAGTATTCCGGCTCGCCCGCCCCCACTCCTGCTGCAAGGCCGCATCGAAGCAGCGTCGATTGGCCAGGTGCGTGAGGCTGTCCGTGTGAGCGATGATCTCCAGCTCGTTCCTGGCGATGTTCAGTTCACCTTCCGCATTGATCAACTGCTGGATTTGCCGGTACAGCAGGACGCCAAGCAAAACCAGCGCAAGGATAATGATGCCGGTGATGGTCATGGACCGGTGTGCATAGGCCCACCAGGGCGCGAACACATGCTGACAGGAGACGCCTGCAGCGGCGACGATCGGCAACCCGGACACCCGCCGATAGGCGTAGATCCTTTCCACCCCGTCCACCACGGAGTTGATCACCGCCGTGCCGCTGTCGCTGTAGGGCAGATAGCGAGTGAAGATATCGCCCTTGGCGACATTGGTGGTCATCAGTGCGGTTAAGGTAGGCCGCCGTGCCAGCAGGTCACCATTGCTCAGAGCGAGAAAGATTACCCCCTTGTCGTCTACATCCATGCGCTGGAAAAACGCCTGGAAATAAGCCACCGGTACGGTGGCCAGTGCAACGCCAGCAAAACTGCCATCCGCAGCATTGATACGCCGACTGACCGGGATGACCATATCCCCGGTATTACGGCTTTCTACGATAGACCCTACATGAATGGACGGGTCAGGGTTATCGCGATGGTAAATGAAGTAATCGCGGTCTTCGTTGTTCCTGGTGTGCACGCCATTGGCAAAGGAATTGGCGACCCAGTTGCCCTGAGCATCGTAGATGAACAGCCCCTGAAGCCCTTTGACGTTTATCAGGTCTTGAGCCATCAGCCTGGTCAAGCGGCTTTGCTGCTGGCCTGCGACCCCGTCCTGTTCCACACGCTCGACAAGGTCACGCAGCGTATTGTCAGCCTGTTGCAGGGTGTCCTGAGCCTGCTGCTCAGCGGCAAGCACGATATTGGACACCGCAATCCTGGCGGTGGCCGCGCGCTCGAGCTTCGACTGGTTCATCTGCCAGACGGTAGCCAGGGTCAGCGATAGACAGACCAGGGCAATGAAGCCGATCAACGCTTTGCTGAGCGCCGAAGGTGTAAGCCTCGTCGAAATAAAGGAAAGCCGTTTCATAGGGTTGTCATCAAATTGGCAGTGAACCCCGCCATGCAGTTTCCATACCTTAGCGCCACTCACCCGAACACGTTGTTACACCGAGGTCACGCGGGGCTTAGTTGAATGAATGCCCCGCAGGCTAGTTGCTCAAGAAGTCATTACAGGTATTCGGTTTTTTGACGATACAGCTTCTAAGCTGCTAGAGACAGCTACCGATACACTACTGTGAGAGGTGCTGCAATGTATCGAACTTTGCTTTTCCGGCATGGCGCAAGCGCGTGTTGGCAGGGTGTTTTCACCGATGCCGGCACAGCGGCATTGTACATCGATCGCTTCGCGTTTCAGGCGCGATCAGCTTATAGCGATGACCTCAAATGAGTACTTACCCAGTCGGCGATGACGACGAAGAGCGTATTCGGATTTTGAATGCTTTTTCGTTGATGGATACCCCACCTGAGCATGAATACGATCAGATCGTGCAAATGGCATCGCGGATTTTCGACGCGCCCATTGTTCTGATTTCTCTGGTTCATCGCGACCGGCAATTCTTCAAGGCGCGCGTTGGCCTCGATGTCTGCGAAACGGGCCGCGACGTCTCATTCTGTAATTTTGCGCTGATGGGCCGTAACGTTTTTCTGGTGCCTGATGCATTGCAGGATGAGAGGTTCAGCTCAAACGCTCTGGTGATAGGCGCTCCCTATATTCGCTTTTATGCCGGGGCGCCACTGATAACCCCCAGCGGTCATGTGCTGGGCAGCCTGTGCCTGATCGACAATAAACCTCGGGAGACCTTCTCTGAGCGAGACCAACTGATTCTTCAGGACTTGGCGGTCATGGTCATCGAAAGAATGGAATTGCGTCGGCTCGAGCTCGAGAATGAAGACAGCCACGCCCGCTTCATGAATATCACCTCGACCTCACCCGACGCGATCATCTGCTCGGACAGCAAAAACCGGATCATCTCATGGAACAATTCGGCCGAGCTCATTTTCGGGCATCGATCCGAGGACGCCATGGGAAAGCCTCTCGATATCATTATTCCGCCCGAAATGCGCTCCAGACATCATGCAGGTCTGTCGAGGGTGTCTGCAGGCGGCCCGGCCTCCATTATCGGAAAATCCATCAACCTGACGGCCATCCATCGCGACGGTCATACAATCCCCATCGAGCTCTCGCTCTCACAATGGACGTATGCCGGCGAGCCACAATTCGGAGCGATCATTCGTGACATCACCCAGCGTGTCGAGGCGGACAAATTACTCAAGCATGCGGCTGAATACGATCATCTGACCGGCCTTGCCAACCGATCGACGCTCAAAAGGCGGATCAAGGAAGCGTGCGGCGCACAGCTTTCGGCGGCCATCCTGCTGATCGACCTGGACGGCTTCAAGGACGTCAACGACACGCTGGGCCACGCTGCGGGGGATTTTGTGCTCCAGGTGACCTCTCTTCGTCTTCGCGAAAACGTCCCGGCCAGCCATATGGTCGCGCGTCTGGGCGGCGATGAGTTTGTCGTGTTCCTGTCAGACACGGCAGACCCTGACAACGCGACCAGGCTGGGCCTGGAGCTCATCGCGGTCATCGAGGAACCGATTGAGTTTGAAGACAATTCAATCTACATCGGCGCCAGCATCGGCGTCTCCGTAAGGTCCGGCTGCGACTACGACGAGGAGCAAATGCTCGGCAATGCGGATCTGGCGCTCTACCAGGCCAAGTCTGACGGACGTTCCCTTGTTCGCACCTTCACCTCCGAGCATCGACAGACCGCGTCAAGAAGAGGCGCGCTCAGCTCATCGATGCGTCAGGCGTGGGCCAACAAAGAGTTCGAGCTGTACTATCAGCCTCAGGTACGCCTTGCGGACGGTCGTATTACCGGAGCCGAAGCCCTTATTCGCTGGAACCATCCGACACTGGGTGTGGTGTCCCCGGCGGTTTTTCTACCTGCACTGGAAGCAGGTCTTCTTGCGGTGCCGGTGGGCGAATGGATCCTGCGTTCAGCCTGTGAGCAGGCAGCGCAATGGAGAAATACCGGCTGTGACGAATTCCGCATCGGAGTCAACCTGTTCGCCGCGCAGTTTCGCATGCGTGACTTTGCGGAAATGGTTGAAAGTGCGCTTGAAGACTTTTCCTTGCCAGCACACGCTCTCGAGCTGGAGATCACGGAAAACATCATCCTGCGAAACGAACAGCGCATCATGGAACCGCTGCGCCACCTTCGCTCATTGGGAGTGGGCATTGCATTCGACGATTTCGGTACCGGCTATGCGTCCCTGAGCCTGCTGAAAGACTATCCGGTGACACGGCTGAAAATCGACCGCTCATTCGTAAGTGGCGTTGAGCGCAGCAAAAAAGACGAAGTTATCATCGAGGCCGTTATCAGGCTGGCGAACGGCTTCAATCTCCAGGTCACGGCAGAAGGCATAGAGACCCGCGAGCAGGAAAGTCTGATGCGTCATTATGTGTGCGACGAGGGTCAGGGCTATCTGTATGGTCGTCCCATGCCGGCGCATGAATTTACCGAGCGTTATGTCTCGTCTCACAATCGGCAGGCTGACGTGCTCAAGCACAAATGACTCAGAACGAGCCTGAGCAGGCTCGTCTGATCGCGCAAGGCGGGCACTTCCGGTTATCGCTCAATCCGGCGTCAGTACACCACGCTGGATCTGGTCGCGTTCGATGGATTCGAACAGCGCCTTGAAGTTGCCTTCGCCAAACCCGTCGTCGCCCTTGCGCTGAATGAATTCGAAAAACACCGGGCCCATCAGCGTGGCGGAGAATATCTGCAACAGCAAGCGACGCTCGCCCCCTTCGGAAGAGCCATCGAGCAGAATGCCGCGTGACTTGAGCTCGGCCTCCGGCTCACCGTGATCGGGCAGGCGGCCTTGCAGCATCTCGTAGTAGGTGTCCGGTGGCGCAGTCATGAAGCGCATGCCGGTTGCTTTCAGCGCGTCCCAGGTCTTGATCAGGTCATCGGTAAAGAACGCTACATGCTGGATGCCTTCGCCATTGAACTGCATCAGGAACTCTTCAATCTGCCCCGCCCCCTTGGACGACTCTTCGTTGAGCGGAATGCGGATCATGCCGTCCGGGGCGGTCATGGCTTTGGAGGTCAGGCCGGTGTATTCGCCCTTGATGTCGAAGTAACGCAGCTCGCGAAAATTGAACAGCTTTTCATAGAAACCGGCCCAATACGCCATGCGCCCGCGGTACACGTTGTGGGTCAGGTGATCGATGAATTTCAGACCGGCACCGACCGGGTGGCGATCGACGCCTTCGATGAAATTGAAATCAATATCGTAAATCGACGTGCCCTCGCCGAAGCGATCAATCAGGTATAACGGCGCGCCACCGATGCCCTTGATCGCGGGCAGGCGCAACTCCATGGGCCCGGTAGCGATTTCCAGCGGTTGTGCACCCAGTTCGAGTGCCCGGTTATAAGCCTTCTGCGCATCTTTCACGCGGAACGCCATGCCGCATACCGAAGGACCATGCTCGGCGGCAAAGTACGATGCCAGGCTGTGCGGCTCGTTGTTGAGGATCAGGTTGATCGCGCCCTGACGAAACAGGGACACGTCCTTGGAGCGGTGCGTTGCGACTTTGGTGAAGCCCATCATCTGAAACACGGGCTCAAGGCTGTTGGGCGTCGGTGACGCGAACTCGATGAATTCAAAGCCCATCAGGCCCATTGGATTTTCGTAAAGATCAGCCATGACTGGCTCCTTGCAGGAAAGTGAGAGTGGGTAACCCTGGCAATCACTGTCCTGCGGGCGGCGCACACGGAATCCCTCGCACGCTGCGTGCGAGAAAATCACCGAATATCAGTTGCAGACCAAGAATCTTCATGAAGGCAGCCTACTCCGGCTTGTCCGATTGTGCATCAGGATGTGCCTGCTGAAAGGCCGGGTGCTGCATGGCCAGATGCTCGACCCGCTGAATACGCGCAAATGCAGTCAGGTCAACGTGGTAACGATGGGCTGCGTACAACTGCGGTAACAGGTAAATATCCGCGAGGCCGGGGCTCGAGCCAAAACAGAAACCCTGCTCCCCGATCAACTGCTCGACGGCCTGCAAGCCTTGGCCGATCCAATGCCTGGTCCAGGCCACGACAGCGGCCTCGTCGTGACCAAGCGTGCGCAACCGGTCAAGCGCCGAAACGTTGTGCAAGGGCTGGATGTCACAGCCGATAAGCGCCGCCACGGCACGCTGTCGAGCTCGCATCACGGCCTCCTGCGCCAGTAACGCAGGTTGCGGATAACGCTCCTCCAGGTATTCGATGATCGCCAGTGACTGAGTGATGACCACTCCATCGTCCAGCCGCAGCGCAGGCACCCTGCCCTGCGGGTTCAAGTCCGTGTAATCAGGTTTGTTTTGCTCGCCGCCCTCAAGCGCCAGGTTGACCGGAACCGCCGTGTAATCCAGCCCCTTGAGGGCCAGCGCAATACGCACACGGTAACTGGAGGTCGAGCGGTAATAAGTGAATAGGTCCACGGGAGTCGCCTGCCTGACGCATGGGTGCGTGTTTTTATTTTCGTAACCGCATTACGTAATGCGTAAATTGCGTGATCAGACCTTCGCTGTCAACTCAAGCTTCGTAGCGAATGAGCTAGGATGCATTAACCCGATAAAAACAACCCAGGGTGGCTTGATGAATATCCTTTACGACGAACGCATCGATGGCGTGCTGCCCGCCGTCGACAAGCAACAACTGTTGCAGGCGCTGCAACAGCAGTTGCCCGACCTGGACATCCTGCATCGGCCCGAAGAACTGCGGCCTTACGAGTGCGACGGATTGTCGGCCTATCGCAGCACACCGATGCTGGTGGCATTACCGCGGCATGTGGAAGAAGTACAGACGCTGCTCAGGCTGTGCCACGCACGTCGCGTACCGGTGGTCGCTCGTGGGGCGGGCACCGGGCTGTCGGGTGGCGCGCTGCCGCTGGAAAAAGGCGTGCTGCTGGTCATGGCACGCTTCAATCAGATCCTCGATATCGACCCTTCGGCGCGCCTGGCGCGGGTTCAGCCCGGCGTGCGCAATCTGGCCATTTCTCAGGCGGCAGCGCCCCACGGCCTGTATTACGCGCCGGACCCATCCTCGCAAATTGCATGCTCCATCGGCGGCAATGTGGCGGAAAATGCCGGCGGCGTGCATTGCCTCAAGTACGGACTGACCGTGCATAACCTGCTCAAGGTCGAGATCCTGACCGTGGAAGGCGAGCCGATGACACTGGGCAGCGACACGCTGGACTCGCCGGGCTTCGACCTGCTGGCACTGTTCACCGGCTCCGAAGGCATGCTCGGCGTCATTACCGAAGTCACGGTCAAGCTGCTACCCAGACCGCAAGTGGCCAAGGTGCTGCTGGCGGCGTTCGATTCAGTGGAAAAGGCCGGACGCGCGGTGGCCGATATCATCGCCGCGGGCATTATCCCCGGCGGACTTGAGATGATGGACAATCTGGCGATTCGTGCCGCCGAGGATTTCATTCACGCAGGTTACCCGGTCGATGCCGAAGCCATTCTGCTCTGTGAACTGGACGGCGTCGAAGCCGACGTGCACGCCGATTGCGAACGGGTCAGCGAGGTATTGACACTGGCGGGCGCTACCGAAGTGCGCCAGGCGAAGGATGAAGCCGAGCGGGTCCGCTTCTGGGCCGGGCGCAAGAACGCTTTCCCGGCCGTGGGTCGCCTGTCGCCGGATTACTACTGCATGGACGGGACCATCCCGCGCCGTGAGTTGCCGGGAGTGTTGCGCAGCATCAGGGAGCTATCCGAGCAATACGGCTTGCGCGTCGCCAACGTGTTTCATGCGGGTGACGGCAACATGCATCCGCTGATCCTGTTCGATGCCAATCAACCGGGTGAGCTGGAGCGCGCCGAGGCACTGGGCGGCAAAATCCTCGAGCTGTGCGTCAAGGTCGGCGGCAGCATTACTGGCGAGCACGGTGTCGGTCGCGAGAAGATCAATCAGATGTGTGCCCAGTTCAATAGCGACGAGCTGACCTTCTTCCATGCCATCAAGGCGGCATTCGACGCCAGCGGTCTGCTCAACCCTGGCAAGAACATCCCGACGCTGCATCGCTGCGCGGAATTTGGCGCCATGCACATACATGCCGGGCAATTGCCGTTCCCCGACCTGGAGCGCTTCTGATGAGCACGATGGACAACGACGTCAGCCAGGCACTGCTCCAGCGGGTCGATCAGGCGCTCCGCGATAACCGGCCGTTACGTATTCAGGGCGGCAACAGCAAGGCTTCTCTCGGTCGTGAAACGGCTGGCGAAATACTCGATACCCGCGAGCACCGAGGCATCGTCAGTTATGACCCGACAGAACTGGTGATCACTGCGCGCGCCGGTACGCCATTGAACGAGCTGATACAGACGCTGGATGCCGCAGGCCAGATGCTGCCTTGCGAACCGCCCGACTTCGGCGCGGCAACGCTCGGCGGCATGGTCGCTGCGGGGCTCTCGGGACCGCGCCGTCCGTGGAGTGGGTCGGTGCGTGATTTCGTGCTGGGCACACGGATCATCACCGGTCTTGGCAAACACCTACGTTTCGGCGGAGAAGTCATGAAGAACGTTGCAGGTTATGACGTTTCACGCCTGATGGCAGGCAGTTTCGGCTGCCTGGGGCTGCTGACCGAGGTGTCGCTCAAGGTGCTGCCCAAACCACGTCTGTGCAGCAGTATCGCACTGGAAATGGACAGCACGCTGGCCTTGGCGCGCCTTGCCGAGTGGGGTCAGCAACCGATACCGATCAGCGCGGCCAGCCATGATGGCCACGTACTGCGTCTGCGCCTGGAAGGCGGTGAAGGTTCAGTGGCCGCAGCCCGGGACCGGCTCGGCGGCGAGCTGCTCGATGCCGCGTACTGGCAACAGTTGAATGCGCACCGCCTGCCCTTCTTCGATGACCCTCGGCCGCTGTGGCGGCTCTGTGTACCTGCTGACAGCCGCCTGCCGGATCTGCCGGGCGAGCAGTTGATCGACTGGGGTGGCGCGCAACGCTGGCTCAAGTCGGATGCTGACGGACAAACCATTAGAGCGATCACTATGGGGGTTAGCGGCCATGCGACCTGCTACAGCCAGGGCGTCGTCGACAGCCCGTTTGAACCGTTGGCCGCACCTGTGCTGCGCTACCATCAGGCACTCAAGACCCGACTCGACCCGCAGGGGATTTTCAACCCCGGCCGACTGTACGCGGAGCTTTGAAACATGCAGACCACATTGAGTGAACACGCCAGAACCCTGCCGCGCGCCGAAGAAGCCGAACGTATCCTGCGCAGTTGTGTGCATTGCGGTTTCTGTAACGCCACGTGCCCGACCTATCAATTGCTGGGTGATGAGCTGGACGGTCCACGCGGCAGGATCTACCTGATCAAGCAGGTGCTCGAAGGTCAGCCGGTCACCGAGAAAACCCGTGTGCATCTGGACCGCTGCCTGAGCTGTCGCAACTGCGAGACCACCTGCCCGTCCGGGGTGGATTACCACAACCTGCTGGACATCGGCCGCGCGGCGGTTGAGGCCCTGGTGCCGCGGCCACTCGCAGAACGCGTGCTGCGTGAAGGCTTGCGTCGCGTCATCCCCCACCCCGGGCTGTTCAAATCCCTGACCGGCATGGGCCTGAAGTTCAGGCCGTTGCTGCCACAAACCCTGGCCACCAAGCTGCCGGAGACGGTCCATCCTGCCGGACTTCGCCCGCACACCGGTCATGCGCGCCAAGTGCTGCTCCTGGAAGGTTGCGTTCAGCCGGGCCTGTCGCCCAACACCAATAGCGCTACGGCGCGGGTGCTGGATCGTCTGGGCATCGGCGTTACGGCGGTCGGACAGGCGGGTTGCTGCGGCGCCGTGGATTATCACCTCAATGCACAGGAGGCAGGGCTGGACCGGGCACGGCGCAACATCGACGCGTGGTGGCCCGCGTTGCAGGGCAGTGTTGAAAGCCTGATCCAGACGGCCAGCGGCTGCGGGGCCTTCGTCAAGGATTACGGCCACCTGCTGCGCCATGATCCAGCCTATGCCGACAAGGCCGGGCAGATCAGCGCGCGAACCAAGGATCTGGTCGAACTGCTGCGCGACGAACCGCTGGAAACCCTCGGCATCAAGACCGATCAGCGCCTGGCGTTTCACTGCCCGTGTACGCTGCAACACGCGCAAAAACTCGGCGGCGAAGTCGAGCGTGTCCTGACTCGTCTAGGCTTCAATCTGACCACAGTGCCGGACGGTCATTTATGCTGCGGCTCTGCAGGCACCTACTCCATCACCCAGCCTGCCATCGCCCGTCAACTGCGCGACAACCGCATGAACGCACTGGAGAGCGGCAAACCGCAGGTGATTGCCACCGCTAATATCGGCTGTCAGACCCATCTGGCCAGCGCCGGCCGAACGCCAGTGCGGCACTGGATCGAACTGATCGATGCAGCGCTTGGCACGCCTGAATCACACTGAACCCTATTCAATAATCACTGCTCCGGAGAACCCCATGAAGATCAAAGCCGTCCTGACCCAGACCGAAATCAGCCTGATGCTCGGTGCCGCACGCGATGAAGCACGGGCCAATGCCTGGGCCGTGTCCATCGCCGTCGTTGATGACGGCGGCCATCTGCTGGCATTCGAGAGACTGGACGACGCCGCACCGATCAGCAGCTACATCGCGATCGAAAAAGCCCGCACCTCGGCACTCGGCAAACGTGAGTCCAAGGGTTACGAAGAGATGGTCAATGGCGGGCGCACTGCATTCCTGAGTGCTCCGCTGCTGACTTCCCTGGAAGGCGGTGTGCCGGTCATCGTCGACGGCCAGGTAATCGGTGCGCTGGGGGTTTCAGGCGTGAAAGCCGAACAGGATGCTCAGGTCGCCAAGGCCGGTGTCGCAGCACTTGACGCCGACTGACGGGCGGCCCGGCTGGTCACACGCAAGCCAGGCCACTGCAGGAGTCTTCATAGCCGGTAGATCGAGATCCAGCTCATGTCCGGATGGCTGGAATAGATATACGTGCCGGTCTTGTTGAGTACAGCGCCGCCTACCGACGGAAAGTAGGCAATGCAGGTGGCGATGCCCTTCACCGTATCGATCCGGTAAACGTCGTAATTACAGGTGTAGATTGCGTAGACATAGCGGTCATCCGGTGTCACGCCGATGACTTTCACCGGGTAACCCTGCGTGCCGATTTTTTCCCGATAGAAGGTTTTATTGGTCGCGGCATCGACGATGTAGACCTCGTCGATGCCGCCGACATACAGCCAGGCGCCATCGGAACTGAAGGCCATCGAACGTGGGTCGGAAAACCCGGTAATGTCATGCTGCAGGTAATCGACCTTGCTGATCGCAAGAACATCGGTAGGCGCGGTGCGATCAACCAGCATGGTCGCGTAAAACCTGTCGTTCAACGGACTGATCCCGAGGGCCAGCGATGCGTTGGTCAGGGCGCCCAGATCGAACTCGTTTTCGACCGTGTAATTCTCGGTCTCGATCAGGCGAATCAAACCGCCGAGCGCATTCTGAAAGGACAGGCAGATAAAACGGCCATCGGCACTGCACAGGATCCTGTTGACGTTGGCTGCCGGGAGTATCCTGATCACTTCGCGCAGGCGCGTATCGACCACGTAGCACCTTTTCTGGCCAATGGTGTAAAGCCTTTTACCATCGGGGCTCAGGGTAATCGCGCCGGCCCCTGCCCGCTTGATGGCGCCCGTTACGCTGGCACTGGCGATGTCGACCACACTGACTTCCCGGCCACTTTCATGGGCGACATACAACGTGGTTTCATCAGGGCTGATAGCGATCTGTGCGGGTACAAAGCCCAGGGGGATAATGCCGGTCAGCCACGCGATGTCCAAGGGCACACCCGAACCGACGGGGTCAGCGATATGCGTCAAGGCTCTAACGTTCTGAGATGCTTTTTTTTGCATTTCTCTGATCCTTCAATAGGTCTTGTAAGACCGCCAGAACGGGGAATAGATAAGAAGATATATCCCCGTCATCCAACGATGCGGCCAAGACACTTATGCCGCTCCGAGCCAAAAACATAGGGTCATTGAATACTCAACACGGGGGGATGGGTACTGTCAGAAATGACAGTCAAAATGTGCCGGAACCGTTCGAATGAGGGTATCGCTGGCAGTGCAGGACAGCGCGGTCGGGCACTCCAGCCCGAAGGCATCGAGCCCGCAGAGCGCCATTACCATTGGTCAGCGCAATGACCCGGAGAAGGCTCGCGAGAATTGGCCGGGGAAAATCCTCAAGAGCTTTCCCGCACCACCAGCTCAAAGCCGAGATCCACCAGAGGCTGCTGGGTGACCCCGTCAAGCAGGCCCAGCAATACCTGCGCAGCGCGCTGCCCGACTTCTTCTCTGGGCGTGCGTATCGAGGTCAGGCGCGGCACCATGTGCGCGGACCCCGGCAGGTCGTTGAAGCCCACCAGAGAGACTCGTTCGGGAATCGTGACGCCCAGGCGCAAGGCCTCCAGCGCGGCGCCTTGTGCCAGGTCGTCGTTACAGAAAAATACCCCGTCGACATCCGGATGCTGGTCAAGCAGGCGCGCAAACAACTCCCCGCCCAGACCGATCGACGAGGCCTGGCGTGTCGAGACCTGCAACGCGGGGTCGAACAGCCCGGCGTCTTCCAGCACCCGACGGAACCCGGCGCCACGTTGCAGTACACGAGGGTCGAGTTGGGCGGCCATGTACGCCAGCCGACGGCGGCCACGCCCGAGCAGGTGACGCGCGGCTTCAGCACCGGCCTGTTGTTGCGAGAACCCGACGCAATAGGCGCCCAGGCGGGTGTCGAGTTCCATCATGTGCACGCAGGGTATGCCGCTGGTTTCAAGCATCTGGCGAGACGCTGCCGTGTGGTCGAAACCGGTCAGCAGAATACCGCGCGGGCGATTGACCAGATGGTTGCGCAGCAGCTTCTCTTCCTCGTCAGGTGAGTAATGGTAGTTGCCGATGACCACGTCCAGGCCCCGCACGCGCAACACGTCCTGAATGGCTTCCAGCGTCTCGATGAACAACTGGTTGGACAGTGACGGCACCAGCACCACGACGGTCTGACTGCAGGAAGAAGCCAGTGCCCTGGCGGCCGGGTTGGCTACATAACCCAGGCCCTGCGCCGCAGCACGGACCTTTTCCACAAGTTCAGGCGCCACGGTGCTGATACCGCGTAACGCACGCGAGGCAGTGATCGGAGAGACACCAGCCAGCTTCGCCACTTCATTGAGCGTGGGGCGACCGGTAGAGCGGGAACCAATGCGTATCATGCGTTGCCAACTAACATAAGGGTTGCCAAATGTGTCGAATGCCCCATAAGGTAGCGCTGTCTCATGGAACGTGACAATGCTTTATCGCTGGTTTCACAGGGGTTGCCCGGTTCGGGTCCCGCGGAGAACAGCCTCCCATGCTTATTGATGAGCCCAAAACAACGACAAATAACTGGAACAGCCCGGGCTGGGACTCATGTCCACCCGAAAGAAGACAGCGCTGTCTCCAGATGAGGTGCCTACTGTGACAACTGCGAATACTGCTATTTCCGCCCTTGTGGTGATGGGTGTGTCTGGCTGCGGCAAAAGCGCCGTGGGTGCCGAGATTGCCCTGAACAGCGGCGGCCGTCTGATCGAAGGCGACGCGTTCCATCCACCGGCCAACATCGAAAAGATGAGCGCCGGAACCCCCCTCAACGACGAAGACCGTGCCGGCTGGCTGACCCGCCTGGGCGAAGAGATGGCTGCCGCCCTCGCCAACGGTGAACACCCGGTGCTGACCTGCTCCTCGCTCAAGCTCATTTATCGCCAGCGCCTGCGTGATGCGGTGCCTGGCCTGGGTTTCGTTTTTCTGGAACTCAGCAAGGAACTCGCCAGCGAACGCTGCTCGCACCGGCCTGGGCACTTCATGCCCGCCAGCTTGGTGGACAGCCAGTTCGCGACCCTCGAACCGCCCTATGGCGAACCGCTGACATTGATCGTGGACGCGTCCCAGCCTATCGATGTCATCGGCAAACAAGCCGCAGCATGGTGGAAAGGCTCTCACGCCTGATAAAGGTGTGAGTGCAAAAGACAGCGCTGTCTTGCGCACACACGATTGAAGTCGGCGCTGTTAACAGTTCCTTAAAACAATAAACCGGAGAGACACCCATGTTCGGTATGACCCATGAGACGTTCCTGCTCGTCGATGCCTTGGTGACCATCGTCGGCCTGGTGCTGCTGATCACCACCTTCAAGGTGCACCCTTTCGTCGCGCTGACCCTGGCGGCAGGCTTTCTTGGCCTGACCTCGGGAATGCCGGTCGAAAAAGTCATGAAATCCTTCCAGGACGGCTTCGGTGGCGTACTGGGCTTCGTCGGTATCATCCTTGGCCTGGGCACGATGCTCGGCAAGCTGATGGCCGACTCGGGCGGCGCAGACCAGATTGCGCAAACGCTGATACGCACCTTCGGCAAGCAGAAAGTGCACTGGGCAATGATGTTCTCTGCCTTCCTGGTGGGCATCCCGTTGTTCTTCGAGATCGGTTTTGTCCTGCTGATACCGCTGGTGTTCATTGTCGCGCGACGCACCGGCGTGCCCATCGTGAAGATCGGCATTCCGCTGCTGGCAGGCCTGTCAGCCGTGCACGGTCTGGTTCCACCGCATCCGGGTCCGTTGCTGGCCATCGGCATCTTCGGTGCAGACATCGGCAAGACCATTTTCTACGGACTGATCGTTGCTCTGCCAACCGCCATCATCGCTGGCCCGATCTTCGGTAACTGGATTTCCAAAAGTATCCCCGGTACGCCGTCCAAGGAACTGATGGACCAGATTGCCAAGGAGTCGAGCACTGACAACCTGCCAGGCTTCGGCATCACGCTGGTGACCATCCTGCTGCCAGTCTTCCTGATGCTGCTCAAGACCTTGGCCGACGTGGTATTGCCGGAAAACAACATGTTCCGCATCTGGATGGATCTGATCGGTCACCCGATCACCGCCCTGCTTGCCGCGCTGTTGCTGGCGTTCTACACCTTTGGTGCCGCGCGCGGGTTTGACCGCAGCAAGATCATGAAGCTGCTGGACCAGAGTCTCGCTCCGGTGGCGGCAATCGTGCTGATCGTGGGCGCAGGCGGTGGCTTCAAGCAGATGCTGGTGGCCAGTGGCGTCGGTGACGTGATCGGGCACATGGCTGTGCAGGCGCAGATCAACCCGATCATGCTGGCCTGGCTGGTAGCGGCGGTCATCCGCATCGCAACCGGTTCGGCGACTGTGGCAACCATTACCGGTGCCGGCATCGTAGCGCCGGTGGTCGGCCTGATTCCAGGCGTCAATCGCGAACTGCTGGTGCTGGCAACCGGTGCAGGTTCGTTGATCCTGTCGCACGTCAATGACGCCGGGTTCTGGCTGGTGAAGCAGTACTTCAACATGACCGTTGCCGAGACCTTCAAGACCTGGACAGTGATGGAAACCATCCTCTCGGTCGTCGGCCTGATTTTCATCATGCTGTTGTCGATGGCGGTGTAAACCCCGGACCAGGCCTTCGCGGGAGCTGCAGCCCGCGAACGCCTGGCCCCGCCTCACACCTGTGCATCACCCTTCCCAGCCCCCCGCTATACACCGCATCAGCATGGACACTACGGTGATCCGCAGCCCCTTCCTACACACTCGTTCGCCACTTTCATTTGAATTTTCAGAAAGCCCGGGCAATCTGGTGAAGTCGTGCCTACGCTTGTACTCATATCGAAATGGCTTGAGCAGCACCGTCGACCGAGACGATGACGACCCTGAACGGTGCAGCGGCTGACGTTACTTTTTATATGACGCCAGTAAATACGGGCATTTTCACGTCGAAACGGGCAGAATTGGCGCACTCGTCGTATCCGGGATGCAAATCTCGATGACAAGAAAATGAACCGAGGGAATTTAATTCACCTGTGCGACGTCATAAGACGGATGCATTTGGATGCACTCGGCAACAATCACCACGCAAAGGCAAACGCCAGCCTCTTGAGAGAGGCGTTTTCAAGAGGCCATCAAGGAAAAGATTATGTTGATACTCACTCGCAAAGTAGGCGAAAGCATAAACATCGGTGACGAGATCACCGTCACGATTCTTGGCGTTCAAGGGCTTCAAGTCCGCCTGGGCATCAATGCACCTAAAAATGTTTCAGTGCATCGTGAAGAAATCTACAAACGTATCCAGGCAGAACTGGCTCCCAACCAGGACCCACAATAATTCCCGCACCACCCCCTTATTCAATGCTGATCTGCCGTTTATTGGCAGACCGGCCGTACGGCGTCCCTGGGACGCCGTTTTTTATGGCCGCCATTCTGCGCTTCTCTGCTGCACCGGCCTAACCGGCCTGAAGGCCTAAAGCCGCCTGCATGAACCCCTCCGAAATGAACGTCTCGGCAGCTACAGGTTGATGAGCGAGCCTGCGCGTGACCGCCTCCAGTACCACTCGGCTGGCATCATGATGAAACTGCCAGACGCCGTATATCCGGCCGTCGAAGGCGGGTTCGCTGCCCAATTGCGGGTCTACGCCCAGTCCGGCGCCCAGACCGAAAAGATGCAGGCCCTTGATTCGACGACCGTGCTGGTCGAACGGGCAGCCGCCAGCGTCCGAGTCGAGTCCCCCCTTGGCCTCGCGCAAGCTGACAAGGTTGCCATCGGCATCCTTCAGTCTGGGCAACACGGGCTGATAACCAGAGCACTGCACGATCACAGTCGAGTCAGCCAGGACACGTCGTGCCTGCTCGTGTTCATCGGGGCGTCCGCCCAGTGTCTGCACCATCTGCACGTGCACGCCGGTTTTGCCTACGCGGCCACTTTGCAGCGCTTCGCGCCCGATCTCCAGGGCACGGTAACGCAAGCCTCCGGAACGGTTGATCCGACCTGAAACCGGACAGACATCAAGCTGCGCGTCGAATGCGTAGCCGGCTGCGTGCGCCAGTTCAGCACTTTCGTAAAACAGCCTGATACTGCTTCGGTGAACCAGTGACAGTTCTTGCAAGCCAGCAAACTCCAGTGCATCCGCCAGATTCTCAAGCGTCGAGAAAGCGCTGTGAGATCCCCCGACGATGGTGATACGCCCGTTATCGGCCAGCGCCGGGGCAAATACTTCGCGTAACTGCACCGCGTTCATGCGCAACAAGCGGTCAGCGCTCTGGATAGTGCAGGTGTCCGGCAGCGTCAGACCTTGCCGGGCAAGATCATCGATCAGGTGTTGTGGATCCTGGCGCCCGCCCAGGTTGAGTACCAGCGTCTGGCAGCGCACGCTTCTTTTGCCGTACACGCTGTCAACGTGCAGACAGAACTCGTCGCCCTCGCAAATCACCTCATCAAGGCGCGTGCCGGACCATACTTCTACGCCATAACGTTGCACGATGTGGTCCAGCACCAGCCTGGCTGCTTCGGCCATGAGCAGGCCCACATCCGACAGCTGTGGCGCGCTCTGTGCCTGCGCCTTGATGCGCCAATAGGCTGCCGAGTACTCAAGGGGTTCGAACACCTCGCGCAATGCCGGATCACGAAGGCAATCGATGAATACATCGCCTACCGAGTTGGCAGTAATCCGGTAATCTCCCAGCGCACCCGCCCCGGGCTGGTCGCTTGCATCAATGACAATCAGTCCTTTGGCAGCGAGCCCGGGCATCGCGCCGCTCTTCAGGGCGTAGAACAAAAAGCCCATGCCCGCGAGCCCGGCACCTCCCACCACGCAACCGCAGGCTGTTTCCATACAGTTATCAAACATAATGATGCTCCATCGTCATTTTCATACGTGGGTGCAGTCCAGATGTTCTGGATGTCGAATACCTGATTGATAAGGCGAACCAGCGTCCCTGCACGATTCGAGGCGAAACACATGCAGCACACTACACACGCGCTCATTCACGGCGCCCATGAGACGACATGGTTAGAGAAGGTGTTCTTCACAAAAAATTACACTAGGTACAACAGACACAGGCCCAATGTTCAGACCTGACAGGAGAAGGCGTCATGCTACCGCCCTTTTTAAGACAACGCTTTTATCAGCCTGAAAAGAGTGACAATGCGTTACAAAATAAGTCGGGCAACTGAATAGTTGCAAAGAAAATCGGGGGTGTCAAATGGGCTGCAAGCGGCGACAATGGCCTGGAACGCTTTATAACCTGATGATTTGAATGACCTTGTATCGTTTAATCGTTGAATGACCCTTCAAAAGAGCAGTTCTGGCTGACATTGACGCATTCAATGCGTTCAACTTATTTTTTATAGTCTGCGCTAAAAACAGCATTCTTTCGACGCTGTTAATTTGACGAGCATAAAGCGGTTCTGCGCCACCAAAGGTTCGCGTTCATGAAGACCCGCCTAGCCTCTCTGCCTGCGCCGAATGCGGTGGATAAAGCGGCCCTTAGAAACGACAAGGCCCCGATCAGCGATGATCAGGGCCAGGTAACGTGATGCCGGGGCATCAGCGGGGTGCAGCAGTATCAGGCAGCGCTGTAATACGCTTTCGCCACCCGGGGCATTACCGGTTCTTCGCGCAACTCGGCCACCAGTGCCGAGATGTCCCGAACCGTATTGATACGGCTGAGCGGCAGATTCATCTGGCGCTGGGTACGCCCCGATACCGGGTCGCTTATCTGCACGTTCATCTGATCATTGGCAATCGTACAGGTGCAGCGTAACGGCAGGAACGCACGTTCAACGATGCTTCTGAGTTCTAACTCGGACAGTCCACTCGCGATCATCTCTTTATCTCCTTATGTGTGTAAGCATGTCCCGACAGTGACAAATTTTTGATAATTTTTATTGTTGATGACTTTTTAAAAACGGCCCGCGCCAGCCCGCCAATTATCCGTCGCCACTCACTTGATGCTTAAACCCGTTATACACTGCGCGCTGCACTTCAGGCAACTTCCATACCTGAATATCGATCATCCTTTTAACGCGGTTTCTTATTGAGTGCTCCCACAGAAAAAACGATTCACCCTCATGTTCTTCAACAGAATGGGACTCGGCGTGAACCGCAGCGTATAAAAGGCACGTGAACGGAAGGAATAAAGACCGACGAACGGTTGAACATGAAATGGTTACTGCGCTCGCAAGGCACGCCCGCTCCTTTAAAAGAGTCCTGCGTGCCCCGCTCGAAAACTTACTCTTGTGCGTCTTGCATGTTCTCTTTTGCGTCGGTGCCGGACAGCCGCAGGTGAATCAGCGCAACACGCTCGCCACGCTTGTCGCGCTTTTCTTCGATGTGGAAAGGACGAAACCCCATTCGCGGATAGAACAGCAGGCCCGGGACGTTGTGGTTGTAGCAGGACGCGATCATTTCACTCGCCTCGTGCTTGTCGAACGCAATCCCCATCATGGTGGTGATCATGAAGCGCCCTACTCCTCTGGAGCGGGCTTTCGGTGCGATGATGACGTTGCCCAGCGAACAGCGGCCGCGAAACGTGCAGAGAGAAAAGTTGGCAAACCCTACTACTTCGCCATCCATCTCGATGACAGTCGAATCATGACGCGTCTCAAGCGCTTCGATGAGTTGCGAGGCGGTCAACGGGTACGTGGCCCTGGGGAACATATAGAACAGCTCATCGGCATTCTGCGGCATCTCGCAGATGAGGGGGACGTCTTTTTCTTCCAGGGGACGGTAGGTGAACATAGGCGGTAACCTCTTGAAGAAATTGAAGAAAGCGCGGGAATACAGCAGGCAGATCGGCGAATCCGGCGGCGGTAGATGACAAAAACACAGCGCCCTCGCCGACACAGCATAATCCGCAGCTATCGATAAGGGCTACCTCAATAACAAAACGTGCTAATGAGCGTCGTTGTCCAGGCTGCCTTCGGGCCACATCGCGCAAGGTATTGAAGCCACCGGTTTTACTCGCCTCGGTCTATCAATCCTTCCGGCGCAGGTACGCAATATCCTGTAACCCGGCGTTCGTCGGCTGGTCTTGCATCCCGGATGCAGATTCTGCATTTATTTCACTTTGTTGACCGGACTCTCCTTCTTATGTCGATTTCGCCTCTGGCTCGCTTCAAAGCCCGTCCGCTCAGATGGATTAGCATGATAGCCGTCATCCTTGGCCTGCCCGTTGGCTGCGCAGTGCTTGAACACAAGGAGCGCGAACTGGTATTTCGCATCGAGCCCGGTACCGCCAGCTGGTACAGCGGTCTGCCGGCAGATGTACAGGAAATCGAACTCAGTACACCGGCATTCGGTAACTCACAGAATATCCACGCATGGTGGTGGCCCGCTGCGGACAAGAACGCCCCGGCGGTGCTGTACCTGCATGGATCACGATGGAACCTCACCGGCCAGCTGTTCCGTATCCAGCAACTCAAGGCGCAGGGTTACTCGATACTGGCGATCGATTACCGGGGTTTCGGGCAAAGCATGGGCCAGCTGCCGTCGGAGAAGTCCGTGTATGAAGACGCACGCATCGCCTGGGAACGCCTGAAGCAATTGCAACCCGATCCGCAGCGCAGGCTGATTTATGGACATTCTCTGGGCGGTGCGGTGGCAGTGGATCTGGCTGCCGAGCTGGGCGAAGACGCTGAAAAGGGCAATGTGCCGATTCAGGCCCGCGGGCTGATCATAGAATCCACGTTCACCAACCTGGCCGATGTGGCTACCGCGCTGGCCAATACCTCGCTGCCGGTGCGCTGGCTGCTGTCGCAGAAGTTCGACTCACTGGACAAGATTGCAGACATCCATATGCCGGTGCTGATCGTGCATGGCACCGAGGATCGCTATGTCCCGGCCCGCTTCAGCGAACAGTTGTTTGAGGCCGCGCAGGAACCGAAGAAACTGCTATTGGTGCCTGGCGGTACGCATAACAACAGCATGCAGCTCGGGCAGCCCGCTTACAGCCGGGCCATTCGCGCCCTGCTCGATACACCCGCATCGCTGCCTCAGGTGACAAAACAGGGCAAGGGCTCAAAGACCGCCGGTTAGACAATGCAGGGCGCGTGGCCTTAGTCTTCGGATTCATGGCTAAAGGACCCCGCAATGAACTGTATTGTCGAGTATTCAGACCCGCATCACCGTCTCGCGGTCATCCAACTGTGGAAGACCGTCTTCAATGACGAAAAGCCGCACAATCGCCCAGACCTGTCGATCGACAAGAAAAGGGCTGTCGACGACCATTTGTTTTTCGTCGCTCTAGCGGATGACGAGGTGGTCGGGACCCTCCTTGCCGGCTATGACGGTCATCGCGGCTGGCTGTATTCGGTTGCCGTTGATCCCCAACAGCGTGGCAAAGGCCTGGGCACCCGGCTGGTCAGGCACGCTGAAAAAGCGCTCGCGGAGCTTGGCTGTGTGAAGATCAACCTGCAGATCCATACCTTTAATGAAAGCGTGCAGGCCTTCTATCAAACCCTGGGCTATACGCCTGAGCCCATTATCAGCATGGGTAAGCGGATTGATGCCAATGTACCTAATCTGCCCTGAGCCGTGCGCCCCCTGTTTGCAGGGGGAAAGAAGCCGGCAGGCGCCTCAATCATTTATTTACATGAGAATCAATATCAAATTACAATTATTGCTATTAACGTCCTAGCAGAGCATCTCCCTTGAGCACTTCCTTCCAATGCCCTCGCCGTCCCGGCACTTTTCTGCTGTCCGCGCTTTCTCTGGCGATGTTCTCCGGCGGCGCAGTGCATGCAGCTGAAACCGCAACGCTGCCTGCCACGCAGGTGTCGGCAACCGCGACCGAAACACAGGAAGGCTACAGCGCCAAAAGCGCCAGCACCGCGAGCAAGAGCGATGTACCGCTGAAGGAAGAAGCGCAGTCGGTCAACGTGGTGACACCGCAGACCATCGCCGACTACAACGTGCGCTCGCTGGACGATGCCATGAAGTTTGTCAGTGGCGTCAGCCAGGGCAACACGCTTGGCAACACCAAGGACTCGCTGGTCAAGCGCGGCTTTGGCACCAACGATGATGGCTCGGTGCTGCGTGACGGCGTGCGCTCGGTGGTGTCGAAAAATTTCGGCGCTACCACCGAACGCGTTGAAGTGCTCAAAGGCCCGGCCTCGCTGCTGTACGGAGCCATGGAGCCGGGTGGCGTGATCAACGTGATCAGCAAACAGCCGCAATACGTGCAAAGCACCACGCTCAGTGGCTCGGCGTACAGCGAAGGCGGCGGCAGCTTCGGCATCGACACCACCGGCCCGCTGGGCGACTCGGGGCTGGCCTACCGCTTGGTGGCCGAGCGTCAGAGCGAGGACTACTGGCGTAACTACGGCGTTGACCAGCACACGCTGGTCGCGCCGTCGCTGTCCTGGACCGGGGAGCGCGCCAGCCTGACGCTGGCTTACGAATACAACGATTACGTGAGCCCGTTCGATCGTGGCACGGTGTTCACGGGCGGTCATCCTGCCAATATCAGCTACGACAAGCGCCTGGATGAAAAATGGTCCAATACAGTCGGCATCAGCGAAACCGCAACCGCGCGCTTCGAGTACCAGCTCAGCGATGACTGGAAAACCCGTCTGACCTACGGCTGGAACAACGACCGCTACAGCCTCTCGATTGCCCAGCCGAGTACGCTGTCCAGCAGCGGCGTGCTACGGCGTCAGGCCAATGGCGGCCACTACGATTATGAAACGCGTTATGCCAGCTGGGACTTCATCGGCAAGCAGGAGCTGTTTGGCCAGCAACATGATCTGCTGATCGGTGCCGAACAGGAAGACTCCGACAAGTACCGCGGCAAGACCTATCGCAACACCGCCCAGAACGGCTTCAACATCTTTTCGCCCAGCTATGGCAGCCTGGCAGAGCCCAGCGTGATCAGCGCAGCGAACAGCAACCTGAGCAATCAACTGACTTCATCGTCCATTTACCTCAAGGATAACTGGCACCTCGATGACCGCTGGATTCTGGTCCTCGGCGGCCGCTATCAGCATTATGACCAGTACATCGCCCAAGGCCTCGGCGCCAGCCGCAACACTAACCTGGACAAAAATGACGATATATTCCTGCCGATGGCGGGCCTGGTATTCAAGGTCAATGAAGACCTGTCGCTGTACGGCAACTACAGCCGCTCCTTCGTCCCCAATGATGACGTTAACGATGACGGCACCACCTTCGACCCGGAAGAAGGTCGCAGTTACGAAGTCGGGGCCAAATATGCACTGGCACCGGAACTCGACTTCAACCTTGCGGTGTTCGATATCGAGAAGAAAAACGTCGTCACCCCTACTGGCGTGACGGGTGTCAGCGAAGCCGCTGGCAAGGTAGGTTCACAAGGCATCGAGCTGGACGTGACCGGTCGAATTGCCGAGCGCTGGGACATGATCGGCACTTACGCTTACACCCACACCGAAGTGCTGGATGATCCAAGCAACAAGGGCAATCGTCTTAGCCAGGCCCCCAAGCATACGGCCAGCCTGTACCTCACCCACCATCTGCAAGTCCCGTCCGGCCTGGGCGACTGGCACGCAGGTGGCGGCGCACGCTATGTGGGCGAACGTGCTGGCGACGATGCCAACACCTTCTATATGAGCAGCTACACAGTGGCGGATGCGTTTCTGCGCTGGGACGTGCCCATGGCCGGTTATAAAACACGCCTGCAGTTGAATGTGGATAACCTGCTCGACAAGCAGTACTACCCGTCCAGCACCGGCAGCCAGTTGCAGGTCAACGTGGGTGAACCGCGCACCGCGCGCCTGAGTGCCAGCGTCACGTTTTAAAAGCTGTCGCGTAGCAGGCCTGCCCAGGCGTGCTACGCGGACATTCGCAGGGACTGATCAGAACTTCATTCGGTAAAAGCTGATCAGCGCTTCATTGCCATACAGGTATTCGAACCTGCCGATGAATGCGCTCTTCTCCAGCCACTCGTTAGGACCCAGAGAGACCTGAAAGCGCGGTGTACAGGTGCACTGATAATGGCCTTCGCTGATTGGCCATACTCCGTTCTGCAGGTCGTGCTGGCCCGCTTCGTCAACGAGTAGAGCGCCCCTGCTTTCAACGTTGATCATTTCACCCAACTGGGTGACCAGCGTGAAACGGGTTTCCAGAAAGGCAAGCTCGGATGACAACTCAACCAGCGTATTGCTACCGCCGGAGAGTACCGAGCCGCTGAAGTTTTCGCCGTAAAATTCCCCGCCCACTACATTGCTGTTGCTACGCAGCCCGTCACTGCAAATCCCCATAAGCACAGGAGCGTCGGTCTTCAGAATCACGGTCAGCATTTTTTCCAGCTGAGGAGCGGCTGCCGTATTACTACGAAAAGCACGTTTGACGGATTTGTTGAAGTCGATAATGGTCATAGAACTGTTCACTCCATCTTTGAATGGATTCGGGCAACGAATGGCCGGGTGCAGTCCATCGGCATTTATCTGCGCCTGCTTTTCCAGTAAGCTCCACGGAGTCTGCTGAAATCGTACCGAACGGTTCAGTTCCAGTCTAGAGAATTTTGCACACAATCTGCCCACTGGAGAATTGAGGATATGAATGAAGGTCCGTACTGAAGCTCGCCGCGAAGCCATCATTGATGCCGCAGCAAGTGTCTTCCTCGAAATGGGCTACGAGCGTGCCTCGATGAATGAAGTCACCAAACGAATGGGTGGCTCCAAGGCGACGATCTACAGTTACTTCCCCTCCAAGGAAGAACTGTTCATCGCCGTGGTTAACAGGCTCGCCACCGCTCATCTGGCCGACGCGGTTTCAGAGTTGGCGATCCAGGATGACAAACCGATCAATTTGAGAACACTGTTTACCCGTTTCGGGGAACGCATGCTCATGGTGCTCATCAATGACGACAAGGCACTGGCTGTCTATCGCATGGTAGTGGCCCAGTCAGGGCACTCGGACATCGGCATGATGTTTTACGAGTCCGGTCCCAGCCAGTGTTTGCAGACAGTCAGCTCACTGATGGCTCTGGCGATGCGAAAAGGCCAGTTGCGTGAAACCGATCCGCACATCGCCGCATTGCAGTTGACCTCGCTATTGACTGCCGAAACCGACATTCGTCTTTACCAGCAGGCGCCCATGCCGCTGAGTATCGAAGAAATTCACGCCATGGTCGAACGCGCGGTGGATACCTTCATGTTGGGTATGGAGAAACGTTGAATCCGCATAAAAGAACCAAGCGGTTTTGATAAAAGCCAATATTGCAACCCTTCTGAAACACTTTGTTACTCTTTTACGGCCAAGTTAATCCGAATGAGGGCGATACCTGATTACCCCTTCGGAGAAACACTTATGATCCTGCGAAAACTTAACCTGGCCGCTCGTTCGACGCTCTGTTTCGGCGTGTTCTGCCTGATGATCATTGCTTTGGGCTTGCTCGCCCTGCGTCAGGCCGCCGAGCTCAATGCTGCGGAAAAATTCATCGAGACCAATGTGCTTCCGAGCGTGAAACAGCTCGCGTCGATTGATCGGGAGTTTGTCAGTATTCGGGGCAACAACGCCCGAGTGCGCAATCCGATTGAACCGCAGGATCGAAAGACCAAGGCGCTCAGCGATATCCAGCAGTCTCGTTCGCTGATCGCCGGCTATTTTGACGCCCTCGGCAAATTGATCGTGACTCCGCAAGGACGCCAGGCATTCGATGAATTGTCCCAGGCACAGGCCGGGTATCAGGTGGCACAGGATCGCTACCTGGCCTCGGTGGCCGCCGGCAATCTGGAAGCTGCAGTGGCAACCTCCAATGGCGAAATGAAAAGCGCGGCCGATCAGGTTGAAGCCGGACTGAAGAAACTCAGGACCGTCAACGACGCCAAAGCCGAGAAAGCCGGTGATACCGCTCAGACTGCCTATCAGCAGACGCTGTGGGTGGTGGGTATTTTCATCGCCGTGGGCGTCATTACCACGCTGCTCCTTGCCTGGATGTACACCCGCAGCCTGACTGGCCCGATTGGCGATTCGTTGAGTATCGCGCAACGCATCGCCACCAATGATCTGAGCAAGGATATTCCGCAGCATGGCACTGATGAGGCGGCGAAACTGATTGCCGCACTTGCCACCATGCAGGCCAACCTGCGCAATGCCCTGACCCTGATCGGCGACTCCTCCACCCAGCTGGCTGCCACTTCCGAGGAAATGCATGCCGTCACGGAGGACGCATCGCGCACCATTCAGCGCCAGACCAACGAGATCGAAATGGCAGCCACGGCCGTTAACGAGATGAGCGCGGCGGTGGAAGAAGTGGCCAGCAATGCCGCATCGGCATCTGAGGTGACCTCGCAATCCAGCACTGCCGCCATGGCCGGACGCGCTCAGGTCGATGAGACCGTCACGGCGATCAACCTGATGGTTTCCAAGGTGCAGATTACGTCCACCGAGGTACAGGGCCTGGCCGTCATGGCGACGGATATCAGCAAGGTGCTGGATGTGATTCGGGCCATCGCCGAACAGACCAACCTGCTGGCACTCAACGCGGCCATCGAAGCAGCCCGCGCAGGTGAAGCCGGACGGGGCTTTGCCGTGGTTGCGGACGAAGTCCGGGCACTTGCGCATCGTACTCAGCAATCGACCCGTGAAATCGAACAGATGGTCGGCTCGATTCAGACCGGCACCGGCAATGCTGTCAGCGCAATGGAGCAGACCAGCGTTCAGGCCCAAAAGACACTGGAGATGGCCAATGGTGCCGGCAAGGCGCTGCTCGAAATCACCGAATCCATCAGCCAGATCAATGAACGTAACCTGATGATTGCCACCGCAGCTGAAGAACAGGCTCAGGTCGCTCGAGAAGTAGACAGAAGCCTGGTCAGCATTCGTGATCTGTCCAGCCAGACGTCCGAGGGTTCCAATCAGACGGCCATCGCCACTGCCGAACTGTCGACCCTGGCTTCAAGCCTGAACCGTCTCACCAGGCAATTCCGCGTTTAAGCCCCTCTGCCGGGAAGCTCGCTTCCCGGCATCTCTCCTTCGAATGGTCTGCCCAGGCTTGCCAGCCACTGGCGCAGCGCTAGACGCTACTGCTGCGTGCCGAACATTGCCGTCCAGTAAATCCCTGCGTCACTTTTGGGGTCCATCGCGTAGGCTGCACCCAGCTCGCGGAAATCCGGATTCATCAGATTGGCGCAGTGGCCCGGGCTCAGCAGCCAGCCATCCACCACCTTGCGCGCACTGTCCTGGCCGGCAGCAATGTTCTCGCCCACCTGCTGTCCCACATACCCGGCCAGTTCAGCGCGGTCGCCAGGCGTGCGGCCGTCACGATCCTTGTGGTCAAAAAAGTTTTGATTGGCCATCGCCTGGGAATGACGTTGCGCAGCGGTCCCTAGAACCAGGTTCCAGGCCAGCGGCGTGGTAGCGGCGAAGGATTGTGGGCCGCACTGACGTGCCTGAGTGCGGGCATTGTTGATCATTTCCAGAATCTTTTGCCCCTCTGTCTGCCAGTCGCCAAGACGCGACGCGACCAGTGAGCGCGCCAGCACGATACGCCAGTCTCGCCCTTCGCGGCTGACACCGATGTCGACGAACTGCGGGTCCAGCACCACGCGGCAGAAACTCTCCAGAACCGCCTTGAGTGCAGCGTCTGCATTGTTCGGACCGGACAGGCTTATCGCCTGCACAGTGACCATTGGGTAGGAAGCGCGCGTCAACGCCTGTTGCAGGTCCAGATTGCCACTGGCCGGCAGCACCAGACGGGCGTCGCTGGTCAGCGGCGGCAGTTCCGTGGACACCTGCTCGCCACAGCGCTGTGCCTGGCTGCGATAGGCATTGAGGGATTCGATCAGTTGCGTTTCGTCGCCAGCCAGCGCAGCACTGGCAAACACACCAGAGCACAACACGGCCAGAAAGGCTAACGACACTCGCGGGAGCGACAGGCGCAGAAAGTAATGAATGACAGGCATGAAAAGTCTCTCTCGGGCTGAGTCCGCCTATGATGCGCGAAATGACCCGGTCGGGCGCAACGCCTTTTTTATGCCTGACCGGAATTTCACCACCGATCGGGCCAGGACGTGCGCCAGACAATGCCTCTTGGGAGCGACTTACAGCTTGAAGTTGGCCACCAGTGAATTGAACGAGGTGGCCAGTCGCGACAGTTCCTGACTGGACGCGCTGCTCTGGTTGGCACCCGCAGCGCTCTGGGTCGACAGGTCCTGAATGTTGAGCAGGTTGCGGTCCACCTCGCGAGCCACCTGGGCCTGCTCTTCCGAAGCAGAGGCAATGACCAGATTGCGCTCGTTGATGGTTGCAACACCCTGGGTGATTTTCTCCAGCGCCGCGCCCGCACGCTGGGCCAGTTCCTGCGTGTTGGTGGCCAGTGACAGGCTCTTGCCCATCGCCGCAACCGCGCCGTCAGCACCCGATTGCACGGTGCTGATCATGCCTTCGATTTCCACTGTCGATGCCTGGGTACGGTGCGCCAGAGCCCGAACCTCGTCAGCCACCACCGCAAAACCACGACCCTGTTCGCCAGCACGTGCAGCTTCAATGGCGGCGTTCAAGGCCAGCAGGTTGGTCTGCTCGGCGATACTGCGAATAACGTCAAGCACCTTGCTGATTTCCCGGACATGCCCGGCCAGCTCGGACACAGCGCCAGTGGATGCGGTGATCTCATGGACCATGGTGGTGATGCCCTTGACCGTGTGATCGACCTGGCCACGGCCATCGATGGCATCGTCTGTAGCAGACTTCGAAGCCTCAGACGTGGATACCGCGTTACGCGCCACTTCTTCCACTGCGGCAGTCATCTGATTGACGGCCGTTGCCGCCTGCTGGATTTCGTCGTTCTGGCGAGTCAGCCCGCGGGTGCTTTCATCGGTGACGGCACTCAGTTCTTCGGCAGCGGAAGCCAGCTGGTCCGAGGCACTGGCAATCTGTTGAATGGTGTTTTTCAGACCGCCCTGCATGTCGGACAGCGCGTTCAACAGTTGTCCGGCCTCATCGCCACTGTTGGAAACAATGGGCTGGGTCAGGTCACCGCCCGCAATGCGCTGAGCACTGGCGACTGCGACAGCCAAAGGACGGGTGATCATGCGGGTAATCAGCACGCCGAGCATGATGGCCACCAGAAAAGCAATCACCACGCCAATCTCCAGCATTAATACCGAACTGGCCTTCAGGTCGGCAGCAGCGGCTGCGCCTTCCTTGATCTGACGATTGTTGGAATCGATCATGATCCGCAGATAGCTGCGCACCTTGGTAAAGCTTTCCGAGGAAAGGCTATTCAACTGGGTCCGGGCAGCCTCGTAATTACCCGCCTTCATCAGGTCGACAACCTGTTGAGAGCCCGAAACGTACGCGGGCAGCATCAGTTCCAACTGGTCACCGGCGGCGCGCTCGTCATCTTCCAGAGGCGTGGCGCGGTAAGTCGCGAATACTTTTTGCGCGCGGGCCAGGTCATCACTCAATGCCTGACGAACTCGATCCTTGTCCGTTTCGGAGACACCGCCATCCTGCGCATCCAGCAAACGGTAAAGCCCGCGGTTGTGGGCGGTGAAGCTGGTCAGCGCTTCATTGGTGTTGCTGACCGAGACAAGGTTGTTGGAGAAGGTCAGCTCAAGGGCATTGGCCAGGCGTGTCACGCCCACCATACCCAAGGCGCCGACGGCCAGCGTAATCAATGCACAGATGATGAAAGCGGAGAGCAGCTTGGTGGAAAACTTGGACTGACGCAGGACGTTCATGGGGCTTACCTGTTGCTGAATGAGGAGTGATGTCAGTGCCGGAATGAGTTGATCAAACAGCGATGATGTCATAATGACTTCACCTCATTTGGATCGTTCCCGACCTCCTCGCTTTTTGATAGAAAAACTTTGACAAGTCGCAGATCTGCGATTATTGCCTTCTATCGGCACCGCCCCGTTCGCAAATCCTGTTCGTTATCAGTGCAGCCGCACGGTGTTTGATGCGCCGGCTGCCAGGCCATCATTGCCAAGACGTTGCTCGGCGAACGTTCTCGCTTCAAGAGTCATGCGGTCCAGATGGCGATCGCGTTGCTTCTCCGCATCGACCATCGCGCTTTTGCCGTGCTGTTTGAGCAGGTAAGCGTGGATCTGCCGCACTTCGACCGAGTTGTAGATGGGCGCGATATCCATGACCGCAAGCAGACCGTCAGTACCGTGATCACGCGTGTTCATGATGACCTGCGGACCACGCGCGCCCAGCACCTGAAAGCCCATTGCCTCGAAATACGCGACTTTGCCGACCACGCAATACAGCTCTGCGTGCGGATAGCGGCTCGTCATTTTCTCCAGCATCGAGCGTGCGATGCCCTGACGGCGGTGGCTGTCGCGCACCGCCATGTAGGCTACGGCGCAGGCCTGCGGATCATCCTGCACAGGCAGATAGAGCAAAAACCCCACTACAGTTTCGGGGTCTTCATCGTCCAGCGCGACGATCAGCTCCACGGTCAGCTGCTGCGAACCGTCCATGGCATTCAGGTACAAATGCACCTCATACCCCACGCCGTACTGGTAAAGGTTGTACAGCGGGTTGCTCGGCGCGATCGCCACCAGACTGATGTCGGTCACGTAGTCGACGACCATCTGCTGGATCTGGCTACGGATGAATTCCGGCGGCGGGGTTTTCAGCAGCATGATCGTCGACATGGGACAAGGGGCTCCATTAATAGGTGTGTTTGTACGGGATGTGGCCACATGATAGCGCGTCGAGGCATTCAGAACCGATATTGTCATATTGCCAGCATGCTGCAGCGCGCCAACTTAGTTGCAACTTATACGATGATTTTAAAAAAAGAATATCAAATAGCCATCCACCCGAAAGACCACCGCAAGTATCGGTACGATCGTACCAGCACACACCACAGTCGCCAGTCTGTTACCAAATAATAAAGTTGATAATGATTCACATCTACCTGGGTAAGGGGATACAAGGAAGTTTAATGACTGTTGACATTCAATAAAAATCCAATTTTTTCAAAGGGATGCATAACTAGCAAAAAATGGAAATATAACTTGATTTACAGCGACCGAACGTGCAATCAACGCATCAGGCCAACTCGGTACAAACATCCGTTACCGGGTCCACCTTTTGTTCGAGTATTTATCTCAATCACCCCAATATATTTTTATAATCACCGTATTTCCCTCACGCGCCTAAGATTATCCGGCCTACTAAAAATATGAGGGATTCAAAATGCCGTTATTAAACTGGTCCAGACACATGGTGTGCCTGACTGCAGCCGGTCTGATTACTGTTCCGACCGTTTATGCAGCCGACACCCTGACCCGCGACAATGGCGCCGTCGTCGGCGACAATCAGAACTCTCAGACCGCAGGCGCCCAGGGCCCTGTCCTGCTGCAAGACGTTCAGTTGCTGCAAAAGCTGCAGCGCTTTGATCGCGAACGCATCCCCGAGCGCGTCGTGCATGCCCGCGGCACCGGCGTCAAAGGCGAATTTACGGCCTCTGCCGACATCAGTGATCTGAGCAAGGCGACCGTTTTCAAATCCGGTGAGAAGACGCCGGTATTTGTACGCTTCTCCTCCGTGGTTCACGGCAATCACTCGCCTGAAACCCTGCGCGACCCGCACGGCTTCGCCACCAAGTTCTACACGGCTGACGGTAACTGGGACCTGGTTGGCAACAACTTCCCGACGTTTTTCATTCGTGATGCCATCAAGTTCCCGGACATGGTCCACGCGTTCAAACCTGATCCACGTACCAACCTGGACAACGACTCGCGTCGCTTCGACTTCTTCTCCCACGTACCGGAAGCCACCCGTACGCTGACCCTGTTGTATTCGAACGAGGGCACCCCAGCAGGCTATCGCTTCATGGATGGCAACGGTGTACACGCCTACAAACTGGTCAATGCCAAGGGCGAAGTGCACTACGTCAAGTTCCACTGGAAATCCCTGCAGGGCATCAAGAACCTTGATCCCAAGGAAGTCGCTCAGGTCCAGTCCAAGGACTACAGCCACCTGACCAACGACCTGGTTGGTGCGATCAAAAAGGGTGACTTCCCGAAATGGGATTTGTACGTTCAGGTCCTGAAGCCTGAAGAGCTGGCGAAATTCGACTTCGATCCATTGGACGCCACCAAGATCTGGCCGGACGTTCCCGAGAAGAAGATCGGGCAGATGGTCTTGAACAAGAACGTCGATAACTTCTTCCAGGAAACCGAGCAGGTCGCCATGGCCCCGGCCAACCTGGTTCCAGGTATCGAACCTTCCGAGGACCGCCTGTTGCAAGGCCGTGTGTTCTCCTACGCTGACACCCAGATGTATCGCCTTGGCGCGAATGGTCTGAGCCTGCCTGTCAACCAGCCCAAGGTTGCGGTCAACAACGGTAATCAGGACGGTGCGCTGAACACTGGCCACACCACCAGCGGCGTCAACTATGAGCCGAGCCGTCTGGAACCTCGTCCAGCGGATGATAAGGCGCGCTACAGCGAACTGCCGCTCAGTGGCACTACCCAGCAGGCGAAGATCACGCGTGAGCAGAACTTCAAGCAGGCGGGTGATCTGTATCGCTCCTACAGCGCGAAAGAGAAGACTGACCTGGTGCAGAGCTTCGGCGAGTCGCTGGCCGACACCGATACTGAAAGCAAGAACATCATGCTGTCGTACCTGTACAAGGCAGATCCGGACTACGGCACTCGGGTAGCCGAAGTCGCCAAAGGCGATCTGAGCAAGGTCAAGTCCCTGGCTGCAAGCCTCAAGGACTGATGATCTGATACCCCGTCCCGGTGCTCAGTCGCCGGGACGGTTCCCGTCAGGAGAACGCCCATGAAGCATCTGATCTATGGCTTGCTGCTGTTCGCCGCAGCCGCGAACGCCACACCACCGACATCAACAACGACCCCCACTCCACCGCCCCCGGAGCTGACTGCCGAACAGACGGCCAGCCAGCTGCGCACGCTGTTTTTCGACGCCTCCCGTGAAGGCAACAACCCGATGCTGGACACGTTTATCGAGGCTCATTACGACCTTAACATCCGCGATGAACAAGGCTATACCGGTTTGATTCTCGCGGCCTATCACGGCCATGAAGACTCGGTGATACGCCTGATAGATGCCGGAGCAGACCCTTGCGCCAAGGACAATCGCGGCAATACGGCGCTGATGGGTGCGATTTTCAAAGGTGAACTGAGCATCGCCAAGCGTCTGGTTCAGGCAGATTGCGGTGCGAACCTCACCAACAATGCCGGGCAGACCGCAGCCATGTACGCCGCCCTGTTCAAACGCACCGAAGTGCTCAAGGAGCTGACCGACAAGGGCGCAGACCTGAGCATTCGTGACAGCATGGGCAATGACGTGGAAGGCTTGTCCAAGGGTGAATTCCAGGCGCCGCCCACCCGCTGACGGCTGCTGGAATCAGTCTTCGCGCTCAATCATTTCGTAGATGCGGCTGGCAAACGCTTCCATGGTGAAGGGTTTGGTGAGCACCCACATCCCCGGATCCAGATGGCCGTTGCCAATGATGGCGTTCTCAGCGTACCCGGTGATGAACAGCACCTTGAGGTCGGGTCGAATGATGCGCGCGGCATCGGCCAATTGCCGGCCATTCATACCCCCCGGCAACCCGACATCAGTCACCAGCAGGTCGATACGCGCATCGGACTCCAGCACCTTGAGCGCAGATGCGCCTTCGCCCGCCTCGATCGGAATGTAGCCCTGATCCTCCAGCACTTCAGCCACCAGCATGCGGATGGTCGGCTCATCGTCGACAATCATCACGGTGCGCTCGGTCTGCACAGGCGCCGATCCAGCAGCATCTGCAGCCTCGATCTCTTCCGGTGCCCCAACGTAATGACGCGGCAGGTAGAGACACATGTTCGTGCCCTGATCAGGCTCGGAATAGATACGCACCTGCCCGCCGGACTGGCGCACGAAACCGTACACCATCGATAAGCCCAGCCCCGTACCCTGCCCCAGTGGCTTGGTGGTAAAGAAAGGGTCGAAGGCCCGATTGATGACCTCGGGCGACATGCCTGTACCGGTGTCGCTGACACACAGCGACAGGTATTGCCCGGGGATCAGATCGCGGCTTTGTGAGCCGCGCTCGTCAATCCAGCGGTTGGCTGTCTCGATGGTAATTCGCCCGCCGCGCGGCATGGCGTCCCTGGCGTTGATGCACAGGTTCAACAAGGCATTTTCCAGCTGCGGTGCATCGATGAACGTTGACCACAACCCGACCGAGGTCACCACCTCCACAGTGATATGCGGTCCGACCGTACGACGAATCAGCTCTTCCATGCCGATGACCAATCGGTTGACGTCGACCGGCTTGGGGTCAAGGGTCTGCCGGCGCGAAAACGCCAGTAATCGGTGAGTCAGTGACGCCGCACGTTTGGAGGCATCCTGCGCAGCCCCTATGTAGCGGTCCAGTTCATTGAAACGGCCCTGGCTGACCCGTGTCTTGAGCAGTTCCAGCGAACCCGTGATGCCGGTCAACAGGTTGTTGAAGTCATGGGCGATACCGCCCGTCAACTGGCCTACGGCTTCCATCTTCTGGGACTGGCGCAAGGCTTCTTCAGCCTGGCTCAGGCGCTCCTGCTCGCGAAGCCGTTCGCTGACATCGTAGGCAAACAGGTAGGCCCCAATGGCCTGCCCCTGAGCATTGCGCAGCGTGCTGTAACGTATTTCAAAATGACTGGCCGGATCGTTCGAGTCACTGAAGCTGACACTTTCGGCGAACTCTTCGCCCGCCAACGCACGCGTCCAGCGCCGTTCAAGATCAGCCTTGCTCTGCGGCCGGTCGTCGAGCAGGTCGAGCATATTGTCACCCACCTGCGGCCGAACACCGAACAGACGCTCGAATTCGCGCAGGGCAGCGCCATTGATGGCCATCCAGCGAAAATTGCAGTCGACGACATGAATGAACGCATTGGTGCCGTTGACGACGTCGGCCAGCACATTACGCTCGGCCACCGCTTCGATAATGCGTGCTTCCAGAGTTTCGTTCAGTTGCTTGAGCGCCAGTTCAGCGCGTTTGCGTTCAGTGATGTCTTGAAACAACACCGCGACCTGCTTGCGGCTGGCCGGCTCGATGCGAAACGCGGTCAAGGCCAGATAGCGCCCTGTGGCCACCAGTTCGCGCTCGAAACGGATCGGCTTGCCGGTCCGCAACACGTCGCCGTAAAACTCCAGCCAGCCATCAGCCTCCTCGGGAACCATCTCGCGCAGCTTCTTGCCCACCACGTTGGAAATGCCGGCGTGGTACTCGTAGGCCGGGTTGGCTTCGACGTGAATGTAATCGCTCAGCGGACCGTGTGGACCGTCAAAGAACTCAATGATGCAAAAGCCTTCATCCATGGCGTTGAACAGAAAACGATAGCGCTCCTGGGATTGGGCCAGGGCGTATTCGGCCTCCCGACCGGTGACGCTCAGGCTCTCTTTAAGCGAGGCATTTTCCTGCTCCAGAGCCGCCAATCGGCTCTGGAGATGTTGTAAATCTGTCGGGGTCAAAGCGGCGGCACCTGAGGTATTGGTTGCGCCGCTTTCCCGTCATGCGGGGCGGCACAAGCACGCTACGAGAAAAACCGCTCGCATGCAAAAATAATGGCGTTTTGAGCTCAGAAATTCTGGTTTTTTTGACCCAGTCAGCGCGATAGGTACTTTTGTGAACAACATTCACGAGTACAGGGGCCACGCCGTACCGATCCCGATTGACCCGTGATATCAGTTCGACGCCGAAGCTGCGGCATGCAGGCGCAACCATTGGTCCGCGACTTGCCCCATGTTCTTGGGCTCGCCATTGTTGATCCATGCCATGAATGGCCGATCGAACCTGAACGACGCCCCGCACTGCCCGGTCATGAAACGCCTCACGTTCTGCGTGTTCCGATAGATGTCATCCACTGGCGTATCACGCGTGATGAGGTCGGAGTGCCAATTGAAAGCCATGCCTGATTCCTTCTGCCGTCGGGTTGCAGGCACTCTTTATAGCGGGATTCTGTTGCAGTCGCGAGGTTGGAAGGGCTTGTGGCGTACAGGAATTCGCTTAAACCCGTCTCACTCTCCCGCGAACGGCACCAGCGACTCCAGCAGCCACGCGCCCGCAGGCCCCAGACTGCGCTGAAACGACCAGATGACGTCCACCGCCGAGCGCCGCGGCCAACCGGAGACGTGCAGTTCTTTGAGCAGTCCGCCCGAATAGCGCGACACCAGCCAGCGCGGCAATGCCGACCAGCCAAAGCCGAACGCAGCCATGTCCATCAACAGCAGGTAATTGGGTGCCGACCAGTGCCGATGGCCGCTGGTGGGCAAGTCGTCGGTGGGGATGCTGTGCTCGATCAGCGTATTGAGGCGCAAGGCGCGATAGCGGGACAACTGTTGGTAATCGACCCGTTCCAGCGCGGCAAGCGGATGTTTGTGCGACACGAACAGACCGAAATCGGCACTTTCATCGATGGTCGCGTGACCGATTTCCGGTGGGTAGCTGGCTTGCGCCGACAGCAGCCCCAGCGACGCCCTCCCCGACTGCACCAGGCTGATGGCGTCGCCATGCTCGGCGAACACGCATTCCATCTCCAGCTCTGGAAAGCGTTGATCGAGTTCGGTCATCAGCCGCTCGAAATCAGCAAACTGGTTGGCATCCGACAGCACCAGCGTGAGCCGCGGCTCGACGCCTGCTGCAAGCCGCGCGGCAGCACGACGCAGCCGGTCCGAGGCGCACAGCAGATCATCGACACGGCCAAGCATCACCCTACCCGCTTCGGTCAGGACTGGTTGCCTGGAAGAACGGTCGAACAGCTCCAGCCCCAGGTCGATTTCCAGGCGGGCGATCGCCTCACTGATGGTCGATTGACTCTTGCCCAGACGGCGTGCGGCGGCGCTGAAAGAACCCAGCGCGGCAATCTGGGCGAAGGCTTCCAGGGCTTCTGGTGAATAACTCATGGCGCTCTCATATCGGTTTAACCGATGGTACTGATTTTCAGCTTAACGCAAACACCGATGATAATACTGCCATCCATCAGCACCAAGGACAGCGTAGTCATGAGTAACAACCAACCGCACACCGACCGGCAACCCGGCGTCGCCAGCAAAACCCTGCGTGAGCGGGCGCTGCATGCCGCGCTGTTCGAGATCGGCGGTGTGATTCTGGTCGCACCACTGCTGGCCTGGCTGATGGACCAATCGCTGGCGATGATGGGGGCCATGACGGTGATGATCTCGACCATCGCCATGTTGTGGAACATGACCTACAACGCGCTGTTCGACCGTCTGCGCAACCGCTGCGGATTTACCATGAACCTGACGGTCCGCATCCTGCACGCAACGGGGTTCGAAGCCGGACTGATTCTGGCCGTGGTGCCGCTGGCCGCATGGTGGCTGACAATCAGCCTGATGGAAGCGTTCTGGCTGGACATCGGTCTGCTGCTGATGTTTCTGCCCTATACCCTGCTGTTCAACTGGGCCTACGACACGCTGCGTGAACGCCTGATGCAGCGACGCCTGGCGAGGTGTGAGGTGTGACGCATCAGGCAGATGGATGCCGTGCATCAAATGTTCTCACTGGATAATCAAATCCTTGCCATTGCACACTGTCCCCTACTGACCCAGGCAAGGACAACCTTCTATGACAACTGAAGTACTCAAACTGGCGGCGTTCAGCGATGGAGATCGCGGTGGCAACCCGGCAGGCGTATGGATCGGCGATGCGTTACCCGATGATGCCGTCATGCAACAGATTGCCGCCGACATCGGTTTTTCCGAAACGGCGTTCGCTGCGCCTGTCGAAGCCGGCTGGCGGGTGCGGTATTTCTCGCCGCTGGCAGAAGTACCGTTTTGCGGGCACGCCACCATCGCCCTGGGCGCAGCGCTGGCGGCGCAGCAAGGCGATGGCGTGTATCAGCTGACACTCAATCAGGCGCAGATTACTGTCGAAGGCCATGCGCAGGGCTCTCTGACGTCGGCGGCGCTGCAATCGCCGCCCACGTTCAGCACGCCGATCAGCGCGCTGTTGCTGGAAGAAGCCCTGGCGCTGTTCGGCTATAACCATGCCGATCTGGATGAGCGCATTAGCCCCGCGCATATCAATGGCGGTGCCGGGCACCTGCTGTTGGCGCTGAACAGCCGCGCCAGGCTCAAGGCCATGCGCTATGACCAACAAGCGGGGCACGACCTGATGGTCCGTGAAGGCTGGGCGACGATTTTGCTGGCGTGGGCCGAGACCGATCAGTTGTTCCACACCCGCAACCCGTTTGCGTTCGGTGGCGTTTATGAGGACCCGGCCACCGGAGCGGCCACGGCGGCACTGGGCGGCTATCTGCGCGATATCGACTGGCCGCATGGCGGTTTGATAGACATTATTCAGGGCGAGGACATGGGCAGCCCATCGCGCCTGCGCGCCGAAATCCCGCAGCAACGGGGAAGCTCGATCCGGGTGTCGGGGATGGCGCGCAGGTTGTAGCGGGGATCAGGTCCTGAGTTTGCTGCCGCCGATCGCCACGCCCAGAAGCATCACGGCAACGACCATGAACGCCAGTTCAAGGCTGCTGACATGGGCGATGAAACCGATTGCCGCAGGACCGATCAGAATCCCGGCATAACCGACTGTGGTAATCGCCGGGATGGCCACGCTTTCGGGCATGGTCTTCTGCCGACCGACCGCGCTGTAGCACACCGGCACGATGTTCGAGCAACCCGCGCCTACCAATGCATACCCCAGCAGCGCCGCCTGCCAGACCGGGATCAATGTCGCGACGGCCAGACCCGCTGCGGCACACAGTCCGCCAAGAATGATCACCCGATTGGAGCCCACCCGTTTTACCACCGCATCGCCAAACAACCGCCCCAGGGTCATGGTCGCGGCGAATACCGCATAGCCCAGCCCGGCATACGCCGCTTCGACACCACGCAACGAGGTCAGGAATACCGCGCTCCAGTCGAGCATCGCGCCTTCGGCCAGAAATACGGTGAAGCACAGCAGGCCGATGAACAGCACCACGCCACGCGGGATGGCAAAGGCTGGCCCATCGGCCGGACTGCCGTAAGGCAACAGATTCGGCGCCGCTTTGGCCAGCGCAACCAACGTCAGAAATACCACGATCAGCATCGCCGTGAACGGCGAGATGCCCAGACTGAGCAAGCCGGCGACACCCGCGGCACCGACAATCCCGCCGAGGCTGAACAGGCCGTGGAAGCCCGACATCATGGTCTTGCCGCTGGCGCGCTCGACGATCACCGCCTGCACGTTGGCCGTGCAATCCACCCCGCCCATGCTCGCGCCAAACAGAAACAGCGTGGCGATCAATAGCGGCAGACTGGAAATCGTCGCCAGCAGCGGCAGACACAGGCAGATCAGCAGCGTCGAACAGACCAGCAGGCGCCGACAGCCTAACCGTGCCGCCAGTGCTCCCGCCAACGGCATCGAAATGATCGAGCCCACCCCCAGACACAGCAACAAGAGCCCGAGCGTGCCCTCATCGAGGCCCATCCGCTGTTTGACGTAAGGCACCAGCGGCGCCCACGAGGCGACACTGAAACCGGCAATGAAAAACGCGATACGCGTCGAAGACTGCTCCGCCCGAGCCTTGGCATCCTGGGCTGCGGTGCTGAAAGAGGTCATGCATGCTCCTTGTAATTTGCCGAGTACGGTCACGCCGGCCAGCGCGACAGCCTAACAAAGCTGATCGATTAGCCAAAACCTCTGATGCACTTGCACGAGGCTCGTTCCATCGTCGTGCAAGGGCCGTCCGATTTGCAGCTTTTTGCACCTCAGGCCAGTAGACTGACGACCACGCGCACCAGACAGGTGCGTAATCTGTCGAATCAGCTGTCGCGGAGGCCGTTGTGTACAAAGGTGTGGTGCTGTCGGTCCTGGCGTCAACGCTGTTTGGGGTCATGTATTTTTATACGTCACTGATGACCCCGCTCGACGGTGAAGAGATCTTCGGCTGGCGCATGCTGCTCACCGTGCCATGCGCGACGCTGTTCATGCTGGTCAGCGGTGACTGGCGGCGAGTCCGCGAAGTGGCTGTCCGGCTCAGGCAGCAACCGCCGCTGATCTTCGCGCTGCTGCTGTCTTCGGTGCTGCTCGGTGCGCAGTTGCTGATCTTCATGTGGGCACCGTTGCACGGGCGCAGTCTGGAGGTATCGCTGGGCTATTTCCTGCTGCCGCTGAGCATGATTCTCACTGGCCGCTTGGTATACGGCGAGCACCTCTCCTACCTGCAGAAAGTCGCTGCGGTGTTTGCCATGATCGGCGTGGTGCATGAGCTGTGGAGGCTGGGCAGTTTCTCCTGGGAAACCCTGCTGGTCGCGGGCGGCTATCCCCTTTACTTCGTGCTGCGTCGCAAGCTCAGGACCGATCACCTCGGCGGGCTCTGGTTCGACATGCTGCTGATGCTGCCCATCGGACTGTGGTTCATCGCCAACGGCCATCCTCAGGCCATTCAACAGGCACCGCTGTTGTACCTGCTGATTCCGCTGCTCGGGGTGATCAGTGCCTCGGCGCTGGTCAGCTACATCCTTGCCAGCCGCCTGCTGCCGTTCAGCCTGTTCGGGCTGCTCAGTTATGTCGAGCCGGTGCTGCTGGTCGGCGTCGCCCTGCTGCTCGGCGAGAGCATCGGTCGCGAGGAATGGCTGACGTACCTGCCGATCTGGATGGCCGTCGTGGTACTGATGATCGAAGGCGCCAAGCATATGCTGGCCCAGCGACGCCGGGATGCGAGCTGAGCGTCAAGACTCGGTGAAACGCTCCAACTGCATTTCCTGAAGTCGACTGAGGGTGCGCCGGAAGGCAAACGACAGATAGCCCTCGGTGTACAGCTCGTCCATCGGCACCGGCGCTTCGACATACAGCGGAATGCGCCGGTCATAACACTCGTCGACCAGCGCGATGAAGCGTCGCACGCCATCATCGTTGGGCGACAACTGCGGCAGCTCGCGATCGCCTGCGCTCACCTGCTCGACGCCATCCTCGGTGCCGCGGGCGATTTTCGCTTCGCGCTGTGCTGCCCCCAGCAGCGGCACCTCGCTGAGCAGAATCACCGAAAAGCGATCGCACAGCGCGATGAAATCCATGGCCGCCAGCGGCTGTTCGCAAAGGTCGCGGTAACGGCACCACACGGCGGTGTCGGAATGCTGAACCACGTTGATGCTGCGATAACCGAGCATGACCTGCGAGTCGTGAACCGGCTGATCCGCGCTCAACGCTTCGAAGATGCCCTGCAGGGCGCTGGGTCGACCGGCTTCGGCAATCCAGTAGCGCTGATGCAGTTGCCCGGGGTGCAGTCGGTGATCCTCGCCGCCGTCGACCGCCACGACATCCATGTACTTGAGAATGGCCGCAACCGCTGGCAGGAAGCGCTCGCGATTATGGCCGTGACTGTATAACTGCTCCGGTGGCTGGTTGGACGTGCAGACCAGCACCACGCCCTCCTCGAACATGACCTGCAGCAGCCCGCCCAGGATCACTGCGTCGCCAATATCGGTGACGAACAGCTCATCGAAACACATCACCCGCACGTCACGCGCCAGCTCCCTGGCAACCACGGTCAGCGGCTGGGAGGTGCCCATCAACTCGAACATGCGTTTATGCACCCAACGCATGAAGTGATGAAAATGCTGACGCCGGGCCGGTACGCTCAGGCTTTCGAAAAAGCGGTCCATCAGCCAGGTTTTGCCACGCCCGACCGGCCCCCACAAATAAACGCCCCGGGCCCGACCTCGAGCGTCGGCCAGCCCCTCGTAACACACCTGCAATTGCCGGGCGGCCTGCAACTGCGCCTGATCGGGTTGAAAACCACGCTGGATGGCACGTTCGTAGGCTTGCAGAGGAGAGACAGCATCCATCAGGCACACACCCTTCGCTATCGGAGAAAAGACATCCAGCCTATACGAGGCTGCGCCGCGCAACGCAACTCATCAGCTCAACTCAACTCAGGCATGCTGCACGCCGGCACGCTTGAGCAGTCGCTTGCAGCGCTCGGACAGGTGGACCACACGCAGATGCTTGCCCGCCTTGGCGTAGCGTTCGCGCAGGGTTTTGAGCGCAGCGATGGCCGAGTAATCGACAAAGCTCAGGTGGCGGCAATCCAGTGTCACCTGCGCCGGGTCTTCGGCCGGGTTGAACTGGTCGAGAAACGGTGTGGTCGAGGCGAAGAACAGCGTGCCATGCAGGTGGTAGACCTTGCTGCCGTCGGCTTCGACATGGCTGTCGGCGTACAGCTCACGAGCCTGCTGCCAGGCGAAGTTGATCGCCGCGATAATGATCCCGAACAGCACTGCAGTGGCCAGATCGGTCAGCACCGTGACCACCGTCACGGCAATGATCGCCAGCACATCGTTGACCGGCACCTTGCGCAGCACACGCAGCGAGGCCCAGGCGAAAGTCTGTTGAGCGACCACGAACATCACCCCGACCAACGCCGCCAATGGAATGCGCTCGATCAGCGGTGAGAGGAACAGCACGAACATCAGGATCATCAAACCTGCAACCACGCCCGACAGACGACCACGGCCGCCAGAACTCAGGTTGATGACGGTCTGGCCGATCATCGCGCAGCCGCCCATGCCGCCGAAGGCACCGGAGACCACGTTGGCAGCGCCCAGCGCTACGCACTCACGATCCGGATAGCCACGGGTTTCGGTGATCTCGTCGGTCAGGTTCAGGGTCAGCAGGGTTTCCAGCAGACCGACCAGCGCCATCAGAATGGCGTAAGGCGCAATGATGCGCAGCGTCTCCAGATTCCAGGGGATGTCCGGCATGGCGAATACCGGCAAGCCACCGGCAATGTGCGCCATGTCGCCCAGGGTGCGGGTCGGCAGGCCGAGCAGGTAGACCGCCAGCCCGACGCTGAGGATCGCCACCAGCGCTGGCGGCGCAATGCGGGTCAGGCGTGGCAACAGATAGACAATCGCCATGGTCAACGCCACCAGACCGAGCATCACGTACAGCGGCGTACCGCTGAGCCATGACTCACCCACCTTGAAGTGCTCCAGTTGCGCCATCGCGATGACAATCGCCAGGCCGTTGACGAAGCCCAGCATCACCGGATAAGGCACCAGCCGCACCAGTTTGCCGAGCCGCAGCAGCCCGAACAGGATCATGATCAAACCGCCCAGCAATACAGTCGCCAGTAAATACTGCACACCCTGCTGAACCACCAGCGCGACGATTACCACCGCCATCGAACCGGCCGCGCCGGACACCATGCCCGGACGCCCGCCGAACAGCGCAGTCAGGGTACAGATGATGAACGCGCCGTAGAGCCCCATCAGCGGATTGAGATGAGCCACCAGCGCAAAGGCGATGCACTCGGGCACCAATGCAAAAGATGTGGTGAGGCCTGCCAGGACTTCGGCACGTATACGGATCGTTTTCATGGGTTACCTGAGCGGCGCTCCGTGGAAGAAGCGCAAAAAAGTGGGCATATTACGCAAACCTTTGACGACCGACCACCACGGAGGGGCTCCCAGGAAGGCTCTCTGATGATCGGCCCATGCCCCAAAACAACAAGGAATAACCCAATGCAATGGAATGGAACGCTGCTCTGCACAGGACTTCTGCTGGCCAGTGCGGTGGCTGTTGCAGACGACGACACCGTGGCTGTCGACGCATTCGTGCGGGCAGAAGCCAGCAAAGTGATGCAGGAAAATCATATCGCGGGCCTGGCGATCGCCGTCACTCACCAGGGCAAACAGCAGTTCTACGCATACGGCGTCGCGTCAAAAGCCACTGGCCAGCCAGTCACCCGCGATACGCTGTTTGAACTTGGCTCGATCAGCAAGACCTTCACCGCCACCCTCGCTACCTGGGCACAGGCCAATGGGCAGCTGTCGCTGACGCAAAGCATCGACAGCTATATTCCGCAGTTGCAGGCTACGCGACTGGGCAAGGTGCCGGTTTTCCATCTGGGCACTCACACGGCTGGCGGCTTCCCGCTTCAGGTGCCGGATAAAGTGCACAACGCCCGTCAGTTAATGGAATATTTCAAGGCGTGGCAGCCCGAATATCTATCCGGCACCCATCGCACCTACGCCAACCCCAGTGTGGGCCTGCTCGGCATGGTTGCGGCGCGCAGCATGAAGCTGCCGTATGAAACAGCCCTGCAGCAGCGGCTGTTTCCAGCGCTGGGTCTGAGTAATACCTATATCAACGTGCCCGATGAAAAACAGGCGCTGTATGCGCAGGGCTACAACAAGCTCGACGAGCCGGTCAGGGTCAATCCAGGTCCGCTGGCGGCGCAAGCCTATGGCGTGAAATCGAGTGCCCGGGACGTACTCCGTTTTATCGAAGCGAACATCAGCCTCGGTCAAAACGACGCAGCACTGCAAAAAGCCCTGCGCGATACAAGGACCGGCTATTTCAAGGTCGGCGGCATGACTCAGGACCTGATCTGGGAACAGTATCCGCTGCCGGTGCGTCTGGAGACGCTGCTTGAGGGCAATGCCAGCGCCATGCTGAACACGGTCAAAGCCGAAATGATCGAGCCGCCGCAGGCAGCGCAATCTTCGGTCTGGGTCAACAAAACCGGATCAACCAACGGTTTCGGTGGCTATGTGGCGTTCATTCCGGAGCAGCAGCTGGGGATTGCCATCCTCGCCAACAAAAACTACCCGAACGAGGAGCGGGTGAAACTGGCCTATCGGATTCTGCAGAAAATGGGCTGCTGCTCAACTCCCTGAAAACAGCCCTGCCTGCTCGGCCGCTTCGAGTTCAAGCAGCTTGCGCTTGCGCTCGACGCCCCAGCGATAGCCCGACAACGATCCATCACTGCGCACCACCCGGTGACAGGGAATGGCCACCGCAAGCTTGTTCGCACCGCAGGCGTTGGCAACCGCACGGACTGCACTGGGCAGTCCTATCTGCGCCGCGATCTGCGTGTAGGTGGCCGTCGATCCAGCGGGAATGTCCCTGAGCGCCTGCCAGACCCGCTCCTGAAACACCGTGCCGCGGATATCCAGTGGCAGCGCCAGGCCGGTCGCGGGTGATTCGACAAAACCCACGACCTCGGCAACCAGTTGTTCGAACGCTGCGTCTGCACCGATCAGGTTGGCATTGGGAAACTGGTCCTGGAAAGCTTGGATCAGCGCATGCGGGTCATCACCGAGCGAAATCGCACAGATGCCCTTGCTGCTGGTGGCCACCAGAATCGAACCCAGCGAACTTTCACCCAGGGCGAACCTGATATCGACATTGGCGCCGCCCGCGCGGTATTCAGAAGGTTTCATGCCGAGCATGTTCTGCGAAGCCTCATAGAAACGACTGTTGGAGTTGTAGCCCGCCTCGTACAACGCACGGGTAATGCTTACGTCCTCTGAGAGCTGAGTTTTCACCCGCGAGCGTAACGAGGCGACGCTGTAGGCCCTGGGCGTCAGCCCGGTCAGCCTTTTGAAAATACGGTGAAAATGAAAACCGCTCATCCCGACCTGCTCGGCGAGCTCGGTCAGATTGGGCATCGATTCGGCGGCATCGATCAGTCTGCAGGCTTGGGCAACGACTTCTGCGTGCCTGAGTTGCAGCGCATTCGGGTCGCTGGCATTGCGCAGGGACGGGCGAAACCCGGCAGCCTCGGCGTCGCGCGCACTGTCAAAAAACACCACGTTCTCCGGACGCGGAAGGCGTGTCGGACTGCAAGGGTTGCAATAGATGCCGGTGGTCAGCACGCCATAAACGAAGTCAGCGCCAGCGTGTGAACGCCGATTGACCAGAATGTCCCAGCGCGGGTCGTCTTCAGTGCGCGGGGCGCGTGCCGGTTGGGTGCGTTCTGTGCTGTCCATGGTCGAGCCTGCCTTGAGTTTCGATAAGCCTGCGCCTGTCAGGGCCACCGGGCACTCCGACTCTTGCTTTCAAATTCGAGATGAGCCGTTTTCGCTGAAATCGGCCGGCACTCGCCACAGATACCAGGCAGCAATGGTTCGGTAAGGCGCGAAGCGCTCGGCAAGCCGGGCCATTTGCCGGTGCGACGGTTTGAGTTCCAGAGCATACAGTCGCCGGTAGCCTTCGCACACGCCGAAGTCGCTGGCGGGCATCACATCCAGCTGACCGAGCCCGTAAATGAGCATCATCTCCACGGTCCAGCGCCCCACACCAGGCAGTTGGATCAGGCGTTCGACCAGCGCTTCGTTGCCCATGGCCAGCGCCGCACTGACCTCAGGCACCAGACCGTCCACTCGCGCAGCGGCAATCGCCTTGATCGCCCGGCATTTGGACGCCGAGAACCCACAAGAGCGCAGTGCCTGATCATCCAGCTCGACCAGTGAATGCGCCCCCGGGAAGCTGTCATCCACAAAAAGCGCACGCAACCTCATGACCATCGCATCGCCTGCCCTGGCATGCAATTGCTGGTAGGCGACGGCCTTGACCAGCGCCTGAAACGGGTCCTGCGCTGCACTGACCGGGTGCAGACAGGGGCCGACCTGGTCAATCAGCGACTGCCATTGCGGGTCTATGGACCTGAGCGCAGCGACCGCCTCGGCATGCCTGCGGTCAGCGCTGTCTGATTCTGATGACATGATGATTTCCGGAATAAAGCGGTCAGAGGGGCAACCACGGTTTACAGGGGTGTTGAAAATGATCGCTGATTTCCGAAGACCGCGGAACGTCCAGAAAACCGTGATCGATTAGCTGAACCTGACCTGAACGACTTTTCAAAAACGCAATCCCGATAAAAAACAACTACACGCATTCAAGAATGAGTATCATTATGTTACGCAGTGTTTCCGGCCTACGACATGCCGAGACACCTTCACCCTACAGCTTTGACTCGGTGAGATATGCTCGTTCCCTTTTTGATCATGCTGCGCGAAGGCATCGAAGCCGCGCTTATCGTTGGCATTATCGCCAGTTACCTGAAGCAGACCGGCCGCGGCGAGTGGATGCCTGCGGTGTGGATCGGCGTATTTCTGGCCGCCGCGCTCTCGCTGTTCGTCGGTGGCGGGCTTGAGTTGATGAGCGCCGAGTTCCCACAGAAGCAGCAGGAACTGTTCGAAGGGATCGTCGGCCTGATCGCGGTCGGCATTCTCAGCTCCATGGTGTTCTGGATGAGAAAGGTCGCGCGGTCGATCAAGCATGCGCTGCACGAATCACTCGACGCGGCCCTCACCGGCTCGAAAAACCAGACCTACGCGCTGATCGCCATGGTGTTTTTTGCCGTGGCCCGCGAAGGGCTGGAAACCGTATTCTTTCTGCTCGCCGTGTTCCAGCAGAGCGAAGGCTCCGGCGCGCCATTGGGTGCGCTGCTCGGCCTGTTGCTGGCGGTCGGTTTCGGCGTAGCCATCTACAGCGGCAGCATGCGTCTGAACCTGAGCCTGTTTTTCCGCTGGACCGGTTTGTTCATTCTGGTGGTAGCGGCGGGCATTCTCGCCAACTCCGTTCAGGCACTGCATGAAGCCGGCGTCTGGAATCACCTGCAGGAGGTGGTCTTCGACATCAGTGCGCTGCTGCCGATGGACGGCCCTGCCGGTTCGGTACTGGCGGGCATGTTCGGTTATCAGGACGCGCCGACGGTCAGCACCCTGAGTGCCTACCTGATTTACCTGATCGGGGCACTGCTGCTGTTCTTCAAGCCGCACACACCGACGACTGGCAAGGTCATGCAGCCAAACACATCTTCTGTTACGAACGAATAAGGGCCTCCATGTCTAACCGTCCCTCAGGGCCTTCCGGGAAAGCCCGGCCGCCCCGTGTCCTGCGATTGGCAGTCGCCGGCTCAGTGATCCTGATGATCGCCGCCGGCGGGCTGTTCTACTACGCCTCGCAGGTCGCGGCCAAAAAGCGCGCGGCCAATGCCGGTACTGAAACCGTGGTCAATATCCACGCCCACAACTGCGAACCGAACGCCTTGACGGTCGCGGCGGGCAAGAACGCCTTCCGCATCGTCAACCGCTCGGAGCGCGCCGTCGAATGGGAAATCCTCGATGGCGTGCTGGTGATTGAAGAACGGGAAAACATCGCACCTGGGCTAAGCCAGGTGATCAATGCCAACCTGGCACCCGGCGATTACGCGATTACCTGCGGTCTGCTGAGCAATCCGCGCGGCACCTTGCATGTCACGCCGACCGCAGAGTCCGACGCCAAGGCCAAGGCGCGTCCGTCCATGACCGCCTTCATCGGGCCGCTCTCCGAATACCGCGTGTACCTGAGCCTGCAGAGTTCGGCGCTAATCAAGGCAGTCAACGCCCTGCAACAGGCCATCGATGCCGGCGACCTGAGCGCTGCCCAGGCGGCCTACCTGCCCGCCCGCGCCGCCTACCAGCGCATTGCACCGGCGGCGCAGCGCCTGGCCGAACTGGACAACGCAATCAACGCCCGCGCCGACTATTACGAGAAACGTGAACAGGACCCCGGCTTCGGCGGCTTTCACCGCATCGAATACGGCCTGTACGAGCAACACAGCGTCGAGGGCTTGGCGCCGATCGCGCAGCGTCTGCAAACCGATGTCACCCAGCTCAAGCAACAGTTGATGGCGCAATCGCTGGCGCCCGAACAGCTGGCGGCTATTGCCACTCGCACACTGCGTAGCCTGGCTGAGGCACGCAGCAACGGCGAAGAGGAACGTTACAGCCACAGCGACCTGAACGGTTTTGCCGCCAACCTGGACGGCACCCGCAAGATCGTCGACCTGCTGCGTCCGTTGCTGAGCCGCAGTGCAGGCGATCTGTTGCAGAAGATCGACGCCGCCATGGCGGATCTGGACACCACGCTCGATGCATTGAGCAGCGCTGATGGTGGTGTGCGCCCCTACGACCAGGTGGATGAGGCGCAGCGCAAGCAGATCGCCGCCAAGGCTGGCGCTCTGGCTGACGCACTCAATGGCATCGACCCGGCACTCGGCCTCTCCGGCCTCTGATTTACTGGAGCACAGCACATCACGATGAAAAATCCGGACAGCAATCCAGAAACAACCAACGCTCCGGCCTCCCTGCAACGCCGCCGCGTGCTGATGGGGCTCGGCGCTGCAGGGGCCGCGCTGGCTGGCAGCAGCCTGAGTGGCAACGTACTTGCCGCAGCACCTGCACAAGTCGCCGAAGCGCCGAACAGTGAAAAAACGCAGGATCACAACGAGTTTCACGGCCAGCATCAGAGCGGCATCGTCAACCCGCGCCCGGCCGCGGGCATGCTTGTGGCATTCGATGTTCTGGCCGCCGACCGTGAGGACCTGGAACGCCTGTTTCGCACGCTGAACGAGCGCATCGCGTTCCTGATGACCGGTGGCCCGGTGCCGGAGATCGATCCGAAACTGCCACCGCTGGACTCGGGCATTCTCGGTCCGGTGGTGACCCCGGACAACCTGACCATCACCGTGTCGGTGGGCGAATCGCTGTTCGATGAGCGTTTTGGTCTGGCCCCGGTCAAGCCGAAACGCTTGAGCCGCATGACCGGTTTCCCCAACGATGCGCTGGATCCGGCCAGTTGCCACGGCGACCTGAGCATCCAGTTCTGCGCCAACACTGCCGACAGCAACATCCATGCGCTGCGCGACATCGTCAAGAACCTGCCCGACCTGCTGCTGGTGCGCTGGAAACAGGAAGGCACCGTGCCGCCCCAGGCACCGAAGAAACCCGGTCAGCCGCCGGAAAGCGCGCGCAACTTCCTGGGTTTCCGGGACGGTTCGGCGAACCCGGATTCCAACAACCAGAAGACCATGAACGAGCTGGTCTGGGTGCAGCCGGGCAGCGATGAACCGGCCTGGGCCGCCAATGGCAGCTATCAGGCGGTGCGCATCATCCGCAACTTCGTCGAGCGCTGGGACCGCACGCCGCTGCAGGAGCAGGAATCGATTTTCGGCCGCAGCAAAAGCACCGGCGCGCCCATGGACGGCAAGGTCGAGAGCGATGTGCCCAACTATGCGGCCGACCCGGAAGGCAAGAAAACCCGGCTGGATTCGCACATCCGCCTGGCCAACCCGCGTACTGCCGAAAGCCAGCGCAACCTGATCCTGCGCCGCCCGTTCAATTACTCCAATGGGGTTAACAAGAACGGTCAGTTGGACATGGGCCTGCTGTTCATCTGCTACCAGGCCGATCTGGAAAAAGGCTTCATTACGGTACAGAGCCGGCTTAACGGCGAGCCGCTGGAGGAATACCTCAAACCAATCGGAGGCGGCTATTTCTTCACCCTGCCGGGGGTAACCGGCGACCAGGATTTCATCGGTCGCTCGCTGCTGGCGGCCGTAGCGCCCACTAAAAACGCATGACCTATCCACTCCCGACCCGGAAGACACTCATGAAAAAGACGCCCCTGGCTTTGCTCCTGACCCTTGGCCTGCTCCAGACCCCGCTGGCGGCCTTTGCCGCCACCGCGCCGCTGGATCTGGTAGGCCCGGTGTCGGACTACAAGATCTACGTGACCGAGAACATTGAAGAGCTGGTCAGCCACACCCAGAAATTCACCGATGCCGTGAAGAAAGGCGACATCGCAACGGCCAAGAAGCTCTACGCTCCGACCCGCGTGTACTACGAGTCGGTAGAACCGATTGCCGAACTGTTCAGTGACCTGGACGCATCCATCGACTCACGCGTCGACGACCATGAACAAGGCGTGACGGCGGAAGACTTCACCGGCTTCCATCGTCTGGAATATGCGCTGTTCTCGCAGAACACCACAAAAGATCAGGGCCCTATCGCCGACAAGCTGTTGAGCGACGTCAAGGACCTGGAAAAGCGCGTGGCCGACCTGACCTTCCCGCCGGAAAAAGTCGTCGGCGGCGCCGCAGCCCTGCTGGAAGAAGTGGCAGCGACCAAGATCTCCGGCGAAGAAGACCGTTACAGCCACACCGACCTGTATGACTTCCAGGGCAACATCGACGGCGCGAAAAAAATCGTCGACCTGTTCCGCCCGCAGATCGAACAACAGGACAAGGCCTTCTCCAGCAAAGTCGACAAGAACTTCGCCACCGTGGACAAAATCCTCGCCAAGTACAAAACCAAGGACGGTGGCTTTGAAACCTACGACAAAGTCAAAGAGAACGACCGCAAAGCCCTGGTCGGCCCGGTCAACACCCTGGCAGAAGACCTCTCGACCCTGCGCGGCAAACTGGGCCTGAACTGACCTGAAACGCCGCGCCTGAAAGCGCTTTTTAACGCGATGGCACTGACGACGCAGAGTGCGACGTCAGTGCCAGGGCGAAGGAACCCGACGAAGTCGGGCCGGAAACCGGAGCTGGGACTTTGCTTACTTTGGTCCCTCAAAGTAAGGCGCCGAGGGGCGAAAAGGTGACCTGAGCCGAACCTCAATCCACCTGACAAAGAAAAAACCGCCATGTGACGCAGAGCGTCACGAACGGCATTCCCACGCGGAGCGTGAGGAACGATAGTCAAAAACGTATTAACTACCACCGAAATGCTTTTCAACCACGATGGCACAGACAACGCAAATTGCGACGTCAGTGACGGCTGAGTCCTGGCGCTGATCCGGGGGTAGCCTGGCAGGACGCCAGGCTAGCCGCACCGGGCCATGGATGGCCCGTTGCGGCGACCCCCGGATCAGTGACAGGGCGAAGGAACCCGACGAAGTCGGGCCGGAAACCGGAGCGAAAGGCTTTGGTTACTTTGGCCTCATCAAAGTAACTCGCCGAGGGGCGAAAAGGTGACTTGAGTCGAGCCTACATCCACCTGACACCACAGAACCGCTGTGTGACGCAGAGCGTCACGAACGGCATTCCCACGCTGGAGCGTGAGGAACGATAATCTCACTACCGCCATCGTGCGACGCTCTGCGTCCGCTCCTAGATCCCGCTGAACCAGTTGTACCCCTGATCCTCCCAATACCCCCCAGGATTCTCGTTGCTGACGAAAATCTCGACGATGTGCTTGGGATTCTTGAAACCCAGCTTGGTCGGCACCCGCACCCGCAACGGGTAACCGTAATCAGGTGGCAGCGCCACTTCACCGAAGTCCAGCGCCAGCAACGTCTGCGGATGCAGCGCAGTGGGCATATCCAGGCTCGAGTAATAGCGGTCAGCGCACTTGAAACCGACAAAGCGCGCCGTCGTATCAGCGCCGATGTACTCCAGGAAGGTCTTCAACGGCACACCGCCCCACTGCCCTATCGCGCTCCAGCCCTCGATACAGATCAACCGCGTGATGTCCGTGCGTTGCGGCAGTTTGCGCAGCGCCCCCAGCGTCCATGGCTGCTTGTCCCGCACCAGCCCCGACACCGCCAGCTGGTAATCGGAAAGATCCAGCTCCGGCACGTTGTACTCAGGGTAGAAGGCATTGAACGGGAACGGGTTGGTCAACTGCGCCTTGCTGTAGGTCGGCGCCAGCTTCTGGCCATTGAACAGCCAGGCCTGAACCCGGTCATTCCAGCGCGACATGGCCCACAGCACCTTGTCGACCTGATCGCCATCCTGCAGGTTGCAGCCCGTGAGCATCGACATCGCGCCCACGGTCAGCCCCGCGCGCAGAAACGAGCGGCGCTGAATATCGATCAGTTGACGCTCCTGCGCGGGCTCCAGGCGGATACGCTGAGTGATGCGTTTACGTGGTTCGTTCATGATTGCGCAGTTCCGTCTTCGTTCGGCTGGCGGCCGCCGGTAATCATCGGCAGCAAAGTACTGGGCACCAGCACGACCAGCAGCAGATGGACGATGACAAATGCGCCGATGGCGGTCATCGCCCCGAAATGTACCCAACGGGCGAAATCGAATCCGCCCAGCAGACTGACCAGCCCCTGAAACTGCACCGGTTTCCAGATGGCCAGGCCGGACAGCACCACCAACACACCCATGGCCAGCACCAGCCAGTACATCAGCCGTTGCACCGCGTTGTAACGGCCTTTGACGTGGACCAGTCGAAAACGCAACGCGTCACTCATGTCACGCGTCACTTCGGACGGCCGGACCGGCAGCAGGTCGCGTTTGAAATGGCGGCTGAACACGCCATACAGCACATAAATCAGACCGTTGATGACCAACAGCCACATCACCGCGAAGTGCCAGGCAATGGAACCGCCCAGCCAGCCGCCGAGTGTCAGGAATTTGGGAAAGGTGAACGGCATCAGTGGCGATGCGTTGTAGATCGCCCAACCGCTCATGAACATACAGACCATGCCCACGGCATTGACCCAGTGCGTCAGGCGCACCGGCCACGGATGAATGGGGCGGGTTTTCATGTCGAGATCCCTCTGATCAGGCATGGAAAAGGCTGTCAGGGGCAGCCTTGCGCCCCTGACAGCCCTGGCGGTGATTACATCGGCGGGGTAAACCCGTCCTTGCCGACTGCCACACCACGAGCAGACTTGCCGTCGTCAGCCGGGAACACCACGACCTTGGCGCCCTTGGTCAACTGATCAACCTTGCCTGGCTCGACGTAGGCGATAGGCACATCCTGCGGCACCACCAGCTTCTTCTCGCCACCCTCGTATTTGACGGTCAGCGTGCGGCCATCGGTGCCAGCCAACGTGCCAACGGTGCCATTGGTCATGGTGCCGGTGCTGCCATCAGCGTTTTCCCAGCCATAGTGACCTTCGCCGCTGCCTTTGAGGCTGGCTTCAAAAACGGTCACCTCCAGCGCTTTCAGTGTACCGTCCGCCTGCGGGATGGCAGCCGAACCGACAAAACTGTCGCCTTTGATTTGCTTGAAGTCAGCTTCGGACACAAGACGAATACCGGTCTTGTCAGTCAGCTTGATACTTTCGTGCTGACCCGAGCGGGTGGTGAAATCGAGGGTGTCGGCGCTTACGCTGTCGACGGTCCCGCGCATCGGTTTAACCACCTTCATGTCAGCAGCCTGAGTCATGACAGCAGCGCTGAGCAACAGCAGGCCGAACGTAGTAGAGAGTGCAGTCTTCATCGGTACTTCCTTGGCAGTTGATATCTGAAACCCATCCTTGCACCGTTACCGGCACCGCAGAATGACCGGGCAATGACATTTTTGTCATTCGCCGGACACCTCGTCGGCAACTGGTTAGACTCCGGCATCGGCGCACCATGGGTGCAGGCAAAAGCGTAGCGGACAAAACGATGCATATCCTGCTGATTGAAGACGACACCAAAACCGGCGAGTACCTGAAGAAGGGTCTGGGTGAGTCCGGCTACAAGGTGGACTGGACCCAGCACGGGGCCGACGGCCTGCACCTGGCGCTGGAAAACCGCTACGACCTGATCGTGCTGGACGTGATGCTGCCAGGCATCGACGGCTGGCAAATCATCGAAGTACTGCGCGCCCGGCAGGACGTGCCGGTGCTGTTTCTCACCGCGCGCGACCAGTTGCAGGACCGGATTCGCGGCCTGGAACTGGGCGCCGACGATTATCTGGTCAAGCCATTTTCCTTCACTGAACTGCTGCTGCGCATCCGCACCATCCTGCGCCGGGGCGTGGTGCGCGAGGCGGACCATTTTCATCTGGCCGATCTGGAACTGGACCTGTTGCGCCGCCGGGTGACGCGTCAGCAACAGGTTATCGTGCTGACCAACAAGGAGTTCGCCCTGCTGCACCTGTTATTGCGCCGCGAAGGCGACGTACTGTCCAGGGCACAGATTGCCTCGGAAGTCTGGGACATGAATTTCGACAGCGACACCAATGTCGTCGACGTCGCCATCAAGCGTCTGCGCAGCAAGGTCGACCTGCCCTACCCGGTCAAGCTCATCCACACCGTGCGCGGCATTGGTTATGTGTGCGAGGTACGGCCATGCGACGCCAGCCTTCCCTGACCCTGCGCTCGACCCTGGCATTTGCCCTGGTGGCGATGCTCACCGTCAGCGGTGCCGGCCTGTATCTGTATCAGTCAATCGAAGCAACAGTGATGCAACGCAGTGACCATGCCGTGCTCGCGCGACTGGACCACTTTCGCAAGCTGCTGCGCTATGACCTGACCATGGACAACCTCAAGGGCAGCCCGCAGCTGTTCGAGAACATGCTCGACAGCGAAGAAGACATCTTCATCATCGGCGAGCCGGGCAAGTCACCGGTTATCTCCGTCAACCCGCAGCACGCGCCCTTGCCGGAACTGCCGACCGTGGCGCAGGACCAACCGCTGCGTGTCGATGACCTGCGCAGCGGCATGAGCCTGCAAGGCGTGCCGTTGCGCGCTGCTGCCGTACAGGTGATGTCCAACGGTGTCGAAGTACGTTTGCAGGCAGCGCATTTGATGGTCAAGGAAATGGCCATGCTCGCCAGCTTCCGTCAGCGCATCTATATAGCCGTGGCCCTGGCGTTTCTGATCACCGCAGCCCTGGGTTATGTACTGCTGCGTCGCGGCTTGCGTCCACTGCGAAGAATGGCTGCCCATGCCGCCGCAATCACCCCCGCCAGCCTGCACAAACGCCTCGACAGCCGTGATACGCCCGTCGAGCTGCAACAATTGAGCGACGCCTTCAACGCCATGCTTGACCGTCTGGACGATGGCTACCGACGCCTGATGCAGTTCTCTGCCGATCTGGCCCACGAAATCCGCACACCGGTCGGCTCGCTGATGGGCCATTGTCAGGTTGCCTTGCGCCAGAACCGCAGCGCCGATGAATATCAGGCGCTGCTGGCCTCCAATCTGGAAGAGCTGGAGCGCATCTCTCGGCTGGTGGAAAGCATCCTGTTTCTGGCACGGGCGGACGAAGCCCAGGCCGCTCTGGAGCGTCAATCGCTGGATCTGCATGATGAACTGCAACGGGTTGCCGGCTATTTCGAAGGGCTGGCCGAAGAACGCAACCTGACCCTGAGCCCCCATGGACAAGGTACGTTGCAGGCCGATCCGATTTTGCTACGGCGTGCATTGAGCAATCTGGTCGCCAATGCGATCCGCTACGCCGATGAAGACAGCGAGATTCTGATGCAGGTGACGGCTGTGGACAGGCACTGGAAGATCGATGTGGAGAACCGTGGACCGGTGCTGCCGGAAGCCACGCTCGCACGCTTGTTTGATCGTTTCTATCGCGGTGATGCCTCACGCCATGAGCGTTCGGATTCCAACGGCCTGGGGCTGGCGATCGTCACGGCAATCATGCAACTGCACGGCGGTCGGGTCGAAGTCGCTCAACCCGCCGTCGGCAGAATCTGCTTCAGTCTGATATTCCCGGCGGCCTGAAGCCTGCGGCGCGAAAGGATCAATTCTTTTTCTCGTGGGCAATGGCCAGCTTGTAGAACGTGGCCGAGCCGCCTTCCGTGGTGTAGCCGGTGTTGTCCTGGGTGTAGACCCCTGCCTTGAAATAGAACAGTTTGCTGGCCCAGGCTGAATCCAGCTTGGCGTACCAGACTGCGTCGAAGGCATTCACCGTCAGATCGCCAGACGGCGATAGGTTGATGGTGTAGTTGAACTGCTTATTGAGCGGCACACCCTGGGCGATGTTGATGACCTCGATTTCCGAGTCCGGCGTACGACGAAACTTGGCGACGATATTGCCGGTCTGCAGCTTCTCCTTGTACTGATACTCCACCTTCAGCAGCGGTTCGGTGCTCTGGTAGCAGTGAATCTGACCGATCACGATCTTGCCGCTGGAAGGCACCTGATCGACTTCCAGGGTCGCGCGCAGAAAGTTGTCGGCACTGGAGTAGGCCCAGTTGAAGACTCTTCCGTCCGACGTCGTCTCGCGCAATTCGGAACGCGGGTACTTGGCGTTTTCGGTGGTTGAACCCGTCACCGGTGCCCAGAAGAACAGCGTATCCCCGGACTGGAAATAGCCATCCCGATAGCCCTTTACCAATTTGGGGGTTTCGATGATGGTCGCAGGGCTTCCGACAGGGACGGAGAGATTCCAGGTAGCAAGGTCGATCATGGCGTAGCTCGCAAGGTGCGCATCGCGCACCAACTGAATGGCTCTGGAACGGGTGTGCTGGCCCGTTTGGTCATCCAGACTATCGGCTGAATCGTTTATTTTTTAAACAGCATCGACAATGCTTTGGCGTCAACAAAACGTCTAAATATAGCCGATGCCATCATTGCGATATCAATTGTTGCGATGAAGCTATGTGCCACCACCAAGCTGCAAGCGTTGATTAACGTGAAGAAGTGTTTTGCGAAGCGCGTCATTTTTTTGAATGTATCGAGGCCGATACAGCGCAAAAAGCCGCAAATTACCGACAGACGGTAGCAATTATCTTCATGGAAAATGAACTTATGGCACTTGAAACTGACAAAGGCGCCCCTTCATCAACGCTACGCCGCCTCGAAATACGCTTTCGCCGGGTTAAAAAAGCGCCTCCGCCGGGCGGCTTCGGGTTGACTGTAAGCAGTTGTTACGGGATATTAGTTAGCAAGCTATTTATCTCCCTGCTAACAATATCGCTCCTAACTAAATTCCTGGTGTTTCCATGTCTGTCGAATCCCTGCATCGGACAATCAGCAGTGGCCTGGTGGCCGCGTCTCGCCAATGGCGACGCATCTGCCAGAACACGCTGGTGACCTATGGCATTTCCGAAGCCTGCGCAGGTCCGTTGCTGGCCATTGCGCGTCTGGGCGATGGCGCACATCAGGTGAAAGTCGCCCAGGCGGCTGGCATGGAGAGCCCGACGCTGGTGCGTCTGCTCGACCAGTTGTGCAAGGCCGATATCGTTTGCCGCACTGAAGACCCGAATGACCGCCGCGCCAAGGCCTTGAGCCTGACTCGCAAAGGTCGCGCACTGGCCTGCTCCATCGAAGCCGAGCTGACCCGCTTGCGCGCCGAAGTGCTGCAAGGTCTGCAGCCTGCCGATCTGGAGGCCACCTTGCGTGTGTTACAGGCCTTTGCTGATGCGGCGCAGCGCGAACACGGGGGCCAGGCTTGAACGGATTTTTCTCCAGCGTTCCGCCGGCACGTGACTGGTTCTACGGTGTGCGCACCTTCGGCGCGTCGATGCTGGCGCTGTACATCGCATTGTTGATGGAAATGCCCCGCCCCTACTGGGCGATGGCCACGGTGTACATCGTCTCCAGCCCCTTCGTCGGCCCGACCAGCTCCAAGGCGCTGTACAGAGCGGCCGGGACGTTGGCCGGTGCAGCGGCGTCGGTGCTGCTGGTGCCTATGTTCGTACAAACGCCCTTGTTGCTGGCCATCGTGGTCGGGCTGTGGACCGGGACCCTGTTGTTTCTGTCCCTGCACTTGCGCACCGCCAACAGCTACGCCCTGATGTTGGCCGGCTACACCATGCCGCTGATTTCGCTGCCGGTGGTCGACAACCCGCAGGCTGTGTTCGACATCGCGGTGTCGCGTACCGAAGAGATTTTTCTCGGCATCATCTGCGCCGCCGTCGTAGGTGCGATGTTCTGGCCCAGGCGCCTGGCACCTGTGTTTCAGGCCACCACGGAGAAATGGTTCAGTGATGCCGCGACCTACAGTCAGCGCTTTATCAGCCGTACCTGTCAGCCCGAAGAAATCGGCACGCTGCGCAATTCGATGGTCGGCAGCTTCAACTCGCTGGAAATGATGATCGGCCAGTTGAGCCACGAAGGCGCCCGTAAGCAAACCGTGCGCAACGCCAATGAACTGCGCGGCCGGATGATCCACCTCTTGCCGGTCATCGATGCGCTGGATGACGCGCTGTGGGCGCTGGAGCGGCGCACGCCCGAGCTGCTGGCCAGCATCAAGCCCTTGTTGCAAAAGGCTTGTGACTGGCTCGAAAGCACTGCCGACGCGCCGCAGTTGGAAGGATGGCAACAGTTGCACCACGACTTGCAGAGCCTGCAACCAGATTCCGCGCAACTGGACGATCGCGATCAACTGCTGCTATCCAATACGCTGTTCAGGCTGGGTGAGTGGATCGACCTGTGGCTGGATTGCCGAACCCTGCAATACGCGATCAAGACCGACGATCAGTCACAGTGGCGCGCGGTCTATCGCCACTGGCGCCTGGGCCGGTTGACCCCGTTTCTCGACCGCGGCCTGATGCTCTATTCGGTGACTTCGACAGTACTGGCGATCATTGCTGCGTCGGTGTTATGGATTCTGCTCGGCTGGAAAGACGGCGCAAGTGCCGTGGCACTGGCAGCGGTGTCGTGCAGCTTCTTCGCTGCCATGGACGACCCTGCTCCGCAAATCTACCGGTTCTTCTTCTGGACCCTGCTCTCGGTAGTGTTCGCCAGCCTGTACCTGTTCGTGGTGCTGCCCAACCTGCATGACTTCCCGATGCTGGTGCTGGCCTTTTCCGTGCCGTTCATTTGCGTCGGTACCCTGACCGTGCAACCGCGCTTCTTTCTCGGCACGCTGCTGACCATCGTCAACACCTCGTCGTTCATCAGCATCCAGAGCGCTTATGACGCGGACTTCATGAACTTCCTCAACTCCAACCTGGCGGGTCCTGCCGGGCTGTTGTTCGCCTTCATCTGGACCCTGGTGTTCCGCCCGTTCGGCGTCGAACTGGCCGTCAAGCGTCTGACCCGTTTCAGCTGGCGTGACATCGCCAGCCTCAGTGAAAACGCTTCTCTGTCCGAACACCGGCGCATGGGCGTGCAAATGCTCGACCGCCTGATGCAGCAATTGCCGCGCCTGACGCTCACCGCTCAGGACACCGGGATTGCCCTGCGTGAGCTGCGTGTCGCGCTGAACATGCTCGACCTGCTGGCCTACACCCGCCGCGCCACGCCCGCGGCTCAGGTATTGCTGCGTCAGGTGATCGACGAAGTCAGCGGCTATTTCAAACAGTGCCGCAAGGCCGGTGAACGACTGCCCGCGCCCAGAGGCCTGCTGATGGCCATGGACCGCGCACGCCGTTCACTGACCGATCAGGAGATGGGCGACAACCCGGCCCGACTGCACCTGCTGCATGCTCTCAGCGGCCTGCGCCTGGCGCTGCTGCCGGGGGTCGAAATCGTCACCGTGGGCGGGGAACTGACCGAGCAACTGCCGCATAACATCGATGGAGCGCCCCTGTGATCGGTGATCTGGATATCAGCGGGATCTTCATCCCCACGTTTCTGGCGATGATGGGCATCGCCTATCTGCTGTTTCTTGTCGTGCATGCGGTGCTGTCGCGTGCCCACTTCTACCGTCTGGTCTGGCACCGGGCTTTGTTCAACGTAGGTCTATACGCTTTGTTGCTCGGCGCCGTGGATACTCTAAGTCGATACCTGATGACATGAAAAAACCGATACTGACACTGGGCCGCGTGGTCCTGACCCTGCTGGTTGTCACCCTGGCCGCCGTGGTCGTATGGCGCATGGTGATGTATTACATGTATGCACCGTGGACGCGAGACGGGCATATCCGCGCCGACATCGTGCAACTCGCACCGGACGTCTCCGGGCTGATCCAGAAGGTCGAAGTCACTGACAACCAGCCCGTGCACAAGGGCCAGGTCCTATTCACCATCGATCAGGACCGCTTCCGTCTGGCACTGCGCCAGGCGCAGGCGACGGTCGCCGAACGTCAGGAAACCTGGGAGCAGGCACGCCGTGAGAACAAACGTAACCGTGGCCTGGGCAATCTGGTCGCCCGCGAACAACTGGAAGAAAGCCAGTCACGCGAAGCCCGAGCCCTTTCCGCACTGGGCGAATCAAAGGTTGCAGTGGACGCCGCGCAGTTGAACCTGGATCGCTCGGTGATACGCAGCCCGGTGGACGGCTACCTCAACGACCGCGCGCCCCGCGAACATGAGTTCGTCACTGCCGGGCGTCCAGTGCTTTCGGTGGTTGATTCGACGTCGTTCCACATCGACGGCTATTTCGAGGAAACCAAGCTCGATGGCATCCATGTCGGCCAGGGCGTCGACATCCGCGTCATCGGCGACAACGCGCGGCTGACCGGCCATGTGGTGAGCATCGTTGCCGGTATCGAAGACCGCGACCGCAGCAGTGGCTCGAACCTGCTGCCCAACGTCAACCCGGCTTTCAGCTGGGTGCGTCTGGCGCAGCGGATTCCAGTGCGGATCGCCTTCGATGACGTGCCCGCCGACTTCCGCATGATTGCCGGACGTACCGCGACGGTGTCGATCATCGACGACACGCAGGAGCGCAGCCGATGAAACGTGCTTTACGCGTGGCCGCGCTCGGCTTTACCGCCGTGCTGTCGGCCTGCCAGATGGTCGGCCCGGATTACCGGTTGCCCAAGGAGGGCGCGATCAACCGTCCGGACCTGCAGGGTGAACTGGCGGGCCGCTCGGTCAACACGGTTTCCGCCCCGGTGCCGGCGCACTGGTGGCGTCTGTATCAGGATGCGCGGCTGGATGAGCTGGTGCGCCAGGCCATCGCTTCCAATACCGACCTGCGCATCGCCGCCGCCAACCTGCAGCGTGCTCGCTATCAGACCTCGGAAGCCGAGGCGGCTGGCGGCTTTACCAACGGCGCGAAGATCGGCGCTCAGCGCGTGCAGGAGTCCGGCGAGGCGTTTCTGCTGACCGACAAGGTGCCGGTGGCCAATGTCGGCGACGTGGGTCTGACCACTTCGTACCAGTTCGATCTGTTCGGCACCTTGCAGCGTGGCATCGAGGCGGCGCAGGCCAATGTCGATGCCAATCAGGCGGCGGTGGATACGGCACGTATCACAGTGGTCGCCGATGTGGTGCGCGCCTACACGCAGATTTGTGCCGCCAACGAAGAGCTCGATATCGCCCGCGAATCGCTGGACCTGCAACAACAGAGCGTGACCCTCAACCAGCGCCTGCGCGATGCCGGGCGTGGCGATGAAACCCAGGTCACTCGTTCGCAGACGCAGTTCAAGTCATTGCGCGCCGAAATGCCCCGTTACGAAGCGCGCCGTCAGGCCGCGATGTTTCGCCTGTCGATGTTGCTGGCCAAACCTGTCGAGCAACTGCCCGCCGGGGTAAGCGCCTGCAACCAGTTGCCGCAGATTGCGCAGGTCATTCCTGTGGGCGACGGCGCAGCACTGCTCAAACGCCGCCCGGATGTGCGTCAGGCTGAACGCCATCTGGCGATGTCGACTGCCGAGATCGGCGTTGCCACCGGCGAGTTGTATCCGGACATCAGCATCGGCGCGAGCATTGGCACCACCGGCCTGATCGAGAACCTCGGCAAACCGGCGGCCAATCGCTGGGGCTTCGGCCCGCTGCTGAACTGGACCATCCCTTCAAATGGCTCGCGCGCCCGCATCCATCAAGCCGAAGCCTCGGCGCAGGCGGCCCTTGCGCGCTTTGATGGTGTGGTGCTCAACGCCATCCGTGAAACCCAGACTGGCCTGGCGCAATACACCGCCCTGCTCGACCGCCGCGACGCTCTCAGAGAAGCCGAGCAATCTGCCAAAGAAGCGGCTGACCAGACGCACCGCTTCTATCAGGCCGGGCGCGCCTCGTTCCTCGCCGACCTGCAAGCCACGCGCACTTACACCGACGTACGCGCGCAGATGGCAGAGGCCAACACGCAGGTGGCGATGGGGCAGATCAATCTGTTTCTGGCTCTCGGCGGCGGCTGGGAGAAGGATGACGTGGCGCAGCAGTAGGATGCGCGTTCGCCACGCCATCAGGCGTGGTTCGGATTGATCAGTGCTCTGAGGACATGATTTTCCCAGACACCGGCAATTTTCAGGTAGGCGCGCGCGTGCCCTTCCTTTTCGAAGCCGAGTGATTGCAGAAGTCGCTCGCTGCGTACATTGGCTGGCATGTGGCTGGCCATAATTCGATGCAGCCCCATCTGTTCGAAACAGTAGCGATTGGTGACTTCCAGCGATCTTTTCATCAAGCCACGCCCCTGAGCGGTTTCTGCCAGTGAGAAGCCGAGGTTGCAGGCCTGGAAAGCGCCTCTCACGATGTTGGTGTAGCTGCAGCGTCCCAGCAATTCGCCGCCCGGAGCTGTTATGAGGAAAAAGACCGCGCTGCCGGTCTGCATGCTTTCCCATTGCTGCTGGACCCTTGATCGGGTGTTTTCGAGGATGAAATAGTCATCGTCCCTTAGCGGTTCCCAGGGCTGCAGATGCTGGCGATGGGTGTTTTCATAACGGCTGATCAGCTCGGCATCATCAAATGCCAATATCCTGAGAGAAAAGCCTTCGCCTGCATACTGCATGTTTACTCCCCGTGTCAGTCACTACCCGGATTATCGTTCACACGCTCCAGCGTGGGAATGTAGTTCGTGATGCACTGCGTCACACGGCGGTTCTGCGATATCAGGTGGATTGGGGGTCGGCTCAGGTCACCTTTACGCGGCTGTAACGACCTCTTCGCGAGCAAGCTCGCTTGTGTGCTTGCACTTGCCGATCCATGCTCCTAGGCTCACCCGATCTTTGATTCGGGAAGCACCATGGACAGCTCTCTCAGCCGCCGCGAGCGGTTGCATATTGTTATTTTCGAGGCCAATACGCCTGCCGGGCGGATGTTTGACAAGGCGGTGCTGGTCGCGATTCTGCTCAGTCTGCTGGTCACTATCATCGACAGCATCGAGAGTATTCATCGTGATTACGCGATGCTTTTCGCATGGATCGAATGGGGCTTTACGCTGATGTTCGCCATCGAATACATCCTGCGCCTCTATTGCTCGCCACGGCCGCTGAAGTACGCATTCAGTTTCTACGGGCTGGTGGACCTGCTGGCCATCGTGCCCGGCGTGCTGTCGATCTATTACAGCGATGCGCAATACCTGCTGATCGTGCGGATCATCCGTATGCTGCGGATCTTCAGGGTGCTCAAGCTCGGCACCTACCTGCGCCAGGCCAACTATTTGCTGGCGGCGCTGCGTGGCAGCAAGCAGAAGATCATCGTGTTTCTGGTCACCGTGTCTACACTGGTCACGGTGTTCGGCACGCTGATGTACGTGATCGAAGGCCCAGAGCATGGCTTCACCAGTATTCCCAAGGGCATTTACTGGGCTATCGTGACCCTGACGACGGTGGGCTTTGGCGATATCGTGCCCAAGACCCCGCTCGGCCAGATGCTCTCTTCGCTGGTGATGATTACCGGCTACTCAATCATCGCCGTGCCTACCGGGATATTCACCGCCGAGCTGGCCAATGCCATGCGCGGCGAGCAACTGAAACACGACTGCCCCGTGTGCTCGAAAAACCTTCACGAGCATGGCGCGGCGTTCTGCTCAAGATGTGGCAATCAATTGTTCAAAAAAACCGAGCACAAGGCATAAGCAAAGATCTTTTCGGTCTTTAAACCGCAGGCGCGATGCTGATAGTGTCGCGGCATTACGCCATCAGGCTTGTCACACGACTCTTCATCTCAAGGACCCTGCAGTGAATAAACTCTTCGCCGCCTCGCTACTGGCCGCCGGCCTGGCTTTTGCCAGCGCTGCCCAGGCAGCTCCAACGCTGCTCAACGTCTCTTATGACGTGATGCGTGATTTCTACAAGGACTACAACAGCGCCTTCCAGAAACACTGGAAAGCCGAGAAGAATGAAGAGGTGACCGTGCAGATGTCCTTCGGCGGGTCGAGCAAGCAGGCGCGCTCGGTCATCGACGGGCTGCCGGCTGACGTGATCACCATGAACATGGCCACCGACATCAACGCCTTGGCCGACAACGGCGAGCTGGTGCCGAAAGACTGGGTCAGCCGCCTGCCGAACCACAGCGCGCCCTTCACGTCGGCCACGGTGTTCATTGTGCGCAAGGGCAATCCGAAGGCCCTCAAAGACTGGCCGGACCTGATCAAGGATGGCGTGGAAGTCATCGTGCCCAACCCGAAAACCTCGGGCAACGGTCGCTACACCTACCTCTCGGCATGGGGTTACACCCTGAAAAAAGGTGGCGATGAAGCGGCGGCGAAGAAATTCGTCGGTGATCTGTTCAGCCATGTGCCGGTGCTTGATACCGGCGGCCGTGGCGCGACCACGACATTCATGACCAACCAGATCGGCGACGTGCTGGTCACCTTCGAGAATGAAGCGGAAATGATTGCCCGCGAATTCGGTCGCGATCAGTTCGAAGTGGTTTATCCCTCCGTGTCGGCAGAAGCCGAGCCACCGGTGAGTGTGGTCGACAAGGTCGTGGACAAGAAAGGCTCCCGCCTCCTGGCTGAGGAATACCTCAACTACCTGTGGTCCCCGGAAGGCCAGGAAATCGCTGCCAAAAACTACCTGCGCCCACGTGATCCGGCGGTGCTGGCCAAGTACACCGATCGCTTCCCGAAAGTGGACTTCCTCTCGGTGGAGAAAACCTTCGGTGACTGGCGCACGGTGCAGAAGACCCATTTCATCGATGGTGGGGTGTTCGACCAGATCTATCCGGGTAAATAAGCCGCTCAGGCAATGCAAAACGGCGACCTTCGAGGTCGCCGTTTTTGTTGAAGCCTGAATCATTTACTGAACTGTTTGCCCAGCCCTGCCGGTACACCACTGACATCGGTCGCCTGCCACGGACCGTTGGGGCTGGTTGCCCAGCTCCAGCCGTCATTCCACTGGTAATAGGTGCGCTGGCGATAGAAAGTGTTGGGCTGATCGTCCATCACGTACACGCCCAGGCGCGGGTCCCAATGGCTGCCGCCACCCGGTGGCGGCGCGAAGCTGGCCGAGGTCTTCGGCGCTGCGGCAGGTGCCTTGGCAGGCTCCGAAGGTGCGGTACTCGGACGCGGCGCGCCGGGCTGTTGGCCACCCGGCAGGTTAAGAATCGGATCCTGGCTGTGAGGCGGTGCCGGATGCTGGACAGCACAGGCACTCAGGCCAACGACCAGACCCAACAAGGTGATGCGTGCGGTACGGTACATAAGCGATTTCTCTAGTTATCCGGACTGTCGATGGTCAATGCCTGCTGCGCCGCAGTATCACTGGCCAGAGGCTGACTGCGGCCGACCCACTCACCGGTGGTTGGCTGCCCCGCGCGAGACACTCGCGCAACCAGTTGGACTTGCGCGAAGTTCGACAGGTTCAGTTGCGGCATCATCGCATCGGCATCGCTCAGTTCCACGTCGGCAGGCAAGTCCGCCACGGTAATGCGTTTGACCGCCAGAGGTGCCGCCGGGCCATTGATGGCGCGGGCGAAGATGAACACGCTGTCACTCGGCCTTACTTTGCCTTGAAGCCCGGGAGCCAGCTCGACATGAATTTTTATCGACTTCGCCTTCACTGCCGGCGCCGCGTCTGCAGCGCGTTTGGCAAGGTTATCTCTGGCGCGGGCAATGCCGCCTTCCAGTGCCGAACGCGATGCGTCATCTGCGGGCAGTGCGGCAAGTAACCGGGTCCAATAATCCACGGCCGCCTGATAGCGCTGTGTTTCGAACGCGGCAATCCCGAGCAGGCCAAGGCTGGTGACTTCCCTGGGGTCAGCCTGCAGCGCTTCGTCGGTCAGCGCCTGCACCTGTGGCGTGAAGTGCTTGTCGCGGGCGAAATACAGCGCCTGAGCCCATTGCCCGAGCAACTCGGGCTGCCTTCCGGCCAGCGCCACCGAACGCTCGAACATCTGCGCGGCATCACCGGGGCGGTTCTGCGCCATATAGCTGCGCGCCAGAAAATAGAGGTTTTCGGCGGAATCCGGCTGAGCCTGCACGCTGCGCTCAAGGCGCTGGGTCATGTCTGCCAGCGAGGTCGGTGGTCGAGCGAATTCGCGACTCAATTCAACCCGGTCACTGGCACCCAGTTGAAGATAGCCCGCCAGTCCCAACACCGGGACCAGCACCGCAGCCAGCACCAGCAAGGGCTTGCCCAGACGCGATGTCCGGGCAGGCTCTGCGCCTTCGGTGTCGGCGAGCAGCTCGCGCGCTGCTTCGGCACGTGCAGCCTGCAATTGCGTCGTCAACAACACGCCCTGCTCGTGCTGAACCTGTAACTCGCTCAGTCGCTCCTGATACAACGCCACGTTCAGAGCCGTGCGGTCTTCTTCCCGTTGCGCGCGATGGCCGCGCAGCAGCGGAATCAGCAAAAAGCTCAGCGCGACCAGCAGCAACAGCCCGGTTGCCATCCAGAAATCGATCATGGGCGGTGCTCATCCAGCAAGGTGGCAAGACGCTGCCGCTCATCTTCGGAGAGTCCGTCGGCCTGTGCGGATTGTGCCTTGCGGCGGCGGCCAACGATAAGCCCGATCACCACAAGCCCGCCGACCAGCAGGCAGGCCGGCCCGAACCACAGCAGCCAGGTACGTGCAGTCAGGCTCGGTTTGTAGCGAACGAAATCGCCATAGCGATCGACCATGAAATCGATGATCTGCTGATTGCTCTGCCCTTCGCCCAGCATGCGGTAGATTTCCTTGCGCAAATCGGCGGCAATCGGCGCATTGGAGTCGGCGATGTCCTGGTTCTGGCATTTCGGGCAGCGCAGTTCTCTGGTCAGTTCGCTGTAGCGCGCGCGCTCGGCGTCGTCGCGAAAGGCATAAGCGTCGATGGCCGCGTGAGCAATACCGGAACACAGCACGCCGAGCAGGACGATCAACAGACAGCGCTTCATGGCCGTGCCTCATCAACCAGTTGCTGATAACGCGCGGCAAGCTTTTCGCGCCACACCGCATCGTCGATGACCCCGACGTGTTTGTAACGGATGACGCCTTGAGCATCGATCAGGAAGGTTTCCGGCGCGCCGTACACCCCCAGGTCGAGCCCCAGAGAGCCCTCCTGGTCACGAATATTCAACCGATACGGATCATGGAATTCCTTGAGCCATTTCAGCGCGTCCGCGTTGACGTCCTTGTAATTCACGCCGTAGATCAGCACGCCCTGCTGCGCCAGCCGGGTCAGGACAGGATGCTCCACCCGGCAGGCCACGCACCAGGTGCCCCAGACGTTGACCAGCGCAGGTTTGCCGAGCAGATCGGCACGGCTCAACATCCGCTCGTCCTGCACCGCCGGCAGCGAGAACGCCGGAAAAGGCTTGCCGATCAGTGCCGAGGGCAGCTCGGCGGGGTCCAGATACAAACCGCGATACAACAACGCCGCCACGCCCAGAAACAGCACCAGTGGCAGTACCATGACCCAGCGTTTCATTGTGCAGCTCCCGACAGACCCAACGCCTCGCGCACCTTGTTCTTGACCCGGGTGCGATAACGCCGATCGAGCGCCGCCAGCACCCCGCCCAGACCGGTCAGCAGGCCGCCAAGCCAGATCCAGCGCACAAACGGTTTGACATGAACCCGAACAGCCCACGCACCATCGCCCAGCGGTTCACCCAGGGCGACATACAGGTCGCGACTGAAACCGGCATCAATGCCCGCCTCGGTCATCATCGATTGCTGCACGGTGTAGAGGCGTTTCTCCGGGTGCAGTTCGGTCAGTTGAACGCCGTTGCGTAACACGCGAACGGTGCCCCGATCCGAGGTGAAGTTCGGCCCTTCATAATGCCGGGCGCCCTCGAAGACAAAGGTATACCCACCCAGTTCGGTGGATTCGCCGGGGGCCATGCGCAAATCGCGCTCGGCGCTGTTCTGGCTCGACAGCACCACGCCCAGCGCGCACACGACAATGCCAAGGTGCGCCAGCTGCATGCCCCAGTAGCTGCGGGTCAGACTGCGTGCGCCACTGAGCAGCCCCTTGTGGCGGGTCTTGTCGAACAGGTCGCGAACCCCGGCCAGCAGCACCCAGGCGGCAAGCATCAGAGCGGCCAGCACCGCCCACTGGAAATCGTCCAGCAGCAGACCGGCCAGCACTGCCAGAACGACGCTGCCGAGCAGTACCGGGGCCAGCATGCCGAGCAGCCATTTCAGTGGTGTGTCCTTCCAGCGCACCAGTACACCGACCGCCATGACCACCAGCAACAGGCCCATCAACGGCACGAACAGCGTGTTGAAGTAAGGCGGGCCGACCGACATCTTGGCGCCGCTCATGGCATCGATCACCAGCGGATAAAGGGTGCCCAGCAGAATCATGGACGCGGCAACCACCAGCAACAGATTATTGCCCAGCAGCAGGGTTTCCCGCGACCACAGACCGAACCCGACGTGGCTTTTGACCACCGGTGCGCGAATCGCAAACAGGGTCAGCGAACCGCCGACCACGAACAGCAAAAACATCAGGATGAACACGCCGCGCGCCGGGTCCGAGGCAAAGGCGTGAACTGAGGTCAGCACTCCGGAACGGACCAGGAAAGTGCCCAGCAGGCTCAGAGAAAACGCAGCAATGGCCAGCAATACCGTCCAGCTCTTGAACACGCCACGTTTTTCCGTGACCGCCAGCGAGTGAATCAGCGCAGTGCCCACCAGCCAGGGCATGAACGAGGCGTTTTCCACAGGGTCCCAGAACCACCAGCCGCCCCAGCCCAGTTCGTAATACGCCCACCACGAGCCAAGGCTGATGCCGATGCCGAGAAAGGCCCAGGCCACCAGCGTCCACGGCCTGGACCAACGCGCCCAGGCGGCGTCGAGTCGGCCGCCGAGCAAGGCCGCGATGGCGAACGCAAAGGCCACGGAGAAGCCGACATAGCCCATGTACAGCATCGGCGGATGCACGATAAGGCCAATGTCCTGCAACAGCGGGTTCAGATCACGTCCGTTGGCAGGCATCTGCGGCAACAGACGCGCGAACGGGTTGGAGGTGAGGATCAGAAACGACAGAAAACCCAGGCTGATCATGCCCATCACGGCGAGGACCCGCGCCAGCATCACCTGCGGCAGTTGCCGGGAAAACACCGACACGGCGAAGGTCCAGCCACCAAGAATCAACGCCCAGAGCAGCAGCGAACCTTCATGCGCACCCCACACGGCGCTGAATTTGTAGTACCAGGGCAGCGCGGTGTTGGAGTTCTGTGCAACGTAGGCGACTGAGAAGTCGTCGACCATGAACGCGTAGGTCAGACAACCGAAGGCGAAGATCAGAAAGCTGAACTGGCCCCAGGCTGCCGGACGGGCAAGGCTCATCCACAAGCGATCACCGCGCCATGCGCCGATCAGCGGAATGATGGCCTGCACCAGCGCAAAGCAGAATGCCAGAATCATGGCCAGCTGGCCGAGTTCGGGAATCATCGGTCAACCCTGTTTGACGGGTGTGGAAGACGCAGCCGGTGCCGCCTGACCGCTGTCACGCAGCGCCTTGGTGACCTCGGGGGGCATGTATTTCTCGTCATGCTTGGCCAGTACTTCATCAGCCACCACTACGCCCTGTGCATTGAGTTTGCCCAGCGCCACGATGCCCTGCCCTTCACGAAACAGATCAGGAAGAATGCCTCGGTAGGTGATGGTCACCGACTTGTTGAAATCGGTGACCACAAAACGCACGTCCAGCGAATCGGCCGAGCGCTGCAATGAGCCCTTTTCGACCATGCCGCCAGCCCGAATGCGCGTATCCAGCGGTGCCTCGCCATTGGCGATCTGGCTGGGGGTGTAGAACAGGTTGATGTTTTCCTGCAAGGCGCTGAGGGCCAGGGTCACGGCCAGACCGACACCGGCCAGCAGCGCGACAATGATCAACAAGCGTTTTTTGCGCAACGGGTTCACGGGCGATTCTCCCGCTTCAGGCGACGCGCCTGCTGTTTCATAAACCGCTGCCGTGCCCATAGCGGCAGCGCCACGTTGACCAGCAGTACCACAAGGCACAGACCGTAGGCCGACCAGACAAACACGCCGTGGCGGCCCATGGCAAGAAAGTCGCTGAACGATGCAAAACTCAAAGCGTGTTCTCCGACTGCGCGGTTGAGTGACCCAGGCTGCGCAGTATCTCGGCCTTGACCCATTGCGTGCGCGCTTCGCGACGCAATACTTCAAGACGCATGCGCATCATCAACAGCACGCCGAACAAGCAGTAGAAACCCAGCGTGGTGAACAGCAGCGGTAGCCACATTTCAGCCGGCATGGCGGGCTTCTCGGTGAGGCTGAACGTCGAACCCTGGTGCAGGGTGTTCCACCACTCGACCGAATACTTGATGATCGGAATGTTCACCACACCGACGATGGCCAGCACCGCGCAGGCCTTGGCGGCGCTGTCGCGGTTACTGATGGCATTGCCCAGCGCGATCAGGCCGAAATACAGGAACAGCAGAATCAGCATCGAGGTCAGTCGCGCGTCCCAGACCCACCATGCTCCCCAGGTGGGCTTGCCCCAGATCGCGCCGGTCGCCAGCGCCAGCACGGTCATCCACGCGCCAACAGGTGCAGCGCAGTGCAGTGCGACATCGGCCAGCTTGATTCTCCAGACCAGCCCGACCAGCCCGCACACGGCCAGCATGACGTAACAGGACTGGGCGAGCATCGCGGCAGGTACGTGGATATAAATGATCCGGAAGCTGTTGCCCTGCTGGTAATCCGGCGGCGCGAACGCCAGGCCCCAGACCATGCCGATGACCAGCAACAGCACGGCGGCAACACTCAACCAGGGCAGCAGGCGTGCGCTGACGCGATAAAACCCTTTCGGTGAGCCGAGCGTGTGCAGCCAGGCCCAACCGATGCTGCTTTTCATGGCGTTGCTTTTCATCAGGGTACATCCAGGGTATTGAACGGCATCGAAGTCTCGATCCCGGAACCACAATTATTCGCCGATGCTGATCTTCAGGCCAGCGGCTATCGCAAAGGGTGTCAGGGTGATCGCCAGCGCCGCCAGGCTGCCCAGCCACAACAGATAGCCGGTCGTCGGCATGCCCTGCAACGCGGCCTGCAACGCACCGCTGCCCAGAATCAGCACCGGGATATACAGCGGCAGTATCAACAATGCCAGCAGCAGGCCGCCACGCTTCAACCCTACGGTCAATGCCGCCCCCAATGCCCCCAGCAGGCTGAGCACCGGTGTGCCCAGCAGCAGCGAAACCATCAACACCGGCAGGCACTGCACCGGCAGGCCGAGCATCAAGGCCAGCAAGGGTGACAACAGTACCAGTGCCAGCCCGGAAAAAACCCAGTGTGCCAGCACTTTGATCAGCACCAGAAGGGCCAGCGGGTGCGGCGAAAGGACCCACTGCTCCAGCGAGCCGTCCTCGAAATCACTGCGCAACAGCCCGTCCAGCGACAGCAGCACGGCCAGCAGCGCCGCCACCCAGACCAGCCCCGGCGACAAGGTTTGCAACAATTGCGTCTGCGGTCCCAGCGCCAGCGGAAACAGGGCGACCACGATCGCGAAGAACACTAGTGGGTTAGCCAGCTCTGCGGGACGCCTCGCCAGCAGCCGCACCTCACGGAGCATCAGCAGGACAAACACATTGCTCATGCTGACCACTGCCCCAGGTCGAGGTCCCGATAGCCCGCAGGCACCCGGCTCAGGCTGTGGTGGGTGGTCATGACAATCATGCCGCCCTGTTCACAGTGCCCGGCAAGGTGGTTTTCCAGTTGCTCGATGCCTTGGCGGTCGAGCGCGGTAAACGGCTCGTCGAGCAGCCAGAGTGGCGGACCCGGCAGATACAGACGTGCCAGCGCGACGCGACGCTGCTGCCCGGCCGACAAGGTGTGACAGGGCACGTCCTCGAAGCCTGCCAGGCCGACCGCATCGAGGGCGGTGGCTATGGCGTCGGCATCGGCTGGCTGGTGCAGTGCACTGAGCCAGGACAGGTTTTCCAGCGGCGTCAGCACATCCTTGAGCGCTGGCGCATGACCGATCCACAACAGCTTGCTGCCCGGTGCCGCGGGCTCACGACCCACTGGCTGCGCGTCGAGCACTACCTGCCCGACCGTTGGCTGCATCAACCCGCACAGCAGGCGCAGCAGGCTGGTCTTGCCGCAGCCGTTGGGACCGCTGATCTGCAGCATGTCGCCTGTGTGCAACTGAAGATCGAGGTTTTCGAACAGCATCCGCCCGTCCCGCTCACACGCCAGAGCCGTCGCTTGCAAAAATGGGGTGGCTGGGATCATCGAGCGTTTCCAGTGCTTTGCGTCGCGAAATGTGCCAAAACAGACACATACGGAGTAAAACGCGGTTCAAGTCGGGGTTGATACGGCCGTTACATGAAGAGAAGTTAATGGCGGCTGGTCCGGTTTCGGCCGGTATTATACATGCGAGTCCTGTTATCAAAGGGGCAATTTCCTCGGGTCGATAGTTCAATGACAGGCGACATCACCAGCGTTCCGGCAACAAACGCCACCATGACACTGCTGCGCAACGGCATCTCCCCGGCGCAAGTGCTGACCATGCTGCAATCGGCGGAAAATCTGATCCCCGAAGGCGAGACCGTCAACGCCGAAGTGCTGACCCTCAAGCAGGTCAACCAGAACTTCCAGCTGTTGTTGCGACTGGTGCTCGCCAACGGCAGCCTGACCAATTTACCGGTCACCAGCAGCGTCCCGTTCACGCCCGGCAGCCTGCTGCAAGTGGCGCAGGCGTCGGCCAACGAGCTGACCTTGACGCTGCAGCAGCTCAACGGCGCGCTGAAAAACTCGATGACCAGCATCGATACCCGACAATTACCGGTCGGCACGCTGCTGCAGGGCAAAGTCATGACCAGCCAGGTGATCGCTCAGGGAGTCAATCAACTGGCCGGCCAGAACCCGGCCGCTGCGACGCCCACCTACCGGTCCATCGTGATGCTGCTCAACACAGCGCTGGCGGGTTCCAGCCTGACCATCGAGAGCCCGCAGCCGCTGACGGTGGGCAGCCTCTTGAGCGCTCAGGTGCAAGGCAATCAGGCACTCAACTTCGTTGCCCTGCCCGGTCGTTTCGACCAACTGGCCGTGGCGCAGCAACTGTCCGCACAGCAAAATCGCCAAGGCTCGCTGGACACTCTGATCAACGCCCTGCAAAACCTGCAGTCCGGCAGCCCGACCAGTACCAGCCCGGCCATCAGCGCGCCGCTGCAGGCCAGTATCAACCAGTTACTTGCCGACCTGCCCGACGTTGAGCAGATGACCACGCCCAAAGGCGTCGCACAGGCGCTCAACGCCAGCGGTGTATTTCTGGAAGCCAAGCTGCTGGCCGGATTGAACCCGGCGCACATGCCGGACATGAAAGCCAATCTGATGCGCCTGATCGCCCAGATCCTTCCCGGCCTGCCGGATAACACGTCCTATGGCGCAGCTGCGGCGTCCAATACCCTGGCGCGCACAATGCCCAATGCAATCCGCAATGCGCTGGGCACCCTGGGCCTGGTCGCGGCACGCACACAGCCAAGCATTTTTCCGCTGCCATCGCGCACGGTCAGCGGAGGCGAGAAGGAGGACGATCTGGAAATCCTCCTCAAGCTCGCTGCGGCTGCCGTATCACGCCTGCAAAGCCATCAACTGGGCGGTCTGGAGCAGACACGTACCAACGCCGACGGCACCCAGGTGACCACCTGGCAACTGGAAGTGCCAATGCGCAACGCCCACGACATCGTGCCCTTGCAGGTCAAGGTGCAGCGCGAAGACACGCCGGATCAGGAGGCCGCCGAAGACCGTGATGATGGCGAGATCAAGGACACCCGGGAAAAGCTCTGGAAAGTCGATCTGGCGTTCGACCTCGAGCCGTTGGGCCCCTTGCAGGTGCATGCACAGTTACTGCGCGGCACGCTGTCCAGCCAGCTGTGGGCCGAGCGCCCCGACAGCGCGGCATTGATCGAACATGAGCTGGGGTATCTGCGCGAACGGCTGATAGCCTGCGGCCTGGCAGTGGGCGAACTGGCCTGCAGTCACGGCACACCGCCAAGCGGTCCGCGTACCGCGCTCGAACAACGCTGGATCGACGAGAACGCCTGATGAGCCTACCCGACCACACTCCGCGCCAGGCTATCGCCCTCAGCTATGACGGCCAGCATGCTCCGACGCTCAGCGCCAAGGGCGACGACCAGTTGGCCGAGGCGATTCTGGCCATTGCTCGCGAATACGAAGTGCCCATCTACGAGAATGCCGAACTGGTCAAGCTGCTGGCACGCATGGAACTGGGCGACAGCATTCCCGAGCCGCTGTACCGCACGATTGCCGAAATCATCGCGTTCGCCTGGCACCTGAAAGGCAAGTTTCCGGCAGGTCAGGACCCGGACGCGCCACCTGTCGAGCGCGATATTACACCGCGCTACTGACAGCAGAAGCGCTGGCCGGTATCACATCGAAATCGGCTTGCGCCCTGCAAACGAGTGCGCCAGGGTACCGCCGTCGACCAGGTCCAGCTCGCCGCCCAGCGGAACGCCGTGGGCGATGCGCGACGCCACCAGGCCCTTGTCATGGAGCAACTGGGCGATGTAATGCGCCGTCGCTTCGCCTTCCACGGTCGGATTGGTCGCGAGGATCACTTCGGTGAAGGTGCCCTGCTGGCTGATGCGTTCCATCAACTGCGGAATGCCGATGGCCTCCGGCCCCAGGCCGTCGAGTGGCGACAGATGGCCCTTGAGCACGAAGTAACGACCGCGGTAGCCGGTCTGCTCCACCGCATAGACATCCGTCGGGCCTTCAACCACGCACAACAACGTGTCATCACGACGCGTATCTGCACATTGCGGGCAGAGTTCCTCTTCGGTCAGCGTGCGGCACGAGCGGCAGTGACCCACGCCGTCCATCGCCTGCCCCAGTGCCTGCGCCAGCCGCGAACCGCCGCTGCGGTCACGCTCCAGCAACTGCAACGCCATGCGCTGAGCGGTTTTCTGACCGACGCCCGGCAGCACGCGGAAGGCATCGATCAACTGGCGAATCAGGGGGCTGAAGCTCATGGAGAAAAATCCGACAAAAACACAAGACGCGGTTTATACCCGCGCGTTGCCGTGAGCGTCAATTAAGGTATTCAACCCTGCGACCAACAGCGTGCCGTTGCTTTGCCGGATCAGGTTTTCAGAGCTGTCTCGAGAAACTCGGTCAACGCCTGCACCCGTGCGCTGCGATGCTTGCGTACAGGCACCAGCAGGTTGATCGGCGCACTGGCCAGTTGCCAATCGGCGAGCACCCTTACCAGCCTGCCGCTGGCAATGGCGTCGCTGACGTCCCACTGCGAGCGCAACACGATGCCCAGCCCCTGCTCGGCCCAGCGCCGGGCGACCGAACCGTCGTTGCTGAGCAGCGCGGGCTCGATGCGCAGGGTCTTTTTGGTCTGGCCCTTGCTCAGGTGCCAGAGGGTGACGTCTTCATCGTTTTCGCGAATACAGATGCAGCGATGGGCAGCCAGCTGTTCGGGCGTCGAGGGCACACCATGTTGCTCGATATACGCCGGGCTGGCGCATAGCCAGCGATGGTTCTGCGCCAGCGGCCTGGCGATCCACTGGCTGTCATTGAGGCTACCGATGTGTATCACCGCATCGCTGTCATGACGGTCCGGCCAAGGTGTTTCGCGCAGGTCCAGCTGCAGACACAACTGCGGGTGCAGCCTGGCGAAGCGCGCCAGCAGCGGCGCAATGCGCTGGCGCCCATAACCGAATGGCGCTGCCAGGCGCAGCGTACCCACCAGCCGTTCGTCACGCTGCTTAAAGGACTCCGGGAGCGCCTCCAATTGCTCCAGCAACTGTGCGCTTTCGCGTGCGAAACGCTCGCCATCAGCGGTCAGACTCAGGCGTCTGGCGTCGCGATTGGCCAGGGTGATGCCCAGTTGCGCCTCCAGTTTGCGCAAGCGCATCGACAACGCCGGCGGCGAGACGTTGAGGATTCTGGCGGCAGCACTGAGCGATTCGCAGCGCGACAGGGTCACGGCCAAACGCAGGTCTTCGATGGCTATCATTCACTTCAGCTTAATGATTGATGATCACGCATTGAACCACAGCTTCATCATCGCTGCGTAGAGTGGCTGCCGTACCCAGCCACATGAGCGCTTTCCATGTCAGCCTCCCTGTCCTCTCTCGATACGCCTGTCGCGCTGCTCGATGTGTCGCGCATGCAGCACAACATCCAGCGCATGCAACAACGCATGAATGAACTGGGCGTGCGCTTGCGCCCACACGTCAAGACCAGCAAATGCCTGCCGGTCATTAAGGCGCAGATTGCAGCGGGCGCCAGCGGCGTCACGGTATCGACATTAAAGGAGGCCGAACACTGCTTTGCCGAGGGCATCGACGATGTGTTCTATGCCGTAGCCATTGCGCCCGGCAAGCTGGAGCAGGCACTCAGACTGCGGCGCAAGGGCTGCCGCCTGAGCCTCCTGACCGACAGCGTGGCGGCTGCCCGGGCGATTGTGGTCTTCGGCCAGGCGCATGACGAACGTTTCGACGTCTGGATTGAAATCGATTGCGACGGTCATCGTTCCGGCCTGACCGTCGACGATGCATCGCTCGTCGAGGTCGCGCGCACGCTGGTCGACGGTGGCATGCAACTGCGTGGGGTAATGACCCATGCCGGGTCCAGTTATGACCTCGACACCCCCGCAGCCCTGCAAGCCCTCGCCGAACAGGAGCGCAGGCTCTGCGTCAGCGCCGCCGAGCGGATTCGTCAGGCAGGACTGCCCTGTGCGGACGTCAGCATTGGTTCGACACCGACGGCCCTGTCGGCGCAGAGCCTGCACGGCGTGACCGAAGTTCGCGCCGGCGTGTATGTGTTCTTCGACCTGGTGATGCACAACATTGGCGTATGCCAGGCAGATGAGCTGGCCCTGAGCGTGTTGACCACGGTCATCGGCCACCAGCAGGACAAGGGCTGGATCATCGTTGACGCGGGCTGGATGGCCATGAGCCGCGACCGTGGCACTCAGCGCCAGCGCGAGGATTTCGGCTACGGCCAGGTGTGCAGCGAAAGCGGCGAGTGGATCGACGGTGCACGGGTCACCGGTGCCAATCAGGAGCACGGCATCATCACGCTCGCTACGGGCAGCGAGACCGACATCAGCAAGCGTTTTCCCATCGGCAGCCGACTGCGCATTCTGCCCAATCACGCCTGTGCCACCGGCGCGCAATTCCCGGACTACCACGCCTGCGACAGCGAAGGCGCAATCCATACCTGGAGTCGCCTGCATGGCTGGTGAGATGAAACCGATCAGTACGTCCCTGGCCGCCGCACCCGGTGGGCATTATTCGCAGGCGATGCTGCATCAGGGCACGCTGCATGTTTCCGGACAATTGCCGGTGCGCGCCGATGGCAGTCACAGCGTCGGGGAGCCGTTCGAGGTCCAGGCTGCGGTCGCGCTGGACAATCTGCTGGCCATCCTCGGCGCGGCGGGATGCAGCACGAATGACCTGCTGAAAGTGACCATTTATATCGCCGGCGTCCAACACTGGCCTGCCTTCGACCGCCTCTACGCGGGCTATCTGGGCGAGCATCGCCCTGCGCGTGCCGTAGTGCCGGTCCCGGAATTGCACCACGGCTACCTGATCGAGATCGAAGCCTTGGCGCGCTGTGATCAATGAACATGACCGGGAGCCCCTCATGACCCCACAAAAAAGCGATGTCCTGATTATCGGCGGCGGCTTCATGGGCGCGTCCTCCGCGTTTTTTCTGCGCCAGCACGGCCGTTCGGTCACCCTGCTGGAGCGTGACCAGATCGGCCAATATGCCAGCGGCGTGAATTTCGGCAACGTGCGCCGTCAGGGACGATTTCTTGGCCAACTGGAACTGTCCAATCGCTCTTGGGCACTGTGGAAGCGCCTGCCTGAGCTGATCGGTGAAGACCTGGAATTCATTCCCAGCGGGCATATGCGCGTTTGCTATCGCGAAGACGAAATTGCCGAACTGGAAGCCTATGCCGCCGCCCCGGAAGCCCGCGAGCTGGATTTGCAGATCCTTTCCGGCAAGGCTCTGCATGACCGTTTTCCGTTTCTTGGTGCACAAGTCAAAGGCGGTTCCTATGCGCCCCATGACGGGCACGCCAACCCACGGTTGGCTGCACCCGCATTCGCCCGTGCGGCGATTCGCGCAGGTGCAAGAATTGAAGAACGCACTGAAGTGATCGAGGTGCAGAAGGTCGGCGGCGAGTTTCAGGTCAGCACCGCCGATGGACAGCTATTCGTCGCCGAACAGTTGCTCATCACTGCGGGTGCCTGGGGCGCCAGGCTCGCTGAGCAATTCGGCGAGTCAGTGCCTCTTGAGCCGAACGGACCGCAGATGTCGGTGACAGAACCGATACCTTACGCGCTGCCGACGGTGATCGGGGTGTTCACCAGGATCAAGGAAGAAGTGATCTATTTCCGGCAGATCCCGCGCGGCAACATCATCATCGGAGGCGGCAATCGCAATAAACCGGACATGCTCAACCGCCGCGCCTACTTCAAGCCGGAGAGCCTGATCAACCAGATGAAACAGATGAAACGCCTGCTACCGGGTGCAGAGAAGCTGAACATCATCCGTGTCTGGAGCGGCATCGAGAGTTACACGCCGGACTCGCTGCCGATCATGGGCCGCAGCGGCAAGGTCGACGGCCTGTTCTACGCGTTTGGCTTCTGCGGCCATGGTTTTCAGCTTGGCCCCGGCGTCGGTGACGTCATGGCCGAGCTGATCAGCACCGGCAGCACGCGCACATTGATCAGCCCGTTCGATATTCGCCGCTTCACCGATCCGACCGCCATCGAGATGCCGCTCATGTCCAGCCTGATGAGCACTGGAAAGCTGGTATGAGCCCAACCACTCACCCACCCCATCGCAACGGAGGCGCCATGCCTGCAACCACAGACGCTCACTACCAGTATCGCCCGGTGACTGCGGAGGATATCCCGGCAGCCCACGCCCTTTCAGTGAGCCTCAAATGGCCACATCGCGAACAGGACTGGGCAATGGTGCAACGTACTTCCGAGGGCTTTGTCGCCGAGCATGATGGCCAGCTGGTTGGCGTAGCGTTTACCTGCCATCAGGGCGACTGGTCCTCGATCGGGCTGGTGATCGTCCGCGATGATCATCAAGGCAAAGGCATCGGTCGCCGCTTGATGAAGCTGTGTCTCGACGCGACGGCACCGCGCACGCCAGTCCTCAACGCTACGGAACTGGGCGCGCCGCTTTACCAGAGTCTGGGTTTCATGGATTTTGCCCGCATCCAGCAGCATCAGGGCATTGCTGACCTGTCAGGTCTGTTGGCACCGAAAGACGACCTGCCGATTCGTACGCTGGGTCCGACCGACCACGCAGAACTGATACGACTGGCCAACGCGGGCAGCGGCCTGGATCGCAATGCCGTGTTGACTGACCTGTTGTCGCGCGATGCAGAACGCGCGGTCGGGATTGAATACGCAGGTCAGTTGCAAGGCATCGCCCTGCTGCGCCGCTTCGGGCGCGGTCATATCATCGGTCCGGTGGTCGCCCGTGATGTCGATCAGGCACAACGATTGATTGAACACCTGTTGCAACAGATACCCGGCCTGTTCGTGCGCTTCGACATTCTGGCTGACTGCGGACTGGCAGCGTGGCTCGAAGGGCTGGGGCTGCCATGTGTCGACAGGGCACCGCGCATGGTGCTCGGGACGCCGCCCGCCTCCGCCCCGGATGTGCAGCAATTCGCGCTGGTGACTCAGGCGATCGGCTGAAAACAGCGCGGATAAACGGCCGAAACAGGTCCGCCATGTTAGCGGGTTGCATACAGCAGATTATTCTTTGCAACCCGGCAGATCGGCGCTTTTTATCCAGACTGCTTTGTTAGCTTATGGGTATCGAACGGCCCGACAGCAAAGTGCCTGGCCTTGACCATTATTGCTCCAGGGAGCCCGCTGGATGACCTCACAGTCCTTGAACAGCCATCACGTTGATCCGGACACCGCGCTGAAACTGTATATCGATGGGGGGTGGTCCGCCCCGCTCGACCCGGTCAGTATTGCGGTGATCAACCCTGCGACCGAAGAGGTGGTGGCGCATGTCGCCAGTGGCTCGGCCGCCGATGTCGACCGTGCGGTTGCAGCAGCGCGGGCAGCCTTTGCCGGCTGGTCCGGCACCTCGCCACACGCCCGGGCACAGATAATCGGTCGGATCCACGAGCTTATTCTAGAGCGCAAGGAACAACTGGCGCAGGCGATCTCGCTGGAGATGGGCGCAGCCATCAGTTCGGCGCGGGCCATGCAGGTGCCGCTGGCCGCCGAGCATGTGCGTGTCGCACGTGACCTGCTGGCGACCTATCGCTTCCAGACCGTTGAAGGCGGCACGGCAATCGAACGCGAGCCCATCGGGGTGTGTGGCCTGATCACGCCGTGGAACTGGCCGTTGTATCAAATCACCGCCAAAGTCGCCCCGGCCATCGCGGCGGGTTGTACGGTGGTGCTCAAGCCCAGCGAATTGTCGCCTTTGAGCGCCCTGCTGTTCGCGCAACTGGTGCATGACGCCGGTCTGCCGCCCGGGGTGTTCAATCTGGTCAATGGGAGCGGCCCCGAAGTCGGCGGCGCGATGGCGGCTCACCCTGATATCGACATGATCTCGATCACTGGTTCCAATCGGGCAGGCGCGTTGGTGGCGCAGGCCGCCGCACCGACGGTTAAACGAGTGACTCAGGAACTGGGCGGCAAATCACCGAATATCCTGCTGCCCGACGCCGACTTCGCCAAAGCGGTGCCGCCCGGCGTGATGGCCGCGTTCCGCAATGTGGGTCAGTCGTGCAGCGCACCAACGCGAATGATCGTGCCCAGGAACCGACTGGCGGAAGTCGAAGCGCTGGCTGCCGAAACGGCCGCGGCAATCGTTGTGGGTGATCCGCAGTCGGAGCACACGGTATTGGGCCCTATCGCCAACGAGGCGCAGTTTCACCGTGTCCAGGCGATGATCGATGCAGGGCTGAGCGAAGGCGCGAAGCTGGTGTGCGGCGGGCCGGGACGGTTGCTGGGCCATGAGCGAGGCTTCTATACCCGGCCAACGGTGTTTTCCGAGGTGGATTCGTCCATGCGTATCGCCCGGGAAGAGATTTTCGGCCCGGTGCTGTGCCTGATGGCCTACGACACGATTGAGGAGGCTATCGCAATTGCCAACGATACGGTCTATGGCTTGGGTGCGCATGTACAGGGGCAGGACCTTGACCTGGCGCGCTCGGTCGCTTCGCGCATTCGTGCCGGGCAAGTGCACCTGAACTACCCCGCCTGGAACCCGATGGCCCCGTTCGGCGGCTACAAGCGCTCTGGCAACGGTCGCGAGTATGGCGTGCATGGCTTTGAAGAGTATCTGGAGACCAAGGCTATTGTGGGGTTTGGTTGAGTGGCGCTGGTGCTGAAAGTCCGGAAAATGGGGCTCAGACTACGATGAGGATCGTTCCAACGCTACGCGTGGGAATGCAGTTCGTGACGCTCTGCGTCACACAGCGATTCTGTGGCGTCAGCTGGATTGGCGTTCGGCCCAGATTCTCCTTCCCACGCTCCGCGTGGTAATGCCTTTCGTGACGCTCTGCGTCACACAGCGGTTCTGTGGCGTCAGGTGGATTGGCGTTCTGCCCAGATTCTCGTTCCCACGCTCCGCGTGGTAATGCCTTTCGTGACGCTCTGCGTCACACAGTTCTGCGATTCAGTGAGATTCAGGCTCGACTTGAGTCACCTTTTCGCCCCTCGGCGACCTACTTTGATGGGGCCAAAGTAGGCAAACCCCCTCGCTCCTGTTTCCGGCCCGACTGCGTCGGGTTCCTTCGCCCTGACACTGATCCGGGGGTCGCCGCAACGGGCCATCCATGGCCCGGTGCGGCTAGCCTGGCGTCCTGCCAGGCTACCCCCGGATCAGCGCCAGGACTCAGCCGTCACTAACGTCGCACTCTGCGTCGTCAGTGCCATCGCGGTTGAAAAGCACTGAGTTGGCAGCGACTGCGTGTAAGGCATGACATTGTTTCGTATCGATGATTTGTGACGCAGAGCGTCACGAACTGCGTACCAACGCGGAGCATTGGCACGATAATCCGATAGTCACTGAAATCCTATAGTCACTGAAGCATGCGGCGCGAGTGTGAGAAATCACTTTCTCGCGGCTTTGGCCACGTCCAGCCTGCGCAGGTGGCAGGTGACTTCTTCGCGGTCGTGGTAGAGCTGTTTGCAGCCGATGGCCACCCGTACCCCTCGCGCCTGAAAGCCCTCTTCGATGCGGTCGAGCAGTCGGCGTACTTCAGCGTAGCGCTGTTTCATCGGCAACTTGAGGTTGACCACCGCTTCGCGGCACAGGCCTTCACCCAGCCAGGTCTCCAGCAGCGCCGCATTGCGCGCAGGCTTTTCGACGATGTCGCAGACCATCCAGTCGACTGGCTGTCGAGGCTTGTAGGTAAAACCGTCGGCCATCAAGTGCTGAACCAGACCGGTGTCCATCAGGCTTTCCGCCATCGGTCCGTTATCGATGGCGGTCACTAGCATGCCGCGGCGCACCAGTTGATACGTCCAGCCGCCCGGCGCGGCACCCAGGTCCACACCGGTCATGTCGCCGGAAAGGCGCTCGTCCCACTGGTCTCTGGGAATGAAGTGGTGCCACGCCTCTTCTAGCTTCAAGGTCGAACGGCTTGGCGCCTCGCGGGGAAACTTGAGGCGCGGGATGCCCATAGGCCACATGGCGGAGTTGTCCGCATCGGCCAGACCGAGAAACACCTCGCGACCACTCTTGAAGGTCAGCAGCAGGCGCGGCTTGCGCGGGTCATCCACCAGTTTGCCTGCCTGAGTCAGGGCCTTGCGCAGCGGCGCTTCGAACTTCTTGCAGAAATTCGACAGCTCCTTGCCGTCGTTGGTATCCACCACCTCAAGCCACAGACTGCCGCAGATCGGAAACGCCGCCAGCTGCGCCAGAATCACGCTGATGCGATCGGTTTCCGGCAACTCGAGAAACAGCCCCCGCGCCCACTGCCGGGGAAAGATCAGCTTGTCGAAGCGCTGACCGTTCATCAACCGCTCGGCACCATCCGCCTCGGTGCAGATGAATTCGGCGCAGGCGGTGTCGGGACGGGCCTTGGCATACCCGGCCACGTCCAGGCGCGCGGCGTGATCGGCTATTTCCGAGCAGACTTCGCCCTCAAAACCGGGTCGGCAGTGCATAAACAGTGTATTCATGGGTTACTCCTGGGCAGTGGGCACTCGGGCGTAACCCCGCAGACTTGAAAGCCGCGCATGATAGCTCAATCCAGGAACCACTGGTGCGGCCGAACAGTCCACAGAACTTGAAGCCTGATGCGGCGCTCCCGACCTGATGCACATGGAGCCCGTGAACCGATGTTCGGAGAACATTCCTCAAAGGAGACATTCATGCCCTCCCTCGATAGCCTGAAGAGCCTTAAAACCCTCGAAATCGATAACAAGACCTACCACTACTTCAGCCTGCCGGAAGCCGCCCGCTCCCTCGGCGACCTCGACAAGCTGCCCATGTCACTCAAGGTGCTGCTGGAAAACCTGCTGCGCTGGGAAGACAACAAGACAGTAACCGGCAACGACCTCAAGGCGCTTGCCGACTGGTTGACCGAGCGCCGTTCGGACCGGGAAATTCAATACCGCCCTGCCCGCGTGCTGATGCAGGACTTCACCGGCGTGCCGGCCGTGGTCGATCTGGCCGCCATGCGTGCTGCCGTGGCCAAGGCTGGTGGTGACCCGCAACGCATCAACCCGCTGTCCCCGGTGGACTTGGTGATCGACCACTCGGTGATGGTCGACAAGTTTGGCAACGCCGAGGCGTTCGGCGAGAACGTCGACATCGAGATGCAGCGCAACGGTGAGCGCTACGCGTTCCTGCGCTGGGGCCAAAGCGCTTTCGATAATTTCAGCGTGGTGCCGCCCGGCACCGGCATTTGCCATCAGGTGAACCTCGAATACCTGGGCCGCACGGTATGGACCAAGGAAGAGGACGGCCGCACTTACGCATTCCCCGACACGCTGGTCGGTACCGACTCGCACACCACGATGATCAATGGCCTGGGCGTACTGGGCTGGGGCGTGGGCGGTATCGAAGCCGAAGCGGCGATGCTTGGCCAACCGGTGTCGATGCTGATCCCGGAAGTCATCGGTTTCCGGCTGACCGGCAAACTGAAGGAAGGCATCACCGCTACCGACCTGGTGCTCACCGTCACCCAGATGCTGCGCAAGAAAGGTGTGGTCGGCAAGTTTGTCGAGTTCTACGGCGACGGCCTGGCCGATCTGCCACTGGCCGACCGCGCGACCATTGCCAACATGGCGCCCGAGTACGGCGCAACCTGTGGTTTCTTCCCGGTCGATGACGTCACGCTGGATTACCTGCGTCTGTCGGGTCGTCCCGACGAGACCGTCAAGCTGGTCGAAGCGTATTGCAAGGCTCAGGGTCTATGGCGTCTGGCAGGCCAGGAACCGGTGTTCACCGACAGCCTGGAACTGGACATGAGCACGGTCGAAGCCAGCCTTGCTGGCCCCAAGCGCCCTCAGGATCGTGTAGCGCTGCCGAATGTGTCCAAGGCCTTCAGCGATTTCCTCGGTCTGCAGGTCAAGCCTGCCAAGGTCGATGAAGGTCGCCTGGAGAGCGAAGGCGGTGGCGGTGTCGCGGTTGGCAACGAGGCCCAGGTCAGCGGCGAAACCCAATATGAATACAACGGCCAGACCTATCATCTGAAAGACGGCGCTGTGGTGATCGCGGCGATCACGTCCTGCACCAACACCTCCAACCCCAGCGTCATGATGGCAGCCGGGCTGGTCGCGAAGAAAGCCGTCGAGAAAGGCCTGAAGCGCAAGCCGTGGGTGAAAAGCTCATTGGCACCCGGCTCCAAAGTGGTGACCGATTATTACAACGCAGCAGGTCTGACCCAATACCTCGATGCCCTGGGCTTCGATCTGGTCGGTTACGGCTGCACCACCTGCATCGGCAACTCCGGACCGCTGCTGGAGCCTATCGAGAAAGCCATTCAACAGTCCGATCTGACAGTCGCGTCGGTGCTTTCGGGCAACCGCAACTTCGAGGGCCGCGTCCATCCGCTGGTCAAGACCAACTGGCTGGCATCGCCCCCCCTGGTAGTCGCCTATGCACTGGCAGGCTCGGTGCGCATCGACATCAGCAGCGAACCCCTGGGCGAAGGCGCAGACGGCAAACCGGTCTATCTGCGCGATATCTGGCCGAGTCAGCAGGAAATCGCCGACGCCGTGGCCAGCGTCAACACCGGCATGTTCCATAAGGAATACGCCGAAGTCTTTGCCGGCGACGAACAATGGCAAGCCATCGAAGTGCCGCAGGCTGCCACCTACGTCTGGCAGGACGATTCCACCTACATTCAGCACCCGCCGTTCTTCGACGGCATCGACGGTCCGCTGCCGGCTATCGAAGACGTGGAAAACGCACGCATCCTGGCCCTGCTGGGCGACTCGGTGACCACCGACCATATCTCCCCTGCCGGTAATATCAAGGCCGACAGCCCTGCCGGGCGCTACCTTCAGGAGAAAGGCGTCACGTATCAGGACTTCAACTCTTACGGCTCGCGCCGTGGCAACCATGAAGTGATGATGCGCGGGACCTTTGCCAATATCCGTATCCGCAACGAAATGCTCGGCGGCGAGGAAGGTGGCAACACGGTGCATGTGCCCTCCGGCGAGAAGCTGGCGATCTACGACGCGGCCATGCGTTATCAAGAAGAAGGGACGCCGCTGGTAATCATTGCCGGTCTGGAATACGGCACGGGTTCAAGCCGCGACTGGGCAGCCAAAGGTACCAACCTGCTGGGCGTCAAGGCGGTCATCGCCGAAAGCTTCGAACGGATTCACCGCTCGAACCTGGTGGGCATGGGCGTGCTGCCTTTGCAGTTCAAGAACGGCCAGACGCGCAAGACCCTCGGCCTGACCGGCAAGGAGACGCTGAAGCTCACCGGACTGACCAACGCAGACGTGCAGCCGGGCATGAGCCTGACCCTGCATATCGACCGCGAAGACGGCAGCAAGGAAACCGTCGACGTGCTGTGCCGCATCGATACGCTTAACGAAGTGGAATACTTCAAGTCGGGCGGCATTCTGCATTACGTGCTGCGCCAGCTGATCGCCTCCTGATATCTCATAAATGGGGCCTGCATCCTGCTTAAGGGGCAGGCCCCGACATGAAAATCTCTATAACCTCGCTCCTGCCCCGCCCACCTCAAGCCTGATGTATTACGGGCTGTTCACCTGTCCCATGCTGGCCTTACACGGCTGACGCTCCGGTCACTTGTCGCACGTCGCTCAATTTATCGACGTGCCCGCCGATAACCACGCCACAGTCTTCCGGATCGAAGGATCGAAATCCCATGCGCAACAACCAGCCCGTCACTCAACATGAGCGGACATTCCCTGCCGAACAACGACTGATTTCCACCACCGACACCCGAGGCACCATCACCTACTGCAACGATGCCTTTGTCGACATCAGTGGTTACAGCGAGGCTGAATTGCTGGGTGCTGCGCATAACACCGTACGTCATCCGGACGTACCGCCTGCAGTCTTCGAGCACATGTGGACCACGCTCAAGTCCGGGCAGCCGTGGATGGGCATCGTCAAGAACCGCTGCAAGAACGGCGATCATTATTGGGTCAATGCCTACGTGACGCCGGTACTGGAAAACCGCCAGGTGGTGGGTTTCGAGTCGGTACGTATCAAGCCGACCGCCGAACAGATCCGCCGTGCCGAGGCGCTTTACACCCGCCTCAACAAGGGCAAGAGCGCGGTACCAAACCGCGACAAGTGGCTGCCGGTACTTCAGGACTGGCTGCCGTTCATTCTGGTCAGCCAACTGAGCTTCCTGATCGGCGTGTGGCTCAATTCACACTGGGGTTTTGCATTGGCTGCGGCGTTGTCGGTACCGCTCGGCCTGCTGGGGCTTTCCTGGCAGCAGCGTGGCACCAAACGCTTGTTACGCCTGGCCGAACAGACCACTTCCGACCCGTTGATCGCGCAGATGTACACTGACAGCCGTGGCCCGCAAGCGCGTCTGGAAATGTCGATCCTCAGCCAGGAAGCGCGCATGAAAACCTGCCTGACGCGTTTGCAGGACACCGCCGAACACCTGAACAGTCAGGCCCGCCAGTCCAACTCGCTGGCCAATGCCAGTTCGATCGGGCTGGAACGTCAGCGTGTGGAAACCGAGCAGGTTGCCGCCGCCATCAACCAGATGGCCGCCACCACTCAGGAAGTCGCCAATCACGTAAACCGTGCCGCTGATGCCACCCAGCAGGCCAACGAACTGACGCGTCGCGGTCGCGATATCGCCGGTGAAACCCGCGAAGCCATTCAGCGCCTGTCCACCTCGGTGGGCGAAACCGGCCTGACCGTGACCCGCTTGGCCAAGGACAGCGATGAAATCGGCGGCGTGGTCGATGTGATCAAAGGCATTGCCGACCAAACCAACCTGCTGGCGCTCAACGCCGCGATCGAAGCGGCGCGCGCCGGTGAGATGGGTCGCGGCTTTGCGGTTGTGGCAGATGAAGTGCGTCAGCTCGCGCAACGCACCGCCGAGTCCACCGGACAGATTCATGGCCTGATCGCCAAACTGCAGCAGACTGCAACCGACGCGGTTCACACCATGGACACCGGTCGCCGTCAGGCCGAAGAAGGCGTAGCCCGGGTACTGGAGGCAGATCAGGCGCTGGTGGGCATCAGCGAGGCCGTCGCCAATATCACCGACATGACCACGCAAATCGCCACCGCCACGGAAGAGCAAAGCGCCGTGGCCGAGGAAATCAATCGCAACATCGCCACCATCGCCAGTCTGGCAGATCAGACCTCTGACGAAGCGCGTCGCTCTGCCGTATTAAGTGGTGAACTGACCGACACGGCCAACTCACAGTATTCACTGGTAGAGCGGTTTAATCGCTAAGGCCTGAGACTGTATGCCAAGCCTCGACAAACTTCGGTTGGTCGGGGCTTTTTTATGAGCGTCAATAGTGTGCAGTGTTAGCACTCCCTTCAAATCTGACAGAACTTGAGAAGCCATCTGAAGAACGTGCAGGATATTTTTTAACACCTTCAATGACAGCAATGCAGTACTTTTATCTATTGACAGTGGACGCATACTCCGATTAGTTGAAATCCAGTTGATGCGGTAGTTATTTATTACCCCTTACGCCAACATGCAGATCGTTTTCAGCAAAGCATTGCTGTTCGGTCTGAACACCCCGGCACCGTCAATACAAGTTTAAACACAGCAGCCTACATTTCCGCCCACAACCTTGACGGCCTCGCACGCTAACGCGTGCGAGACCCTAATGATAAAGTTGAGTGAATATTCCTACGCAGGAGTGGGAATTCAGCCAAAACCTACTTTTTCACCTTCTGTAAGACTTATCTGTAGTTAATGTCCTACAGGTATTTCACACACAAAAAGCCCTGAAAGAACACCCACACCAAGCCACACCCTTTATTTACAGCATCTCCAACACTAACGAGTGATAACTCACTGTGCACATGATACCAAATGTAACTGCATAACCTCACACAAGCTTGGCGTGTCTTTGATATCGGCAGACACTTGACCTGAACACTTATGTGCCTTGTAATAATTCCGTTGCCGACAACTGCCGGCACGCACATAACAACTCAACTTAATGTCAATAAAAGAGTTTACGATGGATAAACAACAATCCACGGATGTAGCGGCGCGCACCCAAAAAGAAAAAAACACTCCCGACAGCGCGAGCACTGTTCAAGAAGCCCCACCCCACGAGAGCCGCTACCGACACGCGAGCCCTCTCCATCTTCCATCCGATATTTCCAACACGCTGAAAGCACCTGTGCTGCCTAACATCGATCCTGATTCCATCAGTCACGAACAGGCACATGCGGGCATTACCATCCATATCCCCGGGTCAGTCAAAATGTGCTGGGGTGACGAAATCCATTTCTATTGGGGTAAAAACCTGTCATCGACAACGCTTTTCCATCGGGTAGGCGAAAACAGCGTGGTACGTGTGCTGTGTATTTCCTACACTTTCACACCCTATATTCAGTACGGTCTGGTTGACCTGTATTACGAGCTTTATCGTGACCATCGCCTGATCGGCACATCGCCAGTGTTACGGGTGAACGTCAACTACGCGGTGCCTGTCACCTCCCGACAGAAACAACGCAAACGCAGGTTTACCGATCATTAACCGAAAAGCCCCCGGTGATCATTCACCGGGGGCTCTGGTGTTACTCAGGCACTGGCCTTAAGGATCAGAATGCCAGGCGTAACCCCACATTCGCTCCCCAGGGTTGCTCGATATGCCGACCTTTCATGTAATCGAAGTCTGCGTGCAGTTTCAGACGCTCGGACAGCGACACCGATACCCCGGCGCCCAGTTCGCCGCGCGAACCGAACAGGCTGTTATCGAATTTCACATCGTTGGCTTTCACCTCGTTGCGGCGCGAAAACTCCTGTGCAACGGCGACGCGCACATAAGGCTGCAATACTCCGCCATCCTTGAGCGCGACACTGCGGCCCAGCGAGGTGCCCACCTTGCCCAATACCGATTGGGTCTGATCGTTCTTCGCTTTCATGCCGTTGTCCAGGCGCAGTTCCTGTCCCTGAACGACGACACTGGACAACTGAGCGAACGGTTCGAGAAAGTAATCGTCCGCCAGTTTGATGTGGCGGCCGAACTCTACCCACCCCCCTACCCCGTTGTTGGTATAGTCACCCTTGGCCTTGCTTGCATCGCTCATGGCAACATCTGCCTTGTTGCGAAAGCGGTTGAGTTTGAGCACGCCGTCAACGTAGTAGCCATCGTCCGACAGCCAGGTGGCATAGGCGCCTGCATAGTAGCTGTCGACTTTACCCGTAGTACCACGGCTCAAATCGATACCGGACGTGCTGTACCCTCCCAGCACACCGACCACCAGTTGGCCGTTGCTGACCTCGACGGGCGCATCGGCCCCCAGCGACAGGCCACTTTGCTTCTGCCGATAGTCGACACCGTCACTGGTCGTGGCATTCAGCCTGTTGCCATAGGCGCGCATCCAGCCGCCCGCCCTGCCGCTAGCACGAACCTCACCCATGCGCGAACGCAGGGTAGAGAGCTCACTCATCCAGATGGCAGGTGCCGCGCTGTAAAGGGCAAGCGCGCTCTGGGTCGAGGGGCTTATGACCTTGTCTTTACCGACGATGAACCAGTCATTGCCCTGCTGTTCCAGCAAATACGAATAGGCGCCGAGGTCGACCCGCCCGCCCAGCAGGCTGAATTGCGCGTCGCCACCTTCGGTATGCACCACCTTGAGCGGTGCCATGTCAGCAGACACAACCTCCACCCCCGTGTTGCGCACCTGCAAGCCGAACTGTCCACTGGCCTGGCCGTTGACGTCGATGAGATCTCCGACACCGTTGTCCAGATCCACGCGCAAGCCAAACGTGCCGCCCCCTGACAACTCATTCAGCGAAAGTGTATGAAAGCCTTCGCCAGCAAACGCCACGCTGCCGCCATGCAGGGAAAGCGACCTGACGGCATTGTCGCCCTGCATCTGCCAGTGACTGCCCGAGGTAATCGCCAGACGGTTGCCATTGACGATGTTGCCGTTCAATTGTGCGTCGTTTTGCAGCGTGATGTTCAGGGTGCTGGTGTCATCGGCGATAAGGTCGCCGTTTAGGGTGCTGTTATCGACGTTGAAGTTGACAGTGCTGTGATCTTCCACCTCCAGCAGGTTGCCATTTCCGGCCCATAGCTCGGAATGGTTTTGCACAGCAATGTCGGCCTCGATGTCGAGTGCAACGCGCTGGTTTACTTTGATGGCGGCCCCGGCCAAACCCTGGACTATCGATCGGTCAATCACAGCAACGGACTTGTTTCCGACCAGTATTCCGGCTTGGGATCCATCTACCAGATGGATTCCATTCATGTCGCCTGTCACATGACTGTTGTCGGCGATCAGCACATTGGCGCCAGAAACAGAAATCCCCTGGCCACTTTTGCTTTGCGACGCAAACCCGCGCACATCGGTATTGAAAATACTCAGCGCCCCCCACAACCCGACTGAAATACCGTCGCCCGATCCCGATACATCGCTTGAATGAGCCGATACCGTGGAGCCAGGGTTGATAGAGCCCATCACTCCATGAAGAACGATGCCGCTACCTGTCGCGTTTTTCACGGTAGCGTTGGAGAGATTACCCAACGCATCGGAAAGGCTGATACCGCTCTCAACCACGCCGGACTGAATATTGACCGTAGCGTCTCTCACGACCACCTGGTCTGCTCGCCCACCGACAATATTAAGAACACTTTGATCACCAATGTGATAAGAATCGAAAGGAGTATCAGGACCTACGGTAATGATTTCAGCCCGTCTAACGGTTTCATCTGGCAACTCTTCATCCGGCCACAATCCGGTGACTGCTGCAGTGTCTAAAGGCAGACCATTATTATCGCCCGATGCCGCTGCCGACGCCTGTACATTAGCGAGAGCGCCAAAAGCAATCACGGCAAGTTGAAACGCGCCACCCCGCGACTTAACGACGTTACTTTTTCTACTAGACACCGTCCATCTCCTCGTTTTTTTGAGAGTGGAAAGATAGCTTACTTAATTCATAAACCCTGGCCCTGTTCAATACCCAAAACGTAGGAGCCTTCCCAAAATAATATAAGAAGTTTCTTACAGCGAGCATCCAAATGGGCGCCAAGCAAAAAACTCTCAAACTAATTAAATAATCTCCACACAACCACTTGACCAGCCCACCAAAACCCTATTACGTCCAATTTTGACTGAGAACATGATTGACTCTTTCGCCAAGTACCAACCCAAAAAATCTCATTCAGAAACACGTTCGAAAAAAAGTAGGAAATCCCCTACAAAATTTTAATGATAAGGCCTCTACACATGAAAAATTGCTCAAACAACTATCTCCCAACACCTGTTTCAATTTCCGGAAACAGGCATAGAAACTTGAATCTTGTATTGGCTGCACCCGATATTGCAGTCGCATTTCATGATCAGGATACGCCAGGGCTCATACCGGTCGCTGAGGCATCACAACCGTTGACGGTCGATCTCGTTGTATGGCCAGCGGCACTTCCTGGTTACACATATCAACTGCTGTTCAACAGTATCGCGACTGGCCCCCAAAAACTGATTCTGCCCTCACATGCACCAGGAGACCCCCTGCACTTGGAGATCCCGGCCGAGCTGTTGCTGGAAGGTTTCCACGATGTCGCGTACGTCGTTGTCAATCCGATCAATCAGGTAGAACAGAGATCGGAAATTTTCCGGATTCAGATCGACCGGACAGCGCCAGGCGCTCCGGAGCTTGCTGCCATACAGTTCCCAGCCGAGATTCAGAACGGTCTGACTGCCGCCGAGCTCGATCAACTGGGTGGCCAACTTGATGTGCAGATTCCCGGCTACACCGGTATGGCCAAGCATGACCGCATTCTGACCAGGTGGGGAGATATCGTAGGCCCCACTGCCGTCGTCAACGAAACCGACATGGGTCTGGACAAGGTCTCGGTCACTTTTACACGAGCGTTTCTGCAAACGTTGGGGGAGGAAGAAAAGCAGGTGTGTTACCAGGTCATCGACCGTGCAGGTAACCCTTCAATCCTCTCGAACACTGTAGCGGTGAAATTAAGGCTGAACGACTTGCCTTCTGATTATCCGGCACCTGTCATTGATCAAGCGGTAGGCGATCTGATTGATTATCTGGAAGCTCAGGCCGGCGTATTGGTCGACATCCCCCATTATCCAGGCGCGGCAGCGCTTGATAGCATCCAGCTATTCTGGGGCACCAATAATCCCTTGACCCCTGTCTTCGTTGCACCTGGCGACGAAAATGAAGCCGTCATACTCACGTTGAAACTGCCATTTGAGGCCATTGCCCAAGGTCCGCAAGGCGACACCGCGGTTCATTATGAAGTGTTTCGCAACGGCGAACTGACCGGCACATCGCTGGACACCCACATAAACGTTTTTACAACACTTCCCTTCCCCACCCCCTTGAACAATTTGACGATACAAGGGACGAGCGTACAAAACCCGAACACCCAGGACAACTTCATCGACGAAGACGATTACGAGTTGAACGGCAGAGGCGTAGTGCTCTGGAATACGGGATTCGAAATCAATGATGATTTGAACCTGTACTGGGGCAATCAGTTAAAAACGCAGTGGTATCAAATACGGTCTAGCGACGTTGCAGCGGCAAGAGACTTGATTATTCCGATTGATAACGAGCTGATGAAGTTGCAAGGCACTGGCGAGGCCATTCCGGTGTACTTCACAGTCACGCGTACAGGAAACCCAAACAGTATGACGAGTCCGACTCAGCCTGTAACAGTACGGTCTCGAGAAGAGCAACCCGGTGGCGAAAACGGATTGACCGGGCCCACGTTCAATCTCACGTCCAACGGAGTGCTGGGGCCCAATGAAAATCCAGACGGTGCCGATGTAAAAGTCTCACCTTATGTAAATATTGCCGAGGGCCAGAAGATCACCTTCACGTTCAAGGGTTTTGACGACTTCAACAATCCCATCGAAGCCGCTACTTATGTGACGACTCGTAAGCTCGATGAAGTGGATGTTGTGCAAGGGCATGTATTCAAGGTCCCTCAGATCAACACACTGCTTATTTGCACAGGGTTTGCGGAGGCGAGTTATACCGTCGACCCTGTCGAAGGCAGCAATCAAAGTCCGGCAACCTCCACGGTCACTCGCGTCATCGTGCATATGCTTAAACCTACCGACTTTACCTGTCTGAGTCGCTAAACCGTTGCGGGCTCACAAGGCCCGCAACTTTTACACGTAGAAGGAACGCCCATGTATAACCTTGCGACTGAAAAAAAAGAAAACGTGCTGACTTCGCCAGTCATCGCAGCCGCCTTGAACGGTGGACTATTACCCGTCGACAGTTTGAACATGCCCCTCGAAGTGCTGTTGAACGTCTGGCAAGGCGCGCGCCCCGGCTATACCTATCAGCTGTACTTCGATGGAGTGCTTATTGGTCTCAAGAAAGAGATACTGCTTTCGCAGATGCCAGGTGACGACCTCATGCTGCACATTCCATCCGAGCTGTTGACGGAAGGTCGTCACTCGGTGGCTTACGCGGTCGAAAACCCGATCAATATGGTCGTCGAGTTTTCTGCCGAGACAGTTGTAATCGTAGACCTTACCCCGCCTGGCGATCCGCTGCTGGCCCCCATCATTTTTCCCACGCAGGTACAGAACGGTCTGACCTCAGAAGAACTGCAAACCATGGGTAACCTGCTTTCAGGGACGATTGCCAGCTACAACGGCATGCAGGAGGGCGATGTTGTCCGCACCTACTGGAATGATCTGCCCGGTCCGATGGCGGTGGTGAGCAGTGATGACGTGGGTCTTAAACGAACAATGGTCGACTTCGCCAGGCCGTTTCTGGAGTTGATCGGCGACATTGAGGCGCCGGTTTACTACACGATTACAGATCTGGCAGGGAATCTGTCCATGGCCTCGGAGTCGGTGGACGTGAAGCTGCAACTCGCGCAAGCAACGCCCCTGCCCACCCCAACCATAAAAGAAGCCATCGGCACCATACTCGACCCGGCCAACGCTTCATCCGGTGCAACCGTGGTGATCGACGCCACCGCCAACCTGAAAGCCGGCGATCAGGTGATCGTGCAATGGCAAGGGCCGAACGGCAGTGACACCCAGGAAAAGACCCTGTCGAGCGCAGAAGCCGGCAAGACGCTGGAGATGCTGTTTGCGTTTGCTCTGGTAACGGCAAACGCCGGGCAGACGGTGGCGATTTCTTATGTGGTCAATCGCGTCAACGGTCTGGTGCAGGTATCCGGCACGCTGGCCTTGCAGATTCTGGCGGCGCAGCCCGAGTTGCTGCTGGATACCTCGCCGGTCACGCTGGCCGGCAAGGTGTATCTGCTTCCGGGCTCGCCGGACCTGTTGCCGAACTTCCCGTCCGATACCACCCTTCTGCGTCAGGCCAGTGGCGGACAGGCACCCTATCAGTACGCTTCGAGCGACCCGCTGGTCGCGAAAGTGGACAGCAATGGCCTGACCTCGGTTCGAGGCAACGGCACAGCCACCATTACGGCGACCGATGCTTCGGGCGCGAGTAAAAGCTACCTGATCACCGTCACCGGCGTCATCCATTGCATCGGTCTGGGCAGCGGCAGCTTTTCTCAGATCAGCAAAAACGCGGGCAACAACAGCGCGAGGATTCCGACCATTCACGAACTGGTGGAGATCTATAACCTGTACGGCAATCGCTGGCCGATGGGCAACGGCAACTATTGGTCGTCGACTGTTTCAAGCGCCGGCATCGGCGGATGGAACTGGTATTACGTGAAAAACATGGTCACTGGCGGCAACTTCAAACTGAAGAGTCACAATTCCAGTCTCGGCGTAGGCATCAGATGACCGATTGCTGAACCCATTGTTCATCCGGCAGGGCGTTGCGCTAAAGGCGTAACGCCCTGTCACCGTTTTCAGGAGTTTCCCAGGGCCAGCCCATGCACCGTCCGACTCCCTCACGCCAACGCTGCGTTCAACCTGCAACCCATGAAGGCCGCTTTGCCGCGAGCATCAACTCACAGCCTTTCAGGACGTCCTCACTGACAGGTCGGCTGACGCTGAGATCGGAGCTGGAACAGTCCCCCGCTCAGTGGATATGGCAGGTCATCGCCGACGGCAAGGTGGGTAAAATGCGAACCACCATCGGCCTGCCTTGCCGGTGACTCAGGCGCGCAGGAAACCGGCAATCTCTCTCGCGGACTCAGCCAGGCAGTGCTCATGGCTGATACCCGCGACCTTCAGGGGTTTGAGGTCGTGATTGGCAGTCGGCAACCAGTGCAGCCGAATGGCACTCGACAATGCATAGCCTTCTACGGCTTCGCGATTGCCTAGCGCGTCGCGTTCGCCCTGCACGATCAGCGTGGGTGTCTTAAGGTCGGCCAGATGCGCCACGCGTGGTTTTTCAGGCTTGCCCACGGCGTAGAACGGATACCCTAGACACACCAGCGCATCGACCTCAAGCTCATCGGCGATCAGGCTGGCCATCCGCCCGCCCATTGATTTGCCGCCGACCGCCAGACGCCCGCGGATGTGAGCACGCACACAGGCGAACACCTCTCTCCAGCATTCCAGCAATTGTGCCTGTGGATTGGGTGGACGCTTGCTGCCGCCCCGACGCCGCTGCGCCATGTAAGGAAACTCGAAGCGCAGGACGCTGATACCTTGCGCCGCCAGATCAGCCGCCATGCGGTTCATGAAGTCGCTGTCCATCGGTGCACCTGCACCATGCGCCAGCAACAGGGTCGGCGCGTCCAGCGCACCCGCAAGTTGCGCGGGCGTCCACAGCCAGCCTCTTTCACTGACCAGCTGCAGCCATTGATCCTGACCGATACCGGGCTTAAAGCCGTTGCTCATGTTTGCCTCATTCAGGTGGGTCGCAAAGTAGCCCATCACTATAGCGGCGAACCGGGTCGCGAATCCCGTACGAATCGCGAGCGCACGGCGCATCGAGACGCCCCGCCCCGTCGGACAGCCGCCATTCAGGTCTGCCCGGGTACTCTGTCAAGGTGCACTAGGTAAAGTACCCAGGCGATGAGCGCCCCAAACCTGACACCGCCGGGCGGTTTCATTGACGGCACTGGCCTCGCACATTGCAACAACACCGCTGAGTCGGTCACCAGAGTCATATGCCTGCTCAGGCCGATTTGCTGGGCAATGACAGGTGTTACTGCCGACTGAACATACGTGACAGTCTTTGCGCGGGTCCTGATCAACTCGTCTGTACGCGAAGGTCGCCACCGCTGTGTTCCAGTCCAGCGGCGATGCGTGAACTCCGCACCCTGCAACGGGGTGCGGAATACTCGCTGACGCATTGCGCAGCATCTTTTCGTACAGAACCTGCGACTTCCCACACCCCCTGTTTCAACGCTAAACTCGTGACACGCGTCTGCCGCAGCCCTTTGACGCTCATTGATGTGCCTGTCTGTTCCTGCCCCTGCCTCTTCGGTGTGCTTCGATGCGATTGCCAGCGCTGCATCGCCCTGGCCCGATTACGTCTGCGGTAACCCTCTGAATCGTGGAAGTCTGCAATGAGCACAACAATCAGTCCTACAACCTACAACTACACCGTGGTGCGCCAGTTTGCCATCATGGCTGTGGTCTGGGGTGTGGTCGGCATGAGCCTGGGCGTGTTCATTGCTTCGCAACTGGTCTGGCCAGGGCTGAACCTGGAACTTGAATGGACCACCTTCGGACGCCTGCGCCCGCTGCACACCAATCTGGTGATCTTTGCCTTCGGCGGCTGCGCGCTGTTCGCCACCTCTTATTACGTGGTGCAACGCACTTGCCAGACGCGGCTGATTTCCGATGGTCTGGCGGCCTTCACCTTCTGGGGCTGGCAGGCCGTGATCGTCGGCGCCATCGTGACCCTGCCGATGGGCTACACCACCACCAAGGAATATGCCGAGCTCGAATGGCCGGTGGCGATTCTGCTGGCCATCGTCTGGGCCGCCTACGCTGCAGTGTTTTTCGGCACCATCGTCAAACGCCGCACCCGGCATATCTACGTCGCCAACTGGTTCTACGGCGCGTTCATCGTGGTGACCGGCATGCTGCACATCGTCAACCATATCTCGTTGCCGGTCAGCCTGTTCAAATCCTATTCGGCCTACGCTGGCGCGACCGACGCCATGATCCAGTGGTGGTACGGACACAATGCCGTCGGTTTTTTCCTGACCACCGGTTTTCTCGGCATGATGTATTACTTCGTGCCCAAGCAGGCCGAGCGCCCGGTCTACTCCTATCGTTTATCCATCGTGCATTTCTGGGCATTGATCACCCTGTATATCTGGGCCGGTCCGCACCATCTGCACTACACCGCGCTGCCGGACTGGGCGCAGTCGCTGGGCATGGTCATGTCGATCATTCTGCTGGTGCCCAGCTGGGGCGGGATGATCAACGGCATGATGACGCTGTCGGGCGCGTGGCATAAGTTGCGGACCGATTCGATACTGCGCTTTCTGGTGGTCTCGCTGGCGTTCTATGGCATGTCGACCTTCGAAGGCCCGATGATGGCAATCAAGACCGTCAACTCGCTTTCGCACTACACGGACTGGACCATCGGCCATGTCCACGCCGGGGCGCTGGGCTGGGTCGCGATGATTACCATCGGGTCGATCTACCACATGATTCCGAAACTCTATGCCCGACCGCATATGTACAGCGTCAGCCTGATCAACACGCACTTCTGGCTCGCGACCGTCGGCACCGTGCTTTACATCACCTCGATGTGGGTCAATGGCATCACCCAGGGCCTGATGTGGCGCGCGGTGAACGACGATGGCACGTTGACCTATTCCTTCATCGAAACCATGCAGGCCAGCCACTTGGGCTATATCGTGCGGGCCATCGGCGGCGCGATTTTCACCAGCGGTATGTTGCTGATGGCCTACAACGTCGTGCGTACGATACGTGCCTCGGACCCGCAGGCGGCCGAGGCGGCCACCCGTATCGCAGTCGCGGGGGCGCATTGATGAAGCATGATGCGCTGGAAAAAAACATCGGCCTGCTGGCCTTCTTCATGGTGATTGCCGTGAGCATCGGCGGACTGACGCAGATCGTCCCGCTGTTTTTTCAGGACGTGACCAACCAGCCTATCGAGGGCATGAAGCCACGCAGCGCGCTTGAGGTGGAAGGCCGTGATGTATTCATCGCCAACGGCTGCGTCGGTTGCCACTCGCAGATGATCCGACCGCTGCGCGCCGAAACCGAGCGCTACGGGCATTACTCGGTGGCAGGCGAAAGCGTCTGGGATCATCCTTTCCTGTGGGGCTCCAAACGCACCGGGCCGGACCTGGCACGGATCGGCGGTCGTTACTCGGACGAGTGGCACCGTGTACACCTGAACAACCCGCGCGACCTGGTCCCGACCTCGATCATGCCGGCTTATCCGTTTCTGGCCGAGAAGACCATCGACAGCACGCAGACTGCGAAAAAGCTGCAGGTGCTGCGTACCCTCGGCACCCCTTACACCGACACGGATATCGCCGGTGCGGCGGCTGCGGTACAGGGCAAGACCGAAATGGACGCGCTGGTGGCCTATCTGCAAGGCCTCGGCACGCTCATCAAGAGCAAACGGTGAACATGATGGACATCGGAATGATTCGAGGCCTTGGCACACTGGTCGTGATGGTGGCGTTCATCGGCCTGATGCTGTGGGTGTTCAGCCCTGCCCGCAAGGCAGACTTCGACGACGCGACACTGCTGCCTTTTGCGGATGATCCCGAGGCCATCGGCAAGGTCGAGCGCGCCAGAGCTGAACGGGAAGACCAACCATGAGTACGTTCTGGAGCCTGTACGTCGCGGTCCTGACCCTGGGCACCATCATCGCCATGCTCTGGCTGCTGCTGTCCACGCGCAAAGGTCAGCCCGACGAACCGACAGATGAAACCGTCGGCCATACGTTCGACGGTATCGAGGAATACGACAACCCATTGCCCAGATGGTGGTTCTACCTGTTTCTGGCGACCATCGTCTTTGCGCTGGGCTATCTGCTCCTGTACCCGGGACTGGGCAACTGGCAGGGTTTGCTGCCGGGTTATGAATACCGGGACCAAGACAGCAAGACGCAATTCGCCGACGGCCAGCAAGGCTGGACCAGTGTCCACGAATGGGAGCGGGAAGTGGCAAACGCCGAAGCCCGTTACGGGCCGCTGTTTGCCAAGTACGCCGCCATGCCCGTCGAGGAAGTGGCCAAAGATCCGCAGGCGTTGAAAATCGGTGCTCGCCTGTTTGCGTCCAACTGCTCGGTCTGCCACGGCTCTGACGCAAAAGGCGCCTATGGCTTTCCCAATCTGACCGATGCCGACTGGCGTTGGGGCGGCGATGCGCAGGCGATCAAGACCTCCATCCTCGCCGGGCGTATGGGCGTGATGCCGGCTCTGGGCAGCGTGCTCGGCGAACAGGGTGTTCGCGATGTGGCGGCCTACGTGCTGACGCAGCTGGACGCCCGTCCGCTACCGGAGGATGCGAAAGCTGACCCGGTGGCCGGACAAAAGACCTTCGCCAGCCTGTGCGTTGCCTGTCATGGGCCAGAGGGCAAGGGAATGCCGATTCTCGGCGCGCCGGACCTGACCCACCCCAGTGCGTTTATCTACGGTTCCAGCTTCGCTCAGTTGCAGCAGACCATTCGTGATGGCCGCCAGGGCCAGATGCCTGCTCAGCAAGCACTGCAAGGCAATGACCGCGTTCACATTCTGGCTGCCTATGTTTACAGCCTGTCCCGCCAGGAGCAGCCACCTGAATCCAGATGACAGAGCTCCGGTCAGCCTGTGAACGTAGCATTCCGAAAGAACAAATTCTTTGTAGTTACATCTCTACATGACTAGACTCGTTCACGACCACGACACTCTGTCTACTCATTCTGGAAGTCGCGCACATGCCCACTACCCTCTCCAGCCGTGAATTCAATCAGGACACCAGCGGGGCCAAGAAAGCGGCTAACGAAGGTCCGGTGTTCATTACCGACCGCGGCCGCCCGGCCCATGTGCTGCTTTGCATCGAGGATTACCTGAAGCTGACCGGCAGTGCGGCAAGCATCGCCGACATGCTGATAATGCCCACTGACATCGATATCGAGTTCGAGCCTCAGCGCGCCGTGATCACGCCCCGACAGGTTGATCTGTCCTGATGTTCCTGCTCGACACCAACGTGGTTTCAGAGCTCAGAAAGCGCACTGCAGACGCTAATGTGCTGCGCTGGTCGCGAACGCAGATGGCCTCCAGCCTGTTCATCTCGTCCATCACGATTCTTGAACTCGAAACAGGTATCCTGCGCATCGAACGCCGCGACCCGGCACAGGGCGCAGCATTGCGAATGTGGCTTGAGCAGCATGTAATGAAGGCGTTCGCCGGACGTATCCTGACAGTCGACACTCAGGTCGCAAGGCGCTGCGCGCAATTGCACGTTCCCGACCCGCGCAGCGAAAGCGATGCGCTGATCGCCGCCACTGCGCTGGTGCATGGCATGACCGTGGTCACACGCAACACAATGGACTTTCAGTCGTGCGGGGTCGCGCTGCTCAATCCCTGGGTCACTCAGTTGAATGAACAAGCGGCCGTTTATTCACGGGCATCACGTTGAACGCGGGGGTGAACCTGCCAGACCTTTATAGGCCGGGGCCAGGCCACCGCCGCTGGACTCATCGATGACCAAGCAGATTCCAGTACACGACATCACCCCGGCATCCGAAATAAACGGCGAATTCACCGACCTCTACGCTTCGCGCGAGAAAATCCAGACCCGCGCGTTCAAGGGTCTGTTTCGAAATGTGCGGATGCTCGGCGGCGCCCTGTTGCTGCTTATCTTCTTCGGCACGGTCTGGCTGAATCGAAGCGGGCATCAGGCGGTCTGGTGGAACCTGCCGGAACGCAAGTTCTACATCTTCGGCGCGACGTTCTGGCCACAGGATTTCATCCTCTTGTCCGGCATTCTGATCGTTGCAGCGTTCGGGCTGTTCTTCATCACCGTTTATGCCGGCCGGGTCTGGTGTGGCTATACCTGCCCGCAGAGTGTCTGGACCTGGATCTTCATGTGGTGCGAGAAAGTCACTGAAGGCGACCGCAACCAGCGCATCAGGCTCGACCATGCCCCGGTGAGTGCCGGCAAACTGCTGCGCAAGTTCGCCAAGCACAGCCTGTGGCTGCTGATCGGGCTTGCCACCGGCATGACCTTCGTCGGGTATTTCTCACCCATCCGCGCGCTGTGCGTGGATCTGTTCACGGGCCAGGCGGATGGCTGGGCCTATTTCTGGGTCGGTTTCTTTACCCTGGCCACTTACCTGAATGCCGGCTGGCTGCGCGAACAGGTATGCATTTACATGTGCCCCTATGCGCGATTCCAGAGCGTGATGTTCGACAAGGACACGCTGATCATCTCCTACGACCAGAATCGTGGCGAAGCCCGAGGCCCGCGCAAGAAGGAGGCTGATCCTCAGGCACTGGGGCTGGGTGACTGCATCGACTGCACGATGTGCGTGCAGGTCTGCCCGACCGGCATCGACATTCGTGACGGCCTGCAGGTGGAGTGCATCAGCTGTGCGGCGTGCGTCGATGCCTGCGATACGGTCATGGACAAGATGGACTACCCTCGCGGCCTGATTCGCTACACCACCGAACACAATCTGTCCGGGCAACGCACCCGCACTCTGCGCCCACGTCTGGTCGGTTATGCGCTGGTCCTGCTGCTGATGATTGCGCTGCTGACGGCTGCTTTCTGCATGCGCACGCTGGTGGGTCTGGAGGTCAGCAAGGACCGCATGCTGTTCCGGGAAAACGCCGAAGGCCGGATCGAAAACGTCTACAGCCTGAAAGTGATGAACAAGGATCAGGTGGACCACACCTATGTGCTGCAGGCCAGCGGCCTGCCCGACCTGAGGCTGCAGGGCCGTCGGGAAATCAGTGTCCCGGCGGGCGAAATCGTCAGCCTGCCGGTGGAGCTGTCCAGTGCGCCGGAAAAACTGCCGTCGCACAGCAACGAGGTAACCTTTACCCTCAAGGACATCGACAGCGATACTCAGGTCGAGACCCAAAGCCGCTTCCTCGGCCCACCCATTCGTTAAGAGCACCGTCATGCCCGCTGCGACTGCTGCAAGCCCCTGGTACCGGCACCTCTGGCCATGGATCATCATCGCCATCCTCACCGGTTCGGTGACCTTGAGCCTGTCGATGGTGTTCATCGCCGTGACCCACCCGGATCCGCTGGTCACCGATAACTATTACGAGGCCGGCAAAGGCATCAATCGCTCGTTGAATCGCGAAGTGCTCGCCCAGACCCTCAAACTGCACGCGCGCCTGCACCTGGATGAGCTGACCGGAGAAGTCGGGCTGCACCTGAGCGGCAACAGCAACCCGGAGCGTCTGGAACTCAACCTCATTTCGCCCACGCGCCCTGCCAGTGATCGCCGGGTGTTCCTGACCCGCAGCCCGTCGGAACCGGGCCGTTACATCGGTCAGTTGCAGGACAAGGTCGATGGTCGGCGTTTTGTGGAACTGCTGGGTGTCGAAGGCGAGCAGACCTGGCGCCTCTTCGAGGAGGAACAGATCGGCACTGACGACGTGACCCTGGGTGACGAGCCCCTGCAAGCCGCGCAACGCCGGAAAGACTGAGCGTGGCCAAGCCCTGCTCTCCTGCTCCGCTGCACTGCTACCACTGCGGCTTACCGGTTCCAGCGGGCAGCCATTTCAACGCGGTAGTGCTCGGTGCCACCCGACAGCTGTGCTGCCCCGGTTGTCAGGCAGTGACCGAGGCCATCGTCGCCAGCGGTCTGGACAACTATTACCGCCACCGCAGTGAAACCTCGGCCAACCCGGAAAGCCTGCCCAGCCAATTGTTCGAGGAACTGGTGCTCTACGACCGCACCGACGTACAGGCGCCCTTCGTGCGCCACGACGGCGACCTTTCAGAAGCCACCCTGCTTGTCGAAGGCATCAGTTGCGCGGCCTGCGGCTGGCTGATCGAGCAACGCTTGGGGCGGCTGCCAGCAGTGGCCGAAGCGCGCCTGAATCTGTCCACTCATCGCCTGCTGGTGCGCTGGCACCCCGACCAGCTTGCGCTCAGCCAATTGCTGAGCGAGCTGCACGCGATTGGCTATGTCGCCCATCCATGGCAGGCCGACCGCGCAGCCGAACGCCTGGCGCGTGACAATCGTCTGGCGTTGCGACAACTGGGCGTAGCCGGCCTGCTGTGGTTTCAGGCCATGATGGCCACCATGGCCACCTGGCCGGAATTCAATATCGACCTCAGCCCGCAGATGCACACCATTCTGCGCTGGGTGGCGCTGTTTCTGACCACGCCGATCGTCTTCTACAGTTGCGCGCCATTCTTTCGCGGTGCCTTGCGCGACCTGCGCAGCCGCCACCTGACAATGGATGTCTCGGTGTCGCTGGCAATAGGCGCGGCCTACGCCGCGGGGATCTGGACCGCCGTCACCGGCGCTGGCGAGCTGTATTTCGATGCAGTCGGCATGTTTGCACTGTTCCTGCTGGCAGGACGTTACCTGGAACGCCGCGCCCGCGAGCGCACGGCAGCGGCCACGGCCCAACTGGTCAACGTGCTGCCCGCCTCATGCCTGCGCCTCAGCGACGACGGCCAGAGCCAGCGCATCATGCTCAGCGAACTGCACTTGACCGATCGGGTGCTGGTACAGCCCGGTGCAGTGATACCGGCCGATGGCAAAATCCTCGAGGGTCGCTCCAGTATCGATGAATCGCTGTTGACCGGCGAATACCTGCCGCAAACGCGCAGAGTGGGCGATGCGGTCACCGCAGGAACGCTGAATGTCGAAAGCCCACTGACCGTTGCCGTGACGGCGCTGGGCCACGAAACCCGTCTTTCGGCCATTGTCCGGCTGCTCGAACGCGCGCAGGCAGAAAAGCCCCGACTTGCGCAGATTGCCGACCGGGCGGCACAGACCTTTCTGCTGTTTTCGCTGATCGCGGCCGCACTGATCGGGGTGATCTGGTGGCAGCTGGACGCATCGCGCGCATTCTGGATCGTCCTGGCCATGCTCGTCGCCACCTGCCCCTGCGCACTCTCGTTGGCGACACCGACCGCCTTGACTACGGCGACCGGCACGCTGCACACACTCGGCCTGCTGCTGACCCGGGGTCATGTGCTCGAAGGCCTCAACCAGATCGACACGGTCATCTTCGACAAGACCGGCACTCTGACCGAAGGACGCCTGACGTTGCGCAGCATTCACCCATTGCGCGAGCTGGACGCCAATCGCTGCCTGGAACTGGCGGCGGCCCTGGAAAATCGCTCCGAGCACCCCATCGCCCGCGCGTTCGGTCGAGCGCCAAAGGCTGCCGAAGAGGTGCTCAGCACACCGGGATTGGGGCTGGAAGGTCGTGTTGACGGGCATCTGCTGCGCATCGGCGAGGCGGCATTCGTCTGCGCGTTGAGCGGTGCTGAAACACCCTTGCCAACCGGGCGTTGCGGCCAATGGCTGTTGCTGGGCGATGCGCAGGGCCCGCTCGCATGGCTGGTGCTGGACGACCGACTGCGCGAGGATGCCGACATCCTGTTACAGGCATGCCGGTCGCGAGGCTGGAAAACGCTGCTGTTGTCAGGCGACAGCTCACCGATGGTTGACAGCGTCGCGCAGGCGCTGGGCATCGACGAGGCGCGTGGCGGCATGCGCCCGAACGATAAGCTGGAGGTGCTGCGCCGGCTTCAGGCTCAGGGGCGCAAGGTGCTGATGATCGGTGACGGGGTGAACGACGTACCGGTCATGGCAGCAGCCGACATCAGTGTGGCGATGGGCTCGGCCACCGACCTCGCCAAAACCAGCGCTGACGCGGTGCTGCTGTGCAACCGCCTCCCGGTGCTGATCGACGCGCTGAATCTGGCCCGACGCACGCGTAGCGTTATTATCGAAAACCTGCTCTGGGCCGGTCTGTACAATGGCCTCATGCTGCCCTTCGCGGCCCTGGGCTGGATCACTCCGGTGTGGGCGGCGATCGGCATGTCGATCAGTTCACTGACGGTAGTGCTCAACGCCTTGCGCCTGACCCGCCTGCCGCGTCGTGCCCTTGCCCCCCAATCTGCACCGGAGGTTTCATGCCCGCGCTTTACATCATGATCCCTGCCGCTCTGCTGCTGGTGGGCGTGGCGATCTACGTGTTCTTCTGGGCAGTGGACAGCGGTCAGTACGACGACATGGAAGGTCCGGCACACAGCATCTTGTTCGATGACACGCCGCCTGTGGAGCATGTCCCGCCTGAGTCTCCGCAGTCGGGCCCGGACGAGAAACGCGATGTTTGAACTCGCCTCGATGCTGTTCTCGGCGTTCATTCTCGGGCTGCTGGGCGGTGGTCACTGCCTGGGCATGTGCGGTGGCCTGATGGGCGCCCTGACGCTGGCCATCCCCAAGGAACAGCGCAGTCGCCGGTTTCGTTTGCTGCTGGCCTACAACCTGGGGCGCATTCTCAGTTACGCCGCAGCTGGCCTGTGTTCCGGACTGGTCGGCTGGGCGGTGGCACAAAGTCCGCTGGCGACGGGCTTGCGCATCGTCGCTGCCGTATTGCTGATCATGATGGGGCTGTACCTGGCAGGCTGGTGGAGCGGGCTCACTTATATAGAGCGTCTCGGCCGAGGCCTGTGGCGCTATTTGCAACCCTTGGCCAGTCGCCTGTTGCCGGTGTCCAGTGTGCCGCGCGCCGTGGTGCTCGGTGCGCTGTGGGGCTGGCTGCCTTGCGGGCTGGTCTACAGCGCCCTGCTGTGGGCCGCCAGTCAGGGCAACCCTCTCGACAGCGCGCTGCTGATGCTGGCCTTCGGGCTGGGCACCTGGCCGGTTCTGCTGGCCACCGGTCTGGCTGCCGAGCGCACCACGGTCTTGTTACGCAAGCGTGGTGTGCGCATGGCGGGAGGTTTGCTGGTGATGGTCTTCGGTGTCTGGACCTTGCCAGGCCCCCACCAGCACTGGCTGATGGGGCACTGACGCCGGCAACTCTTGCCACTTGATCCACATCAACGCCGCCCCCCGGCCTCCTGCGTATGCTCGCGACATCGCCAGCCAGACCGGGAAACGCGCGCATGTTTGACGCCATTCGTTGGGATTCAGACCTGATCCATCGTTACGATGTGGCGGGGCCGCGCTATACGTCCTATCCGACTGCAGCGCAGTTCGATACCCAAGTGGGCGCCTTCGACCTGCTGCATGCGCTGCGCGAAAGCCGCAAGGCATCACGTCCGTTGTCGCTTTACGTGCATCTGCCCTTCTGCGCGAACATTTGCTACTACTGCGCCTGCAACAAAGTCATCACCAAGGACCGCGGCCGCGCTCAGGCCTACCTGAAACGGCTCGAACACGAGATGCGAATGCTCGCCTGTCACCTGGCGCCCGATCAGGTGGTAGAGCAACTGCACCTGGGCGGCGGTACGCCGACCTTTCTCAGTCACGACGAACTGCGCCGCTTGATGGCGCAACTGCGCTCACACTTCAACCTGCTGGACGACGATTCCGGCGACTATGGCATCGAGATTGATCCTCGCGAAGCGGACTGGTCGACGATGGGACTGCTGCGCGAGCTGGGTTTCAACCGGGTCAGCCTGGGCGTGCAGGACCTTGACCCGACGGTGCAGCGGGCGATCAACCGCATGCAAAGCCTGGAAGAGACCCGCGCGATAGTCGAAGCGGCGCGCACGCTGCAATTTCGTTCGGTGAATATTGATCTGATCTATGGCCTGCCCGCACAGAACCCGCAGACTTTCAGCCACACCGTGGACAAGGTCATCGATCTGCAGCCCGACCGGTTGTCGGTGTTCAACTATGCGCATCTGCCCGAGCGCTTCATGCCGCAGCGGCGCATCGACGCTGCGGATCTGCCGGATGCAGCGAGCAAACTGCTGATGCTGGAGCGCACCGTCGAGCGATTGGGCAACGCCGGTTATCGCTACATCGGCATGGACCATTTCGCCCTGCCCGACGACGAGCTGGCCATCGCTCAGGAAGACCTGACCCTGCAACGCAACTTTCAGGGCTATACCACGCACGGTCACTGCGACCTGATCGGCCTGGGTGTCTCGGCCATCAGTCAGGTCGGTGAGCTGTACAGCCAGAACAGCAGCGACCTGAGCGAGTATCTGAGGCTGCTGGACAGCGACCAGCCCGCAACTCGACGTGGACTGATCTGCCACGATGACGACCGCATCAGGCGCGCCATCATTCAGCAATTGATCTGCGGCTTCACCCTGGATTTCGGCGAGATCGAGAAAACCTTTTGCATCGATTTCAGGGACTATTTCAGCGAAGCGTGGCCGCAACTGCTCGGCATGGCCAGCGACGGGCTGATTACACTGAGTGAGACGGGCATTGAAGTCAGACCGGCAGGCCGACTGCTGGTACGCGCAGTGTGCATGGTCTTCGATGCTTACCTGACCCGGCACAACAGACAGCAGTTCTCCCGAGTGATATGACCCGCGTCCAGGTTCTACATTTTGGCCAGAACCAGCATACCCGCCTTGGTCTTGTCGGCGTCACTGGAGCCCAGGCCGTTCATGAGCGACGACATATCGGCCGTGGAATTGCTCACCTGCGCCTGCAACGTGCTGAGCACGGTCTGCAGTGCCGCGGCCTTGGTCCGTCGCTCCTCGGGGCTCAGGCTGGGGTCATTCAGGGCCTTCTGGATCTGCTCCATGGTTTCCTCGATCCTGCGCTGAAGCTCGCGAATCGCCTTGAGGATCTTCTGCACGGAAGCAGGCAGGCCGCTCTGCTCGATATCGGCGTTTTTGGAGGACGATGAAGCAGCCGCCTTGCCTTCTGCCGACAAATTGACCTGTACGCCCTTTGTCTCGCTTGCAGATGTCTCGGCAGTGCTTTGCTCGGCATAACTGTAGGTGGTCTGCGAGGTCGCAGTCCGTATCGTAATGCTGTTGATCAACGGGAGTGTCGTTGACATGCCAAGGCATCCTGATGTGGCTGAAGGAATACAGGGTTATCGGCAGACAGTCTGCGACCTTGATGACTGCGAAAGATTTGCAGGCTGGCCCCGACAAGCACGGGTGAGTTACCCTTACAGCTTATGTGTGATTTCCCACAAGGAATTAAGTGATGTCCGAGCCAGTCAAGTCGCGCGCTCAAACCCAGGCTCATTGCAAGGATTGCAGTCTCGCGCCGTTGTGCCTGCCCCTTTCGTTGAATACCGAAGACATGGACTGCCTTGACCAGATCGTCAAACGCGGCCGCCCCCTGAAAAAAGGCGAGTTTCTGTTTCGTCAGGGGGACACCTTCGAGTCGGTCTATGCGGTGCGTTCCGGGGCACTGAAAACCTTCAATATCAGTGACAGCGGTGAAGAACAGCTCACCGGCTTTCACCTGCCCAGCGAACTGGTGGGCATGTCAGGCATGGACGCCGAGGCTTACCCGGTCTCGGCGCAGGCACTGGAAACCACATCGGTCTGCGAGATCCCTTTCGAGCGTCTGGACGAACTGTCCGTGAAACTGCCGCAGCTGCGTCGGCAGTTGATGCGCGTCATGAGCCGTGAGATCCGCGACGATCAGCAAATGATGCTGCTGCTCTCGAAAAAGACCGCCGATGAGCGTATCGCCACCTTTCTGATCAATCTGTCTGCACGCTTCCGCGCCAGAGGCTTTTCGGCCAATCAGTTCCGACTGAGCATGTCGCGCAATGAAATCGGTAATCACCTGGGTCTGGCAGTCGAGACGGTGTCCCGTGTATTTACCCGGTTCCAGCAAAATCAGCTGATTTCTGCCGAGGGCAAAGAGATTCACATCCTCGCCCCCATCGAGCTGTGTGCGCTGGCTGGCGGGTCGATGCAAAGCTGAAACGTGCGATCTTTGGCGGGTCGGCTTAAACTGTCGGCCAAAACTGCCATGGAACCCCCTGATGACTTTCGATCAATCGAACTTCAAATCCCTCATCCGCCCGGTCGTGGACTTCCCAAAGCCGGGCGTGGTCTTCCGCGATATCACGCCCCTGTTCCAATCGCCCAAGGCCACCCGTCAGGTGATTGACAGCTTCGTGCAGCGCTACATCGATGCCGAGTTCAGCCATATCGGCGTCATGGACGCGCGGGGTTTTCTGATTGGTTCGGTGGTCGCCTATCAGCTAAACAAGCCACTGGTGCTGTTCCGCAAACAAGGCAAACTGCCTGCCGATGTACTGTCAGAGGCGTATCAGACCGAATACGGCGAAGCGTATCTGGAAGTGCATGCCGACAGCCTGTGCGAAGGTGACTCGGTCATCATGTTCGATGACCTGATCGCGACCGGAGGCACGCTGATCGCCGCCGCCAACCTGATCCGCCGCATGGGTGCCGAAGTGTACGAGGCCGCTGCGATTATCGACCTGCCGGAACTGGGCGGTTCCAAGCGTCTTAACGACCTGAAGATCCCGACGTTCTGTCTGACCGAGTTTGCGCTGGACGAGCAGTAAGGGCGCATGGACTGAGTTACAGGTTCCAAACTCTCCAGCGCTCACGGCTATCGTAAATGCGCTTTTTTATCGCGATGGCACTGACGACGCAGAGTGCGACGTTAGTGACAGGACGAAGGAACCCGACGAAGTCGGGCCGGAAACAGGAGCGAGGGGGTTTGGTTACTTTGGCCCGTCAAAGTAACTCGCCAAGGGGCGAAAAGGTGACCTGAGTCGAACCTCAATGCATCTGAAGTCGCAGAACCGCTGTGTGACGCAGAGCGTCACGAACTGCATTACCACGCGGAGCGTGGGAGCGATAGCCATACGAACGAGAAACTAGCTCGCTGTATTACCGTGCAGTTTGGTCATCAATTGCGCTTCGGCCTGGGTCAGGCCGCAGGACTGGGTCAGCTCGTCGATGCTGGCACCCATGCCGACCAGACGGGCGGCCTGGGCGAAGGACAGCGTGGAGGGATCGCGCTGCTCCAGGGCGGTGAGCTTGTCGGGCAACGGCGCAACGACGGCACGCAGCTCATGCAACGCTTCGCCCATGCGCACCGTGCCGTTCTGGTAGTTGTCCAGACGCCTGGCCAACTCCTTGATCCGCTGATCCCGCAAGGCAGCCGCCTCGTCACGCCCGGCGTCGAGCTTGCGCTGACGCCTGGTATGGGCCAGGAACATAAACAGGGTGACAACCCAGAGAATGCCCAGGAAGACGACAGCTACCTCAAAGATCAATCAGATGTTCTCCAGCTCGGACCACTCTTCTTCGGACATCATTTTGTCCAGTTCAACCAGAATCAACAGTTCGCCGTTCTTGTTGCAAACGCCCTGAATGAACTTGGCCGATTCGTCGTTACCGACGTTAGGCGCAGTTTCAACTTCTGACTGACGCAAGTAAACCACTTCCGCCACGCTGTCGACCAGGATACCGACCACTTGCTTGTCGGCTTCGATGATCACGATACGCGTATTGTCGCTGACTTCAACCGGGGCCAGACCAAAACGCTGACGGGTATCGATCACGGTCACGACGTTACCGCGCAGGTTGATAATGCCCAGTACGTAGCTTGGCGCACCCGGCACCGGGGCGATTTCAGTGTAGCGCAGCACTTCCTGCACCTGCATTACGTTGATGCCATAGGACTCGTTGTCCAGGCGGAACGTAACCCATTGCAGAATAGGATCTTCGGAACCTTGTGCAGACGACTTATTCATAACCCCAACCCCTCACGTGTGTTCTTTGCAGGTGACGCCACTGGCACCGACCCATGATTATTTCGACTTGTTCAACTGCTTGACCGCGCCACTGGCTATCAGCTCGGCCAACTCTGCAACATCCAGCAACGCGCACATGTGCTCGATGACCGTGCCCGCCAGCCATGGACGATGACCTCGCTGCGCGCGCCATTTGATCTCGTTCGGATCAAGACGCAACGAACGACTGACCTGATGCACCGCCAGCCCCCACTCGTATCCCTGCACCGAAATCACGTACTGCAATCCCTGGCGAAAATCGTCGCGGTAGCGATCAGGCATGATCCAGCGCGCCGTATCCAACACTTTCAGGTTGCCTGCCTGACAAGGCAGGATCCCGAGAAACCAGTCCGGCTGACCGAACAGCGGCGTCAGCTCCTGCCCCGCCAGCGGATAAATCGACCCCAGGCACACCAACGGCACTGCCAGTGTCAGACCGGCCACATCGAACAACAGGCATTCGAACGGCTCGGCAGCCCATGCCGGACGACCATCGCTGGTCGGCGGTGGTGTCGGTGTACGCTGGGCTGCCAGCGTGCTCAACTCGGCGACCGGTTCTACCAGCGCAACGGTTGGCACTGCCTCCTCAACCTGAGCCACTTCAACCTGCAGCGCTTCGGCAACGATCACCGGAGCGACTTCAACCACTGGCGCAGGCGCCTCAACCTTGACCGCTACCGCCACCGGAGCCGGTGCGGCAACCGCGACGGCCAGCGGCTTGATCTGCGCTTGCATCCGCGCATCAAAGGCCTGCTCTTCGAGCACAGCCGCCTGAAATTCATCGATGCTGCTGACGGGCTCTTCGAGCACTTCAGTCGCGTCGTACAACAATGCGTCCAGGTAGGACTGCAAAGCCAGTTTGGGTCGTGTTGCAACTTCTACAGGGCGGTTCATACCGGGGCCCAACAAAAAATGGAGCATGTGCAGCCTGATACAGTTATCGGCCGCATTGAGGCATCACTTGAGCAAACAATGTAGAAAGAGTAGACGTTCACGTCAGGCCACCTGCGCATTGAGCTGCTCGGCGAGCATATGCTTGAGCAATGCCCGGTAAGCGATCACACCACGACTCTTGCTGTCGTTCTGCGACGGCGTAAGCCCCAGTCGGCTGGCATCGCGCAATCGTGTATCGACCGGCACATAGGCTTGCCAGACATGCTCGGGGAAGCTGTCGCGCAGCAATTTCAAGGTGCCCAGCGATGCCTGGGTACGACGGTCGAACAATGTCGGCACGATGGTATAAGGCAGCGGCACCTTGCGCGAACGGTTGATCATGGTCAGCGTATTGACCATGCGCTCCAGACCTTTCACGGCCAGAAACTCGGTCTGCACCGGAATCGCCAGCTGCTGGCTGGCCGCCAGAGCATTGACCATGAGAACGCCCAGCAGCGGCGGACTGTCGATCAACGCATAGTCAAAATCCTGCCACAACTGAGCCAGACTTTTTGCGACAACCAGGCCCAGGCCGCTCTGACCCGGTGATTGACGCTCCAGTGTGGCGAGCGCGGTGCTGGAGGGTATCAGCGAGATACGTTTATCGCTGGTAGGCAGCAGCAACTGGCCGGGAAGACCCTCCGGCACCGCGCCTTTATGCAGAAACAGATCGAAAGCACTGTGTTCCAGTTCGTCCGGGTTATGCCCGAAATAACTGGTCATGGAGCCGTGAGGGTCCAGATCGACCACGACCACGCGCTTGCCTGAATCGGCCAGCAAACCGGCCAGGGCAATGGTCGTGGTGGTCTTTCCGACTCCACCTTTCTGGTTGGCTACTGCCCAGACTCTCATTAATGTTTTTCCTTCCGTACAGCGACGACCATACCGATACGATGTTTAGGGGGCGGGTGACGGAGAATTGACGGCGTTCGCGCGTACCGGCGGCTTTGCTGGCACCGGTGCAGTTTGTGTGCCAGCACGCCTCAATGCGGCATCCGGTTGCACATTGGCCGATCCAGCACTGGTCAGGCTGCGGCGAACATCCAGATTGCGCGAGATAACCAGCACTACACGGCGGTTCTTGGCGCGTCCGACGGTGCTGGTGTTGGGGGCGATCGGCTGAAACTCACCGTAGCCCACCGAAGCGAGACGCGCCGGATTGACACCGTCCATGGCGAGCATGCGCACAATGCTGGCAGAACGTGCTGAAGACAGCTCCCAGTTGGTCGGAAATTGTGCAGTGCTGATCGGCTGGTCGTCGGTAAAGCCCTCGACATGGATCGGGTTGTCGAAGCGTTTGACGATCCCGGCGACCTTTTCGATGATGGTGAAGGCCTTGTCGCTGGGCATCGCATCGCCACTGCCGAAAAGCATGCTGGAGTTGAGTTCGATCTCGATCCACAGTTCGTTGCCGCGCACAGTCATCTGGTCGGACTTGATCAGGTCACCGAACGCATCGCGCACGTCCTGGGCAATGGTCTGCAACGGGTCATCGGACGCCTGACCTATGCCTGCGTCAGTCTGCTCGCTGTCCTTGACCAGCGGCTCGGCGGGCTTGACTGAAACCGGGCGCTGCTCACCGATGGGGATCGGCTTCATGGTGCGTTCGGTGTCATTGAACACGCCGACCAATGCCTGGGACAGAATCTTGTACTTGCCTTCGTTGACCGAGGAAATCGAGTACATCACCACGAAAAACGCAAACAGCAAGGTAATGAAGTCGGCATACGACACCAGCCAGCGTTCGTGATTTTCATGTTCTTCGACCTGACGACGGCGAGCCATGCGCTGTTACTCCATGAAGCCTTGCAGCTTGAGTTCGATGGAGCGCGGGTTCTCACCCTCGGCGATGGACAACAGACCTTCAAGCAACATTTCGCGATAGCGCGCCTGACGGTGGGCGATGGCCTTGAGCTTGTTCGCCACTGGCAGAAGGATCAGGTTGGCCATGGCCACGCCGTAGATCGTGGCAACGAAGGCGACGGCGATACCGCTGCCCAGTTGACTGGGGTCAGCCAGGTTGCCCATGACATGAATCAGGCCCATGACCGCGCCGATGATACCCACGGTCGGCGCGTAGCCGCCCATGCTTTCGAATACTTTCGCAGCCTGGATATCGCGGGTTTCCTGGGTGATGAAATCCACTTCAAGAATGCTGCGAATCGCTGCAGGCTCGGCACCGTCGACCAACAGTTGCAACCCTTTGCGGGCATAACCGTCGGGCTCGGAATCGGCTACGGTTTCAAGACCCAGCAAGCCCTCTTTGCGGGCGGTCATGCTCCAGCCGATGACCCGGTCAACCCCACCGGGCAGATCGATACGTGGCGGGAAAATGATCCAGTGGATGATTTTCATGGCACGCATGAACGCACTCATCGGCGACTGCAACAGCGAAGCACCGAGCGTACCGCCCAGCACGATCAGAGCTGCCGGGCCATTGAGCAAGGCACCGAGGTGCCCGCCTTCGAGAAAATTACCACCAATGATTGCGACAAACGCCAGAATCAGACCGATAAGGCTCAGTACATCCATCAGAGACAGGCCTCTACCAAGTGCCGACCGATGTCGTCGAGGCTGTAGATCGCATCCGCGAGTTCGGCCTTGACGATGGCCATCGGCATGCCATAAATCACGCAGCTCGCTTCATCCTGCGCCCACACGGTACTGCCGGCCTGCTTGAGCAGTCGCGCGCCCTCGCGGCCGTCGGCACCCATACCAGTCAGGACCACCGAGAGCACCTTGTCGCCGTAGGACTTGGCAGCCGAGCCAAAGGTGATGTCGACGCACGGCTTGTAATTGAGACGTTCGTCGCCCGGCAGAATCTTCACCGTACCGCGCCCGTCAACCATCATCTGCTTGCCACCCGGCGCCAGCAGCGCCAGGCCAGGACGCAGCACGTCGCCGTCTTCCGCTTCCTTGACGCTGATCTTGCAGAGCTTGTCGAGACGTTCGGCAAATGCCTTGGTAAACGCCGCAGGCATATGCTGAATCAGCACCAGTGGTGCCGGAAAATTGGCTGGCAATTGAGTCAGCACCCGTTGCAGCGCGACCGGACCGCCGGTTGAGGTGCCGATGGCCACCAGTTTGTAGGCCTTACGCTTGGCTGTGCCTGAAGTAGTCGGGTGCGCCGGCGCATGAGTGGCCGGAGCAGCCGGAGCCGCAGCAGGTGTCGCCGTGCGTGACGGCACCGTCCTGGCAGGTGCAGGGGCTGGCGCAGACGCGCGGCTGGACAACGTCGAAGGAGCCGGTGCGGCCGGAGCTGCACTGGCTGAACCGAAGCCGCTGGAACGGCGGTTGCTGCGTGAAATGCTGTTGATTTTCTCGCACAGCAGTTGCTTGACCTTCTGCGGATTGCGCGAGATATCTTCGAAATTCTTGGGCAGGAAATCCACCGCACCGGCGTCAAGAGCATCCAGCGTCACGCGCGCACCTTCGTGCGTCAGCGACGAGAACATCAATACCGGGGTGGGGATACGCTGCATGATGTGGCGAACTGCCGTAATGCCATCCATCATCGGCATTTCGTAGTCCATGGTGATGACATCCGGCTTGAGTGCCAGCGCCTGCTCAATCGCTTCCTTGCCGTTGGTGGCGGTGCCGACAACTACAATGTTGGGGTCCGAAGAAAGAATTTCCGTAACGCGGCGGCGGAAAAAACCGGAATCATCCACCACCAGGACCTTGACTGCCATAAACACTCCAATAGGTGTCGCAGGCAGCCAGGCTGCCCGCAACCCCGGGTTCAGATACGCCGTGCGGCGTAACGCTTGAGCATGCTCGGTACATCGAGAATCAAGGCAATGCGACCGTCACCGGTGATGGTGGCGCCCGACATGCCCGGCGTACCTTGCAGCATCTTGCCCAGCGGTTTGATGACCACTTCTTCCTGACCGACCAGCTGATCCACGACAAAGCCGATGCGCTGAGTGCCGACCGTCAGGATCACCACGTGCCCTTCGTGCTGCTCCTCATGAGCCGCAGAACTGACCAGCCAGCGCTTGAGGTAGAACAGCGGCAAGGCCTTGTCACGTACGATCACCACTTCCTGGCCATCAACCACGTTGGTAGTCGACAGGTTCAGGTGGAAGATTTCGTTGACGTTGACCAGCGGGAAAGCGAAGGCCTGGTTGCCCAGCATCACCATCAGGGTCGGCATGATCGCCAGGGTCAACGGCACCTTGATGACGATCTTCGAACCCTGGCCCTTGGTCGAATAGATATTAATCGAGCCATTGAGCTGGGAGATCTTGGTCTTGACCACGTCCATGCCCACACCGCGACCCGACACATCGGAAATCTCGGTCTTGGTCGAGAAGCCCGGCGCGAAGATCAGGTTGTAGCAATCGGTGTCACTCAACCGATCAGCTGCATCCTTGTCCATGACGCCGCGTTTCACAGCAATGGAGCGCAGGACGTTAGGGTCCATGCCCTTGCCGTCATCGGAGATCGACAGGAGGATATGGTCGCCTTCCTGCTCCGCCGAAAGGATCACACGACCGCCGCGGGACTTGCCCGTGGCTTCGCGCTCTTCCGGCGTTTCGATACCGTGGTCGACAGCGTTGCGCACCAAGTGGACCAGCGGATCGGCGAGCGCCTCTACGAGGTTCTTGTCGAGGTCGGTCTCTTCACCGACCAGCTCCAGGTTGATCTCTTTCTTGAGCTGGCGAGCCAGGTCGCGAACCAGACGCGGGAAGCGACCGAAGACTTTCTTGATCGGCTGCATGCGGGTTTTCATCACCGCAGTCTGCAGATCGGCGGTGACCACATCCAGGTTGGAAACCGCCTTGGACATGGCTTCATCGCCGCTGTTGAGACCCAGGCGCACCAGGCGGTTACGCACCAGCACCAGCTCGCCGACCATGTTCATGATCTCGTCCAGTCGGGCGGTATCGACACGAACCGTGGTTTCGGCTTCTGTCGCCACCGGCTTTTCGCCGCTGGGTGCAGGAGCGCGCGCAGGGGCTGGCGCCGAAGCAGGTTTGACCGGCTCTGCTTTCGCAGCAGGCGCCGGAGCAGGCTTGGCAGCAGGTGGCGGCGGTGGCGGAGCAGCCGCTGCGGCTGCGGCTGCCGGAGCAGATGCCTTGGCAACAATCGCCTCAGGCTCGAACTTGCCCTTGCCGTGCAATTCGTCGAGCAGGTTTTCAAATTCGTGATCGGTGATTTCGTCCGACGCGGCCGCAGCAGCGGGCGCCTTGGCAGCAGCGGCTACGGGTGCAGCAGCTGCTGGCGTCGCTACCGCGGCGTCAAACGAACCTTTGCCGTGCAGTTGATCGAGCAACGCTTCGAATTCGTCGTCGGTGATTTCGTCACCGGCAGGCGCTGCACTGCCCTGCGCCACAGGTGCAGGGGCCGGAGCGGTTGCAGCATCGGCCGCAAATTTGCCCTTGCCATGCAACTGATCAAGCAGGGATTCAAATTCCTGATCGGTGATTTCGTCACCCGCCGGCGCAGCCGCTGCTGCTGGCGCCTGTGCAGGCGCTGCAGACACCGGGCTGGAGCCGTGCAGCGAATCGAGCAGTTGCTCGAATTCATCATCGGTAATCTCGTCGCCAGCCGCTGGCTCTGCAACCGCAGCAGCCTGGACTTCGACCACCGGCTCGGGCTCTGGCTCGGGAGCCGCGGCCTCGTCGGCGGATTGTGGCTCGGCCAGACGCGACAGCGCGGCCAGCAGTTCTGGCGTCGCCGGAGTTACGTCAGTCCGTTCACGTACCTGACCGAACATGCTGTTGACGGTGTCCAGTGCTTCCAGGACCACGTCCATCAGTTCGGAATCAACGCGACGCTCACCCTTGCGCAGGATGTCGAACACGTTTTCGGCGATGTGGCAGCACTCCACCAGCTCATGGAGCTGGAGGAAGCCGGCGCCCCCTTTTACAGTGTGAAAACCGCGAAAAATTGCATTGAGCAGATCAGCATCATCCGGTCGGCTTTCCAGCTCGACCAATTGCTCTGACAACTGCTCCAGAATTTCGCCGGCCTCTACCAGAAAATCCTGAAGGATTTCTTCATCGGCGCCGAAGCTCATGGGGTGCTCCCTAAAATTAACCGTCTACAGATCTTAGAAGCCGAGGCTCGATAGCAGATCGTCTACATCATCCTGTCCGGATACGACGTCTTCACGTTTATCGGCATGAATCTGCGGACCTTCACCCTGAGTGAGATGTTTTTTAGGATCTTTTTCATCGAGGATGGATTGTTCGTCATGTTCGATGCCTGCGAAGCGATCGACATGACTGGCCATGAGCACCAGTTTGAGCAGATTGCTCTCGACTTCGGTCACCAGTTGCGTCACACGCTTGATGACCTGACCGGTAAGGTCCTGGTAATCCTGGGCGAGCAGAATGTCGTTGAGATGCGCGGAAACCTGATGGGTTTCCTTCTCGGTACGCGTCAGAAAACCATCGACCCGCTTGGCCAGCTCGCGGAACTCTTCGGCACCGATTTCGCGGCGCATGAAACGCCCCCAGTCATCGCTCAACGCCTTGGCGTCGGAACTCAGGCCGTTCATGACCGGCGTACTCTCTTCCACCAGGTCCATGGTGCGGTTGGCCGCATTCTCGGTCAGCCTCACCACATACGACAGGCGTTCGGTAGCATCCGTGATCTGCGACACTTCCTCGGCTTGAGGCATGTGCGGATCGATGTGAAAGTTTACGATTGCACTGTGCAGCTCACGAGTCAGCTTGCCCACTTCCTGATAAAGGCCGCGGTCGCGTGTCTGGTTGAGTTCGTGGATCAGTTGCACAGCGTCACCGAAACGACCCTTTTCAAGGCTGGTGACAAGTTCCTGCGCGTGTCTTTTTAAGGTCGACTCAAAGTCGGCCATCGAATCATTGTTATCCATAGCGCCCTCGCGGCTTGCATCAGCTATTGACGCGTTCAAAGATCTTGTCGATCTTGTCTTTCAGGGCTTGGGCAGTGAATGGCTTGACTACATAACCGTTCACCCCAGCCTGGGCAGCTTCAATGATCTGCTCACGCTTGGCTTCGGCAGTGACCATCAGCACGGGAAGGCTCTTGAGGCGTTCGTCCTTGCGGACTTCGCGCAGCAGATCGATACCGGACATGCCAGGCATGTTCCAGTCCGTCACCAGAAAGTCAAAGGCACCGCTCTGCAGCATCGGCAATGCGGTCAGACCATCGTCCGCTTCCGATGTGTTGGTAAACCCCAGATCACGCAAAAGGTTCTTGATGATCCGCCGCATCGTTGAGAAGTCATCAACGATGAGGATTTTCATGTTCTTGTCCAATTCGACCTCCAAGCAGTCTTTAACGCATTCAGCACCTGAACACGCTGTTCACTCAATACTGGCACAGCACACCCCCGGCTGTACGAAACGACGACGGGCTTGGCACAACAACAGGCAAGGACCTGAGAAACAAGCCCATCGAGGCAATACCTGACAGGCTTCTGACGGGTCCACCCCGTTACCACGTAACGCTCTGCACAGCCGGCTTGCAGTCAACGCGCGGCCATAGACCGCACATTGCCTGTCAACGCGCTCGCCACTCCCCCAAACGCCCTCGCAAACGAGCTGCGCACTGGCTGTGTAACTGACTGACCCGCGATTCGCTGACCCCGAGAACCTCTCCGATTTCCTTGAGGTTCAGCTCTTCGTCGTAGTACAGCGCCAACACCAGACGCTCGCGCTCTGGCAGATTGGCAATTGCATCGGCCAACGCAGCCTGGAAGCGCTCGTCTTCCAGGTCGCGCGACGGCTCAAGCGATCCGCTTGCGCCATCCTCGTGCAGCCCTTCATGATCGCCGTCCTGCAGCAGGTCGTCGAAACTGAAGAGGCGGCTGCCCAAGGTGTCATTCAAAATCCCGTAGTAATCATCGAGACTCAACTGGAGTTCGGCCGCAACCTCGTGATCTTTAGCGTCACGGCCGGTTTTAGCTTCAATTGCCCGAATTGCGTCACTGACCATACGCGTATTACGGTGTACCGAGCGTGGCGCCCAGTCCCCCTTACGCACCTCATCGAGCATCGCACCCCGGATGCGAATGCCGGCATAGGTCTCGAAACTCGCACCCTTGGTGGAATCATACTTGGTGGAGACTTCAAGCAGGCCGATCATGCCGGCCTGGATCAGATCCTCGACCTGCACACTGGCCGGCAAGCGCGCCAGCAGATGATAAGCGATACGTTTGACCAGTGGCGCATAGCGCTCGATCAACTCGTATTGTGAATTACGGGAAGCCTTGCTGTACATCTGGTAGCCGCTCGCAGTCATTGCACAGGCCCTGCACTGGTCTGGTGAACGAGTCGCTCAACGAAGAACTCGAGATGACCCCGCGGGTTGGCTGGCAACGGCCAGGTATCAACCTTCTGGGCAATGGCCTTGAAGGCCAGTGCACATTTGGAACGCGGGAATGCTTCGTAGACGGCGCGCTGTTTCTGTACCGCCTTGCGTACGCACTCGTCGTACGGCACGGCACCTACATACTGCAGCGCAACATCGAGAAAACGATCCGTCACTTTGGTCAGCTTGGCGAACAGGTTGCGCCCTTCCTGCGGGCTCTGTGCCATGTTGGCCAGCACCCGGAAGCGGTTCATGCCGTAATCGCGGTTAAGCAGTTTGATCAGGGCGTAGGCATCGGTGATCGACGTGGGCTCGTCGCACACCACCAGCAGCACTTCCTGAGCGGCGCGCACGAAGCTGACCACCGACTCGCCGATACCGGCAGCCGTGTCGATCACCAGCACATCGAGGTTGTCACCAATCTCGCTGAACGCCTGGATCAGGCCGGCATGCTGGGCGGGCGACAGATGCACCATGCTCTGGGTGCCGGAAGCAGCGGGTACGATTCGAACCCCGCCCGGCCCCTGCAACAGCACGTCGCGTAACTCACAACGCCCCTCGATGACATCGGCAAGCGTGCGCTTGGGCGTCAACCCGAGCAGCACGTCGACATTGGCCAGACCCAGATCGGCGTCCAGCAGCATGACGCGACGGCCAAGCTCGGCAAGGGCCAGTGAAAGGTTCACTGACACGTTAGTCTTACCGACGCCACCTTTGCCACCGGTCACCGCGATAACCTGTACGGGATGCATGCTGCCCATGTTATTTCTTTACCTTGTCTTGCGTAGACCGAAACCACATCGAGGGCTGCACGTTCGCGTATGAACACTGCATGGCAGACCGTTGACGCAGGGACATTCCAATAATATCCATCACTTAACCCACTCTCTTGCCAGGGGTGTGATAGAGGTCAGCAAACATATCAGCCATTGCTTCCTCGCTAGGCTCATCCTGCATCTGCACACTCACCGCGCGGCTTACCAGCTGATGACGACGCGGAATATGCAGGTCATCAGGAATGCGTGGTCCGTCCGTGAGATAGGCCACAGGTAATTCGTGACTGATCGCCAGGCTCAGGACTTCGCCGAGGCTGGCTGTTTCATCAAGCTTGGTCAGAATGCATCCGGCCAGGCCACAACGCTTGTAACTGTGATACGCGGCTGTCAGCACCTGCTTCTGGCTGGTGGTTGCCAGCACCAGATAGTTGCGCGACTTGATGCCGCGACCCGCGAGGCTTTCCAGCTGCATGCGCAGCGCAGGATCACTGGCCTGCAGCCCGGCGGTGTCAATCAGCACCACGCGCTTGCGCAGCAGCGGTTCCAGCGCCTGAACCAGAGACTGGCCAGGATCGACATGGGTGACCGGCACGTTGAGGATGCGCCCAAGGGTCTTGAGCTGCTCCTGCGCGCCGATACGGAAACTGTCCATGCTGACCAGTGCGATATTCTGCGGGCCGTACTTCAACACATAACGTGCTGCCAGTTTGGCCAGGGTGGTGGTCTTGCCCATGCCGGCAGGACCGACCATTGCAATCACGCCGCCCTCTTCGAGCGGCTCGACTTCCGGCACGGCGATCATGCGTGCCAGATGAGCCAGCAGCATGCGCCAGGCCTGACGAGGCTCGTCGATCTCCGGGATCATCGACAGCAGATCGCGTGACAGCGGGCCGGACAAGCCGACACGTTGCAGGCGACGCCACAGATTGGCCTGCTGCGGACGACTGCCCTGCAACTGGTTCCAGGCCAGCGAGCCGAGCTGGACTTCCAGCAGCTCGCGCAGGCCGTTCAATTCGGAGCGCATCGAGTCATAAGCGCGCTGGCCAACGGCAGGCTCGGCGGCCTGTGGCGGTGCGTACGCGAATGGGCGCGGCGGCTCTTCGAGTGTCGGCTCGATGTGCGTATCGGCAGGGTTGACCGGCTTACCGGAAAACAGCTGCAGGTTGACCGATGCGTCGCTGTCGCTGCGGTTGTTCAATTCGGCCTGGGCGGAGACGATGCGCGACTGAGTCTTGCGCAGCTCGTCTTCCAGCTCCATGTTCGGCACACGCGGTGCCAGGGCGGACAGCTTGTAATCCAGAGCAGCAGTCAGCTCTACGCCACCAGCAATGCGCCGGTTACCGATGATGGCCGCTTCAGCGCCCAGCTCATCGCGAACCAGCTTCATGGCTTGACGCATATCGGCGGCGAAAAATCGCTTAACTTGCATGACTCACTACCTCAGCCGTTTGGCCCGACAGTCGCTACGATGGTTACTTGCTTGTTGTCCGGAATTTCCTGATACGCCAGAACATGCATGTTCGGTACAGCCAATCGTCCAAATCGTGACAGCATCGCCCGGACAGGCCCTGCTACCAGAAGAATTACCGGCAACCCTTGCATCTCCTGACGCTGGGCGGCCTCAATCAACGAACGCTGGAGCTTCTCAGCCATGCTTGGCTCAAGAAGAACGCCTTCTTCCTGACCCTGACCAGCCTTCTGCAAACTATTGAGCAATATCTGTTCCAACCTTGGTTCCAGAGTGATAACAGGCAGCTCCGGCTCAACGCCTACAATGCTTTGGACGATTGCGCGGCTCAGACCCACTCGCACTGCGGCCACCAAAGCGGCGGTATCTTGACTCTTCCCGGCGTTGTTGGCGATAGCCTCTGCAATGCTGCGAATGTCCCGCACAGGTACGTGTTCAGCCAGCAGCGCCTGCAGCACATTGAGCAGCGAAGACAGCGACAGCACGCCAGGCACCAGCTCTTCAGCCAGCTTGGGCGAGCTTTTGGCCAGCAACTGCATCAATTGCTGGACTTCCTCGTGGCCGATCAGCTCATGCGAATGCTTGTAGAGAATCTGGTTCAAGTGGGTTGCCACTACAGTACTGGCATCGACGACGGTGTACCCCAGCGACTGCGCCTGACTGCGCTGGCTGATTTCGATCCACACGGCTTCCAGACCAAACGCCGGGTCTCTGGCGGTAATGCCGTTCAGGGTGCCGAACACTTGACCGGGGTTGATCGCCAGTTCGCGATCCGGGTAGATCTCGGCCTCGGCCAGAATCACGCCCATCAGCGTCAGACGATAGGCACTGGGCGCCAGATCGAGGTTGTCGCGAATGTGCACGGTGGGCATCAGGAAGCCGAGCTCTTGCGAGAGCTTCTTGCGCACGCCCTTGATACGCGCCAGCAGCTGACCGCCCTGGTTGCGATCCACCAGCGGAATCAGGCGGTAGCCCACTTCCAGGCCGATGATATCGATGGGCGTCACGTCATCCCAACCCAGTTCCTTGGCGTCCTGAACGCGGGTCGGCGAAGGCAGCAGGTCCTGTTGACGCTGCACTTCGGCCAGCGCCTCGACTTTCACCTGATTTTCTTTCTTCCAGAGCAGATACGCGCCGCCTGCAGCCACTAGGCCGAGGCTGATGAAGGAGAAGTGCGGCATGCCCGGCACCAGCCCCATCACGATCATGACCGCAGCGGAAACCGCCAGCGCCTTGGGCGAAGCGAACATCTGACGATTGATGAGCTTGCCCATCTCTTCCGAACCGGAAGCACGGGTCACCATGATCGCGGCGGCGGTGGACAGCAGCAGTGATGGCAATTGCGCCACCAAACCGTCACCGATGGTCAGCAGGGTGTAAACGCGGCCTGCGTCGGCGAAGGTCATGTTGTGTTGCAGGATACCGACCAGCATGCCGCCAATCAGGTTGATGAACAGAATCAGCAGACCGGCGATCGCATCGCCGCGCACGAATTTACTGGCACCGTCCATGGAACCGTAGAACTCGGCTTCCTGGGCGACTTCGGCACGGCGGCGCTTGGCTTCCGGCTGATCGATGAGGCCGGCGTTGAGGTCGGCGTCGATCGCCATCTGTTTGCCGGGCATCGCGTCGAGGGTGAAGCGCGCGCTCACCTCGGAAATACGGCCGGCACCCTTGGTGATTACCACGAAGTTAATGATCATCAGAATCGCGAACACCACGATACCAACGACATAGTTACCACCGATCACCACTTCACCGAAGGCCTGAATCACCTTGCCCGCAGCGGCGTGGCCGTCCTGCCCGTGAAGCATGACCACCCGAGTGGAAGCGACGTTCAGCGCCAGACGCAGCAACGTGGCGACAAGCAGAATGGTCGGAAATACCGAGAAGTCCAGCGGCCGCAGGGCGTACACACACACCAGCAGCACGACGATGGACAGTGCGATGTTGAACGTGAAGAACACGTCCAGCAGGAATGGCGGCATAGGCAACATCATCATTGCCATCATGACCAGCAACAACAACGGAACGCCCAACTGACCACGGCCCAGGCCTGTGATATTGCTGCGTGCGCTACTGAGTAATTGAGAGCGATCCACTGATTCGTTACCTGCGCACTAGATCAAAACATTGACGCCGATGGCGCCCTGTATCGACCCTGTTGCAAAAAGCTGTCCAACTTTTACAAAGCCAGTGGCGGTAAGGCTTTAGACACAGAAATCACGTAAATCCAGTGCGCTGAGCGCAGTCAGAAAAATCTTCTCGTTTGCCTGTGCAAGAGCGGACGCGGAGCGTCTGAAACCAGGGCCTTTCAGATTGATGCCCGAACGTCGCGAGAGGGGACCGGACTACGCGTCGCGCTGCAGGTCGGGAGGGATTTTGATGTCGCCCAGAGGGTCGGGGCGCTTGCCCTGACCGGCACGGAACTGGCGGATCTGATAGACGTAGGCCAGCACCTGGGCGACGGCCAGATACAGGCCGGCGGGAATTTCCTGATCGAGTTCGGTGCTGTAGTAAATGGAACGCGCCAGTGCCGCAGATTCCAGAATCAGGATCTCGTTATGCGCGCCGATTTCGCGAATTTTCAGCGCCACCAGATCAGTACCCTTGGCCAGCAACATCGGTGCCCCGCCCTGCTCGGGATCGTATTTGAGGGCGACGGCGAAGTGTGTCGGGTTGGTAATGATCACGTCAGCCTCAGGGACGGAGGCCATCATGCGTCGCTGGGACATTTCACGCTGCAACTGGCGAATACGTTGCTTGACCTCCGGGCTGCCCTCGCTGTTCTTGTGCTCGTCGCGCACCTCCTGCTTGGTCATCAGCAGCTTCTTGTGCGCCTCATACAAAACGAACGGCACGTCCGCCGCCGCGATGAATATCAGGCCACATGCCATCCAGAAACTGCTCCAGCCCACCACCATCAGGCTGTGAATCATGGCCTGCTCAAGCGGCTCGTGGGCAATCGCGACCAGGTCCTTGCGCTCATTGTTCAGGACCACCAGCGCAACCGCCAGAGTGATCAGGAATTTGCCGAAAGACTTGAGCAATTCGACCAGCGCATGCGGCGAAAACATGCGTTTGAGCCCTGCTGCCGGATTCATGCGGCTGAACTTGGGCATCAATGATTTGGTGGCGAACAGCCAGCCGCCGAGCATGATCGGCCCCACCAGTGCGGCAACCAGCATGGCGATCAGAAATGGCAGAACCACGACCAGCGCGTGCATCCCGGAACTGAGCAGCGCCTTGCCCATGTAGGACTGATCCATCAGGGTATCGCGGGATATCGTGAAGTTGTCACGCATCAGCTCGGACATCATCAGGGCGATATCGGAGCCGAACATCAACAGCCCGCCCGCCCCCATCAGCATCACCACCAGCGTGGTCAGTTCCTTGGAGCGAGCGATCTGGCCGTCAGCCCGTGAGTCCTTGACCTTTTTTTCCGTGGGGTCTTCTGTCTTGTCCTGGCCATTCTCGTTTTCTGCCATTCAACGAGCCCTCACCATGTCGCGCAACGCCTGCAATGCCTGCGTAGCGATCGGTTGATACTGATTGAGAATGTCGCCCATGGTCATCCACAGAATGACCATGCCCAACACCAGCGTGAGCGGGAAACCGATGGAAAAGATGTTGAGTTGCGGCGCGGCACGGGTCATGACGCCAAAAGCGATGTTGATGATCAGCAGCGCGGTAATCGCAGGCAACACCAGCCGCAGACCCGAAGCCAGTACCCAGCCCAACCCGTTGGCCAGCTCCCAAAAGTTATTGACCAGCAAACCACTGCCGACCGGCATCGTGGTAAAGCTCTCGACGAGGATTTCCAGCACCACCAGATGACCGTTCATGGCCAGGAACAACAGGGTGACCAGCATCGTGAAGAACTGGCCAATGGTGGCGGAGGAGACACCGTTGGTAGGGTCGACCATCGAGGCAAAGCCCATCCCCATCTGCGTCGAGATGATCTGGCCCGCGACCACAAAGATATGGAAGAACAACTGCAGCGACAGGCCCATCCCGGCGCCGATGATGATCTGTTCGCCGATCAGCAATAGCGCGCTCAGGTCGAGCGCCTGCACGGGCGGCATGGCTGGCAGCGCAGGCGCGACCACCACGGTGATCGCCACGGCGAGGTACATGCGCACCCGACGCGGGACCAGCGTGGTGCCGATGATCGGCATGGTCATCAGCAACGCGATGATGCGAAACAGCGGCAACATGAAGCTGGCTACCCAGGTACTGATCTGGGTATCGGTCAGCGCGAGCATCGGCTGCATGCGATGCTAGCCGATCAGGGTCGGAATACTGGTGTACAACGACAGCATGTATTCCATGAATATTTTCAACAGCCACGGGCCGATGACGATGAGGGTGACGAGCATCACCAGCAGGCGCGGCAGGAAGCTCAGGGTCTGTTCGTTGATCTGCGTGGCCGCCTGAAACATTGCCACCAGCAGACCGCACAACAGGCTTGGCACAACAAGAATCGCAACCAGCACAGTGGTCAGCCACAGGGCCTCGCGGAACAGATCGACGGCTACTTCCGGCGTCATCGGGCAGACTCCTCAGTGAAACGGCTCATACGCCACCAAAACTGCCGGCCAGGGTGCCGACAATCAGCGCCCAGCCGTCCACCAGCACAAACAGCATGATCTTGAACGGCAGAGAAATGATCAGCGGCGACAGCATCATCATACCCATCGCCATCAGCACACTGGCCACCACCAGATCGATGATCAGAAATGGAATGAAGATCATGAAGCCGATCTGAAACGCTGTCTTGAGCTCCGAAATCACGAACGCCGGAACCAGAATGGTCAACGGCGCGGCATCCGGGGTCGGGATGTCGGTGCGCTTGGACAGGCGCATGAACAGCTCGAGGTCGCTGGTGCGCGTCTGGGCCAGCATGAAGTCCTTGATCGGCACTTGCGCCTTGGCCACCGCATCCTGCGCCGAAAGCTTCTCGGCCAGATAAGGCTGCAAGGCATCCTGATTCACCCGGTCGAATACCGGCGCCATGATGAACATGGTCAGAAACAACGCCATGCCGGTGAGGATCTGGTTCGACGGCGTCTGCTGCAAGCCGAGGGCCTGACGCAGAATCGAGAAGACGATGATGATCCGCGTGAAGCTGGTCATCAACATGACGAACGCCGGAATGAAGCTCAGCGCGGTCATGATCAGCAGAATCTGCAGACTGACCGAATACTCCTGCTGACCATCGGCACCATTGGACAGCGTGATCGCCTGGATCGACAGCGGATCGGCCGCCAGCGCAGCGGGCGTCACCATCACCAGCAACAGCAGTATCAGGAAACGCAAGGCGCCCATTACTTCTTGTCCTTATCCTTGCCCATCAGCTCCATCAGGCGCTGAGCGAATTCAGGGGTAGCCTGCTCGCGCACCGGCACCTGCACGGGCTCCTTGAGCACATGCAAAGGCGTGATTCGCCCGGGCGTAATGCCCAGCAGCACTTGTTCATTGCCGATCTGCACCAGCACCAGCCGATCACGCGGCCCCAGCGCGCGCGAGCTCACCAGCTCGATCACCTGATTGCTGTTCGGCCCGACGCGCTGCACCCGGCGCATCAGCCACGCGAGTACGAAAATCAGGCCAATCACCAGGATCAGACCGAACAGCAGTTGCACCACCTGCCCGCCCATACCGCCGGAGACCGTATTGGCCACTTGTGCAGGCGCCGCCTGAACGGCGGGTTCGGCGGCCCAGGCCAGCGATGGCAGGGTCAGCAGAACACTCAGCCAGCGCCTCACTTAGCGCAGCTTCTTGATGCGTTCGCTCGGGCTGATCACGTCGGTCAGACGGATGCCGAACTTTTCATTGACCACCACCACCTCGCCATGCGCGATCAGTGTGCCGTTGACCAGCACATCAAGGGGTTCGCCTGCCAGACGATCCAGTTCGATCACCGAGCCCTGGTTGAGCTGCAGCAGGTTGCGGATGTTGATATCGGTACTGCCCACTTCCATGGAGATCGACACCGGAATGTCGAGAATCACATCCAGGTTGGGACCATCCAGAGAAACCGGACCGGTGCTTTTCGGCACGCTGCCAAACTCTTCCATCGCCATCCGGCTACCCGAATTTCCGGCATCCGCAGCCAGCAGCGCATCGATATCAGCCTGGCTGTCGCCAGCTTCGCCCAATGCAGCAGCCCACTCATCCGCCAATGCCTGATCTTCAGCAGACATCGTATCGTTTTCATCAGCCATCGGTTGTCCTCTGCACGCAGTATTTCAGTTACGCAACAATTTCCGACGTTGACCAGACTGGTCAGCGTCGCGCTATGGGTTCGATTACTTGCAGGGCCATCTTGCCCTTGTGCGAGCCAAGCTTGACCTTGAACGAAGGTACGCCATTGGCACGCAAGACCAGCGAATCGCCCAGTTCCACAGGGATCACATCACCAGGGCGCATGTGCAGGATGTCCCGCAATGGCAACTGGCGCTGGGCGATGGTCGTGGTGAGCGGAACGTTGACGTCCAGCACGTCTTCCTTGAGCGCGTTGACCCAGCGCTCGTCCTGGTCGTCCAGATCAGACTGGAAACCGGCATCGAGCATTTCGCGGATCGGCTCGATCATCGAGTACGGCATGGTCACGTGCAGATCGCCGCCACCGCCATCGAGTTCGATGTGGAAGGTGGAGATCACTACAGCCTCGCTCGGCCCGACGATGTTGGCCATGGCCGGGTTCACTTCCGAGTTGATGTACTCGAAATTGACTTCCATGATCGCCTGCCAGGCCTCCTTGAGGTCGACAAACGCCTGATCCAGCACCATGCGCACGACACGCAGTTCGGTTGGCGTGAACTCTCGGCCTTCGATCTTGGCGTGACGACCGTCACCGCCGAAAAAGTTATCCACCAACTTGAACACCAGCTTGGCGTCGAGAATGAACAGCGCGGTGCCACGCAGCGGCTTGATCTTGGCCAGATTGAGGCTGGTCGGCACGTACAGGGAATGCACGTACTCACCGAATTTCATGACCTGAACACCGCCCACCGCCACGTCCGCCGAGCGGCGCAGCAGGTTGAACATGCTGATACGTGTGTAGCGGGCGAAGCGCTCGTTGATCATTTCCAGCGTCGGCATGCGTCCGCGGACGATCCGGTCCTGGCTGGTCAGGTCGTAACTTTTGACACTGCCAGGTTCGCTGTTGTTGTCAGTCTGGACCATCCCATCGTCGACGCCATGCAGCAGCGCATCGATCTCGTCCTGGGAGAGCAGGTCTTGCACGGCCATGTGAGAGTCCTACTGCAATACGAAGTTAGTGAAGAGCAGCTGTTCGATCACAGTCTTGCCGAGTTCTTTCTGCGCGACTTCCTGAATGCTGGCGGTCGCTTTCTGACGCAGCATTTCCTGGCCGATCGGCGAAGCCAGCGATTCGAAGGGAATGGCTGCAAACAGCATGACCAGATTGTTGCGGATCAATGGCATGTGGACCTTCAGCGCTTCCATGTCGGCTGCGTTACGGCCCAGCATGGTGATGCTCACCTGCATGTAGCGTTGGCGGCCGTTGGCGTTGAAGTTGACCACGAAGGCCGGGGTCATCGGTTCGAACACCGCCACTGGCTTGACGTTGGCTGCCGCTGCGGCCGCCGCTGGATCTTCCTTGCTTTCGCTCTTGTGCATGAGGAACCAGGTCGCGCCCACCGACAAGCCTACGGCCAGCAGCAGCGCCACGACGGCGATGATAATGAGCTTGAGTTTGCCTTTACCTTTGCCTGTGGTCGCGGGGTCTTTAACTTCTTCGCTCTGCGCCATGCCAATAATCCGTCACTATTCAAGAGGTTCTTCAATACGTGACAGAGGCAGAGCAAGTGTTATGCCAGAGTTGTACGAGGCGGAGATGTATTGGACACAAACGGTTACGCGCCTGGGCGCGGAGGGATCGTGATTCTTGTGAAAGCACTTTAGGGCAGTTTGGCTAAAGGCACAGTTCGGGAGCTAATGACTATCGCTCCTCACGCTCCGCGTGGGAATGCAGTTCATGACGTCGTGTCGCGGCTGCCACGACTATCGTCCCCACGCTCCGCGTGGGAATGCAGTTCGTGACGCTCCGCGTCACACAATGGTTTTTAGTTCTCAGGTGGATTGAGGTTCGACTCAAATCACCTTTTCGCCCCTCGGCGACCTACTTTGATGGGGCCAAAGTAGGCAAAACCCGCAACTCCGTTTCCGGCCCGACTTCGCCCTATCACTTACGTCGCAATCTGGGTCATCTGTGCCATCGCGTTAAAAAAGCATTTCTGCGCCATCAAGTTCATGCAATGCATGACATCGCGTCGCGGCTGCCATGCAACTCAAGAGCCTCACGCGTAATAATCGATCTCACTGGTGCCGATCACACGTGCCGCTGGCTGGCTGACCGGAATGGCTGCATCGACGCCTGCGATTTCATCGGAGGTATCGCTGGAACTCATGCCACCGCCACGACCGCTGCGCTGGGCACGGCTGGCCTGCTCCTGAGCCTGTTGCTGGGCCTGCTGTTGCGACTGGTCGGAAACATTGACGTCGACGTTGCCAAGCCCCTGCTGCACGAACGACTCACGCAACTTCGACATCTGGCTTTCCAGTGCATCACGTACACCCATATGGGCGCTCATGAAGGTCACCTGGGTCTGCTGCTCAGGCGCCATGTTGATACGAATATCGAGACGACCGAGTTCGGCAGGTTCCAGCTTGATATCGGCGGTCTTGAGATTCTGGCTCGACAGGTACATGACGCGGTCGACGATGCCTTCGGTCCAGCCGCTTTGATGCATGGCCAATGGCTGGTTCATCAAGGGCGCGGCAGGTGCTGCCGCCGCGCGTGCCGGTTGCGCGGCCTGACTGAGCGCAGCGAGGCGATCGGCAAAGTTGTCGACGCGCGTGTCGCCGGCGGCGCCTTTGACATCCTTCAGACCCTCACCGATCAAACCGCTGAACGACTTGTCACTGCTTTCAGTGCTGCTGCCTTCGGAGGGAAGTTGCTCGCTCAGGACCGACAGGTTATTGACGATATTCTGATTGGGGTCAGCTTCAGCGTTGCTCGGCGTCGCCTTGTTGGCAGCCTGGGCGTTCTGCGCAGCCAGTTGAGTCTTGGCAGTGGCGTTTTCCAGCGCCAACTGCACGGCATCCAGACCGTCCAGAGGATCGGCGTCGGGATTGAAGGCGTCTTCGGCTACGACTGGCGGTGCCGCCTGAGTGGTGGTGAGCGCCGAGACCACTGGTGCGGTGACAACTTCCGCACTTGGTGGCGCCTTGGCTACAGGCGCCGCGGGAGCCTGTGCGGCCATTGCCTGCAATGCCGGGTCAAGGGCCGGATCGACGACCGCCTGGCCCTCAGTCAGCGCCGGATCGGCAGAGGCCTGCGCATCGTCCTGCTTCGAGTCGGAATGCGCCGCGTCATCATCCGCACTTGCCGACTTGGCTGGCAAATCATTGCCGCTATCGGCAACGCTCGACTTGTCGGCGGCATTCGTCTGATCGCTTGCAGGCTTGTCCTTGCCAGCGGCAACCTTGTCCTTGTCAGGCGCGGTCTTGTCGCGAGCTGGTTTTACGGGCGCATCGTCACGCGCAGGGACGGTGTCTTTCGCCTGCTTTGCATAGACATTGGAAAAGCTGGAGGCCCCGTCCTTGCTGCTGTCAGCAGACTTGACCGCATTGTTGGCCACACCGGACCTGGCGGTCACAGAGGTTGTGGCCTGAAGAAGCGCATTGGTAGCAAGGGGCATTTCGGTCTCCGCATCAGCTGCTGGTTATCGCCTTACCAGAGTAGTTAGCAATATGCGGGCCAATTTTTAAATGATCTCCATAACGGGAATCGAGGGAGACTTCAGGGCTCAGCTGACGAACAGCTGCCGCTCGGAATTGAACAACCCGCGAATCGTCATGTATTCGCTGTCGATCGTGCCAATCAATTCTGCCAGACCTGCGAACTGCTGCTGGCGGGCTTGCTCCTCGAGCTGGCGACATAGCTCGGAAAGCTGCAAGGCGCCCATGTTGCTGCTGCTGCCCTTGAAACTGTGAGCGTTAAGGCTCAGTTCCTGGAAATCAGGATTGCGCGACCCGACAGCCAGACGCAACTGCGCGATACGCTGCTCGGAATCCCTGAGAAAAACATCCAGCAAGGTTGGATATTCGTCCTCCATGACCTCCTGCAAGGCAGTCAAAACGCTGTAATCCAGATGAATCGACACTTGTTCACTCCTTGATCAAGACTCCAGGCGGGGATTATGCCACTCCCTCCCAGCAAAATTCCACGCAGGCGGTCCTGCCATCCCTGGACCACCTGGCCTCGCGACTCAATTCACAGACCAGATGCAGCCCGCGACCATACAGTTCATTGCTGGCAGGCGTCAGCGTCCGGGTCTTTTCCACATCGAAACCCTGGCCGCTGTCCTCGACACTGAGGGTCAGCCGACCGCCCTGCTCGACCGCTTCGACCTGCAGGCTCACCCGGATGAAGCCTGACTGCAGCCTGTCGAGACGCTCTGCCCGCTGCTGATAATAGAGCGCGAACCCCGTTGCATCGTGCTTGAGCGCCGAATCCAACCCTAGCACACCGTGCTCCAGCGCATTGCTGTACAGCTCGCCGAGCACCATGTGCAGTGCGGCACCCTGATCACGCAGGCCATGTACCTCCAGCAGCAATTGCAGGACATAAGGCAGAGGGTTGAAACGCTTGAGCGTCGAGGCACGAAACTCGAAACTGGCCGACCAGTCCAGCGGGCTGGAGGCGCCGCTGTCCGAATACATCATGACAGGCAAATTTTCCAGCGGCGCCTCGACAGCGCTGACCTCCAGCAGGCTGACATCGTCACGCGCCTTGCCGCCAAACTCGTTGAGCGCCACGAGGATCTCCTCGATCAGCAAGTGCGGCTCGCGATTGGCAGACAGAACCTGTCGCAGACGTTGCGCGCCGAACAGCTCTTCCTGACTGTTACTGGTATCAAGCACGCCGTCGGACAGCAGAAAGATGCGATCACCCGGCGCCAACGGATACACATCGGTGCGCGCGTCGAAGGCATCGACGCTCAATACGCCCAATGGCAGATGATTCGAGGCCAGCGGCACATGCTCGCCCTGCGCGCCGCGCAACAGGTAGCCGTCGGGCAGGCCACCGCTCCAGACCTCGACCTGCCGCTGCGGCAGATTGATACACAGCAGCGTCGCACAACAAAACATATCGACCGGGAGGATGCGTTTGAGCTTGGCGTTCATTTCACGGAGGATTTCAACCAGGCCATAGCCCTTGGCCGTCATGCCGTAGAACACTTCTGCAAGTGGCATCGCACCCACCGCAGCCGGCAAGCCATGTCCGGTGAAATCCCCGAGCAGCACCTGCATGTGCCCGGCGGGTGTGTAGGCGGCCAGCATCAGGTCGCCGTTGAACAGTGCGTAGGGGGACTGCAGGTAGCGGATATTGCTCGCCCCCAGGCAACCGGCGTGGGCGATCTGATCGAACACCGCCTTGGCGACACGCTGCTCATTGAGCAGATACTCATGGTGCCTGGCGATCTGGTCACGCTGCTGGCGGACAGTTTCGTGCAATACCCGCAGACGGTTCATGGCGTTGAGCTTGGCGGCCAGTACCAGCGGGTTGTAAGGCTTGGACATGAAATCGTCGCCACCGGCGTCCAGGCAACGTGCAAGCGCTTCGCCTTCGGTGAGCGAGGTCAGGAAGATGATCGGCACCAGCGATTCGCCGGTCAATGCCTTGATCCTTCGCGCCGCTTCGAAGCCATCCATGACCGGCATCATGGCGTCCATCAGAATCAACTGCGGGCTTTCAGCCTTGAAGATGGCGACCGCTTCGACACCATTGGCAGCGCTAAGAACCCGGTGCCCCTGCCGCGCTACGATAGTTGAAAGCAGAAGCCGGTCACTGGCGCTGTCGTCAGCGATCAGAATGCACAGTTTTTTCAGGGCTGGTTGCACTGGGTATGCTCAATTCGAACAGCTTCGAGAAATTGGAAATGGCCAGAATCTTCAGCACATCGGGCGTGCAGTTGACCAGGCGCACCAATGCCTTGTCACCCCCGGCGTGATCGCGCAGCAGTAACAGCATCCCCAGCGCAGAGCTGTCCAGGTAATGAGTACCGCGCAGGTCGACCACGTAATTCAGCGACTGCGGATAGTCCTCATAGGCAGCGCGAAACGCCTGATGGGAATTGAAATCGAAGCGTCCTTCGATAAAAAGGGTCAGCGTCTGGCCATCGGCAGAACGTTCGGAAGTGACAGTCATGGGAACCTCGAGGTGTTTCATCACCGAGACATTGATAGCGTAGACCAGCCAGAGAGATCACTGCGGTCTGATTGAGTCAAACGTCAGAATTGTTCATGGCGCGGCAGGCGCTGCGATAACTCGTCGAGCAGTTTCTGCTCGCGCTTATCCTCCAGCCTGCGCGCCTCGTCCATGTAGCGCTGCACCAGCTTGCGCAAGCCCTCTACCCGCGCGTAGCAATCCTGCCAGGCGCTGCGCGCCCGATCCAGATTGGCTTTGTGCCATTCGAGACTTTTGTATTGCTGGGCAACGGCGACATCGAGCTGACTGAGAAAGCGCTGATAACCCAGCAGCCATTGCCCGGAAACCCCGGCACTGCCGCGCTGCAACCATTGCTGCTGATAATCCTGGCGAAACTGGTCAAGCTCCTGCAGCTTGTTGTTGGCAAGGTTGACCTGCCCCTGGAAGTGCCCAAGGCGCTGGGCGGCGGTTCGCTCGGCAGCTTCTGCCATCTCGACCACTGGCGCCAGACGCGCCGCTCGACTCTGGGCCATGGATTATCAGCCGCCAGGCGCTGGTGCGAAGATCGACGCCAGCGCCTCGCTGCTGCCTTGTATGCTTTCGTTGTCACGCAGGCCCTGACGCTGGTAGCGCACCAGTACCGGATGCAGCGCAATGGCCATGTCCGTTTCGCGATCGCCGCCTGCTACATAGGCCCCCACGCTGATGAGGTCGCGAGTCTGCTGATAGCGTGACCACAACTGTTTGAAATGCTGCGCACGCGCCATGTGCTCGGGGCTGACCACGGCGGGCATGACCCGGCTGATGGACGCTTCGATGTCGATGGCCGGGTAATGCCCCTCTTCGGCCAGGCGCCGGGACAACACGATGTGACCGTCGAGCACCCCACGCGCCGAGTCGGCAATCGGGTCCTGCTGGTCATCACCCTCCGACAGCACCGTGTAAAACGCGGTGATCGAACCACCACCCGCCTCGGCATTGCCGGCGCGTTCTACCAGTTTGGGCAAGCGGGCGAACACCGAAGGCGGATAGCCCTTGGTGGCCGGCGGCTCGCCAATGGCCAGTGCGATTTCCCGCTGAGCCTGAGCAAAACGGGTCAGGGAGTCCATCAGCAACAGGACATTCTTGCCCTTGTCACGAAAGTATTCGGCGATTCGCGTGCAATACATCGCTGCCCGCAAGCGCATCAGAGGCGCGTCATCGGCTGGCGAGGCGACCACCACCGAACGTTTCAGGCCCTCTTCGCCGAGAATGTGCTCGATGAACTCCTTGACCTCACGGCCCCGCTCACCGATCAGGCCGACGACGATGATGTCCGCCTCGGTGAAGCGCGTCATCATGCCGAGCAGCACACTCTTGCCCACGCCCGTACCGGCAAACAGCCCGAGACGCTGACCGCGGCCAACCGTCAATAAACCGTTGATGCAGCGAATGCCGACATCCAGTGGCTGGCTGATGGGGTCGCGCTTGAGCGGGTTGATGGTCGGGCCATCCATCGGCACCCAGTCTTCGGCCTTGATCGGCGAGCGACCATCCAGCGGGCGACCGGCACCATCAAGCACCCGGCCCAGCATGCTCATGCCCATCGGCAGGCGACCGGTGTCGGCCAGCGGCACGACCCGCGCGCCAGGCGCGATGCCCGCCACGCTGCCGACCGGCATCAGAAACACCTTGCTACCGGAAAAACCCATCACTTCGGCTTCGACTTCAACCGGATGATGGCTGTCGTCATTGATGACCACACAGCGGCTACCCATTGCCGCACGCAGCCCCTCAGCCTCAAGCGTCAGGCCTACCATGCGCAGCAGGCGGCCTTCCACTACGGGTTGGGCAGGCAAACTGATCGACTCGGCATAGGAACCGAGGCGCTTGGCGAAACTGGTGCGTTCAAGGCGCATCGAGGGTATCCGCGTCGGATTCTTCAACATTGGCTGCATTGCCTGGCGAGGCATCCAGATCGACGCTCAGATCGGCTGCCGCAGGATGGGTTACCTGTTCATGCAACTGGTCGTGCATCTTGGAAATTGCCAGGGCGATGCGTGTTTCGACGCTGGCATCGATGCGGCTATGCTCGGTTTCGATACGGCAACCGCCCGGCAGCAAGTCTTCGTCTTCGACGATCTTCCACGACTCCTCATGACGTTCGCGCATGGCCTTGACCAGCAGAAAGTCCTGAGGATTTATGAAAATTCGCACATTCTGCGCGCCCATCGGTAATAGCTTGAGGGCATCGCGTAGGACGCTGGCAATCTGCGCAGAATCTGTGACCAGTTCACGCTGGATAACCTGACGCGCGATGTGCTCGACCAGAAGAATGACGGCCTTTTCGATCTGAGTATCCTGCTCGGCGATGGGTGTCAGCAGGTTACCCATCAGCTGTTCCAGGCTGGCGACTTTTGCCGCAAGAACGACCTCCGCTTCCTGACGCACTTTTAGCTGAGTACTGTGAAAACCTTCCTTTTCACCGGTGGCGAAGCCTTCGTTCCAGGCCTCCTGGCGAATACTTTCCAGCTCTTCCAGGGTCAGTGGCTGGACTTCCTCCAGCGGTACTTCTTCCATCTCGGCCGGTTCGTCGACCAGCTCGGGCTCCGGTTCTGGTTCTGGCTCAACGTGCGGATCGAAGCTGGGCAGCGCCCAGATGTCGAGTAACCCGGCGTCCTTGGCGCGAATGAGGTCGCTGGCCGATTCTTTATTGGAACTGGACATGAGTCGGCTGAATCCTTAGATCATTTCCTCGCCACCCTTGCCACCGAGTACGATCTCGCCGGCCTCGGCCATACGACGCGCAATGGTGAGGATTTCTTTCTGGGCGGTTTCCACATCGCTGACACGCACCGGACCTTTTGCTTCCAGGTCGTCGCGGAGCAGCTCGGAGGCACGCTTGGACATGTTCTTGAAGATTTTTTCCTTGATTGCTTCGTCGGAGCCCTTGAGCGCCAGTACCAGCACGTCCGAGGATACTTCGCGCAGCAGCGCCTGGATACCGCGATCGTCCACGTCGGAAAGATTGTTGAAGACGAACATGAGGTCTTCGATCTGCACCGACAGGTCTTCGTCGACCTCGCGGATCGAGTCCATGAGCGAACCTTCGATCGAGCTGTCGAGAAAGTTCATGATATCGGCCGCACGCTTGATACCGCCCAGGGTGGTACGCGACGTGTTGGCGTTACCGGAGAACTGCTTCTCGAGAATCTGGTTCAATTCCTTGAGAGCCGCTGGCTGTACGGTGTTGAGCGAAGACACGCGCAGGATGATATCGAGGCGCACCTTGTGATCGAAATGCCCAAGCACCTCGCCCGCCTGATCGGCATCGAGATAGGCGACCACGATGGCCTGAATCTGCGGGTGCTCGAAACGGATCACGTCGGCGACCGCACGCGGCTCCATCCACTTGAGGCTGTCCAGGCCGCTGGTATTGCCACCCAGCAGAATCCGGTCGATCAGGCCGTTGGCCTTGTCCTCGCCCAGTGCCTGGGTCAGCATCTTGCGGATATAGCCGTCGGAACCGACGCCAAGGCTGGTCTGATCGCCGACGATGTCGACGAATTCGCTCATGACCTCTTCGACCTGCTCGCGATGCACGTTGCGCATCTGCGCCATCGCCACACCCACTTTCTGGACTTCCTTGGGGCCCATGTGCCGGAGCACCTGAGCCGCATCGGTTTCGCCCAGCGAGAGCAACAGTACAGCCGCTTTTTCAACTTTGGAGAGTTTGGCTACCATGGCTCGTTCATTCATCAGTGTTGATCCACTCTTTCACAACCTGAGCCACACGGCCAGGATCCTCAGCCACCAAACTCTTGATTGCATTCAGCTGTGCGTCATAGCCTTCGGTCGGGCTTGGCAGCAGAATGCTCTGCGGGCCACCCAGACTTACGCGATCGTTGGACAATTCGCCGTCCAGACCGCCCATGCCACCCAGTTCGGCGTCGCCGCCGAAACCTGCCAGTTCCTTGCGCTTGCCATTGGTGATGTTGTTCAACACCGGGCGCAGTACACCGAACACCAGGATCAGGATGAAGATCACGCCAACAGCCTGCTTGACGATGTCCCAGAACCAGGGTTGCGAATAGAACGACGCTTCAGGCAGCACTTCAGCGCGTTCGCTGGAGAACGGCACGTTGATCACGCTGACGCTGTCGCCGCGGCTGGCGTCGAAACCGACGGCATCCTGTACCAGCCGCGTGAAGCGAGCGAGATCCGCCGCGCTCCATGGAGCACGGGTGACTTCGCCATTGGCCGCGTTGGTCTTGACCATGTCATCGACCACTACCGCAACCGAAAGGCGGGTCAGACGGCCCTGCTGCTGCTTGGTGTGACTGATGGAACGGTCAAGCTCGAAGTTCTTGGTCGACTGCACGCGCTTGTCGGCCGGGTATGGCGCCAACGCGGGCTGACCGGTTGCCGGGTCCATGATCTGCTGACCATTGGCATCCAGCAGGGGTTGGCCTGGAGCGATAGGGCCGGCTGCACCGGCTGCACCACCGCCTGCAGTCTGCGGAGCCGTCGCCGGGCCGGGCGGCTGATTGCTCAGCGCCCCCGGAACGCCGCCCGAGCTTGAGCTGCTGGAACGTTGTTCATTGACCGACTGCTCGCTGCGCAAGGCAGGTTGATCAGGGTTGAAGCTTTCGGCGGTCGATTCGACAGCGCTGAAATCAACCACTGCCGAGACCTCGGCCTTATAGCGGTCATTGCCCAGAATCGGCTGCAGAATGTTCTGCACGCGCTGGGTGAGCATGCTTTCCATGCGACGGCTGTAGTCGAATTGCTTGCCGGCCATTGTCAGCTCGGAGTTTTCCGCCTGATCGGAAAGCAGAGCCCCCTTCTGGTCAACGACGGTAATCTGCGACTTGCTGAGCTCGGGAACACTGGTGGCCACCAGATTGATGATGGCCATGACCTGACTCGGCTCCAGCGAACGACCGGCGTACAGCTCGACCAGTACCGAAGCGCTTGGCTTGCGGTCATCACGGACGAATACCGAGCTTTTCGGAATCGCCAGGTGCACGCGGGCACCCTTGACGTTGTTCAACGCAGAAATGGTACGCGCCAGCTCGCCTTCCAGGCCACGACGATAACGCGTGGCTTCCATGAACTGACTGGTGCCCAGCCCCTGATCCTTGTCGAGGATTTCGAAACCGATGTTGGCGTCGTTCTGTACCACACCCGCCTGAGCCAGTTGGATGCGCGCACGCTGCACATCATCGGACTTCACCAACAGCGCACCGGAGTTCGGCTCGACGGTGTAGTTGATGTTCGCTGCAGTCAGGGTGTCCATGATCTGCTTGCTGTCCATGCCCGCCAGACTGCCATAAAGCGGACGATAGTCAGGCTGCTGGGACCAGAGCACCACGGCGAAGCCGATGGCCACGCTCGCGGCAAGACCGACCATGAGGCCGATCTGACGCAGCATGGTCATTTCGGAAAGATTTTCCAGAAAAGACATACCGAACAACGGTTTTCTTTCGGAAGCGCCCGCTCTTGCAGGAACGGTATCGGCAGCTGCTTCAGCCATGACTCAGTACGTCCCTTAAACCGGCATCTGCATGATGTCTTGGTAAGCTTGAACCAGCTTGTTACGTACCTGGGTCAACGCCTGAAAAGACACGCTGGCTTTCTGCGACGAAATCATGACGTCGGTCAAATCCACGCCGCTCTTGCCGATTTCGAATGCATTGGCCAACTGGCTGGAAGCCTGCTGGGTCTGCGCGACCTTGTTGACGGCCTGACCAAGCATGTCAGCGAAGCTGCTGGCACCGGCTTCCTGCGCACCGGACACGGGCTTGGGCACAGACATCGCGTCCATCTGCATGGCCCGCATATCCAACATCAAGCGATTAAATTCAACACCTTGGCTCATGGACATATCTCTCGTAAGGCCCGCAAATTTTTGACACTGATTCAGCGGGTACAGAAGGTATAGCAACAACGATGCCAGCTAGATGGCGGCTATTTGCCACACCAGATGAGTGCATCATGTCGCTTGACACGAGGTCGCGCCGGACCGCCCGTATTCACGGGGCGCCGGGTTTAATTTCAGGCTTGCATCACAGCAAAAATATTCAGGGACCGCCGATCGGGAACGGCAATCACTGTGCGTTGCTCATGTGGCAAACAGATAGGCCTCCACATCCATTCCGGCGTCACGCATCTGCGCCAGCTTGTAACGCAATGTACGCGGGCTGATACCCAGGCGTTCCGCAGCCTCCTTGCGACGTCCCCGTTCAGAACGCAGGGTGTCGATGATCATTTGAAACTCGTGACGCCTGAGGTCATCGCCCAGCGCGCCGACCGATTCCGGACTGACGCCGGTACCTGCATTCTCCGCCACGACAGTGCCAGTCACAGCCGCTGCCGCCTCGACAGGCGCAGCAACAGGCAGGCTGGTGACCGGCCCGGACAGACAGAAATCCTGCGCCTGAATCACCCCGCCCTGCTGCAGAATCAAGGCCCGCTGCACGGCGTTATCCAGCTCCCGGACATTTCCGGGCCATGGATAGCTCACCAGACACTGTTGCGCTTCGGCGGAAAGACGCACCGGCGCATGCTTCATTTTATTGACGTGCTTGGCCAGAAGCCGCTCGGCCAATGGCAGAATATCGGCGGTCCTTTGACGCAACGCCTGCCATGCCAGTGGAAATACCGACAGGCGATAAAACAGATCTTCACGGAAACGCCCCGCCGCCACCTCACCCGCCAGATCGCGGTTGGTGGTCGCCACGACGCGAATGTCCAGAAGGATCGGTTTGCGCGCACCGACGCGCTCGACTTCGCGTTCCTGCAACACACGCAGCAATTTGGCTTGCAGCCCCAGAGGCATTTCGGAAATCTCGTCCAGCAGGATTGTCCCGCCGTCCGCCTGCTCGAACTTGCCAGCCTGCGCCGCAATGGCGCCGGTAAACGAACCCTTTTCATGGCCGAATAACGTGGCTTCCAGCATATTGTCCGGAATCGCTGCACAGTTGATCGCAATAAAAGGTTTATCGGCACGGGGCGAGTTTTGATGAATGAAACGCGCCAAAACCTCTTTACCGGTCCCGGACTCGCCGGAGATCAGCACGGTGGAATCGCTTTTCGCCACGCGGCTGGCCAGGTTCAGCAACTGGATACTGGCGGGCTCGACAGCAATCGGCCCATCGCGCTCGGCAGGCTCCAGACGACCCAGTGCGTGCCGCCCAACCAGCGCGATCAGCGCCTTGGGCTCGAATGGCTTGACCAGGTAATCCGCAGCCCCCTGACGCATGGCCTCGACCGCGCGCTCGACTGCGCCATGCGCAGTCATCAGCAACACCGGCAATTGCGGATGCCGGCTGCGCAAAAGACTCAGCAACTGGTGACCGTCCATGCCCGGCATGTTGACGTCACTGATCACCAGACTGAAGGGCCGCGCCTCGGCGGCCACCAGCGCCTCTTCGGCGGAACCGACCGCCTGATAGCCATAACCGGCCAGCTCGAGGGTTTCCCCAAGCGCTTCGCGGAGCGAACGGTCATCCTCGACCAGCAGCACATTGATCGGCATCAGTTATTACCTGTCGAACTGGAAGCCGGGATCAATGGCAGACTGATAATGGCGCAGGTACCACGGCCAACCCGCGACAAATAATGCACGCGCCCCTGATGCGCACGCGACACCGCAGTTACCACGGCCAGACCAAGCCCTGTGCCGGTGGTCTTGGTGGTAAAGAACGGCTCACCGATGCGCGCCAGACCGGCCTTGTCAATGCCGCTGCCGTTATCGCTGAAGCAGATCCGCAGCACATTGCCGCGACTGTAGGCGTGAATCTTCAGCAGTGTCCGGCCAGCGCTGGCCTGGACAGCGTTTTCAATCAGATTGAGCAGTGCGCCGACCAATGTGTCGCGATTGCACAGCAGCTCGCCATCGATGCTGTCGCACTGCCAGCGTACCGACACGCCCTGAACATGCGTCGCAGCAGCATTTTGCAGCGCCTGAAACAGAGCACCAGGCGCCAGACGATCCGTCAACGGCAGCTCGCCCCGGGCGAACACCAGCATGTCGCGAACCTGATGCTCCAGCTCATGCAAACGATCCTTGAGCCGCGCAGCGAAACGCTGCTGGGTTTCCACCGGAAGTTCCTGCTCGGTCAAATGGCTGGCGTAGATCATGGCAGCGGATAACGGTGTACGAATCTGATGCGCCAGAGAAGCGACCATACGGCCCAGTGACGACAGGCGCTCGTGACGAGCCAGCTGTTCCTGAAGATGACGGGTTTCGGTCAGGTCATTGAGCAGCACCAGCTGCCCTGGCTCGGCATCCAGCGAACGCGTGGCAATGGAAAGCCTGCGGCCATCCTTGAGCGAGACTTCGTGGCCATCATCTTCACGGGGTGCAAAACAGCGGCTGATCACATGACGCCAGAGCATGCCCAACAGCGGCTGACCAAGCAGGTCGATGGCCGCCGGATTGGCTTCGCGCACGACGCCCATGCCATCAATGACGATCACCCCGCCGGGCAGCAGATCGAGCAGATTCTGCAGTCGGTTGGCCAGGCGTTCTTTTTCCGCCAGCTCCTGAAGGCGCTGGGCACCGGCATGAGCCAGTTCGCCCTTGAGCTCGGTGACGCGCGCTTCAAGCAAGCCGTAGGAGTCGGTCAGTTGCGCCGACATTTGATTGAACAGCGAGAATGCCTGCTCAAGCCCCTGACGACTTTCCAGTTCCGGGGAGTACTGAGCCTGAACAGATAGGGCGGAAGTCAGTTGGGCGGCCTGGGACATGATTCATCTCTCTCGTGGCGAACCGTCAGTAAACGGTGTGTTAAGAGAGACTTAGCAATCCCCGTGCCTAAAAAAAACCCCTGAAAAATCAGGGGCTTGGTTTTTGGCACAAAAAACCGGCGTCAATCATCTGCCTGTTCATCGCCCTCACGACGACTCATACCGTACTTGCGCATCTTCTCGACCAGCGTGGTCCGACGAATGCGCAGGCGCTCCGCAGCGCGAGCAACGATGCCGTTGGCATCGTCCAGCGCCTGCTGAATAAGGCCCTGCTCCAGACCACCGAGGTAGTCTTTCAGATCGAGCCCTTCTGGCGGCAGCATCGCGCCGGAAGCGAAGTTCGGTGTATTGCTGTTGATCGCCACACGCTCTTCGATCTCGCTGCGCATGCTGTCGACCATCTGCTCGTCTTCGTCGTCGACGTAGCGAAACTTCTTTGGCAGCTCGGCTACACCAATCACACCATACGGATGCATGATCGCCATGCGCTCGACCAGGTTGGCCAGCTCACGGACGTTGCCCGGCCAGGCATGGCGACACAGCGACATGATGGCTGCGGAGTTGAAGCGAATCGAACCGCGCTTCTCGTGCTCCATACGCGAAATCAATTCGTTCATGAGCAGCGGGATGTCTTCGACACGCTCACGCAACGGCGCCATCTCGATCGGGAACACGTTGAGACGGTAGTAAAGATCTTCGCGGAAGCTGCCCAGCTCGATCATGGTCTCGAGATTCTTGTGCGTTGCGGCGATGATGCGCACATCGATGCTCTGCGTCTTGTTGCTGCCCACACGCTCGAACGTGCGCTCCTGCAAGACGCGCAGCAGCTTGACCTGCATCGGCAGCGGCATGTCGCCGATTTCGTCAAGGAACAAGGTGCCGCCGTTGGCCAGCTCGAAGCGGCCGGCACGGCTGGTGATCGCGCCGGTAAACGCGCCCTTCTCGTGTCCGAACAGCTCGCTTTCGAGCAGTTCGGCCGGAATGGCACCGCAGTTGACCGGCACGAACGGCGCATCTCGGCGCTTGGAGTGGTAGTGCAGGTTACGCGCAACCACTTCCTTGCCCGTCCCCGACTCACCAAGGATCAGTACGCTGGCGTCGGTATCAGCGACCTGCTGCATCATCTGCCGCACGTGCTGAATCGCACGACTGGTACCTACCAGACTGCGGAACAGGTTCGGTTCACGATGACGGCCGCGCTCGCGAGCCTGGTCGTACATCTCGCGGTAGACCTGGGCACGGTGCAGCGAATCGAGCAGTTTGCTGTAGCTGGGTGGCATTTCGAGTGCGGAGAGCACTCGCTTGCGCAAATCCTCGGGCAATTCGACAGAGGAATTTTCGCTCATCAGCAGCACAGGAAGGAACTCATCCCATGCCGCGATGGTCTTAAGGAGCCCTTGCAGGCTGCCCGGCGCGTTTACGCTGCCGACCAGTACGCACAGTACTTCTCGTGGAGACGCCAGAGAGCCGACCACCTGCTGCCAGTCCTGACTCGAACAGGAGAGATTTTCTTCGCCAAGAAAATTCAGGATCACCGCCAGATCCCGGCGGCGCTGGCTATCGTCATCGATTAGCAGAATCTTGATTTCACGCCACATGCAATAGCAACTTCCCTAGTCAACTCAATGCCCATGATTGGGGGGCAGCTTGGCTTCTCAGATGTATAAACCTTGAGACGCCAGAAAATAGTAAACATCACTAGTTAAGTCAAAAAAACGAACACAGTCAAATTTATGGCGAAATTCTTGTCGAACAATAAAAATGACAATTAAACATTAACCGAACAGATGGTATACCTTCGTAGCACTCTTCGCATTCTGGATTTGAGTCATTTCTTCGACAACCGCTTGACGCTCGCCGGTGGCAACATCAATCAATTGCCGATAGACCCCCAATAACTCCTCAAGGTTGCTGCGCAGAGCAGGTTCGTCATCGGGCGCTTCGCTCACCACCGCGTCAACACACTCGCGACACGCCAGATCAAGCTTGACGATAGCCTCCCAGTCACGCTCGGCCAGTGCCCCTACCAAGGCTTCCCGGGTTTCTTCGATACGCTTGAGCGCAGCACTCATTTTTATTCTCCTCGGAACAGCGGGTTATTGCATGGTACCGATTGCATCCCAGCCTTCCTTGACGGTGATCAACAGGCCAGCGACTTCATCGAGTATCTTCTGATCATTGCGAGCGTTGGCTTCCGCCAGACGCGTCATCATGTAGTGATACAGACTGTCCTGCCTGAGCAGCGTGTCACTGGGTGAATTTTCCAGATCCAGCCCCTCACGCAGACCGCCCACAATGTCGATGGCCTTGCTGATGAGTACGCCCTTGTTGGCGACGTCCCTGCGCGCCATGGCGCCCTTGGCCTGAGCGATGCGGTCGAGGCCACCTTCCATCAACATTTGCACCAGACGATGAGGGCTGGCCTCTGAGGTCTGGGCCTGGGAGCCGATCTTCTGATACTGCCGCAACGCTAACATCGGATTCATAAGGGGCCTCGTAACAAATCCAGAATACTGATACTCAAGCTATCGACGCAGTGCGCAGAAACTTTAGCCCAAAAGCAGAAACCCGACACAGAGTCGGGTTGCTGATACTTCCACACTCGTTTTTTTACGAGGCGTTTTTCTGGGCGTTCATCGCTTCAAAAATCGAAGTAATGCTTGAAGCCGTTGCCTTTAACTGCCCGACGACCAAGTCCATTGCGTTGTATTTCTTGGTGAGGGTTGCCGTCAACGTGGTAATACGACGGTTGAGCGCCTCCTGATCACTGGCCAGTCGAGTCTGCACTTTATTGAGGCTGGTGGTCTTGCCAGCCAGAACGCCGTCGGCTTTCGTGTAGGGTTCAAGCGCAGTGTTCAAGCGTGCGATCAAGCCACCCGAGGTCGTGCCGTCAGCGCTGGTCACACCGGTGAACATCGCCTGAATCTGGCTGCCCAGCTTCTTGTCGCTCAACGCTGTAGTCAATTCGGTGGTGTTCAACGACAACTTGCCGTCAGCCTGCTGAGTTTTGATCCCCAATTGCGCCAGGGAACTCAAACCGGCATTCGACGTGGCAGTGGAAATCTGGTCGCGTATCGTTGCCAACAGCGCACGCGGGGTGGAGTCGCCGGTCAATGCAGCGGCAGTGTATTTACCCTCACTGTCGACAGTGCCCTTGGTCAACGAGGACACCAGTGAAACCAGCGTGTTGTAAGAGTCGACAAACGACTGCAATGAGGTTTTCAGACCATCGGTGTTGGTGGCGACCGTGACCGTGGTCGATGCCGAAGCAGCAGAAGAAGCGCTGGGCGCGACCAGCTCGAATGTCAGACCGGAAATGGCCGTGCTCACGGTATTGGTCTTGCTGGTCAGACTCAGGCCATCGACCGTGAATGCGGCGTCCTTGGCGACAGCGGTAATCGCACCGGCGCCAGGAATGGCGTTTCCATTGGCATCAGTGCCAGTACTGGATTCACTCATCAACTTGGTGCCATCGATGTTAAGTGCTTCCTGGCCGGAAGCACCCGTCACCGAAATGTCACTGCCCTTGCCGGTGGTCGTCGAACTGAACACCAGCCTGGAACCGTTGTTGTCGTTGATGATGTTGGCGGTGATGCCTTTACCCTGCAGCGTCGAGTTGATCTTGTCGCGCACTTCCTGCAGCGTCGAGGTCTTGTCGATCGCCACGTTGTAATCAGTGCCATTTTGAGTGATTTTCAGCGTACCACTCGGAATAGCACTCGACTGCGTCGAGTCCAGCGCGGCGGTAGCCACCTTCGAAGGTGTTGCCAACTGGCTTATATTAATCGCATAGGTGCCATTGACTGCCGTGTTGCCCGCAGTGGCCTTGACCACCGCTTCATTGGCAGACGTGGCAGCAAAGCCCTGGAAAGCAGGTGTGGTGGAACTGGCGAGAGTGTCCAGTGTTTTCTGGAAAGCAGCCAGTGCAGACGTCAACTGGCTGACACCCGACAGGGATGCAGTCGTGGAGGCGCTCTGCTTGTCGATCTGGTTTTGCTTGGGCGCTTTTTCAGCACCGACAAGACCTTCGACGATGGCGGAAATTGCCAGCCCCGAACCCAGGCCTGTTGAAGATGTAATCGGACTTGCCATGGTGCTTCTCCCTTCAAGAATGCTGCGGGGTTCGCCGCCCTTTCAAAAGGCGAATGACCCGACAACACATACCGTACCGGCGATCAGGCCTTGGCGCGGAACAACAAACTGTTCGCATCACTCAGGCTATCGGCCAGCTTCAGGATTTCTGCATTGGGAATCTGTCGTACTACTTCACCGGAATCGCTTGCAATCACTTTGACAATGACTTTGCCAGAATCTTCGTCGATCGAAAACTCGAGATTGCGCTTGACCTCGTGAAAGAACTTCTGGATGTCCTCGGCGGCTGCCTTGACTTTGGCATCGTCCTTGGAATCATCCTTGTGCAGACCGGAGCCTTTACTTTCAGCCGTGGCGGCAACACGCTCGACGGGCGCCTTATCGGCAGGCTTGTCAACGGACGCGTCCGGCACAGGGGCCTGACTCGTCGGTTGAACGGCCGGATAAGTCACGTTCAACTTCACACTCATATCCATGACCATCACCTCAGAAAGTAAAAAAGCGAGAGAGCACTGTTAAGTACTCCCCCGCTAAAACTCACGCTGATATTACTGAAGCAGTTTCAGTACAGCGGATGGCAGCTGGTTAGCCTGAGCCAGAACAGAGGTGGAAGCCTGTTGCAGAGTCTGTTGCTTGGTCAGCTGTGCAGTTTCAGCAGCGAAGTCGGTATCCTGGATACGACCCAGTGCAGCACTGGCGTTTTCGTTGATGTTCTGCAGGTTGGAGATGGTGCTGGTCAGACGGTTTTGTGCAGCACCGAGATCAGAACGCGTGTTGTTGATGGTCTGCAGAGCCGAGTCGATAGCGGCCATTGCAGCAGAGAAGTTGGTCTCTGCAGCAGCACTGTCGGAACCGACGATGGTGATTGCCGAACCGACACCCAGGGTGTTTGCATCAAAGCTGGCGCTCAGAGTCAGAGTGATCTGGTTCGCGGAGCCGGAGTTGGAGCCAACCTGGAAAGTCATGGTGCTGGCAGAACCGTCGATCAGGTTTTTGCCGTTCAGGTTGGTGCTGTTGGCGATACGGGTCAGCTCAGAACTCATCTGGGTGAATTCTTTGTTCAGTGCAACGCGGTCAGTAGCGCTGTTGCTGTCGTTTCGCGACTGAACAGCCAGTTCACGCATACGCTGCAGAATGTTGGTCGACTCTTGCAGCGCGCCTTCAGCGGTCTGAGCAATGGACATACCGTCGTTGGCGTTTTTGATCGCCATGGTCTGACCTTTGATCTGCGAGTTGATCTTGGTGGCGATGTTCAGGCCAGCAGCGTCGTCTTTGGCGCTGTTGATTTTCAGACCGGAAGACAGACGAGTCATCGAGGTCGAAAGGGCGTCGGAAGCGCGACCCAGGTTCTTCTGGACGTTCAACGATGCTACGTTGGTGTTTACTGTTAAAGCCATGATGAATTCCTCGTTGGTTTGGTACTACGTGGCTTCCGGCCCCTGCAAGCGCCGGGTGTGCCTAGAGAACCTTCGTAATAGTTATCGTCGCGATGGCAGGTTGCTTGAGTGTTTTTTTTTAATATTTTGCCATCACCGTGACACCCCTTATAAAACAAGGGTTTGGGGGCATAAACCCGCGACGCAACAGAGAGAAATTCGTGACAGTCAGAAGTGGCGACAGGCGAGTGCGTTGTGCCACGAAGTTAAAAGTGTGACGTGGATCACTATTTAATTTAAAAACGCCTGGGGATTTATCCGCAGGCGTTCTTTGTCAGGCGAAGTAAACTCAGCCTTTATAGATAATTGCAGAGCCCCAGGAAAGCCCCACACCAAAACCACTCAAGGCGACGCGCGTCCATGAAGAGCCGAGCACGTGCTTTTCGATCAGCAGCGGAATGCTGGATGACACGGTATTGCCGGTTTCGACCATGTCCTTGAGAAACTTCTCGGGCTTGTCTTCAAAGCGCCGCGCGACCGCATCGACGATCGCCGCACTGCCCTGGTGAATACAGAAGGCATCGACGTCGTCAGGGGTCAAATCAGACTCGGCCAATAGCTCGTGCAGATGCGCTGGCACTTTCAACAGTGCGAAGTTGAACACCTGGCGACCGTTCATGAAGAAAATGCCGTTGCTGACCTTGAGATGTGGCGCACCGGAACCATCGGTACCGAATTTCGCCTTGCCCAGCTGCCATTCGGCCCCCTCGCCCATCCAGGTGGCCGTCGCAGCATCACCGAACAGCATGGTGGTATTGCGGTCTTCCGGGTCGACAATTTTCGAGTACGGATCGGCAGTGATCAACAGGCCGTTTTTCAAGCCTGCCGCTTCCATGAAGCCCTTGATCGCATAGATGCCGTACACATAGCCGGAACAGCCCAGCGAAATGTCGAATGCAGCAACGTTGGTCGACAGCCCCAGCTTGTCCTGAACGATGGCCGCGGTGTGCGGCAGCCCTTCCTCGTCGCCATTCTGGGTGACGACGATCAGCACATCGATACTTTCGCGCTTGAGCTGCGGGTTATTGGCAAACAGCGTATTGGCTGCCTCAACGCACAGATCCGAGGTTTCCTGGCCGGCGTCTTTGCGCGGCAGAAAGGTGGAGCCGATCTTCCCAAGGATGAATTCTTCATCCTTGCCGAATTTGGCGCCTTGAGCGTAGTTATCGACACCTGCAACAGGCACGTAACTCGCTATGCTTTTAATGCCAATCATCATGGCTTCCCGATGAGTAAACAGGTCATTTTTCGTCCCGATGAAATCGGAGCGCTACCGAATAGGAGTGATTTACGGACATTTTCAGGGCGCTTGGCAGGTTAAAGCAAGTCAGGCGCATGTCGCTCCCTGTAAAACAATACAGTGGAGATGCACGTTATGACCCGCAGGTCACTCCCGTCTGCATGCTTTACGATAATTTGCGTCGAGGGAACAGGCACTTGATCCTTGCCGACTGCTCTCTGCGAGGAAGCCTTCAAGGCAGCGAACCGGCCGCGAAGCAGCCGGTTTTACGAGGGCGGACGACTCAGCCGGCCAGAGTGAAACCCTTGCCGTCGAGATCCAGATTGGCGTTGTAGGCCTCATCCTGTGCGAACTGCGCTGACCACTTGTCCATCAATGCTTCGCGCGCCTGCTGCGGGGCATGCACCACACCGGAATGCACCACCTGCACATGCGGCGTCCATACCGTCAGGTAGCCGGCCTGCGCAGCCTTGAGGCAAAGGTCGACATCGGCAAGCGCTTCGGCGAATAGATCTTCATCCAGACCGCCCACAGCGTTGTACAGCTCCTTGGCAATCATCAGACAGGCCGATGACACGGCAGAGTAGTTCTGCTCGACCACCAGGCGCTGCATGTAGCCGGTGGCGGTCTTCGGCTCGCCGACAAACCCCGAACCCACGCCGCCATTCAGTCCCAGCACCAGACCGGCCTGAGTCACTGCGCCTTCGCCATTCACCAGCTTGGCGCCTACTACGCCCACTTCCGGGCGCTGCGCCTGGTTGAGCAGTGATTCGATCCAGCCGACATTGACGATCTGACTTTCGGCATCCAGCAGGATCAGGTATTCGCCACCGGCTTCCTGGCTGATCAGATTGCGCAGGGCCGCAGGGCTCATGCGCTGTTCGGCACGGAACACCCGCACGCGACCCGACACCTGCTCCTGCCGGTCAAGCCAAGTCGACAGTTCGGCAGAGGTGCTGGCATTGTCACCGATCAGCACTTCATAACGCTGATAGCGGGTGCGTTGCAGAATGCTTTGCAGGCAGCGCTGCAATTCGGGCAGGTTGTCCTGGCTGTGCAGCAGGATCGAAACCACCGGCCGATGGGCGTGGCGATAATCGATCTTGTAGGCGCCAGGCTGCGCCGAGCTGACTTCCGCCTGATAACCGCGCTTGCCAAGATGGCGCTTGAGCGCTTTCTGTTCGTCCGGATTGTCTTTCAGTTCGGGCGCATCACAGATCAGCAACGGTTCGCTGAGATGGGCCAGGCCGCTCATGCCGCCCTGCTCGATCAGACGCAGCAACAGATCGAATTCCAGCGCCTCGGGAAACTCGCGCGAGTAACCACCCGCCTCGACCAGCAACTCACGGCGCACCAGCCAGTGACGAGCCATCAATGCCGGCAGGCTTTGCAGCAGATCAAGGTTGAAGCCGGGACGGAACACCGGGGTCAGTGTGCCATTGGCTTGACGCTGAATCTCGTCCACGGCAACAGCCCGGCATTGCGCCGCATCGATCAGCTCGGCGCTGGCCAGCAGCAGACCGCTGCGGGTGAACTCTTCGCCGGCCCGTGCCAGCATCAGCCAGTCGCTGGGTGACTGCTTGACGACCTGGTTGATCTTGTCGACGTAGTTGCTTTCGGTAACTTTCACAAAGTGCAGGGTATTGTGCAGCGTGGTCACCGCTGGCAATTCCCCGGTGGTGAACACCACCACCCTGAAGGACTTGTAGTGACTGTTGATCAGGCTGTCGAACGTGGCCTGCAGCTTGAAGACGTCCGCGTCCAGGTCCAGCAGCAAGATACCGATCTGCGACCCGGCCGGTTTGCTGGCGAGCCTGTCGCTGATCTGCTTGAGGGCCTCAGGCGCCGGATCGCGCGAATCGAGCCAGTTGAGCAGTCGACCGGAAGCCATGCCATCGAACAGCCGACCGTTGTCGAAACCGGATGCCGCCTGCAGACGCTGGCTCCAGGCCGAAACCATTTCGATCTGCTTTTCACTGTCCTTGCCTTTGCTGCTGATCAACTCCGCGATCAGGCTCTGCACGACACCCAGGTTAAAAGCGTAGGTTTCGTAGGCATACCACAGGCGGCTGATGCGCGCTTCAGCATCCGGGTTGCTCTGCTCGCGCAACAATTCAGCCTGCTTGAGCAGCACCGCTTCCAGCCCTTCCAGCTGCAAACGACCCGCTGGCATGATGTGGATCAGGAATTCGATTTTGGCCAGCTCATCGAACAACGCCTGGTTGTAGAACGGCATTTCGACAAACTGACGAGGCTCGAACAGCGCGTCCGATTGCTCAAGGCCGACATTCCACACCGCGCTGATGATTTTCTCATCGCCCTGGAAAGCCTGGGTCTTAAGGCATTCGCCCATGACTGCAAGGCCAGCCTGGATCTTTTGCAGGCCCTGTGCGCCTTCAAAGCCCGAGCCTTCGCCGAGCAGCGCGACCAGTTTTTCGGCGAATGCGTCGCGGGCGGCCCTGGCTTTGGGATCAGTGTGTCTGACGGCTGCGGCAATGGCGGTGCCGTGACGTAGCTCGACCTGCTTGCCCGAGGTGAAGTGCAGTGCATAAGGGATTGGCAGGATGCGCAGGCGGGCCGCAGCAACCAGGTAGTTCATGTGGCCGATTTCCTGCCAGTGCGGCTCGGTGTCATCGGCAACCGAGGTGAACCACTGCTGCGCCAGTTCCGTGCGCGTCACTGCGCTGAGCAGCGACAGACTTTCGCTCATGAAACCCAGAACCCGCTCGCCCGCATCATCTGCGGCATAGTCTTCGCAGGTTTTGCGATCGCGGCGGAAATAATCCACCTGGCCGACCTGCGCCTGATAGCTCAGGCTGTAGCCCTGACAGGCACCGTATGTCGGGTTGGCCTCGAGAAAGCTCAGCGCTGCGCGCAGTGCATCAGGCAGCAAAAAACTGTCGACCGGAGCCTGGACCACGAAGGGTGTGGTCACCTGTTTGAGCCCCTCTGCGACCCTGACGCCAAGGCTGGCATTGACCAGCGCGTCACTCTGCAGGTAATGCAAGCCAGCGCTCGCGGCAATTCCCGCATCAGGCTGGGCCGATGCATCGACCACTATCAGGTTGCACGGAAACTCGCTGTAATACTTCAAGGCGCGGCGCAGGAAGTCTGGCTGGTCCCTGGCCATCAACAGCAGGGTCAGACGCTGATTCAAAGCGTTATGTTCATTTCCCGAATGGCTTTGCATGATCTTTCCTTATAACGAATCGATTGCGCCTTCAACCGCAGCGGGCGTTGAAGCAAGAGCGTAGCGTGACCGCGCCGGCAGGCAACCTGCTGGTGCGTGTTCAAACGGATCGGATCAGTCCGGCAACCAGCCGTTGGCCCAATATTGCAGGTTTTCGCCGCGCAACATGAAGTCGCGCAGTACTGTCTCGCGCAACTCGTCACCCATGCGGTAGCTGGCATTGGGGTCGGACAAGTGCATGCGGATTGCCTGCAACCATTCATCCGAGCTGTTGGTGTACACACGGGTCGCTGGCAGATGGCCCCGATACGCTTCGGTGTCGGAACAGATCACCGGGTAGCCGCAGGCGCCGTACTCAAGCAACCTGAGGTTACTTTTGCAGTCATTGAAAATATGGAATTCCAGCGGCGCCAGTGCCAGATCAAGGTTCAGGCTGGCGAGCTTGGCCGGGTAGGTTTTCAGGCTGACCCCCGGATGGAACTCATGGATGTAGGGCTTGAGCAGGTCCGGGCACATGCCGAAGAATACCCACTCGACTTCATCAGCCAGTTCGCGCACCACATCGACAATCAGCTCCAGGTCCCCGCGATGGCTGGTTCCGCCGCCCCAGCCGATACGCGGCTTGTCGGAGCTGCGACGCTGGCTCCTGAGATTGCTCCACAAATGCGTCGCCAGCATGTTCGGCACGACGCGAATGTCGCTGTGCATGCCCGACAACGCCTCGGCCAGCGGGTGAGTCGAGACCACCACGCGATCACACAGACCTATGCCCTTGCGCAGCATGGCGCCGATATTGTCCGGCATGTTGCGCTTGTGCTCATTGCGCTCGGGGACATCGGCGATGTAGTCATCGAGCTCGAAAATACGCATGGCATTGGAGTAGTTCTTTGCCAGCTCGATGTCCGGGACCTTGGCTTCTGTGTACCGGCCCTGAAAGACGATGACATCTGGCGACTGGCGCTCGATTTCGACGGGCGTCGCGGTCTCGTAAGTCATACGGCCAACCACCCGCCCGGCCGCCATCAACTCCAGCAGAGGCTGGCTGACCCGGTAGTGACCCACCGCCGAAGAGTTGACCGCCATACCGAAAATGAAAGGCAGATGGCGGGTGGAGAACGGACTCCAGCCCGCCAGCAGACCGGGATCGAGGGTGAACGACAGCGCCTCGTTGAGGTACAGGTTGGGATTGTAGGCCTGATCCCTGGCCATTTTCGGCAGCCACTTCTGAAAGAACGATTTCTGCTCGTCATCGAGCGCCTGGCGAGACGCCTCATTACGTTCAACGGCAGCAGGCTCGGCCAGTACCAGCGATGCATCCGGGGTGCCAACGATCAGGTAACCCTCGCGCCCGACGCGCATGCACAGGTCCAGGTCCTGCAGACCCTGCGTGAAGGTCGCTGCCTCCAGTGCGCCAACAGCGTCGAACACCTCCTTGCGCACCATCAGGCAATTGCCACTGACCGCGCTCCAGTTCTGGGTCAACTGCAGACGCTGCATGTAGCCGCTGGCCCCTGCGGGGAAATTGATGAACGGCCGACCGGCCAGGCCATCCATGCCCATGACCATGCCGGCGTACAGAATATTGCCTTGCGGATTGAGGATGCGTGGACCGACGATCCCGACCTCGGGACGCTGGGCATGGTGGATCAGCCCCTGCAGCCAGTCCGCCTGATGGATCAGGGCATAGGCGCTGAGCATCAGCAGATAATCACCACGCGCCTGACCGGCGGCATGATTCTGGGCGGTTGCTTCGCTGCCAGCCTCGGACAGGGAAACAATCCGCAGCTTGTCGCTGCCCAGCTCACTCATCGCCGTGAACCATGCCCGCGCTTCGGCGCTTTCGCTGGCGTTGTCGACGATCAGGACTTCGTAATTCGGGTAGGTGGTGTTGCTGAGCAGACTGTCTATGCAGCGCTCCAGGGCGCCGAGTTGATCCCTGGCGGTGATGATGATCGAGACCAGAGGCAGCGACGGATGAACGTACTCGATGCGATTGAGCAACGGCAACTGATCGTGATGAATGACGTGCTCTCTGCCGATCCGCGACAGGTGGGCCGCAACCAGAGGTTCGCTGTGCTCGATGACACAAGGCAGTGACAGCCAGTCGGCGAATGCCAGACGCGACTCGACCTGCACTTCGGCGATGTGCTCGATGCTCTGCGGCCCTGCCCCCTCGACCAGACGCCAGATCACATCGTGCGGGGCGAGCTCATCGAAGGCCGGATCGAAACCACCCATGTCCAGCAGATTTCGCCGCTCGAACGCCAGCGTGCGCCCGACATAGGGATAGGCACGCAGCAGATCCAGGTTGAAGCCGGGTTTGAAAATAGGCTCTCTGGACTCATCCTCAACCAGCGCGCCTTCGTCGCTGTAGACACACAGCAGACCGGGAGTCTGGGCAATACGCTCGGCCAGAATCAGCAGCGCCGGCTGCGTCAGCCGGTCACCGGCGCGCAACAGGTAGACCCAGTCGGCACTCTCCAGCAGTGGCAATACTTCGTTCAGCTGCCGAGCCCAGTCCGGCTGCAGAGAAAAACGCAGCACCTGCGGATCGTCGACACTGGCGTTGGTCAGTACCACCACCGAGTCTGCGGCATAATCCTGTTCGGCCAGGCTGCGCAAGGTGATGTCGAGGGCTTCGGCATCACCCTGCTGATCGATGATCACCGGCACAATACGTGGCTGCCATGCCCAACTCACTATGCGTTGTTCGAGCAGCTTTTTTTGCGGCTCGGAAAACCGGCGGCAGGACAGCCATTCGGCGTACAGTTCGGCATAGCTGTCACTGGCACTGCCGACGCGGCTCATCATCACGCCCTGGCGACCCGCCATCACCCCGTAAAGGCCTACCTCGTCCCACTCGCGCGGCTCTTCGTGCGCGCGGCGCAGAGGCAGAAAACGTACCCAGCCCTGAGCCGGTGCGTCTTCGCCGCTACGCGCCTTGAGCATTTCGTTCAGCCAGCCCCATTCGGTGGTGGCTTTCTGGTACATATCGCCCTGACTGCTGAAGCGCCCCGGGTGCAGGCGTTCGGTACTCTGGATGCTGTGCAGCACAACCAGATTGCCGCGCCGCAGCAGGCAGATGAACAGCGTGAAATCCAGCAGCGCAACGAAGCCCTGCGGCAGCGCAATGGACGGCAGGTATTCCTGCACATCGGCGCGACGCATCATCGCGCCACTGAAACCGCCCAGATAATTGCGCGGCGTGCGCTCGAAAATCGCCAGCATGTCCTCGCCCTTGAACACAGCGTCGTAGGGCACCAGACCAACGTTTTCCATGCGGGCCGGCAGGACATAATCATCGACGTCCACCAGATGGCGTTTGCTGACGACGAGCTGGACATCCTTGTAGGTATCGAGGGTTTGCGCCTGATGCGCAACGCAGTAGTTATAGAGGCGGTCGTCATCGCAGAGAAACTTGATGTATTCGCCGCTCGCCTGCTCCAGACACTTGAGCAGATTGCCCTGAAATCCCAAGCGCTGAGGATTGCGCAGGTAACGGGCCCGGTCGCTGTCGGGAGCTACCAGCTCGTCGAAAATCGCCTTGATCTCGTCGCTACGGCAATCGTCACAGACGATGATTTCGAGATTGTCGTAGACCTGGTCGAGCGCACTTTGCAGCGCTGCGCGGAAGAAGCGCGAATTGAAGGCGGGAATGACAATACTGACGAGGGGGACTGAATTCACTATGACTGACTCGCGAGCGGCTGGGGGCCCTTCAGTCGAGTGGCCCCCCTCACCGCTGAAAAAAGACGGCGGATGCTCAACGTCAGAACTCAAAGCTGACTGAACAGGTTCAACTTGGATAGCATGGTAAACACCTGCTGAGAAGCGTCCAGCATGGTTTTCTGCAATGTCAGGCGGGTGGTCGCCTCGACGATGTCAGCGTTTACGTAAGTACCTTGCTCAGTAGTGTTGTTGCCTTTGAGCAGATCGTTGGTCGTACCTTGGGCGGTTGCCGCCAGCTGACGCGCGCCGCCACTGGAACGTGCCGTGGAAGCTTGTTCGATGGCGCTGCTCATGTTGCCCAGCGCAGAGTTCAGCGCTGCCGTCATATTCTGCGAGGCCACCAGGTTGCCATCGGTGGGCGTCGACAGGGCTTTGATCGCCGCTGTCAGCGTATTGAGAATGTTCTCGGTCTGGTGCGTGCCAGACTCGACGATGAACTGATCGCCGGCAGCCGGTGTACCGCTGATATTGAAGTTCACACCGGAGGCGTTGGCCGTCGAGCCGGTCATGGTGCCGCTGGACACTGGCTTGCTGCTGGTGGTCAACGGCGCGGCGTACAGCTCGTAATCGGTCGGGCTGGTGAACTTGAGGATCGCGCCGTCTGTCGGGAAGGTATTGTTGAAAGCAGTCCGGTCCGCAGCGGTATTGCCCACGACAGAGCTGCTGACGGTCGCCGTTGACGTATTGCCGGCGCTGCGCGAGGTGGAAACACTGTCCGGTGTCGACGCCAGCTGATAGCTGCGATTGGCCAGTGCCGCATCTGCGGTAGCGTCCGAGACCCGGTCAGCGGCCGGCAGGTTGACGTTGAGCGTCATTTCCACGCCGCGGAAGGTAAACGTCTGGGCATCGAACGAGCCGTGGGAAAACTTGCCGCCAGTCGAGGTATCGGAACTCACGTCAGTGCCACTGGCATCAGTGATCTTGAATTGCGTGCCGCTGAGAAAAGTCAGCGTATAGGGCTCGCCGCCCTGGTAGCTGGAGTTATAGGTCGGAGTGGACGTCACCAGGCCACTGCTGAGGCCGATCTTGCCGTCATCGGTTGCAGGCGAAAGCAGTGTGGCAGACGTACGGGTTGTGTTGACCGACTGCTCGAAGGCCTCGAAACCTGTCGTGTTGCTGGCCATGACCAAACCATCACCTACCGCTAGATTGACGCTGGTCTGGTCGCCCTTGTAGCTATAGGAGCCATCGGCGTTCAGCGAATACGGTGGCGTCGAGGCCTTGGAACCGGAAAATATGTACTGACCGTTAGGGTCCTGGCTGTTCATCAAGCCCAGAATCTGACTCTGGTACTGCTTGAGGGCCGAAGCCTTGGCGAGCCGGTCCGAGTCGGTAAACGCGCCACTGCCTGCCGATACGATCTGCTCCCGCGCAGCCTGCATCGTGTCGATGATGCTGGTCAGCGTGGTCTCGGTGGTCACCGCGTTGGTATTGATCGTGCCGATATTGGTTTCGTACTGGGTCAGCATGGAGTTCTGCTGCGCCAGTTGCAGTACGCGCGCGGCACCCACCGGATCATCGCCTGCGGTATTGAGCTTGATGCCGCTGGAGACCTCTTCGCTGGTCTTGTTCAGGTTCGAATAGTTACGCTGATAATTGGTGTTCGTGGATTCGAAGAACTGGGTAGTCGAGATACGCATGGCTCACGATTCCTTAAAGACTGTTGATCAGCGTGCTGAAAATGGTTTGTGCCGCCTTGATGATCTGCGAAGAGGCGGTGTAGTACTGCTGATACTTGATCAGGTTGGACGCCTCTTCGTCGAGCGATACACCCGAGACCGAGTCGCGTGACGATTTGGCCTGGCTGACAACGGCCGCAGTGGCGGTCACATCGTTCTTGCTCTGGCTCGCCAGCGTACCCACAACCGATACCGTATCTGCATACGAACCGGACAGGCTGGTGCCCACGCCACCGTTGACGACACCGACGGTCTTGGCGGTCTGCAGGCCGACCACTGCCAACGCGTTGCGGTTGTCGGACGAGCCGCCACCGGTCATGCCGATGCTGAATGTGTCATTGGCAACCGGCGAGCCGGAAATGGTCATTTCCAGCTGGAACGCAGTGCTGCTGCTCGGCGTCGTTGTGGTGTCGGTATAGCCGACGTTCAATTTGATCGTGTTGGCCTGGCCCTGGATGATCGAGCCACCAACGGCATTGCCGTTCTGGTCGAGCACCGCTCCGCCACTCGCATTGATCAGGGTGTAACTCTGCACGCCGGTACTGCTGACCGCACCCATCACCAGTTTCATCGGGGTGGAGTCTTTGAGCGCATTGCGCAGGTCAGCGGTCTGGGTGCTGTCGTAGATATCCGACCTGGTGTTCAGCACCGGCTGGGTGAAGCCACCAGTACCGGAGTTGCTGGATCCCGCCGTTGCCGTCAAGGGCGCGGCCGCTGCAATATCCTTGGCGTCGGTCAGAACCACCGAGATCCCCGACGCGCCAGTGCGGGTCGGGATAACCTTGAAACTGTCACCGGCTGCCAGCGTATTGCCGTTGAGGCTCACACTGAAGCCGTCGAACTGTTTGGGCGGATTGTCAGCCAGCGAACCGGCACCGACGCTCTCGCCGTTGGGCAGACGACGTACGGTGAAATTCGACGAGTCGCTGAACGTCACTTCATAATCGTTGGCGGTCAGCTTGCTGGTGTCGCCAATGGTGACGTTGAGGTTGCCGGAGCCGACACTGTTGGTGGTTTTGCCGATGCTGCGCTGGGTAATGGCTTCGGCACTGTTGATGCTGGAATACAGGTTCGAACCGAAATTGCCCTTGCTGTCGATGCCCTGGTTCATCTGGCTGTTGACCTGGTCCGACAATACCATCGCGGTACGGCCCAGTTCGTTGGTCGCAGGCACCAGCACTTCGTTGCGGTAACGCAACAGACCACCGATCGAGCCGCCAGTGAGCACTGAGGTCACATCGGTCTGGGTCTGGCCGTAGGCAACCTGCACGTTGTACTGCAACGGATCGGACGGGCTCGGGCTGGCCGACATCTTGTAGGACGTGCCGCCACTGACCAGTGATTGTCCGGTACCGGTATAGATGTCGAAGTTACCGTTGTTCTCGACCACTTTCACACCGACCAGCTCGTTGAGCTGACGAACCGCTTCACTGCGCGAGTCAAGCAGGGTGTTCGGCGTGGCGTTGCCCGCAGACGCTTGTGTGATCTGCTTGTTCAGGCTCGCCAGGGTGGTGGTCAGCTCGTTGACCTGTTTGGTGAAGGTGTTGAGCTGCGTGTTGACGTTATCGTTCTGCGTGGACAACTGCGACGAAACCGAGTTGAAGCGTGCGCTCAACGCGCCAGCCTGGGTCAGGAACGACGAGCGTTCGGCCGACTGCGTGGCACTGGTGGCGATGCCCTGCATCTTGGTGAAGAAGTCCGCCAATTGCACGGAGATCCCCGTCGCATTGTCTGACAGTAATGTATCGGTCTTGCTGGCCTGACCGGAATAAGCCACTGCATCCGCGCTGAGGGCGGTGCTCGATTGCAATTGGGTGTCCAGATAGCTGTTGTAGATGCGACGTACGTCCGACAGCGTAGTGCCGGTACCGATGTAGCCTACACCCTGACCAAGAGCGATCTGCGCCGAAGCCGTGGTCAGCACCTGCTGACGCGAGTAACCCGCGGTATCCACGTTGGCCGTGTTGTTACCGATGGTGTTGATCGCGGCACTGCTGGCATTGATACCTGAGAGCCCAATTGAAATCAGCGACATGAGTCAAACCTTATAAAGTCGTGGAAGAGCCCGCTGCAGCGGCGTAAGTCTGGTAACTCTTCATCTGCTTCGCAATCTGCGAAATCTTGCTGGCATAGTCCGGGTCAGTGGCGTAACCGGCCTTCTGCAATTCTTTTACAAACTGTTCCGGTTTATCGGCCGAATTGACCACTTCTTTATAGCGGCTGTTGTTCTGCAACAGACTGACCAGGTCGTGGAAGCTGTCGGCGTAGGAATCATAGGAACGGAAATCCGCCGTTTCCTTGACCATCTTGCCGTCGCGGAACTCGCTGGTGATCGCACGCGCTTCGGCACCCTTCCAGCTGCCCGCCGCCTTGATGCCGAACAGGTTGTGACTGCTGCTACCGTCCTGCTGACGCATGATCGATTTGCCCCAACCGGTTTCCAGTGCCGCCTGCGCCACCAGCATGACCGGGTCGACGCCGATACGCGCTGCGGCTTCCTTGGCCAGTGGCAACATGGTTTCGACGAACTGATCGGCGTTGCTGAACGCGCGCTTGGCCGGTGCCAGCGGTGGCTGGGCCATGGAGCGCACGTATTCCGGCGCGGGTGCCAGGTTCGGATCGAGTGTCCAGTCGCCGTTGTTGCCTGAAGTACCGGCTGTCGCACGAGCCGGCACCGGGCTGTTGCTGACGGCTGTGGTGGCAGAAGGCACGATGCCGGCCAGCAGACGATCGGTGAGTTTGGCGGGCAGCGACAGACGACGCGCGTTGAGCAGCGCCATGTCGTTGCGCCCTTCTCCGGACGCCGAGGCCGCAGCCGCCGCCTGATCGGCAGCCGCCGAGCGCGTGGCCCACAACGGACGCTGATAGACGCTGGTCGCCAGACCGGTCTTGGCCGGCGCAGCGTCAGTAGCGGCCGTTGCAGCGTCGGTCGTATTGACCGGCGCAGCGTGGTTTATCCCCTTGTCTTTCGACAATTGGCGCATCAGCACGTCCTGCAAACCGATACCGTTGCCACGGGTGGACAGCGTGACCGCCAACTGCTGGTCATACATATCCTGATACTGCCGCGTGGCCGGGGTGTTCATCGGATTGTCCTTGGCCAGCACTTCGTTGGCCGAGCGCATGGCCTTGAGCATCTGGCTGACGAACAGCGACTCGAACTCGCGGGCCACCTTCTTCTGGTTTTCCACACTGTCCTTGTCGCCATGCTTCAGCGACGCCAGACGGTTGACGTCGGTGTAGGCACCCGAATCGACCGCCGACGAAATTCCGCTCTTGGGCATATCCATGCTCGAATCCTCAGATCACGATCAGGTCGGCTTGCAACGCGCCGGCCTGCTTAAGGGCTTCGAGGATGGCCATCAGGTCACCGGGCGCAGCGCCCACCTGATTGACCGCGCGAACGATCTCATCCAGCGTGGTGCCTGGACCGAACTTGAACATCGGGTGCAGTTCCTGCTGGGCGTTAACCCGCGAGCGAGGCACTACCGCAGTCTGACCGCCGGACAATGCGCCCGGCTGGCTGACGATCGGGTCTTCGGTGATGGTAACGGTCAGGCTGCCGTGGGTGACGGCAGCAGGTGAAACCTTGACGTTCTGGCCGATGACGATGGTGCCGGTCCGCGAATTTATGATGACCTTGGCAGCGGTCTGGCCCGGATCGATTTCCAGGTTTTCCAGAATCGACAGGTAATCCACACGCTGGCTTGGGTCGAGCGGCGCAGTCACGCGCACCGAACCACCGTCCAGCGCCTGAGCGACGCCAGGGCCAAGCATGTCGTTGATCTTGTCCACGACGCGCTTGGCAGTGGTGAAGTCGGAGCGATTCAGGTTCAGCGTCAGGGTGTTGCCCTGGTTGAAGCCGCTCGGAACAGCGCGTTCTACCGACGCACCACCGGGGATTCGACCCGACGACGGAACGTTGACGGTAATCTTCGAGCCGTCACGGCCTTCCGCGTCGAAACCGCCGACCACCAGGTTGCCCTGAGCGATGGCGTAAACGTTGCCGTCGACACCTTTCATCGGTGTCATCAACAGCGCACCACCGCGCAGGCTTTTGGAGTTACCGATCGAGGAAACAGTGATATCGACCGTCTGGCCCGGTTTGGCGAACGCTGGCAAATCTGCGTACACCGCAACCGCCGCGACGTTTTTCAGCTGCACGGTGCCCGAACCCGACGGCACCTTGATGCCGAACTGCGACAGCATGTTGTTGAAGGTCTGCAGGGTGAACGGGGTCTGTGTGGTCTGGTCACCTGTACCGTTGAGACCCACGACCAGACCGTAACCGATCAACTGGTTGGCCCGTACGCCGGAGATGCTTGCGATATCCTTCAGACGCTCGGCATGCACGCCGAACGCTGTGGACAACAACAAGGTCGCCGCTATCAGTTGCTTGAGCTTGATCATGTCTATCCCGCTATCAGAAAGGGAACAACGGGCTGAGGAAGAACCGGTCGAACCAGCCTGGCTGGCTGGTATCGGCAAAGGCTCCGGTCCCCGAATAGGTAATACGTGCATCGGCGATACGGGTGGACGACACGGTATTATCGGTCGCGATGTCGTCAGCCCGGACCAGGCCGGCAATCCGCACCAGTTCGTCACCGGTATTGAGGGTCATCCACTTCTCGCCACGCACCGCCAGAATGCCGTTGGGCAGCACATCCGCAACCGTCACGGTGACCGAGCCGGTCAGACTGTTGCTCTGTGCGGCCTTGCCATCACCCTTGGTAGTCCGCGCGCCGGTGTAACCAGCGTTCAGGCTCAGGTCGTTACCGCCAATCGGGTTGTTGGTGGTCAGACCCGAACCGAACAGCGAGGTCAGACCAATGCTGTTGGTGCTGTCCTTGGTCATCGCCGAAGTGGCCGCCTTGCTCGCCGCCATACGCTCGGAAAGCGTGATGGTGATGATGTCGCCAATACGGAAGGCCTTGCGGTCGCCGTACAGGTTCTGCTCGAAACCGGCCTGATAGATGGCGCCATTGTTGGCAGCCGCCGACATGGGCGTACGCGGCAACACCGGAGCGTAATAAGGGTCATTGGGCTTGGCCGTCGGCGCAACACAGCCGGACAGCAGGGTGATCCCGCACAATGAAGCGATCAACACTGAAAAACGCGGAACACTAAGGCGGTTCATGACACTTGAAACCTCGCGGTGTAACAGGCGCTTATCAGGCGCCCCATCGGATTGAGCGGTTCTACGAGCAGCGACATCAAGGACTTACAGGTTCTGAGTCAGGTTTTGCAGCATCTGGTCAGCGGTCGAGATCACTTTGGAGTTCATCTCGTAGGCGCGCTGGGTAGTGATCATGTTGACCAGTTCCTCAACGGTGCTGACGTTGGAGTTTTCAAGGGTGTTCTGCAGGGTCGGGCCAAGGCCGTTAAGGCCAGGGGTGCCGATCTGCGGCGCGCCGCTCGAACCGGTTTCCAGGTACAGGTTGCCACCGATGGCCTGCAGGCCGGCGGGGTTGATGAAGTCGGCGGTCTGGATATTGCCGATGATCTGCGGCGTAGCGGTTGCGCCTGCCAGCGTGACGGAAACAGTACCGTCCTGACCGACCGTAAAAGTCTGGGCGTTCTGCGGAACGACGATCGCAGGCTCGAGGGCATAACCGTTGGCCGTGACGATCTGGCCGTTGGCGTCGAGGTGGAACGTACCGTCACGGCTGTAGGCAATGGTGCCGTCCGGCTGGGTCACCTGAAAGAAACCACGACCGTTGACCGCCAGGTCCAGCGGGTTGTTGGTGGTCTGCAGGCTACCGGCAGTGAAGTTCTTCTGCGTGCCGACAATACGCACACCGGTACCCAGTTGCAGGCCGGAAGGCAGTTCGCTGTCCTGAGTGGACTGGGCACCCGGCTGGCGTTTGATCTGATACAGCAGGTCCTGGAACTCGGCCCGGTCACTCTTGAAACCGGTGGTCGAGACGTTCGCCAGGTTGTTGGAGATGGTGGTCAGGTTGGTGTCCTGAGCGGCAAGACCGGTTTTGGCGACGTATAGTGCAGGAAGCATGTGTGTTCTCCTCGAGCGCCGGTTTGTCGGCGCAAGCTGTCATTGATTAGCCAAGTTGCAAGACGCGAGCCATAGACTGATCGTCTTCTTCGGCGGTCTTCATCATCTTGACGTGCAATTCGAATTGACGGGACAAGGCCAGTACCGAGGTCATTTCCTCGACCGCATTGACGTTGCTCGCCTGCAGAAAGCCGGACTCGACCTGAACGGTGGCATCTGCATCGGCAGGCCGGCCGGTCTTGGTGTGGATCAGGCCATCAGGGCCCTTCTCCATGGTCTTCAGGTCAGGCTTGACCAGCTTGATGCGGTCGACCTGCGCCATCACCTGAGGACTCTCGCCCAGCGAACGAATACTGATCGTGCCGTCGGCGCCGATCTCGATCTGCTGCTGAGGCGGCACGGCAATCGGACCGCCGTTGCCCATAACCGGCAAACCACTGCCGTCGCGCAACACGCCCAGGGCATCGATGTTCATGCCGGAACTGCGGGTGTAGGCTTCACCGCCGTCGGGCGTCTGCACTGCGATCCAGCCATCACCCTTGACGGCGATGTCCAGCTCACGACCGGTCTGCACCATCGCACCGGCGGAAAAGTCGGTCCCGGGACGCTCGCTCATGGCGTAGGCTCGCGATGGCATGACCTCGCCAAACACCGGCATCGAGCGGGCCTGTTCCAGGTCCCGCATGAAACCGTTGGTCGAGACGTTTGCCAGGTTGTTGGCATGAGCCTTTTGCGCGATCGCGTTTTCGGATGCACCGCTCATTGCGACGTAAAGCAACTTGTCCACAGTCTTCCTCCTCCGACAGACGCTTGCCGCCTGTAGCTGTTCTGAAAGGGTTAAAGCAATTTTTGAACCAACTTGTCAGGCTCGATACAAATGCCTGATTAGCCAGTAAAAACTGGCGATCGCCGATGGCTTGAGGAAAGAGCGCCAACCAATAGCGGCGGTGGACTGCCGCCTGCCGCTTGCCAGACAGGAAACACCGCCAAAAAAACTTCATCGAACTGCGCCGAGAACCGGATCGACAGTGATAATCTTGCCGACACCGCAACCGTGACCGGGAACCGCCATGCCTTTTCGTGCGTGCATCATCGGTATCGCGAGCGCGAGCCTGATGACCTTTGCCCTGCTCTCTCAGGCCGCTCCCGCCCACTATTACAAATGGCAGGGCGACAGCCGGATCGTCTGCGCCCAGGCCAGCCCGGGCCCAGGCTGGAAACGCTTGAAAGGCCACTTCATCAAAGCCGACTGCTCGATCTGATCAGGTCGACTGGATCAGCGTCTGCATCAGCGTCACTTCGGTGGATATCGCCTTGGAGTTGGCTTGATAGGCCGTCTGGGCCTGGATCAGCGCAATCAGCTCATCGGCCAGCACGACGTTCGAACCTTCCAGTGCGCCACTGACGATGCTGCCCAGCGTACCGACGCCCGGCACATCATATTCAGCCACTCCGGAATCGGCAGTGGCGGTCCAGCGTGTATCGCTACGCGGCTGCAAGCCATGCGGATTGGCGAAACTGGCGAGCATCACCTGACCGATATCTTTAGTCATGCCATTGGTAAACCCGGCACGCAGAATGCCGTCCCGGCCAACGTCGAGGCTTTTCAATTCCCCTGCCGAATGGCCATCCACGTATGCGGCGGAGCGCGAACTGGCAGCGTTGTGCTGAAGCAGATGGGTGAAGTCGATGGTGATGCCGTCAGCGCTGCCAGCCGCTCCATTGGATATCCAGCGCTCGCGACCGGTGCCAGGATCAACCGCCATCACAGGCGACCAGCCCGTGAGCTTCAGCTGATCGCCATTGCTGCTCAGGCCCGGACTGCCGGTCAACGACGCGACGGCGCCATGGGAATCGAAGACGATGTTTGCCGTCAGCGGCGTGGTGGACCCGGAGTTCTGCGGGTTTCGATCGTCGATCAGTACGTGCAGGCGCCAGCTGTTGGTGCCGTCCTTCACGAAATATTGTTTCAGCTCATGGGTGTTGCCCTGACTGTCAAAGATCTGGTTACCGAACATCCTGCTATAGGTGTTCAGATCTGCGGGGTTGAAGTGCGGAACCGGCCGATGCATGACCGTATCGCCCGGATCGAGCAGACTGGCCCCGGCGTCGCTCAACGGCAACGAAACAGCCCCGCCGTTCAGGGAGCCATTTGCCGCCCAGGCGCCATTGACCTGCGCGGCAGGCACCCAACCCTGCAAGGCAAACTCGGTGTCCGAAAGCTTGCGCAGATGCTGATCATTGCCGCTGTACGACAGGGAACCGTCAGGCTTCAGCTCAAGGCTTACCTGCAACGGCGCTACGCTGTCGGGATCCACCGGGTTGCGCCCGTCCACCAGTACATACATCGACCACTGATCAGCCTCGGTCTTGACGAAATACTGCTTGAGTTCATGGTCGGCTGCGGGCACCGGAGTGATCCCCACATCCTGGATGGTCCGGGTGGCAACCCGTGTATAGGTCGCGGGGTTGTCCGGGTCAAAGGTCGGCAAGCGGGCGAGTGACGGCAGCGAGGCATCCAGATTGATGGTTTCGGCCACCCGGGTCGTGGCCCGAGCACCGACGTTGGACGTATCGATCTGCAAGTCCGTGCGGATACCACTGGCAATCTCGCGCTTGTCGTTTGCGGCATAACCCTGCAAACGCCCACCATCGCTGTCGACGACAAAGTTGGCAGCATCCTTCAGAAAGGCGCCGGCCCGGGTATAGGCCAGTGAACCCTGATCACTGACCACAAAAAAACCGTTGCCTTGAATACGCATATCCAACGCATTGCCGGAACTGATCACGGTTTCACCCTGATTGAAATTCTGCTGCACCGAAGCAAGTCGTACGCCATCCCCGACAGCGTGCTGCCCGGCCCCCAACTGTGCGGACGCATATAGAGCAGAAAACTGCGCACGAGACGACTTGAACCCCAGGGTGCCGACGTTGGCAATATTATTACCCGCTACTTCCAGTCGTTTATTGGCAGCCTGAATACCGCTGATCGCTGTATTGAATGACATGAGAACTCCCTTGCCATAAAGGCAATTCATAGAGGAGTTTTATTCTCACACCATCGTGCGTAGGAAGTTTCCAAGTAGGCTGAGGGAGTAATCCGTAACTTTCAGCACTAAAAAAGACATGACAAAATACTTTGCAGACACCCATAAAAAAGCCCCTTTTTACAGGGGCTCTTTCAGCACGTATCAAACAACGCGTATTACGTCATCTGAATAGTGGTCTGCATGATGGTGCTTTGGGTGGAAATGGTCTTGGCGTTAGCCTGATAGTTGCTCTGCGCCTTGATCAGGTTAACCAGTTCCATGGTCAGGTCGACGTTGGACTCTTCCAGCGCCTGACCGGTGATGTAACCCAGCGTACCCGACTGTGGTGCGCCGCTCACCGGTACACCGGAAGCGAACGTTTCACGCCAGTTGGTGCCGCCGGCCTGCGCCAGACCCTGCACGTTGGCGAAGCTGGTCAGCGAAGTCTGACCGATCACCTGCGACTTGCCGTTGGTATAAGTGGCGAACAGGTTGCCGCTCGAGTCAACGTTCATGCCGCTCAGCTGGCCAGTGGCGTAGCCATTCTGATCCTGTTTGAGCAGACCGGATACCGAAGCGGTCTGGGTAGTGCTCGACATGTCCAGCTTGATCGAAGCAGCGCCCGTCGCACCGTTGGCTGCCCAGGTAGCTGTCGTGCCAGTACCGACCTGCACGCCAGGCACCCAGTTGGTCACGGCGAATGTACCGTCAGCATTGAACTTGATGTTGGCGCTGTCGGTAGGAACAGAGCCGCCGGCAGTGGTCACCAGATTGCCCGAGGAGTCGAATGTCAGGTTATTCTTGTCCGGCGTGGTGGACGTCGGATCGGAAATGCTGCGCCCGTCCATCAGGGAATACATCGACCAAGTATTGGTGCCGGTCTTGACGAAATACTGATCCAGGGTATGCGCATTACCCTGAGTGTCGTAAGTCGGGGTGCTGTACTTGACGTTGTAGCTATTGGTGTCGGTGGCATCGAACGTCGAAACGGTCGGCAGCGCGGTTGTCGAGTTCAGGTTGGCGGAGTTGGTGATTGTGGTCGTCGCCTTGGGCTCCAGGTTGGACGCGTTCACACGCAGATCGCTGAGCGCGCCAGTCACCACTGAGCCATTGGCGTCAACGTTGTAACCCTGCAGCTTCATGTTGCTGCTGTTGACGACATAGCCTTCCTTGTCGGTGTGGAATGCACCGGCACGGGTATACAGCTTCTCACCGTTATTGCTGAGCATGAAGAACCCGTCGCCATTGATGGCAAGGTCCAGACTGTTGGCTGTTCCGGTGGTCAGACTGCCCTGGGAGAACTGCTGGGAAACCGCAGCGGTAGTCACGCCACTGCCGACGCTGGTATTGCCGGAAGTACCGCGAATCGACTGAGCATATTGATCAGCGAACTCGGCACGTGACGATTTGAAACCGGTTGTCGCGACGTTGGCAATGTTGTTGCCGGTAACGTCGAGACTTTTGTTTGCAGCATAGAGCCCACTAAGGCCGATATTGAAAGACATGTTTCACTCCTGCGCCGTAGCGGCTCTACAATCCGATAGTTTGAACTTTGGACAGGGCGACACTGCCGCTGGCCAGGTTAAGCGTTGTTTCTGCGCCATTGACACCCAGCGTGACACTGTTGACCGTGGCGGGCAGGTAAGTTGAAAACTGCGTGTTCTTGCCTTCCACCGAGCCTTCAGCCTTGAAGCTGTAAGTGCCCGATGGCAGCTGGGTACCGCTTGAGTCCGTACCGTCCCAGGCAAAGCTGGTGGTACCGGCTTTTTGCGTGCCCAGGTCGACACTGTCGACCAGATTCGATTGCGCGTCGTACACCTTGACGGTCGTCAGCGAGCTTTCGCCCGGCACCACGATCGAACCGGTCAGGCCTTTGGTGGTATCGACCGAAGTACTGCTCGCATCAATGATCACCGAGCGACCGACCAGTGACGAGGCCTGCAAGGCCTGCGACGACTTGTAGCTGCTGGCGATCGTATCCACCGTCGACGTCAGGTTCTGCATGCTTTCAAGGCTGCTGAACTGCGCCAGTTGCGCCACGAACTGCGTGTTGTCCTGCGGGTCCAGAGGATTCTGGTTCTTCATCTGCGTGACCAGCAGTTGCAGAAACGAATCCTTGCCCAACGTACCGGTAGAGTCCGTCTTGGTCGGTGTCGGGTTCTGCAGCGTATTCAGGAATGTCGATGAGACGCTGGTTGCTGAGGTGTTATCAACGGCCATAACTTTCGCCTTCTATCACTGACCGAGGGTCAGAACCTTCTGCATCATGGATTTAGCGGTGTTCATGATTTCTGCGTTGGTCTGGAAAGACCGGCTGGCAGAAATCATGTCGGCCATTTCTTCCACGACATTGACGTTGGGGTAATAGACATACCCGTCCTTGTCAGCGGAAGGATGATTGGGCTCGTAACGTGCTTCCAGGTTCGAGCTGTCTTCGATGATGCCGTTGACCTGAACGCCCTGCCCGGCTTCGCCCTGGTCCTGGAACAACGAACCACCTGTGGACTGCTGACCCTGCATCACGGTGGCGAACACCGGGTGACGGGCGCGGTAGGTCTGGTCCATGCTCGAAGACACGGTCTCGGCGTTGGCGATGTTACTGGCCGTGGTGTTCAGACGCGTGGTCTGGGCACTCATGGCGCTACCGGCAATGTTGAACACATTGGCTAGTGACATGAATTATTCTCCGCGAAGGGCTGCAACCAGCCCCTTGAACTTGCTGTTGAGCAATGTGAAGCTGGCCTGGAAGCCCATGGCGTTCTCGGTGTAGCTGGCCTGCTCGACCTGGGAATCAACGGTGTTCTGGTCCAGCGAAGGCTGCGACGGCGTGCGATACATCAGCGTACCGTCGTCATTGCCCATGCCCTCGGCTTCGATATGACGGCTGTTGGTCTTGTTCAGCGCGAAATGACCGTTCTGCACCTTGTCGTTTTCGGCAGCCAGCACCGACGAGAAGTCCAGATCGCGAGCCTTGAAGTTCGGGGTGTCGGCGTTGGAGATGTTGTTGGCCAACACCTCTGCACGCTGAGCCCGGAAGTTCAGAGCCTTTTCATGTATGCCTAGCGCTTTATCGAAGCTGATGCTCATTTCGGGAAACCTTTGCCGGTTGACCTGATTCTGTTGTTACTGACAAAGCAATCAGCGTGCCATGTTGTAAAAGCCAATGATTGCAGGGCCCACAGGCGGCGGCGAGGCGGCAATGCCAGAAAAGCGGCAAGGCATTTCCGCTGTGGAGGGGCAAAGCGGCAAGGTGGGTGCCGTTTTTTTGCCAGTATGGGGGCAGCGTTGGCGAATCTCGTATCTGCACTACAGGATTGTGGTGATGACCGATACACTCAAGCGCACAAGGATTGGGAATTGGAAAGGAGCTTCATCTTGGTCGACTCAATAGGCACTCACAACAACCCGGTCATTAACACCGCGAAAGCTGTGGCGTCCCCCGCCACCTCACCCTCCCCCCGTGCCCCTTCTGCCACCTCAAACAAAGCGGAGGACTCAGGCAAACTTTCTTCTCTTTCTGTGCAACTCAGCGAAAGCGCGACGCGTGCGGCGTCAAGAGATGCGAGCCTTGATCATGATGCACTGGGGGCGAAAGCAGCTGAGAAGCTTGACCAGATCATTGGCCGAAGCTACGACGTCAACAAGGCTAAAAATGATGCCGAGGTGCCTGACACGACTGATCCCGAACTGCTGGCACACGCGAAAAAAGCAACTCAATTCGTGAACGGCGGTAGAGAGAATCCTTTCGCAGGCATGGCTAGAGATCAAAGCTTATTTGGCGACAGTGCATCAGCTACCGACGCACCCGCCACCGAATGAAAGTCCGGGCGGTTTTCGATCATTTCCGCCCGGACAGCGCTTTCAATCAGAGACCCAGCTCACTCAAACCCGGGTGATCATCCGGTCGGCGCCCCAATGGCCAATGGTATTTGCGCTCGGACTCGGCGATCGGCAAATCGTTGATGCAGGCAAAGCGCCGCTGCATGAGGCCGTTTGCAGCGAACTCCCAGTTTTCGTTGCCATACGAACGGAACCAGTTGCCGGAGTCGTCATGCCATTCATAGGCATAGCGCACGGCTATGCGGTTATCCGTGAATGCCCAGAGCTCCTTGATCAGCCGGTAGTCCAGTTCCTTGCGCCACTTGCGTTCCAGAAAGGCCTGAGCCTCTGCGCGGCCATTGATGAACTCGCTGCGGTTACGCCAGTACGTGTCTTCGGTGTAGGCCAGCGCAACTTTAGCCGCATCGCGAGAGTTCCAGCCATCCTCGGCGCCACGGACTTTCTGGACAGCCGTCTCCAGGGTAAAGGGTGGAAATGGCGGTCTTCCTTTATCACTCATACCAGCGTCCTCAGAACGGTTTGTAGGGCAGAAATTTTCCATCGAGGGTGATCACGGCTCGCTCGCCCCCTTCCGGATCTTCGACTTTCTTGATGTCGAGCTTGAAGTTGATTGCGCTGATGATGCCGTCGCCGAACTGCTCATGCACCAATGCCTTCAGCGTTGTGCCGTAGACCTGAACCATTTCGTGGAAGCGATAGATCGTCGGGTCACTGGAGACGTCTTCGACATTGCCGCGCAACGGGATGGTTTGCAGTTCGGCGACCGCGTCCCTGTCCAGCCCGAGACGCTCGGCGACTACCTCGGCCACCGCCTCGGGTAAAGGGTGCTGACCGAGCAATGCAGCCGTGACATACACCACGCTCAACCCCGTACCTTCTGCAAGCCCTGCCCACGTCAGGTTCTTTGCGGTCTTGGCCTGCAGCACACGTTCAGTCAGATGCTGGCGCGGCGCTCTGGAAATGTTGCTGTGCGGCATAGGTAACCCTCCGGAATGAATTCACGTCAATCACAGCATCGGCAACTATCACCATAAGATCCAAGACTGATTTATGATCATCGCCATAACCCTGACTTATGGTGATTCCATGCTGTTACGCCATATACGTTATTTGCTGGCGGTCGCCGATCATGGCAATTTCACCCGGGCGGCCGAGGCCCTGCATGTCTCGCAACCGGCGTTGTCGCAACAGATCAGGCAACTGGAAAGCAGCTTGGGTGTGCAACTGTTCGACCGCACTCGCCGCAGTGTCGTGCCGACCGATGCCGGCCGCGTCTATCTGGACCACGCGCGTCGCTGCCTGCTTGAGCTGGAGGCCGGGAAGCGTGCGCTCAACGATGTCAGCGACCTGTCACGCGGACACTTGCGCCTCGGCGTCACGCCCACCTTCAGTGAATACCTGATAGCGCCGCTGATCGACCGCTTCAGCGCGCTGTATCCCGGCGTGGCAATCATCCTCACGGAGCTACCTCTGGAGCGGATCACCGAGGCATTGATCAGTGACTCGCTCGATCTGGCCATCGGTTTTGCCGGCAGTCATGCCGTCGAGATAGACAGCCAGCCTCTGTTCGATGAACAACTGTGCCTGGTCATGGCCAAGTCTGCCCCCGAAAAACAGACCGTGCTGACACTTGAGGACCTGCAAACGCTTCGCTTTGCCTTGCTCGCCCCCGGATTCGCCACTCGCCAATTGCTGGATGCCTGGTGCCATACGCAGAACTTCAAGCCGACGGTCGGCCTCGAGGCGAACTCGATTGCCATTTTGCTCAAGGTCGTTGCCCAGGGCCGCATGGCGACCATTCTTCCCGATGCCATCGTTCGCGAGCAGCCTGGGTTGTGCGAAGTTCAGACGATCCCTGCCTTGCCCGGGCGGACGGTTGCGCTGCTGCGGCGTAAAAACGGCTACCAGAGCGCCGCCGCCAACGCTTTTGCAAAACTGGTGAGCAACAGTACGCAAACATGAAACCGATGGGCAGACGATCAAAGCTGTTTTCAGCCGCGCACAAAAAAAGAGACCCGAAGGTCTCTTTTTTCATCGCAGGCAACTGACAGACCGTCACTTGGCCTTATAGATGATCCCGGGGCTGCACTGAACCATCTGGTAGTGATCGGGCAAACCATTGAGTGCTTCGGAAGCCCCCAGAAACAGGTAACCGCCTGGCTTGAGCGTTCCGTGGATACGCAGCAGGATGTCTTTCTTCACTTCAGCGGAGAAGTAGATCAATACGTTACGGCAGAACACGATGTCGAATTTGCCCAGCGAGGCGTAGCTGTCGAGCAGGTTGAACGAGCGGAACTCCACACGACTCTTGATCGGCGCCTTGACCACCCAGCGGCCCGGGCTTTTAACGTCAAAAAAGCGCTGCAGACGATCCGGCGACAGGCCGCGGCCGATAGCCAGACTGTCGTATTCGCCGGTCTTGCAGTTATTGAGCATCAAGCCCGACAGATCGGTTGCGACGATCTGCACGCCCGATTTGAGTTGACCCTGATTGGCACGCTCGAACTCGTCGATGGACATCGACAGCGAATACGGTTCCTGACCCGACGAACAGGCGGCCGACCAGATGCGCAGTCGCTGACCAGGGCTGGCCTTGATCTGCTCGGGCAGCACCTTGTTCTTCAGCACTTCGAACGGATAGGTGTCGCGAAACCACAGGGTTTCGTTGGTGGTCATCGCATCGACGACCTGCTCGCGCAAACCACTGCGCGGCTGGGTCTGAATACGCTGGACCAACTCGCCAAGCGACTTGATGCTTTGCTGCTCCATCAATTTGTTGAGGCGGCTGGACACCAAGTACTGCTTGTTTTCCCCAAGCAGAATGCCACAGGCTTTTTCCAGAAATACCCGGAACTGATCAAAATCCAAATTACCCGTAGACAAAGTGCCGCCTCTCAAATCATGTGAATCACCGGGGACGACGCCCCCGGCTGGTTATTCTGCTGCATTGATCCGCGCAACGACCCTGGCCGCCAGATCATCAGGCCGGAATTTCGCGAGAAAGTCATCCGCGCCGACTTTCTTGACCATCGCCTGGTTGAATACCCCTGACAACGAGGTATGCAAGGTGATGTGCATCTTCTGCATGCGTGGATCATTACGTATTGCTGCGGTAAGGGTATAGCCATCCATCTCCGGCATTTCAATGTCGGAGATCATCATCAGGAACTCTTCTTCAGGCTTTTTGCCTTCTGCGACCATATTGAGCAGGTAGTCCAGCGCCTGACGACCATCGTTGAGCGCGACGACCTCCACCCCGACGGTTTCCAGGCAGCGGCTCACTTGCTTGCGGGCCACCGACGAGTCATCGACCGTCAGCACGCGCATAGAGACAGCCTTGTGCTGAACCTCGGCGTCAATGACACCGACCGAGATTTCTTCGGACACTGGCGCGACTTCGGCGAGAATTTTCTCGACGTCGATGATTTCCACCAGTTGGTTATCAACCCGGGTGACGGCGGTCAGGTAATGATCGCGCCCGGTGCCCTTGGGTGGTGGATGAATCTCTTCCCAGTTCATGTTGACGATGCGTTCGACAGAATGCACCAGAAAGCCCTGAACCTTGGTGTTGTACTCGGTAATGATGACGAAGGAGTTAACCAGCGAAATCATCCCTGTGGATCCTGTCGCCATTGCCAGATCCATGATCGGGATCGTGCCGCCACGAATATTGGCCACGCCCCGAACGATCTTGCTCGATTTGGGCATGATGGTGAGTTTCGGGCATTGCAGTACTTCTTTCACTTTGAAGACGTTGATCCCATAGAGCTGCTTGCCGTCGAGACGGAACAAGAGCAGCTCCAGGCGATTCTGACCCACCAGCTGAGTTCGCTGGTTTACCGAATCCATTACACCTGCCATGCCGAACCCCCTTACAAAATGACCGCCGCCCAGACACCAGATCAACAAGCGGCACGGGCTTTGCTATTTATTACGTCATGAACGCAAAGACGACAATTTCTCGACACCTCGCATTAGAAACCCGCAGGCTTCTGTGCGCAATCGCTCTGCTGTGCCTTTCCAGCACGGTGACCCTCGCTCGTGCCGAGAATTTCACACTCCCTGAACAGCTTATCGGCGTCACCCAAGGGTTTCTTGAGTTCACAGTAGAAGACTATTTGGCAACCAACCAGATTGACGGGCGTCATGAGATACAGGTCAAGCAGCTCGACCCGCGTTTAAGGATGGGTGCCTGCGACAAGGATTTGACAGCCACACTGGAAAGTCCGCGCCCGGTTGGCCGGGTTACCGTGCGCGTGCGCTGCGAAGGTTCTTCGCCCTGGACGGTGTTTGTGCCCGCTCAGGTATTGCTGTATCGCAACGTCGTGACCGTGATGCGCCCGCTCAAGCGTGACGCGATCGTCACCGAAGAAGACGTCGCGATGCGTGAGCGGGATGTCAGCAGCCTGGGCCAAGGATTTCTGGCGTCGCTGGATCAGGCGGTCGGTCAGAAGGTTGTCCGACAAATGGTCATCGACCAGGTCATTACCCCGGTGGCGCTTGAGCAGCCACAGATGGTTCACAAGGGCGATCAGGTGGTGATCATCGCGCGCAGCGGCTCGCTGGCGGTTCGCATGCCCGGCGAAGCAATGTCCGACGGAGGCTTCAACGAACAGATACGGGTGAAAAACCTCAATTCCCAGCGGGTGATCAAAGCAAGTGTCACCGGCCCAGGGCAGGTGGAAGTCGCTATGTAGTGCATTGATGGTGGCGCGAAGGGTGTGTTTTTTTTAGACTGCGGGGAATGCCCGACGGCAAATGTCGTCTATTGGGAAGCTTTCTCACAATCAGCCTAAAGTTTGACAGGGGTTGGCCGAAAACAAGGCAAGCGTCCAAACACCCAGAGGTTTTTTCAATCATGGTCATAGATTTCAGTCGCCTTAACAACTCACAGGCTGTTGCCGGTACTTCACGTACCAGCGCCAGTAAAGACACCGCCAAAACCGATGCCCCAGCCCCTGCCGTCACCGCAGGTGTCAAAAGCACCGGGGAAACTTTTTCCTTGAGCAGTGAGGCTCAACAGTTGCAGAAAATCACGGACAAGCTGACCGATCTGCCAACCGTCAACAGTGCTCGCGTTGCCGAGCTCAAACAGGCCATCGCCGACGGTAGTTACACAGTGGACAGCAACCGTGTCGCCAGCAAACTGTTGAATTTCGAAACCCAACGCTAAGCCAAGGCTGGCGCTGGATATTCTGGACGCTTAAAAACCAGAGCATGCGATGCACGACACTACTTTGCTGCAGATGATCACTGACGACATGGTTTCAGCCCGACAGCTTCTTGAGTTGTTGCAGGCCGAATCATTGATTCTTCACGGCCGCGACATGGGCGAGATGGAGCAGGTGCTGGCGCAGAAACAGGCGCTGGTCATTCTTCTCGACCAGCACGGCCGCAAGCGTAGCCAGGTGCTTGCGGGCATGGGCCTGCCAGCCAATCGCAGTGGTCTCCAGCAACTGGCCAGCCAGTCGGATATCGGTGAGCAATTGCTGCTGGCCGCCGACGAACTGAATACACTGATCAACGAATGCCAGACGCTCAACGAGCGCAATGGTAGTCTGATCCAGCTGCAACAGGTCAGTACCGCTCACCAGCTTCGCATACTGAACGGTGGCGATACGCCTACACTCTATGACAGTCGCGGATCGACTGCCCTTAGAGCAAAACCACGCCCCCTGAGTCAGGCGTAACTTCCTGTATCAAGGTTTCGTGCATAGTGGCAGAATGCCTGCTGTTGCGTTGCCGTAGTATTTTGCCTGGAGATTCAAGAACGTGAATGGCTCAAGCGCGGACGATGCTCCGCAGCCCCCGAAGGTTCTCAATACACCTTTGGAAATCGCCGCAAACCTGCGGCTGCTACTCGAGAGTCATGATCCTCTGATCATTACCTTCCATGAGCGTCCCCAGCGCTTTCAGAGTTATCTGCTTGAAGTCGACCGTGACAACAACGTCATGGCTCTCGACGAGATGATCCCCCGTGATGGCGAACGCTTTCTGAGCAACGGCGAATCCTTCCGTGTCGAAGGCTTTCATGACGGCGTGCGGATTGCCTGGGAAAGTACTGCGCACATGGACATCCTCAGCACTGACGGTCAACGCATGTACCGTGGCCCGATGCCTGAGGAAGTGGTCTATCACCAGCGGCGCAACGCATTTCGGGCTGCGCTGAAGCTGGCACAACTGGTCGATGTAGAAATCGGCGGTGACCGCTTGAAGTTCACGCTGGCCGGCAAGCTGCTGGACATTTCTGCCACAGGTTGCAAGTTGCGCTTCGAGGGCGACGTGTCCGATCGCATGCAGTTGGGCCAGGTATACGAGCGTTTCGTCGCCAAGCTGCCTTTCGGCGCCATGACAGCACCTGTCGAGTTGCGCCACCTGCATTTCGAAGAACGATTCAACACCACCTTTGCCGGCGTCCGCTTCCACAACATGAGTGGGCTGGTGCAGCGTCAGGTCGAGCGCTTCGTCTATCAATTACAGCGCGAAGCACGACGCTTCGACAAAGACGAGGACTTCTGACACTCACCTGAATCCTTCGGCGATTGCGGCAATGCTGCCGCAATCATGCACTACCCTGCACTCTCCCCTCAGGCCTTCCAGGTCTCGCTTTCACGCTCGCGTTCATGCTCATCGGCTTCAGCTGGTTCCGCTCCGGCAGCCGGCTCGGTCTGCGCCAGAACCTCGCTTTCTGCCTCAACCTCCGATTCAGGCACCGCCTCGGGCTCCGGCTCAGGCTCAACGGTTGCCTGCATCTGTTCCTGAACCACCTGCTCATCGACACGCGGGTCAAGTGCAACTACCAGTGGCGAACTGGACATACTGTCCGGCATCGCAACGTGGTGCAGCGGTGCGTTTTCGACCTGATGCAAGTGAGTGACCGCCTTGGGCCTGATCAGCAGTACCAGAATCACGCCCGCGCCACAGACGAACGCATAGAGCATGTGACCGCCAAACTGCTTCATCACCACACCCGCGGCCAACGGACCGATACTGGCGCCAATGCCGTAGGTCATGAGCAACATGGCCGTCAGCGATACCCGGCGCTCGGCCTCGACGTGGTCATTGGCGAAGGCCACTGCCAGCGGATAAAGGCAGAACTGCATCAGCGAAGCCAGAAACCCGACACCGAACAGCACCTCGACCGGCACACTGGGAAACACCGCCAGCGGTAATGACGCCACCACCAGTGCGGCGGCAAAGATGCGCATCAGTACGGAACGGTCATAGCGGTCGGACAGCAGGCCCAACGGCCACTGCACCAGAAACCCGGCCAGAATGCAGCAGCCCATGAACAGACCGACCTGCTCGGTGGACAGCCCCTGCTCAGCGGCGTAGACCGGTGCCAGACCATAGAACGAGCCGATGATCAGGCCGGCGCCCAGTACCGCCGTCAACGACTGCGGCACACGCTTCATGAAGAAGCGCGGCTCCAGTGGTGCCGGATGCAGGGGTGCCGGGTGAATCGCCCGGGTCATGGCGACCGGCACCAGGCACAGTGCGAAACACAGCGCTACCAGCATCAGCAGCTCAGGCCCCAGTTGCGGGTGAACCACCAGCACCAGCTGACCCAGCACCAGCCCCAGGTAGGAGGCAATCATGTAACCGCTGAAGACCATGCCGCGCTGTTTGGCAGCCGCCTGCTCGTTCAGCCAGCTCTCGATGACCATGTATTGGCACATCATGCCCAGACCTACGATGACCCTCAGCACTAGCCAGGCCGGCAACCAGCTGATCAGGCCATGCCCGAGTACCGCCGCGCCGACGATGCCGGCACAGGTGGCGTAGGCGCGAATGTGACCGACACGGCCGATCAGGCGGTGACCGATCTTGCCGCCCAGCACCAGACCGAAATAGTTGGCGGCCATCAACGCACCGACCCACAGGCTGTCAACCTGATCGGCCGCCAGGCGCAGGGCCAGATAAGTGCTCAGCAGACCCGAGCCGATCAACATCATCAACGAGGCAAAATAAAGCGCTCGAAAGGACTTCCAGATTTGGCGCATCAACTTTCCAAAAATAGGGAGTCGCCCGACTGGGCGAGCCCAACACTGCGATTCTTAAACCTGAGCAGCCAGCACGCGCCGTTCCCAGGGGGTTATCTCGTCAAAAAAACTGGTCAGTTCCAGGGTCTTCGACGCGATGTAGCCTTCGATGAATTCATGACCAAACAGTTCCTTGGCCAACTGACTGCTTTTCAGACGCTCCAGAGCAGCGTGCAAGGTACACGGCAATAACAATTCTTCCGGCACCTCGAGTTCGCCCTGCAGCGGCGGCGTCGGTTCCAGCCGTTGCTCGATGCCATGCAGCCCGGCCGCCAGACTTGCGGCAATGGCCAGATAGGGATTGGCATCAGCGCCCGGCAGACGATTCTCCACCCTTCTGGCCGCCGCTGCACTCGACGGTATACGTAATCCGGCAGCGCGATTGTCGTAGGACCAGCAGGCGTTGTTGGGCGAGGCATACGGATGGCACAGGCGCTGGTAGGAATTCACATTGGGCGCGAACAGCGCGGTGAAGTCCGCCATGCAGGCTTGCTGGCCAGCAATGAAATGACGAAACGTGTCGGTCGGCTCACCCTGCGCATCACTGAAGATGTTCGTTGCGGTCTCTGCTGTCACCACGCTCTGATGAATATGCATCGAACTGCCCGCTGTATGGGCGAGCGGCTTAGCCATGCAGACCACAATCAGCCCGTGCTTGAGCGCGACTTCCCTGAGCAGGTGCTTGAACAGAAAGGTCTGATCGGCCAGCAGCAGCGGATCGCCATGCAGCAGGTTGATCTCGAACTGACTGACGCCCATCTCGTGCATCACCGTGTCACACGGCAGGCCCAACGCCGACATGCAGGCGTATACCTCGGCGAAAAAAGGCCGCAAGCCGTTGTTGGAACTGACGCTGAATGCCGAATGCCCCTGTTCGCGTCGTCCGTCCAGCCCGGTCGGCGGCACGAATGAATGAAGCGGCTCGGGATTGGGCGCAAAGACAAAAAACTCGAGTTCAGTGGCCACCACCGGCACCAGGCCCTGCGCAGCGTAACGGGCGATAACTGCCTTGAGCTGATTACGGGTGGAGAGCATGCAGGGCTGACCATTGAGGTCCTGCGCATCACAGATCGCCAAGGCGCGCGGCGATGTGCTCCAGGGCAGACGGTGGAGCTGCTGTGGATCACTGATCAGCGCCAGATCGCCGTCGTCACTGCCGTAGAAGCGCGCCGGCGGATAGCCGCCCATGATGCATTGCAGCAACACACCGCGCGCCAGCTGCAAACGGCGGCCCTCGAGAAAACCTTCAGCGGTCATTACCTTGCCGCGCGGTACACCGTTCAAATCCGGGGTTACACACTCCACTTCATCAATGCCCATCAGCATTTCTTTCTGCGAATGGGGGTCATTGCCTGTCATGGGTCAGTCCTTTTAGTTGAGCAGCAAACGCCAAGCTTCAACCTTCAGACTGCAATCTTCAAGCACCGCGCTTCAGGCTGTCGGCCTGCCGCGTCAGAGAACCGGGTTATGGAAAGGCGTCCCGGTCACTTCGATGAACTCCTTTCGGTAGTCTTCGTTTTCCGGGTCGACCACAAGGGCCTGACGCAGGAATTCGACGCCTTCGGCCACATTGCCCAACTGACGACTCAGAGCGCCGGCAAGGTGCAGCCTGGTGGCATCGAAAAAATTGAATGACAGCATGATTTTGGTCAGCGTCAGCGCGTTCTCGAGCTTGCCCGCCATCAACAACTGATTGAACTGGGTATTGAAGTCGCCGACGTCCTGCCACTTTTCCGCAGACAAGCCCTCCACTTTGCGGAGCACGACGGTGTGGCCGTTGCCTACTTTCGAATCGGTTTCTTCGACGCACTCGATGTACCAGCAACCCAGGCCTGACGAGTTAACATAATTGACTGCGCGGAGCATGCTTTGCAGGGAAAAGACCTGATAGTGACCGCGCCACTCGCCTTCAGTGACGGTGGTCATGTCGACCTTGTTTTCATAGTCCTCGATCATCTGCGCCAGCGTCGTCAAACGACGGGCCCGATCAGTCTTGGCTGCGGTGCGCTTGGGAAAGATGCAGAAGAATACCCCGCCGTTCTTCAGCACTCTGAAGGATTCGACGTAGGCAGAGAGCAGGTTGGGGACGTGCTCGATGACGTGCGAACTGATCAGATAGTCAACTGACGAGTCGGCCGTATGGATGCACTGAAAATCGCCCAGCATGTCGACCTTCGAAACGTCGCCCGACACTTTCATCTGCTCGACGAAGTACTGCTGATAGTCTTCCATGTCGCGAGGGTGCAAAAAATCCACACCGTTGCACGGCGCAACGTTCAGGCAATTGGCAAGATTGAACGCATTGTGAGCCGCTGCGCCCAACTCTATACCATGCCCCTGGCAGTACTTTTTAGCTAACAGCATCACCCACCCACCGCTCATCGTGATATCGAATACAGTCTTTCATCGGTTTCGGCGGTGTCCGCTAAAACTTTAACCGGCACCGCTCCAGGTCTTTGGCGTGCCCGCAATTGGCGCAAATATTGCAATCCACCGCGTACATACGTCGATTGACGTCAGCGCAGGCCTGAACCACTCGCCACGCTGCGACGCCAATCAACAAACAATCATGCTAACGCCCAAGAGAACAGAGGATCACCATGATCAATGGTCAAAAGGTTGGCTGCGGAATCGTCACCTATAACCGTCCTGCGCTGCTGAAAAAACTTTACGATTCCCTGCCTGCCGAGATCATCGACTGCGTTGTCATCATCAATGACGGCGATGTGTATCCGGAGTTTTCCGCGTATGACAGCGAGGTTTTCTTCAATAACGAAACCAACCTCGGCGTTGGAAAATCCAAGAACAGAGCCTTGTCGCGACTGATGGATGCCGGGTGCGAGCATCTGTTCCTGATCGAAGACGACATCTACATAAAAAGCCCGGAAGTCTTCGAGCTTTATATTCTGACTTCGACACTGACCGGTATTCAGCACCTCAATTACAGCCAGCATGGCCTGATGAACAAGACGCCGTCCGGCGAGGCCAATGCGGTGTACAAGATTGACTACGGCAACGGCATCAATCTGCCCTTGTACCGCCATTGCGTCGGTGCGTTTTCCTACTATTCCAGACGGAGCCTGGAAGCGGCCGGCCTGATGGACGAGACGTATCACAACGCCTTCGAACACGTCGATCACACCCTGGCCATCATCAACCAGAACATGCACCCGCCGTTCTGGTTTTTTGCCGACATCGATAATTCGCAGCTGTATCTGGGGGACGAGCCCTGGACGCTCGAGGGCTCAACGATCTCGTCCGATACCCTGCATCGGCAAAATGCTCTTGCGGCCATCGAGCACTTCACGCTCAAGCACGGCTGCGAACCGGTCAGACATCCGTTGGCATCTGATCAGGACCTGATGGACAGCCTGAACAGCATCAAACAGAACTTCGGGCTGAATATCTAAGCGCCGAATACGCCCCGCAATCCTGACAAGGCGTTGCGGGGTGCTCTTGGAAAGGCTGCGGCCTCTCAGGGCAGGGTCATACTGAACATCGCCCCGCCCAGCACGCCGCCGTTGGCGATTTCAATGCGCCCGCGCATGCCGTTGCGTACATGCAGCCGGGCAATGTGCGCAGCGAAATACAAGCCCAGGCCGGTACTGCCGCTGCCCTGGTTGATGCCCTGCACATAGTCGGTCTGGCGTTCGATCAGATACGCCGGGTAGCCGGGGCCATCGTCATTGATGGTGATCTTCAGCTGCCCGCCTTCATCACCGACACTGACAACAATCTGCTCGCGGGCAAAGCCGATGGCGTTGACGATGATATTGCCCACCACCGAGCCGATCAGTTCGCGGTCGAAAAAGCCCAGGGGGCTAACCACATCGATCGCATGACGCGCGGCAATCCCGCGGCTGGCCAGCACGTCCTGATGATGGGCCAGTTGCGCTTCGATGAAATCGTCCAGTTCGTGGTAGTCCGGACGCAACGGCATCTGGTTGACACCCAGCTTGTAAAGACCGAGCAACTGCACGAGCATCCCGTTGAGGTTGGCGAACTCGTAATTGATGACGCCATGCTCCGGCGTATCGCGCTGCTGGACCGAAAGCTTCGCCTGCCACTGGCTGTGTGCCTGGATCAGCGTCGCCAGCGAGTTCTTCATGTCGTGCACCGTGGAGGCGATCACCATGGAAAAGTCGAGGCCCTGCTCTGTCTCCTCACTCATGCGCTGAATGCCCTCTCCCTGAGTTTCTGGTAGCGCTCATAGCGTGGATCGCTTTCCGGGATCTTGCCAAGCATGGTCAGGCTGGCACGGCACTCGTCAATTCCGGCCTGGCCCAGATTCTGGCCAGGGTGAAGCAGCGACTGCACCATGTTCAGCGCAATACTGATGTTCTTTGGCTGCAGCCCCAGCGCACTGCGGAAAAATGCCTGTGCTTCCGTAAGATTGCCGGCCTTGTAGCTGCGCACGCCTTGCAGGTTGAAATCGACAGCCGCCTTGCTGGCACCCAGAATCGCCGGATCATCGGTCATGCTGGCAATGCTTTTCATCACCGCAGGATCATCGCCATAGGCTCCCGCACAACTCTTCAAGACGCCGGCACCGGCCTCTTCCTGACCAAGCTTCTTCAGTTGCGCAGCCACCATCAGTGCGGCATCGGCACTGAGCACCTGCTCCATGCCATCCAGTCTGGCCATTGCCTGCTCGGTCAGCTTGGCTGCGGTTTCCGGGTCCGAATGCTGCAGGCTGGCCGCTTTCATCAAGCGGGTGCGCACTTGCAGACCCTCGTCGTCGCCATGCTCCTTGGCCACGTCGACCAGGGCGTTGTTGATCTCGACACGGGTGCGCGCATCGAGCCCCTGATCACCGCCTTTGCTGATCAGCGCATGCGCCAACCCCAGGTTGGTTTCCGGATCCTTGAAACGCGAATGCTGACCTTGGGAGACGGCCTGGCGATATGCCTTGGAAGCGCTTTCGAAGTCCTCGTTGCCCAATGCCAGCTTGCCCAGCAGCTTCTGCCGACGCACCGCCAGCGGCGACAGGCGCACTGCGCTTTCCAGCACGGACTGCGCGCGCTTGCCATCGCCAAGCGCGACCAGCACATCAGCCAGGCCATCGAACAGCGCAGGCATGGTCGGAAATGCCTTGATTGCCTGTTCGTAGACAGCCTGCGCCTCGGCGGTCTTGCCGCGCTTGAGCAGCAGGCTGCCCAATGCACCGTAGGCCCACGGCGTGGCCCGATCGGCCAGAATGGTCTTGAGGAACGCTTCCAGGGGCTCGTTCTGCTTCAGGTCACGCAGGGCATCGGCCTTGTAGCGCAGGCACAACGGCGCATAACGTGGGTCCTGCTCGATCAGCTTGTCGCACGCGGCCAGTACTTCGGCCGGTTTGCGGCGGTCGAGGGCCTGCAGAATCGGCTTGAGCAAGGTCTTGCGCTGCACCAGCTTTTCCAGGCGCTGGGCCAGCCCGGCGCGGTTGAACGGCTTGGTCAGGTAACCATCCGGCTCCCACTCAAGCGCACTCATGACCATCGCCTGACTGTTTTCGGCAGTGACCATGATGAATACGCTTTCGTAACTCAGCAGCCGCTCGATCATCAGGTCTTCCAGCACTTGCTGACCGTTCTTGCGACCATCACCCAGGTTGAAATCGTGCAGCACGAAGTCATAACGCTTTTGCGAGCACATGCGCAGAGCCTGCTCGCCGGTGTCGGCGGTGTCCACTTCCTTGACGCCCAACTCACGCAGCATCGATCTCACTGAACTGCGAAAGTCAGAGAAATCATCAACGATAAGAAAGCTTTTTTGGTTGTACGCCAGCATCCGGATTCCTGCACAGGAGAGGGTGAAAATATGAGACCCGCGGCCTGAAAATCATTCAGGCCCGACTCGGCAGCCCATTTTTCAGGACGCACATAATAACTGATGGCAAAGAGCCATAACACAACTTGCCGGTCCCCTCCTCCTATGCGTCAGCGCACGAGGTTGAGGGCGACACTCAGTTTTTCGACCATCCACGCAGAAACTGTAGAACGAACATCAACTTCGCGCACGAACCCTGTGCCAGGCAGGCATAAAGAGTGTGGGCTGTATCTTGATTGCGGCAGGGGAAAGGCATTTTCGGAGAGGTCCGTCACACATCGGCTGCGCACTCGATAAAACGCACAGCGTGGCGGACAACATGCCAGCGCGGGACGCTGGCATGTGAGGTGATCAAGGTGGTTTACACCCAGCCGTCGTTCTTCTTACGGCCCTTGGTCAGCGCCGGAAGGATCAGGCCGACCAGCAAGCCGGCACCGGCAATGCTGCCGCCGTAGACCATGTAACGCATCATCACTTGCTTGTTCTCATCGCCAAGTCGTGCCTGAGTCGCACGCAATTCAGCCTGAGAGTCGGCCAGTTGATCGTTGAGGGTCTTGGTGCGCGCCTCCAGCTCATCGACCAGTTTCTTGCGCGCGTCCAGCGTTTCCTGCATGCCCTGCACGCGAGTCTTCCAGGTGTTGTCGATGCCCGCCAGCTGCTCGGTCAGATCGGCGACCTGCTGAGTCAGTTGTGGGACACGCTCGGCCTGGCCAGGGACTTCCTGCAAGTCGCTGCTCGGAATCCACACCGTGGAACCGCCTTCGCCGCGCACCTGGCTGAACTTGCCCGAAGCGCTGAGCAGCTCGACCTTCTGCCCGGATTTCAGCGTTCCCACAATCCGGTGATCATCGGTTGGTCCGCTGCGTACATAAGTCGTAAGACTGTCGCTAACCCAGCGATCGCTGCCTGCGGCCTGTGCGCTGCCAGGCACGACAACGGTCAATGCAGCGCCAACCAGGCCTGCGCCGAGCAAGCGACGCGAAACGACGAACAGGCCAGGGGCTCGGGAAAGAAGTGCGGAAAAATGACGAGACATGGCGATAATTATCTTTATCTGAAATGAAAATAAAGCCTCGTTTAACGGGCCGGCTAAGGATGGGAGCGGCAAGTGATCAACGGTTTTGCAACTCCTGCCCGGACGGAATGTCTGCCTATCAGGCGCGCTGAAAAAGCACCTGATGATCCCTTTCGTGCAGGCCGTCCAGAAAGTCCATCAGCTAACAGACTCCGTTAACGGGGTCAGGTTCACTATTGCCCGTTGTCCGCGTCAAAATTCAGCCGCACGGTCATGCGAAGCAAGTGCCTGCTTTCAAAAGAATTCACCTGCCGATTCAATCCTGCGATGACGCACAACGGCTCAAACAGGGGACGTCTGCGGTCCGGCGTTTGCTTTCCCGGCCAAGTGCTGTAGAAAAGGCTCCACAGGGGTGAATGTTCTCGATATTCACCATCCTGATGCTCGACTGCATCGCTCTAATGGAAAATAGAATGATCCCAAGACAAGTGATTAACGCCACCGTAAGCCCGAAAGGCAGCCTTGAAACCCTGTCCCAACGTGAAGTGCAGCAGCTCAGCGCGGCCGGTTCAGGCAGCACCTATACCCTGTTTCGCCAGTGCGCCCTGGCCATTCTCAATACTGGCGCCCACGTCGATAACGCCAAGACCATTCTTGAAGCGTACGAGAGTTTTGAAGTCCGCATCCATCAACAGGACCGCGGCGTTCGCCTGGAGCTGCTCAACGCTCCGGCCGATGCCTTCGTCGACGGCGAGATGATCGCCAGCACCCGCGAAATGCTGTTCAGCGCCTTGCGCGACATCGTCTATACCGAAAGCGAGCTGGACAGCCAGCGCATCGACCTGAGCAATTCCCAGGGCATCACCGACTACGTGTTCCACCTGCTGCGCAACGCTCGTACCCTGCGTGCCGGTGTCGAGCCGAAGATGGTGGTGTGCTGGGGCGGCCATTCGATCAATACCGAAGAATACAAATACACCAAGAAAGTCGGCCACGAACTGGGCCTGCGCAGCCTGGATATCTGCACCGGCTGCGGCCCCGGCGTGATGAAAGGCCCGATGAAAGGCGCGACCATCGCGCACGCCAAGCAGCGTATCGTCGGCGGTCGCTACCTGGGCCTGACCGAGCCGGGCATCATCGCCGCCGAAGCGCCCAACCCGATCGTCAATGAGCTGGTGATCCTGCCGGACATCGAAAAACGCCTCGAAGCGTTCGTCCGCGTCGGTCACGGCATCATCATTTTCCCCGGTGGCGCAGGCACTGCCGAAGAGTTCCTGTATCTGCTGGGCATTCTGATGCACCCGGACAACAAGGACGTGCCGTTCCCGGTGATCCTGACCGGCCCGAAAAACACCGAGCCGTACCTGCAGCAACTGCACGCATTTGTCGGTGCTACGCTGGGTGAAGAGGCGCAGCGCCACTACCAGATCATCATCGACAACCCGGCAGACGTTGCCCGGCAGATGACTCAGGGCCTTAAGGAAGTGAAGCGGTTCCGCCGCGAGCGTAATGACGCGTTTCACTTCAATTGGCTGCTGAAGATCGAGGAAAGCTTCCAGCACCCTTTCGATCCGACCCACGAGAACATGTCCAGACTGCAACTGAACCACGATGTGCCGACTCACGAACTGGCCGCCAATCTGCGCCGGGCGTTTTCCGGCATCGTCGCCGGCAACGTCAAGGACAAGGGCATTCGCCTGATCGAACAGCACGGTCCTTATCAGATCCACGGCGATCCATCGATCATGGGCCCGCTGGACAAGCTGTTGCAGGCCTTCGTCGATCAGCACCGCATGAAGCTGCCAGGCGGCGCGGCGTACGTGCCGTGCTACCAGGTCGTGACCTGACCGCACAGCGACCTGCGACAAGCCAACGGGGTGCTCTTGAGCACCCCGTTTCTATTGCTGCCGACGAAATGCCTTGGGTGATTGCCCGGTAGCGCGCTTGAAGAAACGCGAAAAATACGCCGGCTCGGAAAAGCCCAGGCTGTCTGACACCTGATTGATGGTCAGGGTGGTGTAGATCAGGTTGCGCTTGGCCTCCAGCAGCAAGCGCTCACTGATGATCTGCAAGGCCGACTGGTTGCACAGCCGCCGACACAGAGCATTCAAATGCGCGGCGCTGATGCCCATCGCTTGGGCATGCTGGTCAATCGACCAGTGCTCGCGAAAACTCGCTTCCAGTTGATGCATGAACACCTGCAAATGCTCGCGGCCGCGATCCATGGCGTGAGTCTCTTCGCCAGCACCTTCACTGCTGCGCCGACTGAGCCACACCGCCAGCACACTGACCAGCGAGTGCAGCATCAGATCGCGGCCCGCTCTGGGCTGCCGGTATTCATTGGCAATGGCATTGAACAGCGTGTCGACATAATCGCTGTCCGCCCCGAGCGCATAGCAGCGGGCAGCGCTAAGGGCAGAGACGTCGAGCGCAGCCTCGAGTTGCTCTACCAAGGGTCTGGCCAGGCTGAGAATATGGCCCTGAATATCTCTGGAAAACCTGAAGGTGTGCACGCTGAGTGCGGGCACGACCTGCAACGAAGGCATCTCGACCTCGCTGACCCGGTCCTCGACCTTGAGCATCGCCTTGCCCGACTGCACGTAAAGCAGCTGGACCAGATCGCCATGCCGATGCGGCTTGATCTCCCATTCGTGAATCCTGCTGCGCTCGGGGATCGACTCACAATGGATCAGATCGGGGGTCGGCCAGGCCGCGGTTTCCCCATAGAGTTTGAACACCGGTATCGCTGCTGTGGCAGGTCTGGCCATGTCGTCCTCTCTGGTCCGGACCCTCGAAAAGTCCAGATAATGCAGCGGATATTGCCTTCTTATCTCGACGGCATCCATTAAAAATGCAGGAGACAAAAACAAACATTTCCCGCTGACTAAACCTGGCAGGGATCAAAAGACAGGACTATCGCCATGAAAACCAAGGTTGCCATTATCGGTTCAGGCCCTTCCGGATTGTTGCTGGGCCAACTGTTGCAACGTGCCGGCATCGATAACGTCATCGTCGAGCGCAAGGACCCCGACTACATCCTGTCGCGCATCCGCGCCGGCGTGCTGGAACAAGGCATGACCGACCTGTTGCGTGAAGCGGGCGTCAGTGAACGCATGGACGCAGAGGGCATGATCCATGACGGTTTCGAGCTGGCGTTCGCCGGTCGTTGCGAGCGCATCGACCTGAAGAGCCTTGCCGATGGCAGGACGGTGATGGTCTACGGCCAGACCGAGGTCACCCGCGACCTGATGGCCGCGCGCGCAGCCAGCGGTGCAATGACGATCTATGACGCCGCAGACGTCAAAGCGCACGACCTCAAAAGCGATAGTCCGTACCTGACCTTTGTGAAAGACGGCGAGACCGTGCGCCTGGACTGCGATTACATTGCCGGCTGTGACGGCTTTCACGGCGTGTCACGGCAATCGATTCCCGCCGACGCCCTCAAGGTATTCGAACGCGTTTATCCGTTCGGCTGGCTCGGCGTACTGGCCGATACGCCGCCGGTCAACGAAGAGCTGGTCTATGCCAATCACCCGCGCGGCTTTGCCTTGTGCAGCATGCGCTCGGCCATTCGTACCCGCTATTACGTGCAGGTCAGTGCCGACGAGAAGGTCGAAGACTGGTCGGACGAGCGCTTCTGGGATGAACTCAAATCCCGCCTGCCCGAGCAGCTGGCAGAGCGCCTGGTCACCGGCCCGTCCATTGAGAAAAGCATCGCGCCGCTGCGCAGCTTTGTGGTTGAACCCATGCAGTACGGTCGCCTGTTCCTGCTCGGCGACGCCGCGCACATCGTCCCGCCGACCGGTGCCAAGGGGCTGAACCTGGCGGCCAGCGATGTAAGCACGCTGTACCGCATCCTGCTCAAGGTCTATCAGGAAGGCCGCACTGACCTGCTGGAAAAGTATTCACAGATCTGCCTGCGCCGAGTGTGGAAAGCCGAGCGCTTCTCTTGGTGGATGACGTCGGTGCTGCACAACTTTCCCGACACAGACGCGTTCAGCCAGCGCATCCAGCAGACCGAACTGGACTACTACGTCGGCTCGGAAGCCGGGCGCAGGACCATTGCCGAGAATTATGTGGGCTTGCCGTATGAGGCTGTCGAGTAGAGCATTGGCCCCGGCGCAATGATTTTCGTTGCGTGCTGACATTCGCGGCAAGCCATAAGCTCCCCGGGGGCACGCGTTGTGCAATCACACAACGCGTGCCCCCTGCCGCCGTGCAAAACCCCAAAGCGTTTTTGTCACTGCCCACCTATGATCAGGAGTGCATCCAGTAGCTATCCGGCTATATAAAAACAACAAGCACAGAGGAACACCCGCCATGACACCTCTCTCGACCCACGAGGTGGGCGACGCCGAAGGCAATCATGTCTACCGTCGCATCACCCTGCGCCTTATCCCGTTTATCTTCATTTGTTATCTGTTCAATTACCTCGACCGCGTGAACGTGGGCTTTGCCAAGCTGCAGATGCTCGATGCCCTGAGTTTCAGCGAGACGGTCTATGGCCTAGGTGCCGGTATCTTCTTCATTGGCTACGTGCTGTGTGGCCTGCCCAGCAATCTGGCGCTGAACCGCTTCGGGCCGCGTCGCTGGATCGGTCTGATGATGATTACCTGGGGAATCTTCTCGACCTGCCTGCTGTTCGTCACCACGCCGGTCGAGTTCTACGTGCTGCGCTTTCTGACCGGCATGGCAGAGGCCGGCTTCTTCCCCGGCATCGTTCTGTACCTCTCGCGCTGGTATCCGAACCAGCGTCGCGGACGGATCATGGCACTGTTCATGTCGGCCATTCCGGTCTCCGGCCTGCTGGGCGGTCCTTTTTCCGGATGGATTCTCAACCATTTCGCTGCGGGCCAGGGCGGAATGGCCGGCTGGCAATGGATGTTTCTGATTCAGGGGCTGCCGACCGTGGCGCTGGGTGTGCTGGCCTTCGTTCTGCTGTGCGACAGGGTCGAGGATGCCCGCTGGCTGACGCCCGCGCAGCGTCAGCGGGTCAAGACCGATATCACCAACGATGAACTGAGCCGTCCGGTGCACGGCAAGAGCTCGGTGGCTTCAGTGCTGACCATGCCGTTCATATGGATTCTGGGCTTTATTTACTTCTGCATTCAAAGCGGCGTCTACGCGATCAATTTCTGGCTGCCGTCGATCATCAAGAACCTCGGTTTCAGCGATGCACTGGTGATCGGCTGGATCAGTGCCGTGCCGTACCTGATGGCGGGCGTGTTCATGCTGCTGGTCGGCCGCTCCGCCGACCTGCGTAATGAGCGCCGCTGGCATCTGGTGGTGCCAATGCTGATGGGCGCGACCGGCCTGATCATTGCCGCCAACTTCGCGACGCTGCCCATCGTTGCCATCATCGGGCTGACTATCGCGACCATGGGTGCGCTGACCAGCCTGCCGATGTTCTGGCCATTGCCAACCGCCCTGCTGAGCGCCAGCGTTGCCGCAGGCGGGCTGGCGCTGATCAACTCGATCGGGCAGATGGCAGGCTTTCTCAGCCCTTACCTGGTGGGCTGGATAAAGGATCAAACCGGCTCGACTACCCTGGCGCTGTATTCACTGGCCGCGCTGACCATCGTCGGCAGTCTGGTGGCCTTGCGGGTCAGTCGTTCGTCGGCAATCGAGGTGGCTAGGCCCGCCTGACCTTTTCGATACCCTCATCTGGAGCCAGGCCTTGTGCCTGGCTTTTTGATCGGTTCTTTCATTTTTACTGCATCACCCCACTCCTTCGTGAAAAAAACGCTCAAAATGCTTGCCAGTAATGATCGATTCAATCACTATCGTTTTACTAAAAATAAAACGAGAACCTGGCCATGCAATTTCGCGGCATCATTCCAGCTCTGGTCACGCCCTTCACCGAAGATCAGCAGCTCGACGAGCAGGCCCTGCGCAATCTGATCGAAAACCTTCTGAATGCAGGTGTTCACGGGCTTTTCGTACTGGGCACCAACGGTGAGTTCTTCGCCCTTTCCGAAGCGGAAAAACTAAAGATCGCTCGTATTACCGTCGAAGCGGCGGCAGGACGCGTACCTGTCGTGGTCGGCACCGGGGCATTTGCCACGCACGAAGTGATTGAAATGAACAAAAAGATGATCGATGTGGGCGCCGATGCCCTGTCGATCATCACGCCGTACTTCAATGCTGTCAGCCAGCGCGAGCTGATCAAGCACTACACCAGCATCGCCGATGCGTCCGAACTGCCGCTGATGATGTACAACATTCCGGCCAAGACCGGCATGTCGATCGGCATGGATGCCGTGGCCACCCTTAGCCAGCATCCGCAGATCAAGGGCATCAAAGACAGTGCTGGCAACTTCGATGCACTGGTGCAGATGATGAAGTACCGCAGCGACGACTTCGCGGTATTCGCCGGAACCGACTCGCTGATCCACTGGAACCTGCTGGCCGGCGGTGACGGCGCGGTGGCTGCAACCGCCAACGCGGTGCCGGGTCTGGTCATGTCGATCTGGAACCACTTCCAGTCGGGCAATCATGACGCTGCCCGCGCCGCGCAGGAGTCCCTGCGCCCGCTGCGCGATGCCTTCGCGCTGGGCACCCTGCCTGTAGTGCTGAAAACCGCCACGCAACTGCTCAATGTACCGGTCGGCCCCTGCCGTGCGCCGGTACAGCCGCTCGACGCCGCCGCGCTGGAAAAACTTCACAGCCTGTTGGCCGTTTACCGCCAAGCCTGAGGTCATTGCGATGTCTGCTACCTACCATTTCCAGACCGTGAAGCATGTTGTCCACGGTCCCGGCAGCCTGGATCTGCTGGGCGAAAAGCTGCCACTGCTCGATGTGCCGGTCAGGACCGTCATTCTGGTCACGCAAAACGCCATGCATAACCTTGGTGTCACCCAGCGCGTCACCGATCAGCTACGCGACCTGAATATCCGCGTGCACATGCTCGACAACGTCGAAATCGAACCGACCCTGGAAAACATCGAACGTGTGTTCCGTGACGACGTCGCTCCGCATGCGCCGGACGCCCTGATCGCCATCGGTGGGGGCAGCGTGCTGGATGCCGCCAAGCTGTTCGCCGTCATGTTGACCAATGACACGCCACTCAGAGACCTGCTGGGCATCGACAAGGTGACCCACCCCGGCAAGCCCATGGTGCTGGTGCCCACCACATCCGGTACAGGATCGGAAGTGACACCCAACGCGATCGTCACGCTGCCCGATGAAGAACTGAAGATCGGTGTGGTCAGCCGCCATCTGCTGCCGACGCTGGTGATTCTCGATCCATTGCTGACCCTCAGCCTGCCCCGAGCGATCACTGCCGCGACCGGAATGGATGCCTTCACGCACTCGCTGGAGTCCTTCATTTCCACCAAGGCCAACCCGATCAGCGATGCCTTTGCCCTGGAGTCGATGCGTCTCATCGCAGTCAGCATTGTCGAAGCCTGGCAACAACCGGAATCAGTGCGCGCTCGCGGCGACATGCTGCTGGGTTCGATGTACGGCGGCCTGGCGCTGACGGCTGCCGGGACCGCTGCAGTGCATGCGCTGGCCTACCCGCTGGGAGGCAAGTTTCACGTCACTCACGGCGTAGCCAACGCCATGCTGCTGCCCCACGTGATGGCCTTCAATCTGGACAGTTGCGCCGAACGCCTCAAGCGCGCGGCACTGATCTGCGGTGTAGCACAGCAGGACGACAGCAATGAGGCGGCGGCCCACAAGCTGATCGAACAGATTCGCCAATGGACTCAAGTGCTGAACATCCCGCAGAACCTGCGTGAGTTTGGCGTGGCCGAAGAGCATCTGGCTGACATGGCCGTGGCGGCCTCAAGGGTCACCCGCCTGATGACCAATAATCCCAAGGCGCTCAGCCTTGACGATATCCAGCAACTGTACCGGTGCCTGCTGCCATGAGTCACGTCGAGTTTCCCGGCCTGTTGATCATCGCCGATGACTTGTCCGGGGCCGCCGATTGCGCGGCGGATTTCGCCTCGCGGGTCGATACCCATGTGCTGCTGAGCAACGGCGCCCCAGACCTGCAAGGGGTCATCGCCTTCGATACCGATTCGCGTCGCCTGGCGCCGCAACAGGCCGCCGAACAGAACCGCGTAGCGCTGCAGCAACAGTCCCGCGCAGGCATGGCGCTGTACAAGAAAATCGACTCGACACTGCGCGGCAATATCGCCAGCGAGGTCGATGCCTTGCAGAGACTGCGCGGCATGGCGCTGGTCGCTCCGGCGTTCCCGGCCATGCAGCGCACCACCGTGATGGGTGTGCAATTGATAAATGGTGTGCCGGTCGATCAAAGTGATGTGTGGCGCAACGAGCACCTGCAGGGCACCGGCGACCTGCTTGAGCTGTTTGCCGCGCAGGGCCTGCACACGCAATGGCTGGGGCTCGATGCCATTCGCGACCCTGCCGGTCTGAAAACCGCTCTGCGCAGCGCGCTTGAGCAGGGTGTGCAGGTGCTGGTCTGCGACGCTGAACTGGACAGTGACCTGCTGCGTCTGGCCGACGCGTCAGTGGGCTGGCACGACGAGCTGTTCTGGGTCGGCTCTGCCGGGCTGGCTCGCCATCTGCCACAAGCGTTCGGTCTGGCCGCAGCCCTGCCGATCAGTGTCAGACCACGCTCACCGGTGCTGACCGTGATCGGCAGCATGTCCCGGCACTCTCAAGCCCAGGCCGACAGGCTCGCGCACGCCAGTCAGGCACTGTGCCTGACGCTGCAACCTTCGACGCTACTCAATGAAGAGAGGTGCACCGAGCGCGATGCCCTGAGCGAGCAGCTTCAGCAACACCTCGCCGCCGGGCAGGATGTACTGGTGCGCCTCGATCAACAACAGCGCGATCCAGCCCAGGCAGCCACCTTGAGTCACGCGCTGGCGCAATGGCTGGCACCCGCCCTGCCCCATGCAGGCTCGCTGATCGCCACGGGCGGCGAAACCGCCAGGGCGATCCTGATTGCCGCCGGTATCGAACGCCTGATGCTGTCTGGCGAACTGGCCACCGGCGTGGTTCTGGCCGAAGCGCAACTGGGCAGGCACACACTCAATGTAGTGACCAAAGCCGGCGCTTTCGGCGACCCCGACACGTTGCTTGACGCCTGGCAACGGCTCCACGCACCGGCTGCGACCGACACCCCTTTCAACGAGGAAGCTTCCTATGTCTGAACGTCCCGTCATTGGTATCACCATGGGCGACGCCGCCGGGGTGGGACCGGAAATCATCATGAAAATGCTCACCCACGCCTCGGTGTACGCGACTTGCCGACCGTTGGTGATCGGCGATGCGCAACGCCTGGAAGACGCCAACCGCATCGTCGGCAGCCAACTGCGCGTCAACAGCATCGCCAGCCCGGCAGAAGCGCGCTTCATTCAGGGCAGCGTGGACTGCATCGACCTGGGTCTGATCCCCGCCGACCTGCCTTATGGAAAACTCTCGCCGGTCGCCGGTGATGCGGCCTTCCGCTATATCGAGCGTACGGTGCAACTGACTCAGGCCGGCGAGCTGGATGCGATCTGCACCGCTCCGTTGAACAAGGAAGCCCTGCACGCAGGCGGGCATATCTTCCCCGGTCACACCGAAATGCTCGCGCACCTGCTGGGCATCGAAGAAGTGTCGATGATGCTGATGACCCCGACATTACGGGTAATTCACGTCACAACCCACATCGGCATCATCGACGCCATTGCGCGCATCGAACCTGGGCTGGTCAAGCGCACCATCGAGCGCGCCAGAGAGACGCTGACCCGCGCAGGCATCGACAACCCGCTGATCGCGGTCTGTGGCATCAATCCTCACGCCGGGGAAAACGGCCTGTTCGGCTATGGCGAAGAAGCCACCAAGATCCAGCCTGCGATTGATGAACTGCGCGCCCGTGGCTGGCGCGTGGAAGGCCCGCTGCCCGCCGATACGTTGTTCTTCCGTGCCGGACGCGGCGACTTCGATGCCGTGGTTGCGATGTACCACGATCAGGGCCACGGCCCGGTCAAGGTCATGGGTCTGGAGGCCGGGGTCAACGTGACCATCGGCCTGCCGGTGATCCGCACCTCGGTGGATCACGGCACCGCTTTCGACATCGCCGGCAAGGGCATCGCCGACGAACGCAGCCTGATCGAAGCCATGCGCCAGGCCGTGGAGCTGGCCACCCGAAAACGCGACACCCGCAATTCCATCGCCGTCTGAGGTCGTTACCGGTACTGACCCAACGATCCCCAGCGGCACCCCATAACGCGCCAGAACAAAAACAATGGAGCGAGACTGATGGATACCTTCAACGCGCAAGACACCTCGATCATCATCGGTATGGTGGTCGTCTACATCCTCATAACCACCTGGATGAGCATGCGCCTGCGCAGCAAGACCAGTGAGCAATACATGGTCGCCTCGCGCACCATGCCCGCCTTTGTCGTCGGCGTACTGATGATGTCCGAATTCATCGGCGCCAAGTCTACGGTCGGTACGGCACAAGCGGCCTTCGAAAGCGGTTTTGCCGCCTCCTGGTCAGTGATCGCCGCAGCCATCGGCTTCCCGCTGTTCGGACTGCTGATGGCGCGCAAGCTGTACAGCTCCGGCGAATTCACCATTTCCGGCTTCATCGCCAAAAAATACGGCACCTCCACCAAACTCGCAGTCTCGATCATCATGATCTACGCGCTGTTGCTGGTGAACGTCGGCAACTACGTCAGTGGCGCGGCGGCCATTGCCACGGTTCTGAAGATCAACCTGACCACTGCGGCCTTCATTACCGCGATCATCAGCACGCTCTACTACGTGTTCGGCGGCCTGAAAAGCGTGGCTTACATGAGTATTCTGCACACCGGGGTGAAATACATCGGCGTGCTGATCGTGCTCGGCGTGGCACTGAAAATGACTGGCGGCTTCAGCCCCGTGGTGCAGAACATGCCCGAGCATTACTTCACGTGGGACGGCGCCATCGGTGGTTCGAAAATCCTCGCCTGGATCATCGGCACGGTCGGCGCGATTTTCTCCACGCAGTTCATCATTCAGGCCATCTCCTCGACGCAGAATCAGAACGCAGCACGCCGCTCGACCTTCTATGCCTCGCTGCTGTGCATCCCGATTGCCCTGGCGCTGGGCTTCATCGGTGTCGCGTCCAAGTACCTGCACCCGGAAATGAGCAGCCTGTACGCGCTGCCGATCTTCCTGCAATCGATGAGCCCGGTATTGGCAGGCGTAGTGACCATCTCGCTGGTCGCTTCGATTTTCGTCAGCGTCAGTACGGTAGCGCTGGCCATCGCCTCGCTGGTCGTCCGTGACTTCTACGTACCGTGGCGCAAACCGTCCGTGGATCAGGAATTCAAAACCACACGCCTGATCGCGTTGGTGATCGGTTTCGTGCCGCTGTTCTTCGTGTTCTTCGTCCCTGAAATCCTCAACCTGTCATTCTTCACTCGCGCCCTGCGCCTGTCGATTGCCGTTGTCGCCATGATCGCCATCTACCTGCCGTTCTTCGGTTCGGGCCGAGGCGCCACGCTGGGTCTGATCGCCTCAGCGATTACCACCAGCGTCTGGTATCTGTTGAACAACCCTTACGGCATCGACAACATGTACATCGCCCTGGTGACACCTGCCATTGTGATTGCCATCGAGCGCCTGCTGCCCCAGTCCGCGCCGAGCCAACCTGCCAATCCTGTAGAAACCGAGGTCCCCCATGCCAACCGCTGATACCCGTCAGGACGCGTTCCTGCCAACGCCTTACGCACAGAACCATGCGGCAAACCTGCACGAGCTGGCCGACGGCACAGTGCTATGCACCTGGTTCGCGGGGACTCAGGAGGGTATGGCCGACATCTTCGTACTGCTGTCGCGCCGTGACCCGGTGACGGGCGTCTGGAGCGAGCCCCGGAAAATGTCCGAAGACTCGACCCGCTCCGAACAGAACCCGATTCTGTTTCAAGCACCCGACGGCCCGCTGTGGTTGATCTGGACCGCACAGATTTCCGGTAATCAGGAGACCGCGATCATCCGCCGTCGCCTGTCGCTGGACCACGGCCAGAGCTGGGGGCCTATAGACACCCTGTTCGACGAGCCGGGCACCTTTGTACGCCAGCCGCCAGTGGTACTGGATAACGGTGACTGGGTATTGCCGGTCTGGTACTGCATCACCGGCCCCGGTGAAAAGTGGGTCGGCAACCATGACGTCAGTGCAGTAATGATCTCCACCGATCAAGGACACAACTGGTCACGCCACGACGTGCCTGACAGCACCGGCAGCGTGCACATGAATGTTCATCAGTTGGCGGATGGTAGCCTGCTCGGTCTGTTCCGCAGCCGCTGGGCAGACTTCATCTACAGCAGCCGGTCCAGCGACCGGGGACGAACCTGGAGCGTGCCGGCACCGACCGAATTGCCCAACAACAACTCGTCGATCCAGTTCGTGAGACTGGCGACGGACGAGCTGGCACTGGTCTATAACCCTGTCAGCGCCGACGGCCACGCCCAGCGCCGCGCCTCGCTGTACGACGAAATCGAAGACGAAGGTGACGAGCGGATCACACCGGGACCGCGTGAGGACGGCAAGGCTGCAGTGTGGGGCATCCCCCGTGCACCAATGAGCCTGGCGGTCTCGCGGGACGGCGGTGGTACCTGGCCGACCCGTCTGGACCTGGAGCTGGGCGACGGCTTTTGCCTGACCAACAACTCACAGGAAAAGCTCAACCGCGAATTCTCCTACCCCAGCATCATCCAGGCCGCGGATGGCAGCCTGCATGTCGCCTTCACCTACTTCCGACAGAAGATCAAACATATTCACTTGCCGCTGAACGCGATCCGTTGACCCACCCGCGTCGATCAGCCTGCTGCCGATCGACGCCTTTGCGGAACCCATGCCATGCCCGAACCGATTCAGTCCGTACTCGTCACCGGTGCCAGCTCCGGCATTGGCAAAGCCATTATCACGCGCTTGCTGACACAGGGCTTGCAGGTCACCGGTCTGAGCCGCCGCACGCCAGACCTGGAACACAAGAACTTCACCTGGCGAGCGTGCGACCTCAACGACTTCAACGCGCTGGACGCAGCCCTGCAGCAAACACCGCGCATCGATGCACTGATCCATGCGGCCGGCTTCATGCGCACTGCAGCGCTTGGCGAACTGGACGATGCCGATGGCCAGGCGATGTGGCATCTGCATGTGGCCGTTGCCAGCCACATGGTCAATGCGCTTTACCCACGCCTGCGCGACGGTGCCCGTATCCTGATGATCGGCAGCCGCACCATGCAGGGCGCGGCGCAACGCAGCCAGTACGCAGCGACCAAGGCGGCGCTGCAAGGCATGGTTCGCTCATGGGCGATCGAGCTGGCCCCGCGTAACATCACCGTCAACCTGATCGCCCCCGGCGCGACCGAAACGCCGATGCTGCTGGACCCGGGACGCAGTGGCACGCCGCCGCGAAAGCCTCCGATAGGCCGCTTCGTGCAACCCGAGGAAATCGCCGGTCTGGCGGCGTTTCTACTCGGCCCCGACGCGGGTGCAATTACCGGGCAAAGCCTGGTGGTGTGCGGCGGTGCGTCGTTGTAAGGTTGCATTCCGCTTCCAGGCTTTAGTGCAAGGGCTGTAATGAAAGTCGCCAACCGTCGTCAAGCGATACTCGAACTGGTTCTTTCCGGCAAATCCAACGTGGACGAGCTGTGCGCCCAACTCGGCGTCTCGGAAGCCACGGTTCGCCGCGACCTGACCGCCCTGGCCGAACACGGCTTGATCCTGCGCACCTACGGCGGCGCGGCACACGTCGGTCAGCGCGAGCCGGAAACTTCCCTGGAAGAGCGCAGCCGTCAGCACAGCCAGGAAAAAATGGACATCGCCCGTGCCGCACTGGCGCACATCGAGGATCACGACACGCTGTTTCTCGAAGGCGGTACCAGTACCAGCGCGCTGGCGCACATTCTCAATCAGCGGCGCGGGCTGCATGTGATCACCAATAACCTGCTGGCGCTGAGCGATCTGGCGTTGATCCCCGATGGGCGCATCACCGTGCTCGGCGGCACGCTGCGCGCATCGAGCATGTCGACCTATGGCGTGGCGGCGCAGGCAGCCCTGGAACACCTGAGTGCCGACAAACTATTCATCAGTGCCGATGGCGTGGTAGCGGAGCTGGGTCTGTGCGAGGCCAGCGCCGAACAGGCGTATCTAAAGGAAAACATGGTGGCACGTGCCGCTCAGGTCTTCGTCCTGGCTGACGTCACCAAGCTGGGCCGAGCTCGTCAGCAGCACTGGACACCCTTGCGCCAGCCCTGGACGCTGATTACCAACCCGGTGGATGACGAATCCCTGCTCGCTCCGTTCAAGGCACGCAAGAGTATTCAGGTGGAAATTGCACTGCCTGCCTGATTCGGCAAACGACCTGATTTCCTGTTCGTGGCACTTGGCGCGGGCCGTGCAGACTTTTGCGCACCCAATACCTAAATAAAATCGACCAAGGCTTGTACTCAAAGCGATGCAGCGAGCATGCGCGAGTCAGCGCACGTGTGCAGATACTTGCGCACTATTTCATGCTTTTCTTGCTCGATGTCTTTGCTTTAAATTCCTATCTATTTGTTTTTTATAGATAAGTAGACAGTCGGCACACATCTTGGAATGCACCTCTGCATACAGCGGGCGATATCGACCGTTTCTGCGCAGAGATTCCATGCATGACCGACAAATCCGGCACCCATACTCAACGACGTGCTGCAACGTTCGCCAAAACTCCCGCCACGGCCACCAGCCTGTGTCCCTTCCGCGGACCTGACGTCGCCATCGTGCCAGTGCGCTATGCGCTGGATCGCTCCCGCTACGATACCGCTCCCCAGAAGCTGAAACCGCTACTCAAGGGCAGCCGCTGGGCGGTGATGCCGAAGCTGAAAACACGCAGCTATACCCTTCGCCAGCTGTATGACGGTTACGTATATGTCTATGACGAGACTGCCGAAACGTTGCACGAGTACGCGGTGTCAGCCGCCACCGGCAACCTGAGCCGTATTGTGTGGGCCGATACGCAGCTTGGCAGTGACCGGCGAAGCG
>NZ_FPJB01000019.1:0-2659 GCF_900119195.1 Pseudomonas sp. NFACC10-1 | reverse complement strand
GGTGTGGTTCTCGGTGCGGATGTCGACCTTGTCTTTGGCCGTGATGCGGGTCTGTTCCTCGATCCAGTTCTTGGAGCCGTTGGTCTGGCCGTAACCGACCGAGCCACTGACGCTGCCGCCAAAGCCAGCCACGACAGTTGCGCTGAGGTCGAATTCCTTGCCTTCGACTTTCCCGGTGTCCGGCAGGATTGAGCTGACCAAATACGCGGTCGGCAATTGAGAAGTCTTTTGCGGATCCTGAAACCTCGCCTATTCCTTTTGCACCACTAGAGAAAACCTCTAGCTAGGGTAATTTTCCTTCATCAGATCAATCGCAACCTCGAGCTTTCGGCGGCTATCAATGGAAAGACGACGCTCCTTATATTTATTTAAATCTAACACTTCGATTGATACTTCTTCCAAATCACTACTTAATCGCGAAATTTCTACAATTGCAATACGATCTAAGTCGATCAGCACCCAGTATATATCCTCGGCCTGTTCAGGAATCCAATTCACGATTAGAGCAAAAGACAACCAAGGAAACGCTGCTTTAAGAGCAGCCAACAGCAAAGGATTAGTGCTCCCTGAAAACATCGACACCATAGAGCTCAGCAAATCCGCTCGCACATGGTCACGAGAGCTCATTTGAGCACCCCTGGGAATGCTGTTACTAGATTCCCAAATTTATCAGTCATAACTGTCATTATTGAGGCTGACTCCATCACTGAATTTATCCGTACCAATAGAACGCCTAACATCAACTTCGCGCACATAGCGCACACCATCAGCACTGTCTACCATTTGTGTGACAGGTGTACTCACAACCGCTTTGCTTTGCAGAAGACCGCGCAACTCAGGCTCCCCGATAGAAAACTGGCTTGCATTTACTTTGCCCGACAAGTGACGTGAAGCCAAGCGCTCCATACCATCATTAGCTAAGTTGACTCGGGACTAGACTCGACCAAGAACACCTTCCAAGGTATTCAAAGGTCCTTTTGCACCAACACCCTCAAGGTAGGAAACTAAGACTCTCCCGACTACTAACTACACTATATAACCCGCCATCCTCATTTGCGCAAGTATTGCCTCATCAAATTGCTGATCAGAAATACCTCTAATTGACTTGACACTCTTCCATTTCCATATTACAGGAAGGATTTTGCTATCCAAACGATCAAACTCTTCCAAAAAAACATTTGCTAAAACATACTTATCCAACTCAGGATCAGCCTCTAACATCAAGTTCAGTACATTGCTCGGCAATTTCCCTTCCAGCAACTGGGCTAACAAATACCTATTTTTTAAAGGTGACATAATTGATGTCTCCAATGGTTTCAATTTTCTCAACCTTTCCGTATCCGTACTTTTGGGCTATTTGGCCTGTCCATGTATTCAAAGCAGCATTTTCTTTTGACATTCCATTGGCAATATTCTCGAGATATCGAGCAGTGTTAACGCTGTCAGTACCCGCCTCCCAAGCCCCACGGATTTGATTGACTTTGATGCCTTCGTTGCCGAGGCGTTGCATTGCGCTGGCGAACATATCAGTGCCTGATGCATCGTAGTAGGGATGATTTTGTGCTGCTCGAATTTCAAATCCCAGCACTCCCGCTTTATCCACATTCACGACCAATCCTGCTACGCCATCAGGATCGCCATACTTGAGCTGGACTCCTCCATCTTTGAACACGTTCATCATAAAGTCATTTGTGACATCAACTTTTGGGATGGGTGGATCAACTCTTCCAAGTTCTTTTGCACCATCCTCTATACCCTGATTCATCACCCCCGGTGCCGGAAGCTCTGTAACAGGCCTGGAATAATCAACAGGCGTCTGATCAGCAATCTGACTACCACCCGTCGAACCCACACCAGCAGGCGTCGCTCCAGCAGCATACCCGCCGCTGGACGGATTCGCACCTTGGGCCTGAACGATAGGGTTCACAAGCCTGGAGTTTTCGCCGTCCAGTAGATGCACCGGGAACGTCGTACTGAACAGGAATTTCCATATTTCTATGGATGCACTGACCTGTTGTTCCGCTGATTGACCTGATTCGGCAACAGAGAGTGCGACGGCATTGGCTGCCGCTCTCAGTCTATCCTGACCTTCCGGCGTCGCTGCTGTGGTAGACAACGCAGCACTCAGGGCCACAATTGCGCCAGCACCCAGCGCCACTGCTGGAACAAAACTCGATGCACCACCATTTGGTTTATTCAGCTTGGCCAACAAAACCATCGCCTGCATCGCTTGATCCGGGTGCTCCTCACCCAGCTCGGCAATACGTGCGACGAGCGATTCCGCATCAGAGCCTAGATCTTTACCGGCAACGGCATTTAGAAACTTTTTTACGCCCGCAGACCTTTTACCCTCATCCAGGCTGTTGAGTTGTCGCATCATTTCGCTAAAACCGACACGGCTTTGTGCTAGATCTGTTCCATTACCTGTAACAGCCCCTAACGGCAGTAACCCGGCGACCACAAGCATGTCGGCCAGTTTGTCTATTGTGTTGCGACTGTTTTCACCATAAAGCGCGGCGTTTTTTTGCCATTGACCAAGTGTCTCTTTCGGGCTGGCAACCGCATCCAACGAACTCTTCGTCACATACAAATCAGTCCGATGTTCATCATCACGCGTGATCTCGTATGCCTTGTCGACATCACGATTCAAGCCCGCTGT